>DCIG01000013.1 GCA_002315855.1 Lentisphaeria bacterium UBA1732 | reverse complement strand
ACAATCGGAGTTCAAAAATGAAAGTATCTTCGTCTAAAATCTTTGGATTGGATATTCTCCGAGAAGAATGTTATGAAACAATATTTGGATGTCCTGAACCTCACAAGATAGAATTCGAAACCGACTCGGAAAACAAGAAGAATGAAGAGAAGAGAAATTTCCGCATTGATAATTTGAAATGTCTTGCCATTTTCTCCGCAATACTGGCACATATGGGATTGCCAACTCTATTACTGAACATCCGAACGTATGATGTCGTTCTTCTCTTTCTGCTTGCAGGTATGAATTCCGTCAGCAAAATCAATCCAAACAGCATCAATTTGTATCCAGATAAGAATCTGCTTTGGAAAAGATGTAAAAAGCTGTTACTTCCAGCTTGGGGCATGATGTTTTTAGTATGGGCAGTCGTTGCTATTGGATGCTTGATCCTGCACAAGGAGTAGCCATCGTATTCCTTGAGAAGCTTGATACTTACATTACTTTTATCCAATCGAGGGCTTGGTTTTATCTGGATTGTCAAAATTTTCTTATTATGCGGGATATGCGCGCCATTTCTGTATTGTGTCTCGTTGCGAATAAAGAGCGATTTCAAGTACACTCTCCTCATCGGATTGGTTATGTTGCTGCAACAGTTGTTATGTTGGGGAGCCTCCTTTGTGCAGCAGTATAACTGCTCGTATTGTCTGTCTGTTATTCTTGAGGATTATCTTGTCGGTTGTTCCGGTTACATCATCGTGTCTGCAGTTGGAATCCGACTCACTACCTCCCCTAAAACAAAATGGCTTCTTCTATTGTTTCTTCTCTTATTCTTGATCTGCCAAATTTCCCAAGGTTCCGCATTTGCCCCTAACGCAGGGAAGTATCCGCCAACTTTGTACTATATCAGTTACGGACTGTTGGTTAGCTGCGCTCTATGGTTGATCATTCCCAATAAAAGCAATAAATTTATCGTATGGGTCAGCAAAAACTCGTGGAATATTTACTTGTTTCATATTCCATTTTATACGATGACATTCTTTATGCGCAATTGGAGAATTCGATTCCTGATTGTTGTTTCCAGCGCCTTAATCACGACTTTGTTGTGGAATAAGTTTTTGGGAAAATTCAATGAATTTATCAAACATAAAAATTGCCATTGCCCATAATGACTACGAAACGTTTCCGGATTTTATGACGTATCCATCATGAAAAACAGCCTTAAAGTACTTGGTCTCGATCTATTACGAGCAATCGCCATAATTTCCGTAGTTTCCGGGCATTTCTTTTTGAATACTCGCTTCGGAGTGACAACATTCAACACCCCGTCGATGGTGCTGCAGGGAATTGTACAGTATTTCACAACCAGCGTCGGAGTTCCTCTGTTTTTGATGCTGACGGGGTATTTGAACTGCCGCAAGAAGTTGGAATTCAGCTATTATTCACGTTTACAACGGGTTATTGTCGACTATCTTTTCATTTCTATAATAACTTATTTTGTACTGAATTATTCAAGCGGATATTCCGCAGGCGCTCTGATTAAGGGTATTCTCTCGTTTCATACGATCAATTACGCATGGTATGTGGAGATGTATATCGGACTCTTTCTGCTGATTCCGTTTTTGAATGTACTTTGGAATGAGCTGACAGCACAGTACAGTACAGTACAGTACAGGGACATCCTCTTTGCCTGATTGGCACTTTGCTGTTTTTGGCAAGTCTGCCGGATTTTACAAACCGCTATGGGCTGCGTCTGCTGCCTCAATACTGGACAAATCTTTGGGTTCTCGTCTATTACTTTGCAGGAGCTTATCTCCGGATCTTTCACGAGGATGAACCGCCTCGATGGTTCACGGCATATCGGAAATGGTGGATGCTCCTTTGCCTCGGGATCTGTGTTTTCAACACGGCGATATCTTTCTGCATCTTTCCGCATCGCGATTATGTTGCGCTGCTGGGCGGTGCATCAGATCCGCCAGCGGTAATTCTAACATTCTTGCTGTTTTTACAATTTTATCAAGTAAAATCCATGCGTTATGGCAACAGTATAGTCTGCTGTCTGGCGAAGTATTCTTTCGCCATATATCTTTTCAGTTATATGTTTGATCAACTGATTTACCCTTGGGTAATGAAACATCTGTTCGTGTCTCAGTCGCAAATATTTGCGTGGTATATTCCGATTGTCGGTGGTGTATTGGCGTGTTCGCTTGCCGCCTCGGTTCTAAAGGAAAAGTTGTTTGCCGGATGCCGGTGGACGTGGAGAGTTTTAGTGGGTTAACATTGGTCAGACTATGAGCAGAGCAGAGCAGAGCAGAGCAGAGCAGAGCAGAGCAGAGCAGAGCAGAGCAGAGCAGAGCAGAGCAGAGGCCTAGATATAGAAGCAAGTTCCGCCATCAAGGGGATACTGATACTTTTAATAGTCCTCGGCCACAACAGCCTTTTGATACCGACTTCGGGCACGCTGCAGCAATATGTCTATTTATTTCACATATCGGCTTTTTTCATACTTCCGTTTTTCTATGCCCCACGCCGTCAGGTCGCATGCAAAGATTATTTGAAAATCATCATCAATTCTTATGTGCCGTATACTTTGTTTTTCATAATAGCGCTGACTTCGTACCGTCTGCTGAAGGCAGAATCCCCTTTTTCTTGGCCGCAGACCTTGATGGCGTATTTTTATCCCGTGCAATGGCGGCTGAAGTCAGTTGTCGGTTATCATTTCCTGTGGTTTTTGCCGGCATTTTGTACTATGATGATTCTCAAGCGTTGGTTTGATTCCGCAAACATTGCAGTGAAATCGGTGATAATCGGGGTATGCGCTGGGGTCTTGGCTCCATCGGTACAGTGTTGGGCGGATCGCGTCCCGTTTGATTTCAATATCGCCTTGGGATATTTTCGTCTTGGCATTCTCGCCCTGTTGGTGTATCGGATATTGTTTGCAACGGAGGCTCATAAGAGAATAACTGGCTTCCTATGCCTATGGTGCTTTATCGCGTGTTCGCTTGTTTGGATAAGAATTTCCGAAACTGCGCGCGATGCTGAGATTTGGCGTCTGTTGTTCCCCGTTGTGTTTTTCGGGATTCTCCTGAGTCTGCAAGATATACTCAAGCGGAGTAAAATCCTGATTTTTTTCGGGAAAGCATCTTTGTTTATTTATCTTACCAACGTGTTTGTTTTTAACGCCATTTTGATAGTACTTCCATCTGCGGCAAACGGTTCGGCAATGTGGCCCAAAGTTGGTATAGGTATCGGAGTCTTTGCGCTGACGTTGATGCTGACGTGCTCTGCTTCCCTGCTTTGCTCAAGGATCAAGTGGATGGATTTCTTCTTCCATCCGACTAAATATATGACGTTTTTCGGAGTGGTGCGATAGTGAAAGTCGCCATCGTTCATAACGACTACGGAAAGTTCTCCGGGGAAGAGGCGGTCGTGCGCGATCACGCTGATGTGTTGACCGCGCAGGGGTGCGATGTCGTATTTTTTCGCTGTTCTTCAGCGGAACTCAAAGATTTGTCCGGCAATTTGAAAGGTTTTGTTTGCGGCATATGGAATCCCTTTGCCCGTCATTGCTTTGCAAAGTTTTTAGATAGGGAAAAACCGGATATTGTGCATATTCACAATCTTTATCCGCTCATCAATCCGTGCATTTTGCCGGAAGCGAAAAGGCGGAATATTCCTGTCGTGATGACGGTTCACAATTTCCGGCTCTTCTGTCCCAATGGTCTTTTCGCGGTCAACAATACCGTCTGCGAAGAGTGTGCGCAAAAGCAAAGTGTTCAACCCTGCATCCGCAAAAATTGTCTGCAAAGCCGCCTGAAGACATTGGGATATGCGCTGCGGACCAGAACGGCACAGCATTTCGGTTGGTACAAGGACAATGTTGACCGCTTTCTCTGCCTCACGGAATTCCAGCGGGATAAACTGATTTCTTACGGGGTGCCGCAGAAAAAATGCGCCATCGTCCCCAATTTTATCGATGCACAATGGTTGAGAAAAGCAAAAACGGCTTTGCCGGGGAAACGCGGGTACGTTGCCTATATGGGGCGGTTAAGCGAGGAAAAAGGGATTGACATCCTGTTGGATGCCGCGCGCGCGCTGCCCTCGATCCCGTTCAAAATCGCCGGCAATGGAGCAGAAAGCTATCGGACGGAGGCTTCTGCCAACGTGGACTTCGTCGGCTATCTCACCGGAGAGGCACAGTTTGAATTTATGCGCAACGCCAGACTGCAGGTGATGACCAGCCGCTGTTATGAGAATTTTCCGACGACACTGCTTCAGGGAATGTCACTGGGTATTCCGGCAATTGTACCCGCGTCAGGCGGTATGCCCGGAATCATCGGAAAAGGCGGCACAACGTTTGTTCCGGGTGATTCGGATGATTTGTGCCGGACAATTCAGTCGCGGTGGAATGCAGAAGATTGGTATACCCAAGCAGCTGTTGAGGCTCGCAATCGTACTCAAAAATATTATTCACCGGACATTGTCGGCAAAAGTTTGCTGGACACTTATCAAGAACTGACGATCGAATAATGGTTCCGTTGTTTTTTTCAAAATCGATGATGTGGCTGGAAAAGGTCGGAAAAGCTATCAAAAGCCATCCATTTATAACACTCCACGTTCTGATTGTGTTGGGATTGGTTCTGCGATTAATACGGTTGTGGATTGAAGATTTTCAACCGAGAGACAGCGTATTTTATCTTGAAAACGCCCAAATTGTTTTAACCTGCGGGTGGCGTGAATTTTACAAGACGGGAGTCGAAGCGTATAAAAATTTACCGCCAGGATTTTTTCTGGCTCTTCAAGCAGGGTCGGCAATTGGGCTGTCCATGTATGTAACAGCTTTTATCATTTTGGGGAGTTCCTTCCTGCTTCTAATGTATTCCGTTTATTACGGAATGATTGCTCTTTGGCAGAAAACGCACTATGCGCTGTTAGGAGCTCTCTTTGCGGCGACTTCGCCGTGGCTCTTGCGGTTAGGCTGTTTTATCCTTCGCGATGCACCTTATTTCAGTTGCGGGGCGGCGGCGCTGGCTGTCGGAGCATGGGCGGTTACCCGGGAAAAGTACCGCTACTGGCTGTTATTCGCTCTTTTCGCGTTTTGTGCGATTATGTTTCGCAAAGAGGGATTTGAATTTCTGATGGTCTTCGGGGTATGGTGCGCAGTATCCTTGCTTATTCAGTTGGTACGCCGTCAGTGGAAAAGCGTTCTTTTTTCAGTCATCAGCGGGATACTTGTCGCGGTATTGACGCTCTTGCCGCTGCTTCTGCTGGAACAACATTTCCGCATTAGTTATGGCAGTCAGTGGGAGGTCATTCCCACGACATGGAGCGGGTATATCTGGAGTATGTTCAAATCGTTGGTGAAGGCATGAGCGGATCTCTTAAAATCCTTTACTACGGCATACTTCGTTTCGGCGGCGCGATGTACGGATTGCTTTTTGCCCTGTTTATGCTGGGGATATTCGGGATACGCGATTTCTGGAAGCAGAAAAAAAGTTTGCTGTGGTGCGCGGCGGCAGTACTGGGGACATTTGTCTGGAGGATCATGTGGCTTGGAAGTCTCAACGGCCGTTCAACGCGATATTATGTTTTTACTGCCGTCATCGCGTTTTTTCTGCTGCCGTTTGGTATACAGGGAGCAATCCGTGTCGGCAAATGGTGTCATTTCGACCGGCTGCCGTTGAAAGCGATTCACTGGTGGAGCCTGCTGGTCATCGCCGTGCTGGTGTGTCATCTCGGCCCGGAATTGTGTCCCAAGGACAATAAGGACTTTTTAAGGAATGTCTCTCAGGACATTGCTCATTTCTGCGGAAACAATAACGGCAGGATTCTTCTTTTCGACGGGACAATTGAGTCATCCCGTATGGCTTTACCCCCCAATGTTATTACATTATCCGCAGGAAAGATCCGTTTGGAGAAAAATCCGCATTCCGCAGATTATTTTCTGAATTTGCCGGAATTGAAAGGGTGTTCCAACGAACCGATGCTGTTATTTTTCCGACAGCCGAAAGATCATTCGTCCGAACACAAATTGCAGAACTGTCTGCATCTGGAAAAAATATCGGAATACCCGTTCCGCAACAATATATATTCTTTATATCACATTAAAAAGTTCATTTCAGGGGAGTCAAGATAAGTGCTGCAACAACAAAAGTATGAGTCGTTCCGCTACGTTGATATGCATGGCGTACACATCAACTATTCGACGATGGACAATGCTTTGACTGAAGTGGAAGCACTGATTCAGAGCCGAAGCAATCAATTTGTCTGTTTTTTTGAGGCGAATCTTTTCAGCCGGGCCTTAAAAGACGAGCACGTGCGCGAGGTCATCAATCATGCCGCGCTAATCTTCCCGGACGGGATTGCGCCTGCGTTGGCGGCATCTTTGTACTCCGGAGAAAATTTCCAGAGAGTTTCCGGACCGACGTTTCTGCTGAAAGCATGTGAATACGGACTTTCTAAAAACTGGCGGCATTTTTTTCTCGGCGGTGCAGAAGGCGTTGCCGAAAAGCTGGTTGAAAACTTGGAAAAGAAATATCCGGGAATACAGATTGCCGGGACTTATTGCCCTCCATTTCGTGAGTTGACAGAAACAGAAGAAATGGATGTGAAGCGGAAAATAGAAGACAGCCATACGGATTTACTTTGGGTAGGGCTTGGCGGTCCTAAACAGGAACGTTGGATGCGAGCTCATCAAGGAAAAATCGATGTTCCTGTCATGCTTGGTGTCGGTGCTGCCTTTGATTTCCATTCAGGGAATCGTCTTTGGGCTCCGAAAGCATTCCGTCACTACGGTATTGAATGGTTTTGGCGGATGCTTTCTGGCGGGAAAAAGACTTTTATCCGAAATGTAAAATGTGTTTCCCATATTTCAGTGATTTTGGGATTGGATTTTATTCAATACAAACTCTTTCGCAAAAGCAAGAAACAGTTTTTTCAAAAGAGTTGAAATCAGCTCAAAATATTCATGAATAAAAAGTGCGCTTTACTCCAAAAACTTGGACATTTTGCATAATTGACTAATCCAATTGGGAAATCAATTTGCTCTGAGGAATTTGAAATGGGTTGGAAAAGGAAGACTGCGAGAAGAAAAGTTGTTTCTCTCTAAAAATCTTTTCTTCCCGTATCGGACTTTTGCATAATCGACTAATCTACCAATTTTTTTCTTGCGATTGAAGGGCATCTCTATTCCGTCCGAATGGAGGTGTCCTTTATTTTTTCTCATTTTTCCTCATCGGGGGGAATGACCAGCGGGATTGCCTGCGGGTGTCGGTTGCGGAACCATGTCATCTGACGGCGGGCGTACTGCCAGGTTGCGGTCGCAATCTGTTCTTCCAGCTCGGTGCGGGAGATTATGCCGTCCAAATAGTCTTTGATTTGAGTGTAGCCGATGGCCTGCCATGCGGTGGGAGCATTCAGAATGCCTTGCGCCAGAAGGCGTTTCGCTTCCTCGATCCAGCCGTGATTTAACATCATGGCTGTACGTTTGCGGATGCGGCGTTTCAGGTCGTTGCGGTCGCGTGTGATGATGAATTGGGCAAAACGCGGATCGGGGTCTCCGTATCCGTGCTGCAGTTCGGTGATTTGATGCCCGGACAGCAGGAAAACTTCTTTGGCGCGGATGAGTTTGCGGCGGTGTCCGCCGAACTTCTCGAAATCCTGGGGGCATTCCTTCTGCATCAGGTCGGCAAGTTCTCCGAAGTGTTCGGGATTGTCATAGCGTTCGTCCAGTTCCTTGCGGAGCGCGTGGTCGAACGGCAAATCATCCAGCCCGTAAACGAGTGCATGAATATAAAGCCCGCTCCCGCCCGCGATCACAGGCCGATTCCCCCGCGACCGGATTTCTTCAATGATGCGGAGTGCATTGTCGCGGAACCGGTAGATATCCGATTTTTCGGAAATATCCATGGTGTCGATCAGATGATGCGGCACACGGCGGAGTTCATCCGGTGTTGGCTTGGCGGACCCGATGTCCACTCCGCGGTAAAACTGCATGGAGTCAGCCGAAATGATTTCCCCCCGGAGAGCTTCTGCCAATGCGATGGCGAGTTCCGTTTTCCCGGATGCCGTGGGACCCGCGATGATGGGGATTTTGCCGGATTCGGCGAGCTGTTCAGAAAGCAGACGCAGTATCCGGGGATTCATGGGCAGCCTCGTCTTTTTCTGAGTTGACCGCAGTTTTTTTCGGTTCAGGACGGATTAACGTGGAAAGCACAAAAAGTGCTACGCCGCAGCAGATGGCGGAGTCGGCGATGTTGAACGACGGCCATTCGGCGGTATTGTGCCAGTGGAAACGCAGAAAATCAATGACTGCGCCTTGAAAAGCCTGTTCGCCGCGGAAAACGCGGTCGCTGCAGTTGCCCAGTATCCCGGAACATATCATTGCCATTGCAAAATAGCGTTCCGCCCAAAAATCCGTCAGTTTGCGCAGGAACACCAGAATCAGCAGAAATGCGACAACCGAAATGGTGAATGGAAGCCACGGCAGAGAGTGAAACATCCCCCACGCCGCACCCTTGTTGGTTACATGCGTCAGGTCGAAAAATCCGGGAATGACCGTAATGCGGTGTGCAAAATCAATATTCGCGACCACCAGCGACTTGGTCGCCTGATCGCAAACCACAAGTGCAATCATCACGATTGTCGCCCAAATCAGAACCTTGCGTTCAGCGGGGGAGCCTTTTTCCAATCGGTTGTGTTTCATGAGGTGCCGGAAAATTTATTATGAGGTGCAGCCTGTTTAGCGGCTGTAGTGATCAGGACTTTCAAACTGTTCTTTGCGGGACTTGCAGGCGACACAGTAGCGGGCGTAGGGCTTGGCTTCGAGGCGTTCCGGATTGATTTTCTTGCCGCATTCGATGCAGATGCCGTATTCATCGTGGTCCAGGCGGTCCAGAGCTTCTTCAATCATCTGCAGGACGTCGCCTTCCCCTTCCAGCAGACGCAGTTCCAGTGCCTGCTGGGAATTGTCGCTTCCCAAATCCGCCATGTGCGTGGCGATTCCTGCATGACCGCCGGAGGTGTCTTTCTTGGCCATCAGGGCTTCCGAGCGGTGCATATCCAGCTGATTGCGGTACTGGGGGTGCAGTCCGTACAGCAGATTCCGGTAAAATTCTTTTTTCGCCTTGGTCAGTTTGAGCTTGGGCAGCGGGGTTCTGGTCTGCACGATTGCCTGTTCCGATGCGTTCTTGACGATGCGAACATGAGGCATGGGGGACGGATTCTTTTTCGCCTGGCGTTTGGCTTCTGCCAGCGCACGGCGCGACATCTTCTTTTCAGGTTCCGGAGCCGCAGCTTCCGCAACCGCGATCTCCTTTGCTGCCACTTTTTTCCTTGCCGCTTCTTTCTTCACAGTCGCCGTTTTCTTTGCAGTTTCGCCCTTTTTGACAGGAGTTTTGACCTCAGAAGCGGCTTTCTTAGCAGTAGCCTTTTTGACCTCAGAAACGGCTTTCTTGGCAGTAGCCTTTTTGACAGTTTTTTTGACCTCAGAAGTAGCCTTTTTGACCTCAGAAACGGCTTTCTTGGCCGGAGCCTTTTTGACCTCAGGTACGGCTTTCTTGGCAGAAGCCTTTTTGACCTCAGGAGCGGCTTTTTTGGCCGGAGCCTTTTTGACTTCAGAAGCAGCCTTTTTGACCTCAGCAGTAGCCTTTTTGACCTCAGAAGCGGCTTTCTTGGCAGTAGCCTTTTTGACCTCAGAAGCAGCCTTTTTGACCTCAGAAGCGGTTTTCGGAGCGGGGGAGGATTTTTTTACCGACCGGGATGCAGGAGCGGACTTCGTGGAAACAGCGGAAACTACTGATTTTTCAACGGTTTTCGTCTTCTTCGCAGGTTCAGATTTCGTTTTTGAGGAAACAGCTTTTTTCGAAGTTGAAGCGGCCATGTTTGGTTTCTCCTGATCCCACGATTTTGATGGCTGAAATCGTCCGGATGCAACGTTTTAGAGGTTCAAAATAATTTAAACATCTTTTAAAATAGCACAAATCTGCGTATAATCAAGCGTAAGTGATTGAATTTCACAAAAAAAGAACAAAAAATGTTAATCAATAAGCAAAAATCAGGAAAAAACAGGGCAAAAAAACAGGCAAAAACGAGATTTTAACGCAAAAATATTTTCTAAATGATTTACTGTTAATGAGATATGAAAGGATATGGAATGTTTTTTCGGTGATGAACAGAAGTGAGCAAATGGTCCCAAAAAAGCGAGGAGAGGAAAAAATGCGTACTATTTGCGTAAATAATTGAGATTTCGACTGCGTAGGAAAAGTACTTAACGAGAAATGAGGTGAATAAGCTCAAAATGAGAGTATTTTCTTTTGTAAGTGATTGGATTTTGAGTTTGACTATGCAAGAAAATGGAATTTGCGAGATATGAATGAGCTCAGAGACGATGTGTTTTTCTTCTATAAGTGATTGAATTTTGAGGCTAACTATGAAAAATAATGAAAATTTCCTGAAATGAAGCAAGATTGAAGCAATTTTTCTGTCAGTGTAAATGGTTGATTTTGTGCCACACTATAAAAGATTCTCTCGCTTATTTTGAGGACGATTGGAAGGTGATTTGGGACCAGACGGTACCGCTGGTGATGATTTCGGGGTTATCCGGAGTGCCGCGGATGATCAGTGCGTTCAGGTCGGGGAAGTATGAGCGGATTTTTTCCACCATTTCCGTACCGCCGACGAAGATTGCCGTGGACAGGACATCGGATTCGATGCCGCGTTCCGCCAGAACGGTTACGGAGGCGGTGTTTTCGACTGGCCATCCGGTTTTCGGGTTGATGATGTGGGTGTAGCGGTGTCCGTCGATGGTGACGAAGCGTTCGTAGTTGCCGCTGGTGCTGATCGCCTGCTTCTTCATGGGGACTGTGCCGATGGAAGTTTCGCGGTCGAAGGGGTTCTTGATGGAGGCGGTATAGGTTTCTTTATGAGGGGGAGGATTGGTCAGAGTGAGGACGTTGCCGCCCAAATCAATCCAGCCGCAGTCGATGCCGTGTTTGCGGGCGGCCGCAGCGGCGAGGTCGAGGGCATAGCCTTTTGCGATTCCGCCGGGATTCAGTGAAACGCCTGATTTTTTGAATTTAACGGACTGAGCCTTCAGGTCGAGTTCCACATTCCGGAAGCCGCAGAGTGCTTTTGCCTGTTCGAGTTCATCCGAGGTCGGGAGAGTTCCTTTTTCTCCTGCTTCGCGCCAGAGGGCGACCAGCGGGGCGCAGGTAATGTCGAAATATTCATCGGTCATTTTACTGAATGCACGGGACCTGACAATGAGGTCCCAGAGAAGACCGGAGCAGACGAAAGGGGTTTCCGCGGCAGTGGCATTGAGGCGGGCAAGCTCGCTGGCGGGGTCAAAGATATTGCACACCTGATTGACCTCCATGATGGCGGCGTGAGCATCATCCCGTGCTTTTTTCAGTTCATCCATGTCTGTGCCGTAGAGTTCGATATTGCCCACGGTACTCATGGCGGAAAACATGAGGTTGAGGCGTTTGAGGTCGCGTGTATCGCCGGAAAAACCTCCCCGCACCACATAAACAATGGCGCAGAGAATCAGAATGAGGATGAGGTTGCGGACGGTCATGCGGAGGAATGTTTTTTTCTGAGCCGGACCGGATAAGAATTTGAGCATGGTTATGACCTCGGATGGAACTGACGGAAGGTCGCCAGGAGTTTGTTTTGTTCGATGTGTGTGTAAATCTGCGTGGTGGCGATGTCGGCATGACCGAGCATTTCCTGAATGACACGCAAATCGGCACCGTTTTCCAGCAGGTGGCTTGCGAAGGAATGACGCAGGGTATGAGGGTGAATATTCTTGATGATGCCGGCGATTCTTGCGGCATCTTTCACAATCATCCAGACGCGTTCACGGTCGAGCTTGTGCCCGTGATTGGAAAGGAAAAGATGCGTATCCTGACGTCCACCCGCAAGGACGGGGCGGGCATGGGTGAAATAACGATTCAGCAGCCGGATTGCCACACTGCCTATGGGGACAATGCGTTCCTTGGAGCCTTTGCCCAGCACACGGACGATTTTATCATCGAGTTTCAGAGAATCCGTCCGCAGATCAACGCATTCGCTGACACGCAGTCCGCAGGAATAGAGCAGCTCGATGATGCAGCGGTTGCGGAGAGTCAGCGGGTCTTTGGCAGAGGGAGGGTAGACCGCCAAAAGGCGTTCGACCTCATCATACGTGAGGAAATCGGGGAGGATGTGCCAAAGGCGGGGGGACTCCATAATGCCCGTAATATCGGACGGCACGAGGTGTTCGCGGGCCAAATAGCGGTAAAGGATTTTAATGGCAATCAGACGCCGTGCAATGCTGCTGACCTCCATGCCGCGGTCATTCCGGCAGATTTCGAGATAGTCGAGGATAGTTTCGCGGGAGGCATCTGCAAACGAGGTGCAGCGGTGCGCAAGGAGGAAATCAGAGAAATCCTGCAAATCGGCGGCATAGGCATGGACAGAATTCCGCGCAAGTCCGCGTTCTGCAGTAAGATAGCCGAGGAAATGCTGAATGATCTGATTCATGAAAAATTCTCCGTTCTGCATGTTGGAAACTTTGCGAAAACCGAAAATCAGGGCACAAAAATGGCGAGAGCGACGGGACTCGAACCCGCAACATCCACCGTGACAGGGTGGCACTCTAACCAGTTGAGCTACGCCCCCGCAAATCTGCTGCTGACTGCAAGATATAATTAATTTAGCACAAAAACGGACATTGTCAAGCCGAAAAAAGAAAAAAGTAAAAAAAAGATGAGATTTTCAGGAAAAGAAGCAAGATGCGCATTTGTAAAAAAGAAAGAATCGTTTCAAACCGTCAGAAATCATATTTTGCGGGGAATCCGTTTTCCTGAGGCGACGGACGAAAGGGAGCGGGGATTTCGTTATATTTGCGTTATATGAGAGGGTGAGTCTTGAAAAATGAGGGGGAGCGTATATATTGAAAAAGATGTTTTTTCGAGCTTAGTTCAAAATAATCAACTCAAGGAGCAAGCATGATGAAAAAAATAATGGCGACAATCTGTGTGTGTGCGGCAGTGTGTGCCGCGCAGGCGGCGGAATTATCCCCAGGCAGCGGAGAATTGGCAAAAAACTATCCGATTCTGTCCAAATACAACGCGGGACGCGCGCCGTCCAACCGTATTCTGAAGCGTGGCGACCACAATGTGTATGCGATTCTGCATTTCGGTCCGAATACATTCACTGACCGTGAATGGGGCTACGGAGACGAAGACCCGAAGGCATTCAATCCAAGCGAATTCGATGCAGAACAGATCGTGAAGGCGTGCAAGGACGGCGGAATCACCGGAATCATCATCGTGTGCAAGCATCATGACGGTCTGTGCATGTGGCCGAGCAAGACAACGGAACACAACATCACCAAAACGGGATTCCGCGACGGGAAAGGCGATTTTGTGAAAGAAATGGCGGATGCGTGCAGGAAATACGGGCTGGACGCAGGATTCTATGTGTCGCCGTGGGACCGGAACAATGCGAACTACGGGAAGCCGGAATATCTGAGCATTTTCCGCGAACAGCTGAGGGAGGTGCTGAGCAATTACGGACCCGCATTCGAGGTGTTTCTGGACGGGGCGAACGGCGGAGACGGTTACTACGGGGGAGCGAGGGAACGGCGCACAATCGACCACAGGACGTATTACGACTGGCTGAACACGTGGCAGATCATCCGGGATTTACAGCCGGATGCGGCAATCTTCAGCGATGTGGGGCCGGATGTGCGATGGATCGGCAACGAGCAGGGACTGGCGGCAAAAGAATCATTCGGGTCATTTACACCGCGTTCGCCGCGTCCTGCCGAGGGAGAGGCCATGCCGGGATTCTGCAAGACCGAAGAAGCGACAGCAGGTCATGCAGACGGCGTGTTTTTCATTCCGGGAGACTGCGATGTGCCGCTGCGTCCCGGGTGGTTCTATCACGAGCGTGAAGACAATGCGCAGAAGAGCGTGCGTCAACTGGTGAATATCTATCTGAGGTCGGTGGGCGAAGGCGCATACATGAATCTGGGCATGGCACCTGACAAGCGGGGACTGATTCACGAAAACGATGTCAAGAGGCTGAAAGAATTCAAGGCGGCCGTGGATTCGCTGTTTGCGGAGAAGGTATTCGAGAAAGAAATGTTTCTGGAAAACAACGAGGGTGTGGCGGCATTCGGGGAGACGCGGACGCTGAATTTCATCAAAATGCAGGAGGACCTGGCGGAGTCGGCAGGGGAGCAGGTGATGGAATACTATGTGGAAGTCCTGCAAAAAGGCAAATGGAAACGCGTACTGGACGGCAAAGCCATCGGACTGAACCGGCTGAGAGGATTCCAGCCCGTGGAATGCAGTGCAGTGCATATCGTAATCACCAAAAGTCATGCACCCGTGCGAAAGCTGAAAATGTGGGGTTATCTTGCGCCGGACGACCTGATCGGGAACGGTGCCCCCATGAGGCGGGATGATCTGCGGTCGCGGAAGGATTATGTGCGTCTGACGGCAGGCAAGCCGAACGGTCATGCCGTAGAGGCGGATTTGCCGGCAGGAACTGCAAAGATTCAGGGAGTGGTCTTCACGCCGCTCGCAAGTGTGCCGTCCGGAACGCCCGACCGCTGTATTCTGGAAGTGCGGAAAAACGGGGTTTGGAGCAAGGCTGCGGAGGTGGAATTTTCCAACATCCGGGCAAATCCGATTCCGCAGATGATTACGGTGCAAGACGCGGAAGGAGACCGAATCCGTCTGACGGCAGAACATACGCTGGATGACGGTGATGGGATCGTATTCGCGGAAATCGGTGTCATAAGCCGGTAAAGGACATGATTTTCCTGTGGGTGTATTTGGGAATGCTGCTGTATCTGGGGATGCGGGCAGCATTCCTCATCCAACGTGGAAAAACGGCGTGGAAAGTGGGCGGGGGACTGCTGATATTCGCCGGAATGACGGCGGTTCAGGCAGGGACATTCCTGTTTGAACTGCCAAGATTCATTGCCATCCTGTTCGCATGGATGTCCAATACGCTGGTAACAATGATTCCCCTGATGCTGTGCGGAGAGGCGGTATTCGCGGTGATACGGTACGGTTTCCGCAGGGAAATTGCGTTCCGGCGAATCGGGATTTCTGCGGCGGGAGCGGCGGCACTGCTGGCGGCGGCAGGGACGGCAGAAGCCTTGAGTTTGCCGAAGGTGCATACGCAGGAAATCGAGGTCAGAGGACTGCCAAAGGAGTTTGACGGGTACAGCATTGCATTCATCAGCGATTTGCACGCGAGCTGCATGACAGGGGAGAACTATCCCCTGACCGTGGTATGCCGGACCAATGCGGCAGGGGCGGATTTGGTGCTGCTGGGGGGAGATTTCGCCGACGGTACGCCCGCCAAACGCCGCAGAGCACTGCTTCCGCTGGGAGATCTGAGGTCAAAGGACGGGGTTTATGCGGTGCCGGGAAACCATGAGTATTTCAACGGCTATGAAGAGCTGACGGGATTCCTGACGAAAGACTGCGGAGTGAAACTGCTGGTAAACGCAAACACCGTGATTGAGAAAAACGGGGCGAAACTGGCAATCGCCGGAGTGGCCGATCCCGTGTCGCAACGATATGGAGCGAATCCGGGAATCCCGAAGTGTTCACTGCAAACGGCGATGGAGGGGATTCCCGAAGGCGTACCGGCAATCCTCGCGGCACATCAGCCGAAAGTGAGGCAGGATGCGATGAAGGATTCGAGGATAGTCCTGCAATTGTCGGGGCATACACACGGCGGGATGATTGCAGGGGTACGCGAATGGCTGATTGCGCCATTCAATGCGGGGGTGAGCGGGGGACTGTATGATTTCGGAGGGATGAAGCTGTACGTGAGCAGCGGTGCGGGAATCTGGAGAGGATTTGCGTACCGGCTGGGTGTACCGCCGGAAATCACGAAAATCGTACTGCTGTGTACCGAAGATGAGGACTGAAAAAATTATCTGACGGTAATGCCGCGGTATTCCTGCTGAACCGCCTGATAGCTTTCCAGATTGCCGATGTCGTAACGCCGTCCTGGCATTTCCATGGCGTGAACGGGGACCTGCCGGCTGAGCCATGCAATGAAACTGCCGGGCGCATCGATGCCGCACCCGGATTCGATGCCTTTTTTCACCAGTTTGGCATCGGCACGGGTATAGAAATAGAACGGGGGACAGCACCAGTGTGTCGCCGGGGTCGGGGATTTTTCGGTCATGGCAATGATACGGTCGTTTTCATCAATGGTAACGACACCGGCTTTGAGGAGTTTTTTGTCTGATGGCTCGAAGTAGCGCATAATGCAGCTGGTGCCTTTCGTTTGCGCATAACGAAGCAGGGCGGTGAGGCTGAAGTCGAGGACATTGTCTCCGGCAATCACCAGCATATCATCATCCCAGCCAAGCTCATCGAAGGCAAACTGAATATCACAGACCGCGCCGAGGCGTGTTTCATTGGTGGATGTGCCATCGTCCACAACGCGGATGGTCTGATTTTTCCCAGCCGCCCAATCGCGAAAATGCTGAGCGAATTTGTGGTTGGTAACGACAGCGTATTCATCCACGACACCGGACGTGTCAATGTCATCGACCAGCCAGTCGACAATCGCGGAATCGCCGATTTTGAGGAGAGGTTTGGGGAAGTTTTCCGTGAGGGGATAAAGGCGGGTGGCATAACCTGCGGCAAGAATCAAACATTTCATGATAAAAATTCCTTAAAAGACGGTACGGGGAAAGCTGAATCAGTTTCAACGAGCATTTTTGAACTGATAGCGGGTACCGGGTTGGAGGGTCAGAGAAAATTCGGAGGAGGACTGTCCGCCATAAGTCATTTTCGAGGGGAAAACGACCTTGACGGAAGCGCTTTTTTTCGATGAAAGGACAACTTCTGAGGGGCTGCCATTTTCCCAATCAATATCCACCGTGACAGCACCTTTCGCACAAAGACCGCGGAGAGAGCCTTTACTCCATTCCTGCGGCAAAGAGCATGGCATGATGTGGATTTCATCACCGGGACACTGGAGGAAGAGTTCGCAAAGCGCACCCGTGAAGCCGAAATTGCCGTCCATCTGGAACGGCGGATGATTGGTGAAAAGATTTGAAAGCGTATTGAACTGAAGCAAGCCGCGAATCATTTCCTGCGCTTTCACGCCATCGCGGAACCGAGCCCACAAAGCAGTACGCCAAGGCCACGTCCAGGAACGGCGGGAGTCTCCGGTCAGCGTGCGGCCTTCCAAAGCGACACGGGCGGCGCGGAAGAAGTCAGGAGTTTCCACGGCATTGATGGATGAGCCGGGGTAAACGGCGTAGAGATGCGAGGTGTGGCGGTGTTCATCGCCTTTGACATCGCGGTCGGTTTCCCATTCCTGAAGCTGACCCCATTTGCCGATTTTGTGGCCGAGCAGTTTTTTGCGAAGGCGGGCGACCTGAGAAACGAGTTCGTCCTGAATATTGAGGGTGTGCGAGGCAGAGAGGAAGGCATCGAAGAACTCGGCGACAATCTGCTGATCGTGAGCGATGCCATCCTCGGCGGGGCCGTGTTCCGGCGACCATCCATTCGGGACGACAACCGTGCCATCGGGGCGCGTTTTCAGGTACTTGACCCAAAAACGAGCGCAGCCCTGATAGTAGGGATATGCTTCATTTTTCAGGAAATCGAGGTCAGCGGTGTATTGCCAGTGCAGGTGCATGTGCATCGCCAGCCAGGCGGCGCCAGGCCAGTTCCATTTCCAGCCCATGCCGCCGAAAGGATTCATGCTGGTGCGGAAAGCAAAGCCGTCATTGCCGGGAAATTCACGTTTGACGGCGGCAGAGGCGGCGGGAATGCTTTCGCGGAGGAAATCGAAGAGCGGCCGGTGCATTTCGGGAAGATTGGCAGGTTCGGCACCCCAGTAATTCATCTGGATGTTGATGTTTGTGTGATAGTCGCTGTGCCAGGCGGGATTGTTCGAGTTGTTCCAAATACCCTGCAAGTTGGCAGGGAGCGAGCCGGGGCGGCTGCTGGAAATCAGCAGATACCGTCCATACTGGAACATCAAAACGGGGAGCACAGTATCGAATCTGCCCTGTTTCGCATTGGCAATGCGTTTGGAGGTCGGGAGATCGGCATCGTGGTTTTCCAGCTCAAATTCGACGCGGTCGAAATAGCGGGCATAATCTTTTTTGTGGCGTTCCTCCAGTTCATCATCGGAACGGGCGGACGCGTGATTCAGGATGGAGTCGAGGGCGGCAAGTTTGGCGGGATTGCGGAAATTTGAGGCGGCAGAGAGGGCGTAATCTGTGTCTGCGGTAAACAGAAGACGGAGATTTTTGCAGTTGCGGAAAACGATTTGATTGTCCTCCGAGGAGATTGCGCCATCGCCCGTGAGGAGGAGAAGACCGCGGTATTGAAGATTGTTTCCGGGAATTTTGCCACTGATGGTGAGCATATCCCGGGCAGCGGTGATCTGACAGCCGCGCTGTGCAGGAGCGAATGAAACGGAACCGGAAACCTTCTGTTCGGATTCGACCGTGTAGCAGAGAACTTTGTCGGGGGCACTGATGAAGAGTTTGCGCTCGTGTTTGAGGCGATTGACGTTCATTTCGGTTTCAATGACGGCCTCTTCCAAATCGAGTTCGCGGCGGTAGTCCGAAACATCGGACATGTTTTCAAACCGGACGAAGAGACTGCCGAAATTCTGGTAGCTCCCCATTTTGTCGTAATTGCCGTCGGGGCAGTCATCACCAGTCCAAAGGGAATCAATGTTGAGCTGGAGTTCATCGCGTTCGATGCCGCCATTGGTCATGGCACCGAGCGTGCCGTTTCCGACGGGGTAAAACTCAGATTCCCATGAGGAGCCGGGGGTGTTTTCGTAGAGTTTCAAGTCGGAAGCAGACAGAACGCACGGAGCGAATGCCCCGGCAAACAGGAGAACGGAAAGAACAAGAGATTTCGAGTGCATGGGATGTGCTTGCGGTGAGTTCAGATGAGGTGAAGACTGTAATGTGCGAAGTAGTAGATAATGAGGAGGTGAACGGGATAAAACAGATAGAAGAGATATTGCAGAACGGGGTGCTGAATGAAGCCGCGTTTGCCGTTGTAAAGATTGATGGGGATAAAGGCAAGGAGGACACCCAGAGGATTGGGCAGGAGTGCGCTGCCGGCAACGGCCTGCACAATGCGGCAGGAGCGCAGATAATACATGAGCAGAATGAAGCAGAAGCCCTGGTGCATGTAATCGCAGTTTGCATGACCGGCAATCAGGAACAGGAGAACGACGGAGACAATCTGAAGAGATTTTTTACGGCGGAAATATTCCACGGCACAAAGGCCCAAATAACCTAAAAAGAGTGTGAAAAAGACGTTATGACTATCGTTTTCATAGAGCTTGGCATTGGCGGCCAAGTGGAAAGGGATTTCGGAGGCCAGAGCGAAAAGGAGAAGCCGGAAGCCGTAGCGGAGGCGGTTGCGGGTGTGCAGGAAACCCTCCGTAATCAGGAAGCAGAAAATGGGGAAGGCAATGCGTCCGATGGTGCGGGAAAGATAGTAGGCAGTGAAGTCGTAAGAGCCGATTTTGAAAAAAGAAACGAAACATTGGTCATAATAACGCATGATGTAGTAACCGATATGGTCAATCGTCATGGTGATGACGGCAATGAGTTTCATCATGCTGCCGCTGAGAATGCAGTATTTCGGGAGCGGAGTGATTGAGGATGAGGAAGAAACAGGCGTTTCCGCGCTTTGGTCAGGGGCGGGAGCAGAAAGCGGCTGAGATTCGCAACCGCAGCAGGGGGAGGCAGAGGATAATTTTTCCATGGGATATACCGTTTTTTCAGGAGAAGAATTTCAAAATGGATATAATGTAAGATAGCATAAACGGCGTGATAATCAACTTGAAAGGATGAATTAAACGGAAAAAATGGAGGAGAAAGACAATTTTTATTGTTTTTTGGGGAATAAGTTTGAAAAAGGCTGTGTACTATGCTATAATAATGGAGATAAACGAAACAATAACGGGGGGAACATGGTACATACAGTTATTATGTTTCGGTTATTTTTAGAAAATATGCTTATTCACTACAACACAACCATAAAAGGGACCAATGGAGAACAATCATGCTGAAGAAAATCAGAGTCAAAAATTTCAAATGTTTTAAGGACTTAACGTTTGACTTAACTGCGTCTGATTATTCTTTTAATCAGGAATTGGTCAAAGACGATATTGTCAACAAGGCTTTGATTTATGGAAAAAACGGAAGCGGAAAAACGTCATTAGGTCTTGCAATCTTCGATATTGTTCAACACTTAACGGATAAACAAAAATTATCTGAAAAATTTTTAGAATATTATAGTAATTTAAATGAATCAAAAGAGGAAGTATCATTTACTTATACTTTTTCGTTTTCGTGCGGAGAAGTAACCTATTCATACGGAAAAAGCAGAAGTATGGAGTTACTGTATGAGAAGATAAAAGTCGGGAGGAAGGTACTTATTGACTATGATTACAGGAATTCGGAAAAACAATTTGTGGATGACACACTCAAAGGGACTTTGAATGTGTCTTTACCAGACAATAAACTCTCTGTCATCAAGTATATTTATAACAACACACCAAGCGGGACTTCGCCTATTCTGACGGAGTTGATGAATTTCTGCAATGGGATGCTATGGTTTCGTTCTTCATCCGATGGAAACACTTATTGCGGCTTAAAAAACGGTGGAGAGATTTTAGACGAAGCATTATTCAAAAGTGAAAAGCTAAAAGATTTTCAATCCTTTTTGAAGAAATTTGATTTGCCATACGATTTGGATTTTGAGGTAAATAACGGATGCCATACATTGTATGCGTATTTTGACAAGCGGAAAAATAAAGCAATCTTCAGTTTTATTGCATCAGCGGGGACACGGGCATTATGGTTATTGTTTTATTGGTATTCTGTAGTTGGAAAAGATAATTTGTCTTTCATGTTTATTGATGAATTTGACGCTTTTTATCATTATGAAGCGGCAAAAGAAGTTGTAAAACTGCTTAACGGGAACAGCGAGATTCAGACAATTTTGACGACTCATGACACGTATTTGATGCAAAATCAATTTACGAGACCGGACTGTTGCTTTCTAATAACTAAAAAAGCAATTAAATGCCTTAAAAACTCGACAGAACGGGAATTGAGAGAAGCACACAATCTGGAAACTCTGTATGTGAATGGAGCATTTTCGGAATGAGAAAGGATTCCATATTGTTCATAGTAGAAGGCGAGGCTGATTCCATTTTTTTGAGTTCTCTCACATCACGATTTCAAATCAGCTGTGAAATGTCCATCGTGGGCTTTAATATTCACAAACTTTATGTTTTATTGAAAGAGGACAATGGCTTTTTAGACATTGTATCTGTTTTAAGAGAGAGTTATCAAAAAACGCTGAATTTATTTGATAGACAGGGGAAAACGCGAAAAAAAGAAATTGAGAAAATCCAAGAATATTTGAATATTCTTGAGAAAAAGCAATTTTCTTCCATTTATCTTTTTTTCGACTGTGAAATTCATCATACCACTGTCTGTGAAAAACGGAATGAATTAACAGATCAAAATATCATTTCCATTGTAAAGAGAAACAGTGCAGAATTGAACGAAATGCTTGATTTTTTCTGTGATGAAACGAATCTAAAAAGAGGAAAACTATACTTAAATTATCCGATGCTGGAGTCCTATAAAGACTGCAAGTCATTTTTTGATGAGGAATATCAAAAAAGATTTGTTTGTTTCGGTCTTCTTTTCAAAAAAAACGACAAGTATTCAACCTATAAAGATTATGTCCGTAAAAATGGTTTACGATACAATAATGCAAGAAATTTTACTGCTGAGAATTTCAAGCAGTTAATCAAAATGAATATTTTCAAACTAAACAGTATCTCGTCTCATTGCTGGAGAGGTATTGATTATAATTCATTTCGTGAGCTTTCCGAACAAAAAGAGATATTCAGAAATGAACAGATAATTTTTCAAAACGGTTTTGTGGCAACACTGAATACTTCACTCTTTTTTGTAATTGACTACAAGGGAAAAGTACTATTTGATGAGGTTATTCAAGCATAAGATGAGGAGCAATCCTAATTTTGGAAAGGTGTTTTATGTCCAATAAAAATCCAATGATCACAACACTGCTGGTGCTGTGTTTTCTGGCAATCGTGTTCTTCGGGTATTCGCTGGTAACAGCATTCGATCAGCTGCGCTATCACACAGAGAATCTGGAAAAGAGACTGGCGGAAATCAGCGAAAAACTGGACAGCGTGAACATCACCGGTATCGGGATGACGGGATTATCCATCGCCGGAAGCGGTGCGGCGCAGCATACAGAATCCACAGGGGACGTGAAGCCCGGCAATGCAGAATTTTTCGATGCGAATGCGGACGCGGGGGGACGCTACATCAAGGCGATTTCGTCCGATACAGGCAACATGAACATGCTCCTGAACAACGATGCGACAGTGTCGGATTTCTGGGGAATCACCTACGATTCGCTGGCGGAACGGAATCTGAAGAATCTGGACGAGTTTGTGCCGAAAATGGCGGAGTCATGGAGTGTTTCGGAGGATCAGCTGGTCTATCATATCAAACTGCGGAAAGGGATACTGTGGCATGATTTCACCGATCCGGTTACAAAAAAAGAATGGAAAAATGTGGAAGTAACGGCTACGGATTTCAAATTTTTCGTGGACGTGGTGAAGAATGAGAAAGTGGATGCGGTGCCGTTGAGGTCGTATCTGGCGGACATTGACCGTATCGAGGTGAAAAACGACTACGAATTTGATGTGATATGGACGAAGCCGTACATGCTTTCGCGGGAAATCACGCTGGGACTTCAGCCGCTGCCGAAACATTTCTACTACGACTACGAGGGCGAGTTCGACGGTGCGAAATTCAACGACGACAATGAGCGCAACCGGATGATTGTGGGATGCGGGCCGTATCAGTTCGAGAAATGGGAAAAGGGGAAACGAGTGATTTTCCGCAGATTTGAAAAATACTACGGGCGGACACAGGGATTCATGCCGTCCATCAAATACATGGTGTTTGACCTGATTCAGCACCCGAATACGCGGCTGCAAGCACTGAAATCAAAGGATATAGACGCGGATTCGCTGACGGCGGAACAATGGATGACGCGCACGGATACGCCGGAATTCGACGAAAAGACGGGATTCCTGAAAAAGCTCAAACTGCCGAGTTTCTCGTACAGCCATATCGGGCTGAATCAGACGAATCCGGTGTTTCAGGACAAGCGGACGCGGCAGGCACTGAGCCATCTGGTGGACCGCAAGCGGATTATCCATGACATCCTGCATGATCTGGCGCGACCGGTATCAGGACCATTCTACATCAATTCACCGGCATACGACGAGAGCATCGAGCCTTATCCGTACAGTATCGAAACTGCAAAAAAGCTGTTGAGCGAGGCGGGGTGGAAGGATACGAACGGGGACGGCGTTCTGGATTTGGACGGGCGGCCTCTGCAATTTACGGTGATTTATCCGAATACCGCAGAGAGTTATGCGAAAATGCTTCCCATCATCAAGGAAGACATGGCGAAAGCGGGCGTGAAAATGGAGATTCTGGCACTGGAATGGTCCGTCATGCTGGAACGCGTGGACAAAAAACAGTTTGATGCGGTGATTCTGGCATGGAGGATGAGCATATCCGACCCTGACCCGTATCAGCTGTGGCATTCGGACGGACTGAAGCAGGAAGCATCCAGCAACTATATTTCGTTCAACAATGCGGAGGCCGACAGGCTGATCATGGAAATCCGGCAGTGTTTCGACCCGAAGAAACGGAATGAGCTTTATCATCAGTTCCACCGTCTGATTCACGAGGAAACACCGTATCTGTTTTTGTTCAACGGGTATGATTTGTTTGTGCTTAATTCGCGTTACCAGAACGCAAATGTTTTTGCGGCAGGGCTGTTTGAAAATGCGATGTGGGTAAAGAAAGCCGAACAAATGACTGTTCCTGGGCTGTGAGGTGCCGCAGTCCCAAAAACGGAGCATACAAAAACGAAAAATTTCCACATCGTGCTCTTGAAAAATAGAGACAAGGATGTTATTGTTTAGTGGATCTTCTTTTAAGAAGCTAATTTCAAAAGTTCTGCCGGGATATTTGAAATTCTCTTTGTCATCTGTCATGAGAGCGTTTTGGGCGGTTACTGTCTCAGCCGCCACCTCAAACTACTCCCGACAACTGCGCGAAGAAACATTTTCAAAAAATTCCGTCAATAACTTTCGAGATCAGTTCAGGAGCAAGAAGAAAATTAAAAACAATTTAATCATGAAAACATTTTAACCAGCGAGGTGTATTTATGAGAGCTTCCGTACTCGGAATGATTTTGGCCGGCGGTGAGGGAACCCGTCTTGCACCGTTGACTGACCAACGTGCGAAACCGGCAGTACCGTTCGGCGGGAAATACCGCATCATCGACTTTGTTTTAAGCAATTTCGTCAACAGCGGGATTGACAGTATCTTCGTACTGACACAATTCAAATCCCAAAGTCTGGTTGAACATATCATCAACGGGTGGAATACCGCGAACCCGATGCAGAGAGGGCACTTCATCGTGCCTGTGCCAGCTCAGATGCAGACGCAGGAACGGGAATGGTATCAGGGGACCGCAGATGCAATCTATCAGAACGCGAACCTGATTGAAGACTTCCGTCCCGACCTTGTGGCAGTGTTCGGAGCAGACCATATTTACCGCATGGACATCAGTCAGATGGTGGATTTCCATACGGCAAACAATGCAATCGCAACGGTGGCATGTATTCCAGTGCCGATAGAGGAAGCGAGTCAGTTCGGGATTGTGCAAGTGGACGAAAACTGGAAAATCGTCGGATTCCAGGAGAAACCGAAAGAGCCTACGCCCCTGCCGAATGATCCGACCATGTGTCTCGCCTCCATGGGCAACTATATCTTCGATGCGAACGATATTCTGAGCCTGCTGAAGAACGACCACAGCGCGAAACAGAGCAGTCATGACTTCGGGAAAGACATTATTCCGTCGCTGGTGCATACGGACCGCCTGTATGCGTACAATTTCTATACGAACGTAATTCCCGGACAAGACCCGAAAGTCAAGCCGTACTGGCGGGATGTCGGTACTCTGAAGGCCTATTTCGAGGCAAACATGGACTTGCGTTCCGTGTCGCCGCAGCTGGATCTGTACAACGAAAAATGGCCAATCATCAACTATCATTACAGTCTGCCGCCGGCGAAATTCATCCACAACGAAGATGTGGATGCAACCGGGTATGCACGAATCGGGAAGGCAATCAACTCCATCGTGTGCGACGGGTGCATCGTGTCGGGCAGCGTGGTAACGAACTCGGTACTGTTCAACAAGGTATGCGTCCACAGCTATGCGTCGGTGCATAACTCGATTCTGCTGTCCGACGTGGATATCGGGGAACATTGCCGCATCCGGAATGCCATCATCGACAAGCACAATATGATTCCGGCAGGGACGGCCATCGGCTACGACCGCAATGAAGATGCGAAAAACTACTATGTGGTCGATTTGGGCAAAAAAGATGAATGGCTGACCGTGATTCCGAAACACCGCCACAATCTGAACGGCACAAGCGAACCATGCGTCCGCCGTCCCAGTGCGATGCAGTCGAATCCTCCTGAAGCCAAGAATCATGGAGAAAAGAAGTAAGATGAATCGGGAAATTCTGCGGGCAAAGGTTTACGAAGCCGTCCGGAAAGAGTTGACCGATGTGCCGCAGTGTCATGATTTTGCCCATACGCTCCGTGTTTTGAACAATGCGGAGCGTATTTCATCGATGGAGTGCCCCGGAGACCCGTTTGCGGTCGTGCTGGGTGCGCTGCTCCACGATATAGCGAGGCCGGAGGAATTGGCGTCCAACGGGAAGCTGGATCACGCACAAATCGGGGCGGAGAAAGCGCGCCGGATTCTGGAAGAGATCGGGGAAGATACGGATGAGGGGCTGATTGCCCATGTGTCGGATATTGTGCGGACACACCGTTACCGGGGGAGTGCAGTTCCGGCGACGCTTGAGGCGAAAATCGTATACGATGCGGACAAACTGGATTCTCTGGGCGCATTCGGAGTGGCACGGGCGTTTCATTTTGCGGGACGAATCGGGGCGTGTCTGCACAATACGGCAGAACAGGCACTGGGGTCCGCTTCGTATTCCAAAGAAGATTCGGCGTACCGCGAATATCTGGTGAAACTGCGTTATCTGCCGGAGAAAATGCTGACGGAACCGGGGCGGAAACTGGCGGCGGAGCGAGCGGAGTTCATGAATGCGTTTTTTGAGCGTCTGAACGCAGAACAAGACGGGCTTGTGTGAGGTGAGACTGTGCCGGAATGGATGAGTTATTTTTTCCATGACATGAGCTGGGGACAGGTGTGCGTGCTGATGATTTCCAGCGTCCTGATCGGCATCAACAAGTCGGGGATTCCGGGACTTGGGATGCTGCCGATCGTATTTCTGGCAATGGCATTCCAGAAGGATGCCGGATTTTCCACGGGGCTTCCGCTTGTTCTGCTGTGCGCGGGGGATATTTTCGCCGTGCTGTATTACCGGAGACGCTGCAACAGGAGAGTCATTCTGAAACTGCTGCCGTGTGCACTGGCCGGAATCGGAATCGGCTTCCTGACGCTGCGTTTTGCAGGGACGGGATTTCTGCGGCAGATGATCGGCATGATTATTCTGGTGATGTCGGCAATCAGCGTAATCCGGGAAACATGGTTCAAGGATTCGCCGGTGCCAAGTCATCCCGTATTTTCCATTACGGCGGGGATTCTTTCGGGATTCACGACACAAGTGGCCAATGCCGGCGGACCAGTTGCGGTGCTGTACCTGATGAGCATGAGGATGAAGAAAATGGAATTTGTCGGCACATGCGCCTGGTATTTCATGCTGATGAACTGGATCAAGATGCCGATTTTCATTTTGGAGGGACGAATCACGCAACGGGCAATCATGGCGGATTTGCCGATGATTCCGCTGGTGCTGGCGGGGGCGTTTCTCGGCATCTATTTTGTGAAACGGATTCCGATGAAGCACCTGGAAATCATCGTGCAGGTGATTTCCATTCTGTCCGCAATCCGTTTGCTCTGGCCGTCTGACGGCGGAGGAGGGGAAACGGTTCCGGACGGAATGACCTATGAAACGATTGAGAATGCAACCAAAGCCAATGGCTATTGAAATCAACTCTTTTGAAATAGCTCAACAGACAAGGAATGAACACTATGCTTAACGCTGATGCGGATGCGGGAGCCATGAATCATGGCGCACAGGAAGAGAGACCGGAAAATTTCTGGATGAAACTGAAACGGTATCTTGAGACAGATATTTGGGAAATATGGTCTTCCAAATTGCCGAAACGGAAGGTGTTTCCGATTTCGATGGGACGAATTTTCATTCTTACGGTCAGTAAATTCTGTCATAACAACTGCAAGGCAAAAGCGGCATCGCTGACATTCCTGACTCTGCTTTCCGTTGTGCCGATTGTGGCGCTGCTGCTGGGAATCCTGAGGGGATTCAATCTGTCCGGCGTGGAACAGAGATTCAAGACGTATTTTGTGGGACAGGAACAGGTTGCGGACTTCATCATCCGGTTTGCCGAGGCGACCCTGCAATCGGCATCCGGGGGACTTGTTACGGGCATCGGCATCGGAATGCTGCTGTGGACCGCGCTGAGACTGCTGTCCAACATCGAACATTGCTTCAACGAAATGTGGGGGATTCGCCGCGGGCGGACGCTGCTGCGGAAAATCAGCGATTACCTGACTTTGCTTCTGCTGTGTCCTGTGATTGCGGTGGCACTGATCAGTATTTGCGCATTCGGAGTTTCGCAAATGGAAATCGTGCTGAAAATCCTGCCGGGTCATCATTATCTGATTCCTCTGCTGAGGTATGTAACGCCGCTGGTGCTGGCATGGATCAGTTTCTTTTTCCTGTACCTTTTCATACCGAATACGACGGTGAAAATCAAGGCGGCTCTGCTGTCTGGACTTTTCACGGGGGCAGGATACATCATTCTGCAATACGTGTACATGTATTTGCAGAAGATTCTGACCTCATACAACACGATATACGGAGGATTTGCGGCTCTTCCGTTCTTCCTGGTGTGGCTCCAAAGCAGCTGGACGCTGATTCTGTTCGGCGCGCAACTGACTTTCTCGATACAGAATGTGAACAGTTTTGAGTTTTACCCCACAGACAGGCCGATTTGTATGCGGTATTTCTTCATCAACTGCATCCGGATTATGCGGACACTGGGACATCGCATTCAGAATCATGAAGGTCCGGTTGCGGCAGACAAACTGGCGGTGGAACTGCAAATCCCGATCCGAATCACGCGGCGGACCTTGTCATTTCTGGCACAGGCGGGGCTTGTTTTTGAAGCGGTGTCGCCGGAAAACCGGAACGAAAATCTGTATTTCTGCGAAGTGCCGTTTGATGAAATGAAGCCGATGACGATTCTGAAACGCATTATCAATGCAGGATTTATGGCGTATTCACCGAACGAAGCACAATACGATGAGGAAATCCTGAGGAAACTCAGCGAAGAGGCGGAGAAATCACCTGCGAACCGGAATCTGATGCTGGCGAAAGACCAGCACAGACTGTCAGCCGGGGAGAATTGATTTTGTGCGGGAATGAAAAGTTTCGTGAAACAGCTTTTTTGAAACCGGTTCGATAAAAATAGAAATTTTCTTCTATTTTTCAGTTGAATTGCAATCGTCTTCGTGTTATGTTATATCTATTAAAGATACCCCAGTCAGACTTGTCCTCGCGGAAGAAGAATCGGGACAAGGAAGCGAAACCCTGATATCCGGTTTGCGCCGGATGTGCAATCAAGCAGAAAGAAATCCATAATGAAATTCAAGAGCGCAATCTTCTGTGATTCCGTTTCAAACGTGGAATATGTGTATTCGCAAGCACAAATCAAGGAGCTTGAGGAGCTGACGGACATGATTCCGGGGATATGCACAGGTGCGGATGCGGAGAACGGAAAACTGGCGGATGCGGAAGTGCTTTTCTCGACCTGGGGATTTCCGCAGGTTACGAATGAACTGATTGCAAAGATGCCGAAACTGAAGGCCGTATTTTATGCGGCAGGAGCGACGGATGCTTTCGCCCGGCAATGCTTTGCAAATCAAGTCAAGGTAATCAGCGCGTGGCGCATGAATGCCATTCCGGTGGCGGAATTCTGTCTGTCGGAAATCATTCTGTCGCTGAAAGGCTACTACCGGAATATCCGGGAAGCCCGCATGACGCGAGACTGGGACCGGAAGGTTACTTATGTGGGCCCAGGAGCTTACGGGGAAACCGTGGCACTGATTGGAGCCGGAACCATCAGCAGTATTCTGCAGGAACATCTGTCTCGCATGGATGTGAAAGTGGTGGTGGTGCCTTCGAGAGCGGAACGGCGCACGGTGTCCATCGAGGAAGCATTCCGCACGGCTTTTGTCATCAGCAATCACCTGCCGAACCGGGAAGACAACCGGAACACGATACGGAGAGAGCATTTTGAATCCATGCGGACCGGGGCAGTATTCATCAATACGGGGCGCGGTGCGCAAGTGGATGAAGAAGCCATGCTGGATGTGATGGAAAAACGACCTGATCTGACGGCACTGGTTGACGTAACGGAGCCGGAACCGCCGGCAAAGGATTCGCGGTACTACACCCTGCCGAATGTCCTGCTGACAACGCATATTGCGGGGTCATTCAACGATGAAGTGAGGCGGATGTCGGACTGCGTCATCGGGGAGTTCAAGCGGATGCTGGCGGGCGAACCATTTCAGCATGAGGTGAAGGAGAGTATGCTTCTGACCTCGCAAACGTAACGACAAAGAGAAAAAACAAACTCATTCAAACATAAAGAGCGGACTTCAAAAGTTCTGGGGGGAGATTTGAAAACTCATTCGCATTTGTCAGGAGAGCGTTTCCGGCGGCGGCACAGCAATCGGCCACCTCAAACAAATCATGACAACCGTGTGAAGATACTTTTTCAATCATTCCGTCAGCGGTTTTTGAAATCAGCTCGAAAAACAACAACTTTAAGGTAAAGAAAATGGCAAATCAACTTACAATCGGTTTGGATTTCGGGTCCGACAGCGTGCGCGCTGTTCTGGTCGATGTGGAAAACGGTGCAATTCTGGGTTCCTGCGTGCAGAATTATCCCCGCTGGAGCGAGAAGAAATACTGTGATGCACCGAACAACCAGTTCCGTCAGCACCCGCTGGATTATCTGGAGAGCCTGGAAGTCGTCATCAAGGGCGTGATGAAAGGGATCGATCCGTCGCTGGTCATCGGCATCGGCATCGACACGACGGGGTCCACACCATGTGCCGTGAACCGCGAAGGCATTCCGCTGGCAATGCTCCCCGAATTTGCAGATGATCCGAACGCGATGTTCATCCTGTGGAAAGACCATACGGCCATCTTCGAAGCCGATGAAATCAACAGCTATGCGAAAGCGTGGAAGGGAATCGACTACACCAAGTATGAAGGCGGCATCTATTCCAGCGAATGGTTCTTCGCCAAAATCCTGCACACCCTGCGCGCCAGCGAAAAGGTCCGCAAAGCAGCATTCAGCTGGGTCGAACACTGCGACTGGATTCCGGCAGAACTGACAGGGAACATCGATCCCCTGAAGATGATCCGCAGCCGCTGTGCAGCAGGCCACAAGGCCATGTGGCATGAAAGCTGGGGCGGACTTCCGCCGAACGAATTCTTCGCCGGACTGGATCCCCTGCTGGACGGTCTCCGCGACCGTCTGTTCACCGAAACCTACACAGGCGACAAGGCTGTGGGAAAACTTTCCCAGAAATGGGCAGACCGTCTCGGACTGACCACGAATGTGGTAGTTGCGGCGGGTGCTTTCGACTGCCATTTCGGAGCAGTGGGCGCACAAATTCACGCCTACGATTTGGTCAAGGTCTGCGGGACCAGCACCTGCGATATTCTGGTGGCACCGGAAGCGGATTCCTGCATCCCGGGCATCTGCGGTCAGGTCGACGGTTCCGTGATTCCGGGCATGGTCGGTCTGGAAGCAGGACAGTCTGCATTCGGCGATGTGTACGCATGGTTCAAGAATCTGCTGTCCTACGCCGGCGACGTGAAAATCGGTCCGCTGGAACAGGAAGCCGCGGCAATTCCCGCCGGTCAGACAGGAGTGCTTGCACTTGACTGGTTCAACGGCCGCCGCACCCCGAACGCCAATCAGAAGCTGACCGGAGCAATCTGCGGACTGAATCTGGGGACGACAGCCCCGATGGTTTACCGCGCACTGGCAGAAAGCACCGTTTTCGGCGCACGTGCCATCGTGGATCACTTCAAAGCCCAGAACATCAAAATCAACAACGTGATCATGACGGGCGGCATCAGCCGCAAGTCTCCGTTCATCATGCAGATGTGCGCGGATGTATTCCAGCTGCCGATCAAGATTGCCGCGTGCGATCAGACCTGTGCGCTGGGTTCCGCCATGTTCGGTGCAGTGGCCGCGGGCCGCTATGCCAAGGTGGAAGACGCGATGGACAAGATGGGGTCCGGTTTCGATGCTGAATATTATCCCAACAAGGAAATGGGGCAGCTGTATGAAGAGCTGTATCAGCGTTATCTGACCTTCGGCAAGATGATGGAACAGGAAGGTCTGTAATCATGTACGAAGCACTGAAACAGGAATGCTACGAGGCCAATATGGAGCTTCCGAAGCTCGACCTCGTGATTTATACATTCGGCAATGTGAGCTGCGTGGACCGGGCGGCCGGCGTATTCGCCATCAAGCCGTCGGGCGTGGATTACGACAAGCTGAAACCGTCCGACATCGTGATTGTGAGTCTGGCAGACGGGAAAGTGGTCGACGGGACCATGCGTCCGTCCAGTGATACCAATACGCATCTGGAATTGTACAGAGCGTTCCCGACTTTGGGCGGTATCGTGCATACACATTCCACCTTTGCCGTGGCGTGGGCCCAGGCCGCCCGCGCCGTGCCGCTGTACGGGACAACCCATGCCGACCATCTGGCGGCAGACATCCCCTGCACGGAATTCATGGCAGATGACCGCATCCGCAACGACTACGAAACCGAAACCGGATTGCAAATCATTGACTGCTTCAAGAAGCAGAATCTGAATCCGGCGGAAATCCCGATGGTTCTGGTGGCCGGGCATGGTCCGTTCACCTGGGGAGCAACGGGAGCCAAGGCGGTATACAATGCCCGCGTACTGGAAGAACTCTGCAAGATGGCATTCATCACCGAGCAGGTCAACCCGCGGGCACCGAGACTGAAAGATTCCCTGATACAAAAACATTACAACCGAAAACATGGAAAGGACGCCTATTATGGCCAAAATTGATTTTTCCAAGTACAAAATTTACTTCATCACCGGCAGTCAGCATCTGTACGGAGAAGGTCCGCTGAAGCAGGTCGCCGACAACTCGAAAGTGGTTGTGGATGCCCTGAACGCGGCGAAAGAAATTCCGATCAAGATCGAATTTCTGACCGTGGCAACGCTGAATGAAGAAATCATTGCGGCAATCCAGAAAGCCAATGCAGATGATTCCTGCATCGGAATTATCTGCTGGATGCACACCTTCAGCCCGGCCAAGATGTGGATCAACGGACTGAAACTTCTCCAGAAGCCGATGCTCCACCTGAACACGCAGTGCAACTGCGACATTCCGTGGTCCACCATGGATATGGACTTCATGAACCTGAATCAGGCCGCTCACGGCGACCGCGAATTCGGCTTCATCTGCACCCGACTCGGCATCGCCCGCAAGGTGGTCAACGGTTTCTACAAGGACCCGCAGGTGGTCAAGGAAATCGCGATCTGGTCCCGTGTGGCAGCTGCCTGGGCAGACTGCAAGACCATGAAAGTGGCGCGTCTGGGCGACAACATGCGTGAAGTGGCGGTGACGGAAGGCAACAAGGTTTCCGCACAGATTCAGTTCGGCTACTCCTGCAACGGCTATGCCATTCAGGACGTCGTGAAGTACATCAACGCCGTGTCGGATGCGGAAGCAGAAGCACTGGTCAAAGAATACTACGCGACTTACAAAGTGCCCAGCACCAGCGATGTGGCCAAGAAGTCCATTTTCGCCGCCGCCAAGCAGGAAATCGGTCTGCGCGCATTTTTGGATGAAATCGGCGCAACCGCATTCACCACCACGTTTGAAAACCTGTACGGTCTGGATCAGCTGCCCGGTCTCGCGAGCCAGCGTCTGATGGAACAGGGATACGGTTTCGGCGCGGAAGGCGACTGGAAGACAGCCGCACTGACACGCACCATGAAAGTCATGGCAGCCGGTCTCGAAGGCGGCGTGAGCTTCATGGAAGACTACACCTATCACTTTGAACAGGGCCGTCAGCGCGTTCTGGGCGCGCACATGCTGGAAGTCTGCCCGTCCATCGCAGCGGGGACACCGTCTCTGGAAGTGCATCATCTGGGCATCGGCTCGACCCCGGATTATCCTGAACTGAATCTGGAACCCGCGCGTCTCGTGTTCACAACGAAGCCGGGCCCGGCCATCAATGCCACCGTAATTGATCTGGGCGATCATTTCCGCCTGATCGTGAACGAACTGGAAATCGTGGAACCGGATCAGCCGCTGAGCAATCTGCCCGTGGCAAGCACCCTGTGGATTCCGAAACCCAATCTGCATGAAGGAGCCCGCCAGTGGATTGAAGCCGGCGGTGCACACCACAGCGTCAACGCACCTGCACTCAGCACGGAATACATGGAAGACTTCGCCCGCATGGCGGGTATCGAAATGGTTACCATCAAGTAAGTTGTTTCCATCTGTAAACCGATGAAAAAGAACGGACTGTGTCAGAAACGATGCAGTCCGTTTTTTTGGGATAAGTTTTTCGGTAAAAGTGAAGAAACGAGGAGGAAAGCAAGGCAAATCCCTGAAAAGCATGGAAAATCGGAGACAGCGTGTTATTTTAGCTTGCATAACATCTGAAACGGGTGTATATTATATGATATTCCGTTTACAATGCAGGATACTTAAATCGATTCGGTATCCGATATTCAACGAGGTGAATCCGCAGAATGAACGAAGCGGAGAGAGCCTTAAACACCATGGAGAAAGAAAATGCGCATTTTCAACTTCAATGCGGGGCCGGCGGCATTGCCGAAGGCCGTTATGGAACAGGCACAAAAAGAATTCTGCGATTACCGCGGCAGCGGCGTGGGAATCATGGAACACTCCCATCGCAATAAACTTTTTGATGAAATTCTTGCCAATGCAATTCAGAATTTCAGCGACATCATGGGCATTCCGGAAACGCACTCCGTGGTATTCATTCAGGGTGGTGCAAGTATGCAGTTTGCCATGATTCCGATGAACCTGGCAATTCCCGGGAAGCCGATGGAGTTTGCCGATACCGGTACATGGTCCTCCAAGGCAATCAAGGAAGCCAAGCTGTTCGGCGATGTGAAAGTGATTGCCTCCAGCAAGGAAGACAAGTATACGTATATTCCTGAAGTCAGCGAAATGAAGGTTGATGAAGACGCCGCCTATTTCCACATCACTTCGAACAACACCATCTACGGCACCCAGTTCCAGTCTTTCCCGGAATGCCCGGCCAGCGTACCGATGATTGCTGATATGTCCAGCGATATTATGTCCCGCAAGATTGATGTTTCCAAGTTCGGCATGATTTATGCCGGAGCACAGAAGAACCTCGGTCCCAGCGGCGTGGCAGTCTGCATCATCCGCAAGGATCTGGCGGAACGCACACCGGCCAACGTGCCGACCATGCTCCGTTACAGCACCTATATCGACAATAACTCACTGTACAATACCCCGCCGACTTTCGGCATCTACATGTTCGGTCTGATCACCAACTGGGTCAAGGAAATGGGCGGACTGGAAGTGCTGGAAAAGGAAAACAACCGCAAGGCAGCCGCACTGTACGAAGCCATCGACAACAGCGACGGCTACTATCATTCGCCTGTTTGCCCGTGCAGCCGTTCCAAGATGAACGTTGTGTTCCGTCTTCCGAGCGAAGAACTGGAAGCGAAGTTCGTCAAAGAATCTCTCGCAGCCGGAATGCTCGGTCTGAAGGGCCATCGTTCCGCCGGCGGCATTCGCGCCAGCATCTACAATGCCACTCCGTTCGAGGGCATTGAACGCCTGACCGAATTCATGGCTGAATTCAAGAAGAACAACTGATTTTCAATCAGATAACTCCCGGAGGGCCTCAGTATGAAGAAATGCTTCTCTGTCTCCGACGGTCGTATCGCACATTCCGGCGGCGGCACCATCCCGGTCGATATTTACATTCTTCCTGAACCGGAAGAGCAAACGTATCTGACGGAAGTGCTCGGAATCGATCATCATACTCTGGCCTCCTCCATCGACACCGACGAAACTCCCCGAATTGAATTCGAGGACAACTACACGGCGATCATCATCAAATACCCGAAGAACTATTCCGCGGATGATAATTTTCTGTTCCGCGTGAAGTCCATGGGTATTTTTCTTTTTCCGGACAGAGTCGTCATTGTGGTAGATGATGAGCTTCAATTATTTACGGGGAAAATCGCCACGAAGGTGTACACTATTCAGGATGTGCTTCTGCGCGCACTGGCGCAGACCATCCGGCATTTCGAGAGCCACTTGCGCGTAATCAACATGTGCAGTGAAGAAATCGAAACCCAGCTGAATGAAACTTACGACAGCAGCAGTCTTCTGGATATGTTCACGCTGGAAAAAAGCCTTGTTTACTACGTGAATGCGCTGAGCGGGAACCGCCGCGTGCTGGAACGAATGCGCGCCAGCGCGTACCGCTTCCAATTCACCGAGGAAAATCTGGAACTGCTGGAAGACCTGCAAATCGAAAATCATCAGTTCCTTGATCAGGCACAAGTCAATTCACAGGTTCTGTCTTCGCTGGTGGACGCGCGAGCGGGTATCATCAACAACAACCTGAACGTGCTGATGAAGAATATGAATGCAATCGTGATCGCGGTGTCGATACCGACGTTTTTCACGGGGGTATTCGGCATGAGCGAACTGACGATGATTTGCGGAGCGGAAAACTGGTATATCTTCTTCCCGGCATTTTTCATTCTGATGGCAGGGCTTGCATTCTTCGTATACTGGCTCATCAAGCGTTTTGAAAGGCATTGATATGCCGCTTTATGAATATATCTGCAACGAGTGTGAAAAACGCTTTGAAATTTTGCATATAAGTTCGGAAATTGCGGAACCGGAGTGTCCGGCATGTCATTCGGGGAATGTGAAACGCATTCTGTCGCGATTTGCGGCACGGGTCAAAACCGAATTTGCGAGCTGTCCGTCAGGGCGTTTGAACAAAAACCGAGATCAGCTCCATGCGAAATACGGAGAGCCTGACCGCAAAATACAAGGCGATGCAAGCATTGACGGATGCCCCTATCAGCGATAAAAAAGTCCGCTGACCGTCATTTGCAGGTACACATCACCCTGTCCGCCGACTGCGCAAAGAATTTCAAGCCGGAGCGCACAACCAATCGAAAACAGCTCAAGGAATCCAATTGTCATGACCAAAAACGAACTGAAATCCTTAATGGAACATCTTGGGGTTGCACCCAGCAAGAAACTGGGACAAAACTTTTTGATTGATGAGCAGTTTCTGACCTTGATTGTGCGGGAAGCGGCACCGCAGGCGGGACAGAAGATTCTGGAGGTCGGACCGGGATTCGGCGCTTTGACGCGCGGACTGGCGGCATCCGGCTGTGAACTGACTGCGATTGAGTTTGACCGCAAACTGGCAGCCTATCTGCGTTCCGCGATTGCGCCGCTGGGCGTGAAACTCATCGAGGCGGACGCCTGCCGCGTGGATTATCAGGAACTGTACCAGGGGCAGGATTTCCGCGTGATTTCCAATTTGCCGTACAGCGCCGGAACAATCGTCGTAACCAAACTGCTGGAACTGGAAAATCCGCCGACCGATTTTCTGCTGATGCTCCAGAAAGAAGTTGCCATGCGCTTCATCGCAGAGCCGGGAACGGATGACTATTCTTCGCTTTCCGTGCGGATTCTGGCATCCTACGAGGGGCAGATCGTGCGCAACGTGCCGCCGGAAGTATTCTTCCCCGTGCCGGGGGTGGATTCGGCACTGCTTGCCTTGAAACGGCGCGACAATATTCTGCCGCAGACCGTGCGCCAGACACTTTCCAAACTGACGCGAACGGGTTTTGCCCACCGCCGCAAAAAAATGTTCAAACAGATTGCCGCCGTATTTGATGCGGATTCCGTTCGTGCGGCGATGGCAGAAGCGGATGTGGACCCCGATATTCGAGCGGAACGGGTTACCGTGGAACAGTTTGTCAAGATGGCGGAATTTCTGCAAGGGAAATAAGATTTCCTGAAAAAACATTCTTTTCCCAAAGATGGGATTTCTGTGTCCTGATTTTTGATTTTTTTCAACTTTATTCTTGAATTTTTGAACGGGACGGTGTAAAATATAGGGCGAAGTATTGTTTTGTTTTCTGCGGATTACGGATTCCGCGGGGCAAAGAGTATTTTCAGAGTGCTTCCGTGAGCTGATTTCAAATTCATTCGCCAATGATTTTTGAAAACAGCTCCTATAATCAACCGGAGAGTTCAAAAAGATGTTCTGTTCATCATGCGGGAAAGAAAATGAAGCGGATGCACGATTCTGTATTCACTGCGGTGAAGAATTGCAGAATGCGGCATCCGATGACAAGCCGATACCGCCAAAAGTGGTTTGCAATGATGCGGGACTCGACCTCGTGCTGCCCCCGAACAAATATGCAATCTGGGCATATTATCTTGGGGTTGCTTCGATTCTGTGCGGACCTCCTGTGGGTATTCCGGCATTGACCTGCGGGATTATGGCCCTGGAATCCGACCGGGAGCACCCGAACCGTTCATCGCGTTTTCATGCGTGGATCGGTATCGTATTCGGCGTACTGTCCATGCTGTTTACCATGCTGTTCATTCTAATCAGCATCATCCTTGACTGAATCCCATCAAAGAGCAAAATTCAAAAGGAGAAACAAAATGTTCTGCAAACAATGCGGTCAAAAATTCGACGAAGGGACGGTGCAATGTCCGGTCTGCGGCACCCCAACGGGGAATGCCCGGACGGCAAGTGCTGAAATGTCTGAAAACGAGCAAGTCCGTCCTGTTCCGCCGCCTCCGGTTACCATCAATGACGGGATGGCTCCTGCGGTTATCGCGACCATTTGCTGCTGTCCTCCGCTTGGGATAGCGGCGGTGGTTTTCGCCGCGAGAGTGTCCATTTATGCGGAAAGCGGAATGATTGAAGAGGCAAAACACAGCGCGAAAATGGCAAAGATACTGGCATGGATCGGGATTTTAATCGGACTGCTTTGGGGTTTTATTCAAAGTCTGCCGTATTATTTGGGGAAATCCACACAGTTTCATGAATTTATTCGACAACTTCTTCATTCATAACGGGCAGGAGGAATTATGTTTTGCAAACATTGCGGATATGAAATCACACAGGCGGATGCAGAATTCTGTCCGTCTTGCGGGAAAGCGGTCAAAGAAGAGACAGTCCGGTCTCAAATTCAAAACAAACAGGAAACGATCAATCTTTCCAGCGGGCTGGTCGGCTCGATTCTGGTTACCCTGTTCTGCTGCAACATCTTCGGGGTGGTGTCTTTAATCCATTCTGCCAAGGTGGCAACGCTGGCATCTCTGAATCGTGCGGACGAGGCTATTCAAGAGGCAAAGACAGCGAAGAAATGGATGTGGCTTGCATTCGGGCTTGGATTAGCGGGATATCTTGTTATTTTTGCGATTGCAATTGTGCTGTTTACTTTCGGGGTAAATCAAGTAGAACACCGTTTTGATTCGGACGGCATCGTTTACGACGAAATGGAGGAGGAAGAGGAAGAATGCGGAAACGATGTAATCGTCTTGGAAGAATCACAAATCGTTCAGGAAACGCAAGTCCCTCAAAACGGGGCATCTTCTGAACAATAAAACATTTCAAGGAAGATTTGCACAGGGGCAGCCATCGCGGGGCAGCGGAAATCAATTACGGGCTGATTGATTCAACAGGGCAAAACAGATAAAATATGTCGAAAAAGCTGAAAATTGCTCTTTGCGGTGCAGGCGGGGCGGCTGCGGCGGGACTTGCAGTCCTGCTCTACTGTTTCCCGCCGACCCAATACCGATTCTGGCCTCCGTGCATCTTCCATGAAGTAACGGGTCTGTATTGTCCCGGATGCGGAAATACGCGTGCATTGGCGGCCCTGCTTCACGGGGATTTTGCAGAGAGTTTTTCCCAGAATATTCTGTTCATCCCGGCGGTGCTGACAATCGTATGCCTGCTGATTTGGCACCGGCTGACATTGAAGCCTGTTGTGGCGTATACGATACTGTTTGTGCTGCTTGGCTTCATGTTTCTGAGAAATCTGCCGTGGTATCCGTTTACGCTTCTGGCACCGCATTGAGTTTCCGAAGAACGGAGTGTTTCTTTCGGGCGTGTGCGTGTGTTCCTACGCGCGTATCTAAATAAATAAAGGGGGATTCTCGGAAAATAGCTTGAAAAAGTACGGGAGAGTTGTATATTATTGGTTGTATTTTTTTAACAGAAACAAGCACATAATGTCCGTTGCCAAACGTGGAGGACGGCATTGTGGAACAATGAGGTGAATCCCATGAAAATGTCGCGTTTATTCGGAATGCGGATTAAAGAAGATCCGGCAGAAGCAACAACAGCAAGTCATAAATTTCTGATTCGCGGCGGTTATGCACGTCAGGTGTCCGCCGGGATATTCACGCTTTTGCCGATGGGCAAGCGCATCAATGACAAAATCGAAGCGATTATCCGCGAAGAAATGAACCGAGTGGACGGTCAGGAAGTTCTGATGCCGGTCGTATCGCCGGCGGATTTGTGGATGGAATCGGGACGTTACGAAACCGTGGGGGCGGAACTGCTGCGATTCAAAGACCGCAACGACAAGGCAATGGTCCTGAACATGACCCACGAAGAAGCGTGCTGCCAAATCGCCCGCACCGAAATCAACAGCTACAAACAGCTGCCGATGATGGTTTATCAGCTTCAGACCAAGTACCGCGACGAAGCCAGACCGCGCGCCGGTCTGCTCCGCGTCCGTGAATTTACGATGAAGGACGCATACAGTTTCCACACCACGCCGGAAGATCTGGACCAATACTACTGGAGAGTTCATGAAGCATACGAACGCATTTTCCGCCGCGTGGGCATGACCCATGTGGTGTCCATTCTGTCCAACACCGGCATGATGGGGGGAAGCGTGTCCCATGAATTCATGCTTCTGGCGGACTGCGGGGAAGACAATATATTCCTGTCTCCGGACGGCAAGAGCTACAAGGCGAACCGCGAAGTAGCCGTTTCCGGTCTGAAATTTGAAAAGAGCGGCGAAGAACTCCCGCTGGAACAAGTGATGACTCCTGGGAAAAAGACGATTGAAGAAGTCGGCGAATTTCTGGGTGTAAGCGCAGACCGGACAGGGAAGGCAGTATTCTACAGCACCGATCAGGGCGAACTCATCTTCGTGCTGATTCGCGGCGATTTTGAAGTCAACGAGTGCAAGCTGAAAAATGCAGTCAAGGCAAATGACATCAAGTTTGCAACGGATGATCAAATCCGGGCAATCGGGGCAGTCCCCGGCTATGCTTCGCCCGTCGGACTGAAAGAAATCCCCGGCAAGTGCCGTTTCATCATCGACCCGTCCATCGCGGGCAGCAGCAACCTCGTAGTCGGAGCGAATGCACCGGACACGCACTACAAAAACTTCAATTACGGTCGCGATCTGACGGAAGGAACCATCGTGGATGTGGCCTGTGTGCGACCGGGCGATCCTTGCCCCGTTACCGGCGAACCGCTTGTTTTCAAGCACGGTATCGAAATCGGCAACATTTTCCAGCTGGGACTGAAGTATTCCAAGTCCATGAAAGTGAACTTCCTGGACAAAGACGGGAAATCCAAACCGATGTGGATGGGCTGCTACGGAATCGGCGTCGGGCGCACACTGGCATCGGTTATCGAGGACAATCATGACGATTACGGTCCGATCTGGCCGATTTCGATTGCCCCGTACCATGTAAACCTGCTGGCTCTCCAGCCGGGCAAAGACGGCGTGGGCGAAAAGGCGGAAGAGATTTATCAGGAATTAAACAAGCTGGGCATCGAAACACTGTACGACGACCGCGGTGAAAAGGCGGGATTCGCATTCAATGATGCCGATTTGCTGGGGATTCCGTTCCGCGTGATTGTTACGCCGAAGTCGATGGCGGCGGGAGTGGCAGAAGTCCGCACCCGTGCAAGCCGCGATACGGAAATGATTCCACTGGATCAGGTCGCCGCAGTGGTTGCCGAAAAAGTTCGCGCAGAGCTTGCAAAGTACGCAGACTGAAACGAAAGGATGCAGAAAATGGATACCTTTTATGTAACAACGCCGATTTATTATGTGAACGACAAGCCGCATATCGGTCATGCCTACACGACCGTGCTGGCAGACGTGCTGGCTCGATGCCACCGCGCCGCCGGAGATGATACATGGTTCCTGACCGGCACCGATGAGCACGGACAGAAAGTGGAAAAAGCCGCAATCAAGAACGGAATCACGCCGATTCAGCAGTGCGACGAGACCGTGGTCCGCTTCCAGGAACTCTGGAAACGCCTCGGAATCTCCAATAACGACTTCATCCGCACCACGGAACCCCGCCATAAAGACATCGTGCAGAAAGTATTGCAGGACCTGTATGACCGCGACCTGATTTACAAATCCGAATACGAAGGGCATTACTGCGTCCCGTGCGAACGCTTCTTCACGGAAAAAGACCTGGTGGACGGGAACTGCTGCCCGGACTGCAAGAGACCGACCGAGCCGATTGTCGAGAGCAACTACTTCTTCCGCATGAGTCAGTATCAGGACTGGCTGATTCAATACATCAACGAACATCCTGATTTCATCCAGCCTGCATTCCGTGCGAACGAAACGCTGGGATTCCTGAAAAAGCCGCTGGGCGATCTCTGCATTTCCCGTCCGAAATCCCGCATGGCATGGGGAATCGATCTGCCGTTCGACAAGGACTATGTGTGCTATGTGTGGTTTGACGCCCTGCTGAACTATGCTTCGGCAATCGGATATCTGGCCAATGATGAAATGTTCCGGCGTTACTGGAAAGGCTGTATGCACCTGATCGGAAAAGATATTCTGACCACTCATACGGTGTACTGGCCTACTATGCTGAAAGCCATGAACCTGCCAATGCCGAAAACGATTTTCGCCCACGGCTGGTGGCTGGTCGGCGGTGGAAAGATGAGCAAATCCGTCGGCAACGTGGTCAATCCGATGGATATGGCAGACCGCTACGGCGTGGATGCGTTCCGTTACTTCCTGCTGGCGGAAATGACGCCCGGCAACGATGCGTCTTTCTCCGAAGAAAGTTTTGCAAAACGCTTCAACAATGATCTGGCAAACGATTTGGGCAACCTGGTTTCCCGCGTGGTGAAGCTGACCGTCAAGAATTTTGACGGTGTGATTCCGGAAGCGGGCGAACTGGAAGACATTGACCGCGATATTCTGGCAAAAACACAGGCTGCAATCGATGAATTTGAACAGAACCTGCGTCAGATGAAACTTGACCGCGGTATCGCCGCCGCCATCAATGTGGTCCGCGAAACCAACAAGTATTTTGAAGTTACGGCTCCATGGGCTTTGGCAAAGGCCGGAAATACGGCGAGACTCGGTTCCGTGCTGTATACCGCAACCCATGTGCTGGCGGTGGTCAGTGGCCTGCTGTTCCCCGTCATGCCGGAAAAGATGGCGGATTTGCGCCGCTCCATCGGGCTTTCGGAAGATGCCGTCAATAAGACAGATCTGGCATCGTTGAAGAACGGCGAAGACGTGAAGCCCGGTTCCAAGATGACCGATTTGCCGCCGCTTTTCCCGCGTATTCAGCTGGAACCGTGCTGTGCCGAAAAGGCCGCCGCCCCCGCTCCGAAGAAGGAGGAAAAGGCGAAAGACGCAAAGTCGAAAAAGGAAAAAGCTCCCGTGGAACTGCCGGAAGGTCTGATCAGCATTGACCAGTTCTTCAAGACTCAGTTGAAGACGGCGAAAATTCTGGAAGCAGAACACATCCCGAACAAGACGCGTCTGCTGAAACTGAAAATCGACCTGGGCACTGAACAGCGTCAGCTTGTCGCCGGTATCGCCGAATATTACAAGCCGGAAGAACTGATCGGGCGCACCATCATCGTGGTCGCCAATCTGGCGCCTGCCGTAATCGGCGGTTTTGAATCCCGCGGAATGCTTCTCGCCGCAAAAAATGAAAGCGGCTTGAAACTGGTTACGGTGGATGGCGGCGAATTTGCTCCGGGTACTCCCATCGGCTGATTTTCGCTGATTGATTCCATGCAGGGAATTCATTTTTATCATACGGCGGCCGAGGCGAAAAAAGCTCTCGGTCTGCCGTCTTCTTCTGCGGATGAAGCGGTCGAAAAGCGTTATCCGGTCCTGACGAACAGCTATTATCTGGGACTGATTGATCCGGCGGCAGGCGAAAACGACCCGATTTACCGTCAAAGTCTGCCGGATGAAGCGGAACTTCAGGACGAATGCGCAAGCTGTGATCCGCTGGCGGAAGAAATTCAGTCTCCGGTGCCGCGCGTCGTGCGCCGCTATGCCGACCGAATTGTCCTGCTGACAACCGGGAAATGCGCAATGCGGTGCAGATTCTGTTTCCGCAAGCGGGCATGGACTACAGGCAGCGAACTGAAGGATATTACGCCGGAGGAGATTGACACCGCCGCAGAATGGCTTCGCAAAACACCGGAAATCCGGGAAGTGCTGGTTACAGGCGGCGATCCGCTGTTTCTGCCGTTCCACCTGCTCAAACGCATTCTGGATGCAGTGGCATCCGTCCCCACTGTGGAAATCATCCGTCTGGGGACACGGCTCCCTGTGGTGCTTCCCATGGCCGTAACGCAGGAGAAAATCGATTTGCTGGCAAGTTACGACTGCTTGTGGCTGGCTCTGCACTTCAATCATCCGCGCGAGGTAACGCCTGAAGCGGCGGCACTGTGCCGGACTTTTGCATCACGCGGCATCCCGATGATCAATCAGAGTGTGCTGCTGAAAGGTGTCAACGATGATGCGGCTGTGCTGGAGGAACTTTTCCGCAAGCTCATCAAATGCAAGGTGAAACCGCATTATTTATTCCATGTGGACCCGGTGCGGGGCGTGCGCCATTTCGCAACGGGGATTGAGAAGGGACTGGATATTCTGCGGGCATTCCGTCCGCGTCTCAGTTCGCTGGCGGTGCCGACTTTCGCGCTGGATTTGCCGGAGGGCGGTGGAAAAGTTGCGTTGCAGCCGGATTACCGGAAGGGGGATTCATTTCCCGACATCGCGGACGGACATATGATTCGCTATTACGGCGCATGTGATGAGTGGAATCCGCACGAGGCAGGGGAAAAATAACTCTTCCGAGCTGATTTCAGCCATGGTGTTGAAATCCGTTTTTTCGATGAAAAAAAGCCGTCTGACTTTTGAGGGTCAGACGGCTTTTGCATTTTTGGAAAGAGAACTGATTATTTATCAGCCTGGATGGCGGCCTGAGCGGCGGCCAGACGGGCAATCGGCACACGGAACGGACTGCAGGAAACATAGGACAGTCCAAGAGCGTTGCAGAGAGCCACGGAACGAGGTTCGCCGCCTTGTTCGCCGCAAATCCCGATTTTGAGATTCGGGCGGGTGGCGCGGCCTTCGGTAACGGCATGTTTGATGAGCCAGCCCACGCCATCGGGGTCGATGGTCTGGAACGGGTCATTTTCAATGATGCCCTGATTGAGATATTCATCCACAAATGCACCGATGTCATCGCGGGAGAACCCGAACGTCATTTGGGTGAGGTCGTTGGTGCCGAATGAGAAGAATTCAGCTTCCTGCGCCATCCTGCCGGCAAGGATTGCCGCGCGGGGGATTTCAATCATGGTGCCGACCATGTAGTCAAAGGCTTTGATGCCGGTTTTCTTGCAGACTTCAGCGGCGACTTCGGCAATGAGAGCCTTCTGAATCTTGAGTTCCTTGACATCGCAAACCACGGGGACCATCATTTCCACATGGCAGGAAGCTTTGTCCTTCAGCATGATTTCAGCGGCGGCTTCAAAAATGGCGCGGGCCTGCATACGGGTGATTTCAGGGTAGGTGATGCCCAGACGAACACCGCGGTGTCCCATCATGGGGTTGGATTCCTTCAGCGCATCGGCGCGCTTCTGAAATTCCTTGAGCGTAATGCCAATGGATTTGGCAAGCTCTTTCTGCTGTTCGATGGAGTGCGGCACAAATTCGTGCAGCGGGGGATCGAGGAAGCGGATGGTTACGGGCAGCCCTTCCATCGCACGCATGGTGGACAGGATGTCTTTCTTGACGTAGGGGAAGAGTTCTTTCAGAGCTTTCACGCGTTCTTCCACGGTGGAGCTGAGAATCATCTTGCGAAGAGCAAAGAGAGGCTTCTCACTGCCGCCGTAGAACATGTGTTCGGTACGGAAAAGACCGATTCCTTCTGCGCCGAAATTACGGGCGGCGGCGGCATCAGCCGGAGTGTCCGCATTGGCACGGATGCCGAGTTTTCTGAATTTGTCAACCATCTTCATGAATCGCTGGAGACGCGGATTTTCGCTGGCGTCAACAGTTTTCAGAGCGGAACCATAGACGTAGCCTTTGGTGCCGTTCAAGCTCAGCATGTCGCCTTCCTTGAAGACTTTGTCATCAATCACAAGCGTCTTTTTCACTTCGTTGACTTCGATGGAGGCCGCACCGACGATGCAGCACTTGCCCCAGCCGCGGCAAACGAGCGCCGCATGACTGGTCATACCGCCGCGAGCCGTCAGAATACCGGTTGCAGCACGCATACCGTCCACGTCTTCGGGGTTGGTTTCTTCACGCACCATGATGCAGGGCTTTTTGGCGGCAGCGAACTTCATGGCGTCTTCGGAATTGAAGACAATCTGACCGACTGCGCCGCCGGGACCTGCGGGCAAACCTTTTGCAATGACTTTGCTGCTCTTTTCGGCATTCGGGTCGAGAACCGGGTGCAGGAGTTCATCCAGCTGGGCAGGCGAAACACGCATTACGGCAGTTTTCTTGTCGATGAGTTTTTCGTCCAGCATGTCCATCGCCATATTCAGGGCGGCGGTGCCGGTGCGTTTCCCTACGCGGCACTGGAGCATGTAGAGTTTTTTATCCTGAATGGTGAACTCAATGTCCAGCATATCATGATAATGCTGTTCGAGCTTATTGCGGATTTCAACAAGTTCGGCGTAGGTAGCCGGAAGAATTTCTTCCATGGACGCAAGATGCTTGTTGTGTTCGTTTTTGGTTTCGTTGTTCAGGGGATTCGGGGTACGGGTACCTGCTACAACGTCTTCGCCCTGAGCATTGACGAGCCATTCGCCGTAGAATTTATTGTCTCCGGAAGCAGGGTCGCGGGTGAATGCCACACCGGTGGCGGAAGTTTCGCCCATGTTGCCGAAGACCATGCTCTGGACGTTGACGGCAGTACCCCAGTCATCGGGAATGCCTTCGATACGGCGGTAGGAAACCGCTTTTTTGCCGTTCCAGCTTTTGAAAACAGCACCGATTGCTCCCTGCATCTGAAGGACAGGATCATCGGGGAATTCGCGTTTCAGAACTTTTTTGATACGTGCTTTGCAGTCTTTGCAGAACTTTTTGAGGTCGGCAACGGAAAGATCGGTGTCCGAAGCATAGCCTTTGGACTTTTTCAGATCGTCCAGCATGGCGTCCAGCTGCTTGCGGATGGCTTCGCCTTCTTTCGGCTCAATGCCTTCCGCCTTTTCCATGACCACATCCGAATACATCATGATCAGGCGGCGGTAAGCATCGTAGACGAAACGCTCATTGCCGGTTTTCTGAATCAAACCGGGGATTGTGGAAGATGCAAGACCGACGTTCAGAACGGTTTCCATCATGCCAGGCATGGATTTTCTGGCACCGGAACGGCAGGAAACGAGGAGCGGATTTTCCGGGTCGCCATACTTCATGCCCATGACTTTTTCGACTTTGGCGAGTGCAACTTTGACTTGCGCATCGAGTCCGGCGGGGTTTTTCTGTCCGTTGTTGAAATAATCAACACAACATTCAGTTGTGATGGTAAACCCGGCCGGAACAGGGAGACCGAGTTTTGCCATTTCAGCGAGGTTTGCGCCTTTTCCGCCGAGCAGATCATTCATGGACGCATCGCCATCGCTCATACCTTTTCCGAAAAGGTAGACATACTTTTTGACTTCTTGTTTGTTTGCTTTTGCAACTTTTGTTGCTGCTTGCTTTTTCATTCCATTTCCCTTCGCGTTGATTGGAACTTACATATTTCGTCATATTCATTTGAGATAACTAATTAATATAGAACAGAATGGAAAAAAATCAAGTGTTCCCGTGCGAAAAAAAGCGAAAATTGTAGTTATTTATAAGAAAAAGATTGTTTTTAACACAGATTGTGTTGATTTTGTGAAAAATAAAGAAAGAAATTCTTAATGCGCGTATTGCAGGAAAAATCTTACAGAAAGCAGAGACGGCTGATGCACTGGTCAAAGCTCTCCTGCCCGCTGAGGATGTCAATTTCGATGCGGAGAAACAAAAACGGAAGATCGCGGCGGTCCAGACGAGGCATACGCACGGCGTCTTTTTCCGTGGTGAGAATGTATTCTGCGCCGGCGTCTTTCGCATCGTTGATTGCGTCAATCATTTCCTGCTGACTGTAGCGATGGTGGTCGGCAAAATGGCGTTTCATGACGATTCGGGCACCATGCTGAATCAGAAAACCGTTGAAACTGGCTGGATTGGCGATTGCAGAAAGCGAGGCGATTTTTTTCCCCTCCAATTTATTCAGCGGGAATCGGATGCCGCGCTCGAAGACATCTTCCAGATATTGAGGCTTATGACAGCATTCGATGATTTCAGCACGGCGATTGTGTTTGCGGATGAAATCCTTCAAATGCTGGAGACTGGGCGACCCATTGGATTTGGAGAGGAAGACATAATCGGCTCGCTGGATATTCGTGATCGGCTCGCGAAGAAGACCGCGCGGCAGAACATGGTGATTGCCGAAAGGATTGGTGGCATCCACGAGGAGAATGTTGATGTGCGGTTTCAGATTCAGATACTGGAATCCGTCATCCATAATCAGCGTGTCCGTCTGGAAATGTTCAATTGCGTAAAGTCCTGATTTCACGCGGTCTTTATCGACCAGTACCACGACGTCTTTGAGATTGGAGGCGAGCATGTATGGCTCATCGCCTGCCGTCAGGGAGTTCAGAAGCAGTTTTTTGCCGTCTGAAACGATGCGGGGAGGAATGACGCGTTTTTTTGAACTGAATTTATGGCGGAGTTTGTCGATAAACGAACGGTCGCGGCTGCGGTATCCTCGGCTCAGGATGGCAACTCGCCGTCCTTTTTTGCTGAGCGTTTTCGCAAATATCTCAACAACCGGGGTTTTGCCTGTTCCGCCGCAAGTCAGGTTCCCGATACTGACGACAAGGCAGCCAATGGAATGGTTCCGGATGACTCGGTTTTCATACATCCAAATACGGGACTGGACTGCACTGCGGTAGAAACGCGAGGCAAGAAACAGAAAGCCGTATACGAGCTGGTCAAAAGGACCGGTCCGCTTCTCATCAAAAATTTCGATGAAATATTGTTCAATGCGTTCGCCGAGCTGGTGAAATTTCATAATGGAAATCCGTGGATGCAGAAAAACAGGAGAGAGAAAAGCAAAACAGCTATTACTATACCATTAAAAGCATGTATTTTCAAGAAAAGTACCTAAGGAATTATTCCGAAAACACCGGGCAGAAACAGTTTTTCAGGAGGCATCCTTGAAAAAAAGCGTTTTGGCTGTAAATTATAATACGGAGTGGGGCGGAATATCCTGATTGAAAAATATTATTTCAATTCAAGGATATTATGTTGACTTCTGCGCAGGCAGAATGATTTTTTATGGAACGAGGTTGAATGATGCTTCAGACACGGATTCGGATTACTGCTCTGCTGCTGTCCGATCTTTTGACGGTTTCCGCTGTGTGGATTCTTGTCGCCTCCGTCTATCATGCGTTGGGCGGAAGTTTTGAAATGAGCCTGTATTATGATACATGGCCCATGCTGGGTGCTTTTGTGCTTGCCGGGGCGTTGTTTCATCTTTACCACGGCAACCTTTTTCATACGGAAATCGCGCTGAATCAGGTTCAGGAAATCAAGAGCGTCTTTCAGATGGTGATCTTGACGTATCTGCTCTTTTTTGCGCATCTGGCAATGAACCGGCAGGCGGAATTATACTCGCGCTTCGTGATTCTGTGCAGTTTTGCGCTGACAATGCTTCTCCTGATTCCCATGCGAAATCTGACGCGCATGATTCTGAAAGCATGTCATATCGGACAGATTCCGTTTTTGCTGGCGGGACATGGACACTGCGGAAAATCACTGCTGGACTACCTGGGAAAGGACATTCACTTCGGTCTGAACCCAATCGGCTTCGTGGATGATGATGCGGCGCAGTCGGAACGCCTTGGCGGGCTGAAAGACACCGTGGCGGTCGCAAAACAATACAATACGGATATTCTGATTTGCTGTGTTCCGCCTGAGGTGATTCAGCATAACTTGTACCATTACACACGTTATTTTTCGTCCATTGTGTATCTGACGGACGGGGGCGGGTATCCGATTCTTTGGGGTGAACCGGCAAACATCCACCGGCTTGCGGGAACGCAGTTCCGCAACCAGCTGTTGAATTTTTTTCCGCGTGTGTCAAAATCCATGCTGGAATTTTGCACTGCAATCATCATCTGCATTCTGATTCTGCCTGTTATGGCTGTGCTTGCGGTGCTGGTAAAATTATCGGGGCCGGGTCCGATTATTTATGCGTCGCACCGGCTTGGGCGAGATGGAGTTCCGATTACGATTCACAAATTCCGCACCATGAAGGCGGATTCCGATAAGATGCTGGAAAAAATCCTGTCGGAAAATCCGGTTTTGAAAGCGGAATGGGAAGCAAATTTCAAGCTGAACGACGATCCGCGTGTTACGAAAATCGGACGCTTCCTGCGCAAGACAAGTCTGGATGAGCTGCCGCAGTTTTTTGATGTGCTGACCGGGCGCATTGCAATCATCGGACCGCGCCCCATTGTGGAATCCGAGGTGGAGAAATACGGCGAAAACTATGAAATTTTTGCGCGAGTCAAGCCCGGAATTACCGGATTGTGGCAGGTTTCGGGACGCAGCGACACCGATTATGCACAGCGGGTGGCACTCGATTTGTGGTATATTCAGAACTGGTCTGTTTGGATGGACCTGCATATTTTCTTCGCGACGTTCGGTGAAGTGATCCGGTGCAGAGGCGCAAAATGATGAATGACAAAAAAACTGCTCTTGTCCATTACTGGCTGACCAATTTCAGAGGCGGCGAACAGGTCCTGGCTGAATTTTGCCGCATGTATGCGGGAGACCTGTACACTCACGCCTGGGACCCTGAAAAAATCCACGGAGCTCCCTTTGACGGGCATCCGGTTCATCAGACTTTCATCGGGCATTTGCCGCTGGGCGTCAAACACTGTCAAAAGTTTTTGCCTCTTATGCCGCTGGCATTGAAATTACTGGATATGCGGAAATATGACGTTATTCTGTCCAGTGAATCCGGCCCTGCAAAAGGCATCCGGAAACGTCCCGGCGCGATTCATATCTGTTATTGTCATACTCCAATGCGCTATCTGTGGGATATGCACGATGAATACTACCGCACGGCTTCTCTTCCCGGAAAACTGGCGATGAAACTGTTTCTGGGATATTTGCGGCATTATGATCTGGAATCGGCGAAAGGCGTGGACTATTTTATCGCGAACAGCAATTTCATCGCCGACCGCATCCGACGGATTTACGGACGGGAAGCCACCGTGATTTATCCGCCCGTGAATACGAGTTATTTCCGAAGAGGGGACGGCGTTGAAAAGCCGGACGGCGGATATTATCTGGTGGCCGGTCAATTAGTACCGTACAAACACGCGGAACTGGCTGTCGCGGCTTGTTTGAAAGCCGGGCGCAAACTTGTCGTTTCAGGGACGGGACCGCAGGAAAAACAGCTTCGCAGTATGGCAGAGGGGAGTGATTTGATTCGATTCGCGGGGCATGTCAGCAACGAAGAGCTGCGGAATCTTTATGCCGGAGCAAAAGCTCTGCTGTTCCCCGGTACGGAAGATTTCGGCATTGTGCCGTTGGAAGCGCAGGCCTCCGGCACTCCGGTGATTGCATACGGAGAGGGGGGCGCATTGGAGACGGTTATCGATGGAAAAACAGGTCTGTTTTTCCGCGAAAAGGCTGCGGATTCCCTGGCAGACGCGATTCGGCGTTTCGAGGAGAAGACATGGAATGCAAAGGACTGCGAGGAGAACGCAGACCGTTTCTCGGTGGAAACGTTCCGCAGGAATATTGCCGCGTTTGTCGAGGAGAAAACGGGGTTGAAAGCCTTTATCCCGGAATAATCGGCTTTGAGCTGTCCCGACAGTCTGCACAGGTGCCGCGATAGCATAAATGCGCTTCCGCGACCTGAAAACCAGGAGGAAGTCCCGGCACACACACATCATCCGTCAGGCTTGTGGAAAAATCGAAGATTCGTCCGCATTTCATACATTTGAAATGAGCGTGGGGAACCGTATCCCCGTCAAAACGCATTTCCCCGTCTTCGATAATGACTCCGTGAATCACTTTTTTCTGAAGCAGAAGTTTCAGCGTATTGTATACTGTCGTGAGGGAAAGAGCGGGCATGGAGGGTTTCAGTGCCCGGAAAATTGTCTCTGCCGTCGGGTGTTGTTTGGAGCCGTGAACATACTCGAAAATCGCAACGCGTTGAGGCGATGGCGAAATGTCCGCTTTTCGTAATTTTTCTGCACAATTCATTGTCATGAGGAGTTCCGGCAGGAGACGTCTTGTGAAAATCCGCTGCCGGCGAAAATCCGGCAGCGGGACAATCCATGATGAATCGAAGACGAATCAGAAGTAACGCTTCAGGAGGCCTTCAAACATGCAGCCGTGACGGGCTTCATCTTTTGCCATTTCATGAACGGTGTCATGGATGGCATCGTAGCCGAGTTCTTTGGCTTTCTTGGCAATCATCATCTTGCCGGCGCAGGCACCGTTTTCGGCCTGAACGCGCTTTTCAAGATTGATTTTGGTTTCGGAGGAAACGCATTCGCCGAGGAGTTCAGCAAATTTGGCGGCGTGTTCGGCTTCTTCAAAAGCGGCGCGCTTGTAGGCTTCTGCTACTTCCGGATAGCCCTGACGATCTGCCTGACGGCTCATGGCAAGATACATGCCGACTTCGGTGCATTCGCCGTTGAAGTTGGCGCGGAGTCCTTCGACGATTTCCGGATCGATGCCTTCGATGCTGGCAATCACGTGTTCAGCCGCCCAGGACAGCTTTTCAGCCTTCTGTTCGATGAACTTGGAGGCAGGGGCCTTGCACTGCGGGCAGAATGCCGGCGGCTCATCGCCTTCGTGAACATAACCGCAAATCTGGCAGACATACTTTTTCATAATGGTGTCCTTTCTGTTTCTCCTTTCGGGAGAGATTATTTTGGAATGGGGATGGTTGAATAAAATCTTGTAATCATTACAAAATTGTAAAAATTACATTTTATTATACAGCTTTTTCCAAGAATGTCAAGCCGTTTCCATGTTTTTTCTCGAAAAAATAGAAAAAGCCCCGTTCTTGGGGAAAACGGGGCTTGAATCCATGGAAAAATGGGGAAATGCAACTCTTACTGCAAAACTTTGATTGAGGCTTCGGCACGGGAGAGTTTCTCCTGCAAATCAGTCAGCTGGGCGCGAACGCCTTCGACGACTTGAGCGGGAGCATGAGCAACGAAGTTCTGATTGTTCAGTTTTGCTTCGCAGCCTTTGATCCAGCCCTTGAGTTCGGCAACGCGTTTTTCCATCTTAGCCTTTTCAACTTCAGGATCGACCAGATCTTTCAGTTCCGCCAGAATCGCACCTGCATCGCAGTACTGAACCGATATGCCGGCAGCAGCGGCGGTCTGTTTCATATCTTCGGGTTTGCCGAATTTAACAAGGATATTTGAAGCATTCAGCATGGCAGATATGGAATATGTCTGTTCATCCGTCCGCAGGAAATCAGTGAGTTCCTGAGAAACAGGATACACATGGAATTCCATTTTTTTGCCCGGAGCGATATTGTTGGTGAGGCGCAGATTGCGTCCGGCGGTAATCAGCATGTATTTTTTCATGACGAGGCCGGAAACTGTGTCTGCATTGGCGGGAAGAGCCAGATCGGTCTGCGGATATGCTGCGGTCATGATGGAATCGCCGTCCTTGACAAAGCCCATGAGGTGAGCGAGTTCTTCCGTAATGAACGGCATGAACGGATGGAGCAGGCGCAGGAGTTTCCACAGGGCATAATCCAGAACGGCGAGAGCCTGCTGCTTGGATTCTTCCGATTTGTTGAAACTGGGTTTGCAGGATTCGATGAACCAGTCGCAGAAGTTATTCCAGACGAGTTCATAGAGGTCATGAGCGGCGGTATGGAATTTGAATTCCGAGAGGGACTTGTTGATGTCATCGGCGGCATGTTCCAGCATGTTGAGCATGTGGATTTCATCGGCGGTGAGTTTATCCAACGGGATGGCGAGCTTGTTGAAGGAATCGGAGACGGGCCCCTGCATGGTACGGAAACGGCAGGCGTTCCACAGTTTATTTGCGAAGTTGCGTCCGAGTTCGCATTTTTCGTTGGAGTAACGGATGTCCATGCCCACCGGAGCGATGTACACGATGGAGAAACGGAGCGCATCAGCACCATACTGTTCGATTACTTTCAGCGGGTCGGGGGAGTTGCCCAGAGACTTGCTGAGCTTGCGTCCCAAATCGTCGCGGATGATGCTGGTGAAATAGACGTTGCGGAACGGCAGCTGACCTTTGAATTCAAAGCCGGCCATAATCATGCGGGCGACCCAGAAGAAGATGATATCCGGACCGGTAACGAGGTCATCAGTAGGATAGAAGAACTTCTGTTCGGGGGTATCTTCCGGCCAGCCCATGATGGAGAACGGCCACAGCCAGGAGCTGAACCAGGTGTCCAGCACGTCTTCTTCCTGATACCAGCCTTCACCTTCGGGGGCGGTTTCGCCAACGTACACTTCGCGGTTTTCATCGTTGACATCACCGCGATACCATGCGGGAATACGGTGTCCCCACCAAATCTGACGGCTGATACACCAGTCCTGAATATTTTCGAGCCAATGGAAATAGGTTTTCGTCCAGCGTTCCGGATAGAATTTAATATCACCGTTGCGGACGGCTTCGATTGCAGGTTTTGCCAGTTCGCCCATCTTGACGAACCACTGGTCGCTGAGGAGTGTTTCGATTTCCACGCCGCCGCGTTCGGAGAAGCCGACATTATGAACGATGTCTTCGATTTTTTCGAGGAGACCGAGCTTATCCATTTCAGCGACGCACTGCTTGCGGCATTCGTAGCGGTCGAGACCGGCGAATTTGCCGCAGACGGAGTTCATGGAGCCATCACGATTCATGACGTTGATGAATTCGAGGTTGTGGCGTTTGCCGACCTGATAGTCGTTGGGGTCATGAGCAGGCGTGATTTTGACACAGCCGGTTCCCTTGGTCGGGTCGGCGTGTTCGTCTTCGATAATCGGAATCTGACGGTCGGTCAGAGGCAGATTGACGGTCTTGCCGACGAGATGACTGTAACGGGGGTCTCCAATCGGCACAGCCACCGCAGTATCGCCGAACATGGTTTCCGGACGAGTGGTGGCGACCACAAGGTACCCGGAGCCGTCGGTCAGAGGATAGCGGAAATGCCAGAATTTGCCGTTGACTTCCTTGTAAATGACTTCTTCATCGGAAAGCGCACTCTGAGCGGCGGGGCACCAGTTGACCATGCGTTTGCCGCGGTAGATGTAACCTTTGTTGTACAGCTGCACAAAAACTTTGCGGACGGCTGCGCTGAGCCCTTCATCCATGGTGAAGCGTTCGCGGTCCCAATCGCAGGAAGTACCGAGCTTGCGGAGCTGGCGGATGATGGTGCCTCCGTACTGCTTTTTCCAGTCCCAGACGCGTTCGATGAATTTCTCGCGACCAAGGGTGCGGCGATTGACGCCTTCGGTTTCGCGAAGCACCTTGTCCACCTTGCTTTCGGTTGCGATGCCGGCATGGTCGGTGCCGGGGAACCAGCAGACTTCTTCACCTTTCATGCGGTGCCAGCGGATGAGGATGTCCTGAAGCGTATTATTCAGTACGTGTCCGATGGTCAGGATACCCGTAACATTCGGGGGTGGAATCACGATGGAATAAGGTTTTTTATCGGGATTAGGGGTGCCATGGAAGCGTTTGCCGGACTCCCATTCCGCATACCATTTTTCTTCGATGTCGCCCGGTAAATAGGCTTTCGGCATTTCGGACATAGTAAACTCCTGAATTGTATGAAGTGAATACGTTGTAATCAGAATGAAAAAAATTCAGACGTGCAAATTTTCGTGGAGAAAAAAAATTATTTGCACAGACCGCAGAATTTTATTCTTATAATATAGCACGGAAGATGGTATTTTTCACATAAGCAGAGCAAAAAAGGGCGTGTTTTTTTGAAAAAAAAGCGGAAAGGGAAAAGATGAAGCCATTGCCAAAAGGAATAAAGGGGATTTCCGGTAATGCAGAAAGACGGCTGTGAAATCAAGCTCTTTTGAAATCAGCTCTTGAAAAAAAGGCGTTTTTGCTGTATATTAGGGTGTTTTGAACCAATTTCCAATCCAACATAATAATTGTGATGTCTGCGAAAGACAGGATTTGTCTTTTCAGCATTGCATCAGCTCACCAACAACCCTCATTCGCTTCATGCCGGATTTCAATCATCAGTCTTTTTTGGGGCAGTATCAGACACAGAAACAAGCTCTTGAGCAGAAACATGTGATGAAACTGACTCCGGCGCAATATCAGAATCAGAAAATTCTGCAATGCAGTGCTCCATTTCTGCGGTCGGAAATTGAAGATTATCTTCTGGATTATCCGCTGATTGAAACCGAATATTCGGATGGCGGCGGTGCGGGATATTCGTCTGCCAATACGGGCGGTGATGAAAACCGCCAGGACGGCAAAGAGCAGGAAGAAGAAGTCCTGATTCATGCGGCGGAATCTGTTCCGAACGAGTTTGGCGACGAGTATAACGATGACCATTTTTCCGATGAAGAGAGAATGGAGTCAGAAACTCTGGATGACGATAATTCATCCGAGGCTTCCGAACGGCATGATTTTCTCATTGATTCCCTGCAAAATCAGGTATCACTGTATCAGATTCTTTCGGAACAGCTTGGAACAGAAGAGTGTTCCGACGGGGTACGGGCGGCGGCAGAAGCGATTATCCGCAATCTTGACCAGCGCGGATATTTTGTGTTTTCGATGGAAGATATAGCCGGATTGGCGGACTGCTCCGAAGAAGATGCGGCAAAGGCTCTGACACTGGTTCAGTCATTTGAGCCCGCCGGTGTGGCCGCCCGCAATTCGCAGGAATTCATTCTGCTTCAGCTGAAACGAAAAACGAAGTGCAATCCGAAACTGATTGAGCTGATTCAAAATCACAGTGCGGAACTGGAAGCCGGACATCTTGACAAAATCATGCGTGCCATGGGGATGACACAGGAAGAACTCGGCAGTCTTTTACAGGAACTCCGCCGTGTTACGGTGGCTCATTTGCCGTTCGGAAGTGTTGCACCGGAATGCATCTGCGAGGTGAAAGTAACCGAAGACGAGCAGGGGGAATTTCATGTGGAATCCCTGCACGATGCCATTTATCCGAAGATGTGGATTTCCACGCGGGCTTTGGATATGCTGAACGATGAAACGGTCAATACGGCAGACAAGGAACAGGTTCAGAAGAATGTCAATGCGCTGAATGACCTGAAAAAATCGTTGGATGCCCGCGAACGGCTGATTGTCCGAATTGCCGGGCTGCTGGTGCAGATTCAGCATGATTTCATCGAAAACGGGCCGGAGGATTTGAAGCCTCTCACGCAGAAAGAGATTGCCGACAAGCTCGGAGTCGATCCCAGCACGGTCAGCCGTGCCATCGACGGGAAATATATGGATACCCCGCGCGGTTCCATTCATTTCAGCGATTTCTTTGCCCGCGGTCAGCAGACCGGAAGCGGCGATGTTACAATTGAACAAATCAAAAATGCAATTGAGGAATTGATTGACAGCGAAGACCCATTCAAACCGCTGTCCGATGAGACGATTCGCAAGGTGCTTGAAGAAAAAGGTTTCAGCCTTGCGCGCAGAACGGTGGCAAAATACAGGGAAGAACTGGGCATCCGGTCTTCCAGCGAAAGGAGACGGCGGGCATGAAGCATCGCAAAATATTTTTGACAGGGACGTTATTTGACAGTCCGGCAGAAGCATCCTCTGCAAATACGGAGTGTGAGGACATTGCAGAAAAAACAACGGAGAAAGCCGGTTTTGCCGGATATTCCGTGCGGAAACGCCGCCGGGTGATTGCACTGCTCTTTTTCGTGATCGTGCTGCTTGCATTTGCCATGCGCACATACCATTATAATACCTCGGTGCTGGAGCTTGGGCAGGCAATCGGGGAGGTCCCGATGAAAGAACGACAGAATCCCTCCTTCCTGATGCAGTTTCTGCCGTATCATCACAACAATTTTTCGCCATTCACCATTGAAAGCGCCATGATGTTCGGCTATGCGCAGGATATTGCCGAGGGGAAAGGCGTTCCAGCTCATGATGTGCGGCTGAAACACATGGAAGACATCCCGCCGTATGCCCAGATGAATATGGGGCTGGAGTGGTTTCTCGGCTGGGGCTGGCGGTTGAAAAATATGCTCATCAAAGACCCCGAAGCATCCCCGCGCGAAAAACTTTTCCAGGATCATCCCTATATGGCGCAGTGGATGAGTATGCAGATACGGCTGTGGGTATCTCTGATTTCCGGTTTTCTTTTCCTGTGGCTGATTTTGCTGCGCTGTCCGGTTAAACTGGCGGTTTGGGGGGGGATTCTTCATGCGGTCGCGCCTGCGGCGATTGCCCGTGCGACGGGACAGGATTTGGTGCGCGGAGAATTTTGCATTCCGCTGATTGTCATGTCCTTTGTGCTGATGCAGTGGATTTGCAGTAAACCGCGAATCTGGAAATATCCGCTTCTTTTTGCAACCGTCTTTACGGGGTTTGTTACGTGGGATTTGTGCCAGATGATTTTCTCCTGCTGGGGACTTGTGGAAATTCTGCGCTTCGTATGCGGCTGTCCGTTCCGCAAACCTCGTTTTTATGCGTGGTGCACCATCGCGGCGGCTGTACTTCTGAATGCGCTTGCAGTGCCGTTTAATGTTACTTATTCTCTGATTCGTGCGCCGCTGGTCTGGGCGGTTCTGCCTGCCGTGGGCGGATGTTATGCGTGGTATGTTTTTGAACGCAGGCGCAAAGCGCACGGGCGTACCGTGAAACGCTGGATGAGACTTGCGGTCCCCGTTTTCTTCCTGCTTCTTTACGCAAACTGGGCATGGATCGGCAATACGCCGGAATATGCCTCCAATTACAGTCATTTCAGCGAAACCATGAAGGCAAAACTGGCGTTCAACAACATGAAGCCGGCGGACAGTTCCAAGCTGAGTTTTGATGCGCGTATCATGTGGACACCGTCCATGCACTCGGCGACGTGGAGTATTGCGCAGACTTTCTTTCCAAGTTTTCTTTTCGGACGCCGTATGAATTTCGGATTATTCCGTTTTATCTTCGGACAGCTTCCGCTGACACTGTCGTTTTTTGCCTTTCTGGTAATCGGGATAACCTTATTCAGGATACCGCGCAGCTGCTTTGTCAAATCACTGCCGCGCGTTCTTCTGCCAACGGTATTCACATGCGGTTTCATCATCAGCTTCATTTATATCGTGCGCTACCACGAATTTGTGATTCTGTTCCTCGCCGTGTCGCTTCCCCTGGTTCTGCAATGCTGGCTGAGAGCATTCCGCTATGCTCCGTTGAAAGTGGTTCCCGGTGAAGCGTATACGATGCTGTACACGAAACCGCGTCTGATGCGTTCCATCCGGAAAACTCTGACCGGTATTTTCATTTTCCTCGTAATCTGGGAATTTCTGGTGTCGCTGGATTCCCGACGCAGATATACCGGTGATGTGGCAATGCGTGAGACAGCTCAGCTGATTATGTGGTTCCGTACTGCGAAAGAACATCTGGCAAACAAGGGGGTGGCATCCGGTATTACGATAGAGCCGATGCTGTTTGCATACGCGGGGACGGGTGTAGTCATGAATCCGCAGTTCGGACTGAAGCGAATCCGCGACTGCACGGAAGACTACATCAATGCGATGTATCATGGTACCGAAACAGATTTGGCGAAATACTGTGATGAACACGATGTGAGCTATCTGGTTTTCAATCAAGGTGCGGCATTCAACAGCGGTGTATATTCCAATTACTACATTTCCGGGGTAAAAAAACTGGACCCGAAATCGCCTGTAAGCCTTTTCTTCAATGATCCCGACAAAATGAGCTGGTTCTACCGAATTGCGCCGCCGTCAGGTTTGAGCGGATTGAACACGGTGTATCAGGTTTTCCAGTTTATTTCATCAAAAGCAAGACGCGAATCTCTCGACTTGTGTTTGGAAGGCCGCAAGGCGCTGATTGTCAAGGATAAGGAAAAAGCCAAAGAAATGGCACGACAGGCTGTGGAGCTTGACCCGAATTCCGATGAGGCCCGCTTCCTGTATCTGGAAACATTTGGCGATCTTCCCGTTGTAACCTTGAACGGAGTGAAATAAGCATGAAAACATTGGTCCTGTTTTGTGCTGCTCTGGGGGATAAACTATTCCATGCCGAAGCCGGACACGATGTGTGGGGTGAACTGAATCTTCAATCCGCCGCATCGCCTTTCCCCGCATTGACCTGTCCGGTGCAGGCGTCGTTTCGTACAGCTGCTCCGGTAAAGGTTCATGGAATGGGGGCCAGCGGATATTTCGACCGCCCGTTGAGAAAAGCCTTTTTCTGGGAGCAGTCTTCCGGTCTTTATGACGGGGAACGCTTTTGGAGCGATTTCCGCAGAAAAGGCGGCTATACAGGTCAAATCTGTCTTCAGCAGTGCCCCGGACCGGAATCCGATTTGTATCTTTCCCCCGGCCCCGTCCATAAGCATCACGGCGGCATGATTCAGAGTTTTTACAGCAAGCCGGATGAGATGTATTCGCAGATTTGCACTTCCATCGGGAAAAAATTCAATTTGATGGATTACTGGGGGCCTTTTCCCTCAATTCACGGGACTGAATGGATTGCGGCGGCAACCTGTGATGTGATGAAATTTTTGACGCGTGAACATCGGGAAGACTGCCTTCTGCTCAGCTACCTGCCTCACATGGATTATGCGCTTCAGAAGTATGGTCCCGGTACGAAACAAACAAGTTCTGCATTTGCGGCGTTTGAATGCGAGGTCGCGAAGGTCGTGCGGGAAGCCCGGCAGAACGGATTTCGCGTGCTGATTCTCGGCGACTATGAAATCGGTGCTGTTTCCCGTGCCGTTTATCCGAATCAGGCATTGCTTCAAGCCGGGTGGCTGACTGACCGGAGAGCTGGCGGCATGAGTTATCTGAACCTGCATTCTTCCCGTGCATTTGCATTGGCGGATCATCAGGTATGCCATATTTATTGTTTTGATCCGTCCATCCTTGATGACGTGCAGAGAACGGTCTCCGCTCTCCCCGGTGTGGCGCGTGTAATGCGCCGCGATGAAACGCCAGAGTTGAATCATCCCCGCTGCGGCGAATTGATTCTGGAAGCGGAGGAAGACGCGTGGTTTTCCTATCGCTGGTGGGACGATGAACGCCTCGCTCCCGATTTCGCCACTCATGTGGATATTCACAACAAACCGGGATTTGACCCGCTGGAACTTTTCTGGACGGTATGGCCGCCCATGGGGACAGCGCAGGACAGCAGCCTGCTGAAAGGGTCTCACGGGCGTTCCTGCCGTATCGCTGTGGCTTCTGATTTCAAGCTGGGACAAAATGCTGATTCCATCATTGATATTGCCGCGTTTCTCCGTGATTCACTTGTGTAAAGCGGGGTGCGGATGAGCTGCCGAATCAGGTTTCATGAGGGGACTTTACTGCTGGATGGCGATGACGCCGTAATCAAGACTTTGGGCGACCTCGTCATTTTTGACCAGCGTGTGAATGCGTGGCGTGCCGCCGCCTGCCGTTATGAGACAATCATGCGGAAACTCTATGCCGCAAAACATATTCCGGATGATCAGGCGCGAGCCTATACTCTTTTTGAACATCCTTTGCTGTCTTCGTTTCAGCCCATGCCGCACCAGAAAGCCGCATTGACGGCCTGGCTTTCGTCCAAATGCCGCGGGATTGTGGCAATGCCCACCGGAAGCGGCAAAACTTTTTTCGCATTTCTGGCAATCGCCGCGGTGAAGCGTTCCACGTTGATTGTCGTCCCCACCATTGATCTGCTTCAGCAGTGGGCAAGCCTCGTGGAACGCAATTTCGGCTGCAAAGCCGGTATGCTGGGGGGAGGCTGTTCCGATATACAGGAAATTACGGTCAGTACCTATGATTCCGCTGTATTGAAAATGCCGTCCATCGGGAACCGTTTCGGTCTTATTGTGTTCGATGAATGCCATCATCTGCCCGGCGAAGTGAATCGATTGAGTGCCTCTTTGTGTCTGGCACCGTACCGCCTCGGTATTTCCGCCACGCCGGATACGGGCGAGACATTCGGCGTAATGAAAGATTTAATCGGTGAACTGGTGTATCATGCGGGGATTCGTGATTTGAAAGACAGCGTTCTGTCGCCCTATCGCACCGTGCGTGTGAAACTGGGGCTTACTCCCGAAGAACGGGCGGAATACAAAGTCAATCACGATCAGTATGTGTCTTTTCTCCGTGCAAATGCCATTTCGTTTCAAAGTGAGCATGGCTGGCAGGATTTTCTGCTGGCGTGTATCCGCCGTCCCAATGGACGCGATGTCTATCGGGCGTACCTGAAACAGCGTGCGATTGCCCGGTGCGGCTCTGCAAAACTCCGCGAGGTCTGGCGCATTATCCGTGCCAATCCCGATGCTCGAATCATCGTTTTTACCGCCGATAACGATACGGCTTACCGGCTGGGCGAAACCCTGTGCCTTCCGGTTCTGACGCACAAGACAAAAGCCGCGGAACGCAAAGATTTCCTCGATTGTTTCCGAAGTGGATTGTACCCCGTTTTGATTACGAGCAAAGTCCTGAATGAGGGCGTGGATGTGCCGGAAGCCAATATCGGGATTGTGGTGTCCGGCAGCGGGTGCACACGCGAGCATGTTCAGCGGCTGGGACGCATCCTGCGCCGTGCGGAGGGCAAAGAAGCCGTCCTGTATGAGCTTGTCAGCGAAGGCACCAGCGAAATGAATGTGAGTGAACGCCGCCGCAAAGATGACGCATACACCGCGCATGGGGGGTATTCATGCTGACCAAAGATCTGATACGTGTCCGTGCCGCCGCGACCTCTCTGAAACCTATGTTTATCGACTGCGCCGATGAAACACTGATTTCCATTGCTCATGACCTGCTTCAGCTTTACCGCGAGGGCGAAGGATGTACGCGTGCTGAACTTGAGGAGGCGGCAGAGGCTTGCACCACCGTTTTTTATGACCGGAAATTAGCCGATGGCCTGCTGAAACTGATTCAGGACAGAGCAGAATTTATGCCAGTGGCGGATTGTGATTATCCGCAGGCACGTGCCGCCTTGTTCCGCCACAGTGCAGAAATGATTCGCCGTAAATGTCTGCCCGAAGAGATTGAGCAGGTCCGTGAGCGTATTTTTGCGGAGACTTCCGACGACATCCGCCCGCTTTCAGACGGCGTATTCTGCGATTTGCCCGAAAATGAGCGTCTGCGCTCATTTAAGAAAACGTTTGACCGCGAGCTTCTGGAACGCTATAATGTATCACTCGTTCAATCGCTTCTGCTGTATGCCGACAGTATGACCTTGGTGCTTTCCGAAAATCAGGAACCGGCGGCGATGAGGCGGCTTTTTCGTTATATGAAGTTTTTCCGACTCCTGTTCCGTGCTGAACATGACCTCGCAAAAAAACGCATCACGCTGACGATTGACGGACCGGGCAGTATTCTGGAGCATTCCGTGAAATACGGCTTGCAGCTTGCCTCGTTCTTCCCCGCCGTATGCCAGCTGAGCGAGTGGGAAATGTCCTGCACGGTGGATTGGAATGCGAAAAAACGCAAACTGAAAGTGGATCAGTCCACCGGCTTGCGAAGCCATTACACCCATATTTCCGCCTATCAGCCGGAAGAAGTCCGCATGTTTGCTGAGCTGTTCCGCAAAAAAGTGAGCGACTGGACGCTGGACGATACTCCGGACTGGATTTCCGCCGGCGGACAGCAGATGTTTTTCCCTGATTTTGTTTTCACCTCGAATCAAGGTCAGCGTGTCCCGATGGAAGTTTTTCACCGCTGGTATTTTGCGCAAATCGAACAGCGGCTTACGTGGTGCGAAGCAAACCCGCAGACGGGGTTGCTGCTTGCCGTTGACCGCAGTGTCCTGAAAAAAGACAATATTCTGAAAGACCGTTTGGAATCCAGCCCGTATTTCCAGACACATGGATTGATGTTCCGCGATTTCCCCGGCGTCGAGAATACGCTGGAGCTGCTGAATCAGCAAAGATGATTTCGTTTCCCTGATGGTGGGAAAAGTCCTCAGACAAGAAAACAGCTTCCCCGTTTTTGAAAAGCGGAGAAGCCGTATCCTTGGGAAAAAAACAGAAAATCTACCCTGTTTTTTCCTGCATGAAGACCTGTCCATCGTCCAGAAGACGGACGGACAGCACTCCGTTATCCCACGTGCCGTAGGAATTGGGATTGCCGCGTTTCGGCAATGTCGTGGAACCGGGATTGAAGACGGTGATTCCGTTGTCCAGTGTTTTGATTTCGGGGATATGCGTATGTCCGTGCGCAAGAATCGTTCCTGCCGGAACCGGGGGCAGATTGCGCTCAAACCATAAATGCCCGTGTGTCAGGAAGAAACGCTGTGTCCCATCGAAAATCTGCGTGAAATCCGCCATCATGGGGAATTTCAGAAGCATTTGATCGACTTCGCAGTCGCAATTTCCGCGCACTGCTGCGATTTTGTCGCGGTACGCGTTGATTTTGTCCACCAGATTTGCCGGCGCATAGGTATCATACAGCGGATTGCGGGGACCGTGATACAGTACATCGCCCAGCAGGGCCAGCAAATCCGGCTGAAATTCGGCAATACGTTCGGTCAGCAGATCGAAACATTCCGGCGACCCGTGAACGTCAGAGAAGAAAAGTATTTTCATACGGTCTTTCGTATATCCGAAATTTTTTATCAGGAATGAATCAAAACATCTTTTGACGCAATTTAATCAGGGTGTCTTCATGCTGTTGATCCACATGCCGTAAGATGTTCCGCGTTTATAAGAGACCGTTGCATCATCGCGGATTTCGTGGTTGGTGTCATAGCTGCCGGATTTGCGGACCATAATGGTTTTCATGGGCTGCCAGTTGGAAACATGTCCGTCCAGGAACGTGTAGTTCATTGTTTTTCCTGTATGCCATGGCGGTGTCATTTTCTTTTTATCGGGTTTTGATAAATTATAATCCGATTCAGAACCATTAGGAACATGATGCAGGCAGCACTGGTCCCACGGGTTGATGATACTGCCGGGTCTCAGATCGTCCAATACTTTTTCATTGCTGAAAAGATAACCGTCTTTGGGGCGTTCTTTGGTCAGCATTGCTGTATCTGTTACGAGAATCATCATCGACGGTCTGTCAAAGTGAGTCAGTCTGTTTTTGACATTATTCCAAGTGGTACGAGATCCTGTAATACCGTCATCATCAACGATTGTCGCATTGAATGCGTAGGATGTTTTCGGGAAGAGGTCTGCATCCGAGCTTTTTCCGGCGAGTTTGGGCTGCGCGGAAACAGCATCATCATCTGCGGGGCAGAGGAAAATATTGGAGCTTTTGACTGCCTGTACCCATGGAGCTTTTGTGCCGCCTTCAACATCGGTTCCGGTCGGCACAGGCATTTGAGCATTGACTGCCGACTGATTCCACAGAAGCGGCTGCCACACGGAAAGATGGGATTCATTGATAATCGGCACTTCGTAGCCGTCGTTTCCTTGGGTATACACCATATTCAGCTGACCGAACTGTTTGCCGTTGGCGGTACACTGTGCAAGCCTTGCAGATCTTCTGGCACCGGCAAGAATCGGCACTAAAAGCGATGCAAGAATTGCAATGACGGAAATCACAACAAGTAATTCGACCAGAGTATAGCGTGTGATTCTTGATCGGACTTCTTTTTCATGGGAAAGATGATTCGTTTTCATGGCTGCCTCATTGTGAATAAAGATGAACGGTAAATGTTTTGGAGAAAATGTTTTGAAAGCTTTTTTGACTTCAGAGAACCTCTGTTAATTGGGAATCCTGTCTTTATTTGTCTGTACAAAGTCCGGTTTTGTACATCCATAAAAAATACTTTATATTCCGAATCCATAGAGGTATCCTCTCTATATTAATGTAACGCATCAAGATAAAATAATAAATGGATAAATAATTCAAAAGAATGGATGAAAAAATCATCCTGTACTCTTTCACTTTACGTGAAATCATTTTTACATCATTTCCAAACGTCCGTCCGATATGATTCTTGAGCTGATTTCAAAAGTCGGAATCCGCAAAAAAGTGCTTTCGATGCTGTTGTCGTCAGAAACCTTGATTTAACAAAAAAATAACCGTTTGTGTTTCCTTGAAAAACCTGAAAATAAAGCTATATTTAGAGTTAGTTCCAAAGTCCGGACGGGAACTTTGAAATCATCTTCAGCTTTACGTAAGAAAGCAATTAAAACATGGGAAATTCAACGATGATGAATCATCTTTTTTCAAAACGGCTTTTTGCCTGTATTGTATTCACTGTTGTGTCCGGTTTTGTTTTTTCCGCGGAGCACATTGTTACATCGCCTGATGTTCCGGGAACGATTCGCGTGTTTCTGGATCAAGGCAATACACTGCTCGTAAAACGCAGCGGTGAAGAAGTTTTCCGTGTGAAACTTGGACTGAAATCCAGCTTGGCGGACTATGATTTTTCGAAGCTCACACTGTCATCAAGCGGCTCTGTTCGCCATGTCGTGGACAGTTACAAGGCCGTCAGCGGAAAGCGTTCTGCGTGCGGGCTGAATATGAACGAACGGACTCTTGTATTTTCCGGAGAACAGGGGAAGCAAATCAGTGTGTCAGTTCGGGCTGGACGCGATTCATTTGCGTTTCGTTATGAAATCAATGGCACCCTGAATGAAAAAATCGAATTTCAGGGAGAAAACACGGCATATATTTTCCGGGAGACCGACCGTTTCCGTGTTCAGAAGCGTGAACTCGGCTATGAAGAAATCTATCATGAATACGGCAGCTCTGATTTGGGTGGCAATACCAAGGAATATCCCGTTTTCTTCCATTCTGCGGATAAAAACATCTGGGGACTTGTTACGGAAACGGGCTTCGATGGGACTTACTGCGGATGTCTCCTGCGCACGGTGGAGGGTGAAAAAGGTATTTTCCACACGATTTATCCCGACCGAGGCGAAAGCAACGGGCACGGTGCTGTCAATCCTGTAACGGTTCTGCCGTGGAAGTCTCCGTGGCGGTGTGCTGTCATCGGTACTCTGGCGGATGTCGTCGAATCCACCCTCGTGGATGATTTGGCTCCGGAATGCGCGATTGACGATGTCTCATGGATTCAGCCGGGCATGGCGGCATGGGTTTACTGGGCATACAACAATGGAAGCCGTGATTTCAAGGTCGTTAAAGACTACATCGACCTTGCTGCCGATATGGGATGGCCGAATGTCCTGATTGACTGGGAATGGGATGTCATGGGCAATGGCGGAAACATCGACGATGCTTTGGCGTATGCGAAAGAAAAGAATGTCGGCGTGTGGCTGTGGTACAATTCCGGCGGGAATCATACCGGTGTCATGGGCGGTCCGCGCGATCGTTTCATCACGCATGAAGCCCGCGAAAAAGAATTTGCATGGCTGAACTCCAAAGGCGTGAAAGGGGTGAAAATCGATTTCTTCGGCGGAGACAAGCAGGATATGATGCAGTATTACATCGACATTCTGAAAGACGCCGCCGCGCATAAAGTCCTTGTTGATTTCCACGGATGCACTCTGCCGCGCGGCTGGGCGCGCACCTGGCCGAATCTGATGTCCATGGAGGCTGTGTACGGCGCGGAAATGTACAATAATCATGGTTACATGACCGAAAACGGCGCATCGCACAATACTACGCTTCCTTTCATTCGCAACGTGGTCGGTTCCATGGATTATACGCCCACGGCGTTTACGGATTCCCAGCATAAGCACACCACTTCTCACGCTCATGAACTGGCACTGCCTGTCCTTTTTGAGTCTGCGGCGCAGCACATGGCGGACCGTCCGTCTTCATTCCGTTCCCTGCCGGACCCGGTGAAACAGTTCCTGCGTCATTTGCCGACCGCATGGGATGATACGAAATATCTTGGCGGCGAACCCGGCGATTCTGCCATTCTGGGACGCCGCAAGGGAACAGACTGGTATGTCGGCGGCATCAACGGCAAAGACGACAAGCGCGACTTTGAGTTCAGAGTTCCCGGCAGACGCGGTGAATCGTTTTCCTACGAAAAAATCGGGGATGGTGAAAACCGCACATCGTTTGAAATTTCAAAAGGAACAGCCAAAGCCGGAGAAGTCATAAAGGCTTCCATGCTCGGACGCGGTGGTTTTGTTTTCCATTTTACTCCAATCGAATAAAGGATTTATCAAATGAAAGTTTTCTCCTTTCAAATGCTGGCTTGTGCAGGTCTGATGTTTGCCGCATTTGCATTTGCCGATGCTTCAGACCTGGTCATTCGCGACAATGCTCCGACTTCAATCTGGAGCGAAGCATACCCCATTGGCAATGGCAGGATGGGGGCTATGATTTTCGGCGGCACGAAAAATGAACGTCTTCAACTGAATGAAATTACCGTCTGGTCGGGCGGAAAAGACGACCCGTGGAAAAAAGATGCGTGGACGCATTTGCCCGAAATCCGCGAAGCCATCGGCAAATCAGAATGGCACAAAGCCGATGATCTGGTCAACCGTTATTTAACGGAACGCGGCGGGTATTTCCCGTCCTATCAGACACTTGGCGATTTGAATTTTGACTTCATTTTGCCGGACAATGCGCAAATCACCGATTACAAACGCGAGCTTGATTTGGAGACTGCGCTTGCTTCGGTCATTTTCAAAGCAGGTGAGGTTGAGTTCAAACGCGAGTTTTTCGCTTCGCATCCTCAGAAACTGATTTTCGGTCGTTTGTCTGCCTCGAAACCCGGTGCCTTGTCGTTCCGCGCCACTTTGAAGCGTTCTCGGTCTGCCAAAACCGTTGCTTCGGGGCAGGATATCCTGCTCATGACTGGAAATACCGATTACGATAACCGCAAGGGCAACTGCGATTATGCGGCGGCGTTGAGAATCATGGATTGCGGCAAAGGTGCGAAAATTTCAGCGGAAGGCGACTCGATTACCGTGTCCGGCGCAACGGATGTCGTTTTCAGTCTTGCCGCTCATACCAGCTACAAACTGGACTGGGATGCGAATTACCGCAATACCGATGATTTGCAGAAGACTGTCCTCTCCCGTCTGCCCTCCGGCGATGCGAAGTACGATGAAGCGAAAAAAGCCCATATTGCTGACTATCGTGCTCTGTTCGACCGCATGAGACTCAGCCTTGGCACAGAATCTCCCGAAATTGCCGCCATGACCACGAAAGACCGCCTGAAACGTTTTCGCAATCATCCGGAAGACGGTGCATTCGCGGCTCTTTTCGCGCAGTTCGGACGTTACCTGATGATTTCCTCCAGCCGCGAAGACAACCCGCTTCCCTCAAATTCGCAGGGCGTGTGGGGGGATGGTTACGATATGCCGTGGAAATGCGATTACAAGAGCAACATCAACTATGAAATGAACTATTGGGCAATCAATTCATCCAATCTTTCCGAATGCTTCATCCCGGCAATGAAGCTGAATCTTTCCCTGATTCCGTCCGGACGCATTACCGCAAAAGAGTATTTCAACGCCCCCGGCTGGGCTTGTGCCTACACCACGAATGCGTGGGGCTGGACTGCTCCCGGCGGAAGTCTCCCCTGGGGACCGTTCTTCAGCGCGGGCGGCTGGTTCTGCCAGATGCTTTTCGACCATTATGCCTACTCCGGCGACAAAGACTTTCTGACGGAGATTTACTCCGCCATGAAAGACTGCTGCCGTTTCTTCCTGTCTGTTCTGGTCGAAGGCCCTGACGGAAAACTCTCCATGAATCCATCCTCCTCCCCCGAAAACGGTTTCCGCAGCAACAACCAGAATGGTTCGGTTGCATGGGGCGGTGAAATGGAATCGGCGATTATCCGCGAAGTCTTCCGCGACACGCTTTACGCCTCGAAAATCATGGGCGACACCGATGCGGAGTTTCTGACGAAGCTGAAAGACGTTGCCGCGAAGATTCGTCCGATTGCCATTGGCCATTATGGACAGATTCAGGAATGGGGACCCGATGTGGATAATCCCAATGACACCCACCGCCATATTTCGCAGTTGTTCGCACTCGGTCCCGGCTCCCAGATTGACCCTTATACCGACACGAAAAATGCCGATGGCGCCCGCGTGGTGCTGAATCATCGCGGCGACGAAGGCACCGGCTGGTCGAAAGCATGGAAAATCGACCTGTGGGCACGTCTGCTGGACGGCAACCGTGCGTACAAACTCCTCCGCGAACAGCTCGTGCTGGTCGATCAGGAAGGCATTGTCATGGGCGGAGGAGGTGTGTACGGCAATCTGCTGGACGCGCATCCTCCCTTCCAGATTGACGGCAACTTCGGTGCATTGCACGGCATTGTGGAAATGCTTCTCCAAAGCCAGCATTTTGAAGAAAAAGACAGTCAGCGCATTTATACGCTTGACTTGCTTCCTGCCCTGCCGGATGCCCTGCCGGATGGTTCCGTGTCCGGTCTGAAAGCCCGTGGCGGTTTCGAGGTTTCTCTGTCCTGGGCGCAGGGCAAACTGAAAGAGGCGACTGTTCTGAGCCGCAGCGGCAATCCGTTCCGTGTCCGTATCAAGGGACAGGAATGGAAAATTTCAGCTGCCCCGAAAGCCGGAGAATCCATCACGATTCGCCCGTAATCGTCGAATCAGAACCTCCTGAAAGTCTCCCGATGGCACATCCTTGAACCGTCATCGGGATTTTTCTTCCCCCGAAAATACCTTTCGCCGTTTTTTTCGCATTTTTATGAGAATTTAATCTGCTTATTCCTTGAACTGTACTTTTGACAGGCTATATTACTGGAAAACAAAACTTTCCCGCAACTCTAAAAAAAGGTCCTCAAGTATGAAATTCCGAAAACTTTCTGTTTTTCTGCTCGCATTTTTGAGCTTGTCTGCGCTTTATGCCGCAGATGCCGTGAAAGAAATCAAACCGCCCACCGGGTATGATTACAGCAAGCTGAAACTCGAACAAATCGGGCGGGGGGTGATTGCGGTGCGTCAGAGTGCCGATGAAGTCTTTGTCAGCTGGCGTTATCTGCGACAGGACCCTATGGCTGTTGCATTCAATGTCTACCGCGACGGCAAAAAAATCAACGATGCACCTGTTTCGGATGTAACTTTTTTCATCGACCGCAACTCAAAAGGCGGCACGTATTCGGTCAAGCCTGTGATTGACGGCAGGGAAACCCCCGATCAATCCGTGGATTATCAGCTTCCCGAACAAGCTCCCGTCGGTTATATCGACCTCCCGCTTGATCCGCCGCAGGACGGCACCACCCCCTCCGGAGAACGTTATACCTATACCGCCAATGACTGTTCCGCGGCGGATGTGGATGGCGACGGCGAGTTGGAAATCATCCTGAAATGGGATCCATCGAATGCCCACGACAATGCCCATAACGGCTATACCGGCAATGTTTATCTCGACTGTTACAAGATTACGGGCAAACGCCTTTGGCGCATTGATTTGGGCAAAAATATCCGTGCCGGAGCTCATTATACGCAGTTTATGGTCTTCGATTTCGACGGCGACGGCAAAGCGGAACTGATTTGCAAGACTGCTGATGGCACCATCGACGGTACAGGGAAAGCAATCGGGGATGCTTCTGCCGATTACCGCAACTCCAACGGACGCATTCTGGCGGGACCGGAGTTTCTCACGGTGTTCAACGGCGCGACCGGTGCCGCCATGGACACCATCGACTACAATCCTCCGCGCGGCAATAACATCAAGTCCATCTGGGGCGATGATTACGGCAACCGCAGCGACCGTTTCCTCGCCGGAATCGGCTATCTGGACGGCGAACACCCCAGCGCGATTATGTGCCGCGGCTATTACACCAGAGCCACGCTTGCCGCGTATGACTGGGACGGCAAAAAGCTGAAACAGCGCTGGTTCTTCGATTCCAATGCCGATGGGCGCGATTATGCCGGACAGGGCAATCACAACCTCTTTACGGCGGATGTCGACCACGACGGCAAAGACGAAATCGTCTACGGTTCCTGCGTGATTGATGACAACGGCAAAGGTCTGTACAGCACTCGTCTCGGTCATGGCGATGCCATGCACGTTACCCAGTTCTCGCTGGATATGGACGGGTTGCAGGGCTTCTTCTGCCACGAAAACAAACGCGACGGCGCAACGTTCCGCGATTTGCAGACCGGAAAAATCATCAGCCGTTTCCCCAGCCCGCAGGATGTGGGACGCTGTATGGCGGCGGATGTCGACCCCACCTCAAAAGGCGTGGAAATGTGGGCGGGCGCCGGCATCGGATTCCACGGCTTGAACGGCGATTTGCTCTATCGCCTGAACAACGCCCAGACCTCCACTTCGCTGGAAGGTCCTGCAAATCTGACTGTGAATTTCGCAGTCTGGTGGGATGGCGACCTCCTCCGCGAACTCTATGACAAGGTGCAGATTGACAAATTCAATTGGAAATCCGGCAAATGCGACACCATCATGCGGTTTGACGGCTGCGCTTCCAATAACGGCACGAAAAACAATCCCGGTCTGATCGGCGATATTTTCGGCGACTGGCGCGAAGAAGTGGTCCTTCGCACCTCCGACAGCAAACATCTCCGTGTTTACGTGTCCACGATTCCGACGGACTACCGTTTCCATACGTTCCTTCAGGAACCTGTTTACCGCAACAGCCTTGCGGCGGAAAACAATTGCTATAATCAGCCGACTCATACCGGCTTCTATTTCGGCAATGATTTAATCCCCGCATCCCCCGGTGAACAAATCCTCTTCCGCGGCACCATCCTGAAAGCGAAACTTCAAGAATAATAGAATGTTGCATCATTTCTGATTTGCAATTTTATTTTTCAATTCTGACATTTGACGAAATCGTATTATGGGGATTGTCAAATGTCTTTTTTTTACATTCCTCCCAACAAAAAAGCTCTCCCGAATTTCTTCAGGAGAGCTGAAAAGTCAGATCAGGTTATCTGAATCTGTCCGCGTCAATCACTTCTGGTGGTAGACGGTGTGGAGCAGATGATGTGCCTTTTCGCTGCCGGGTTCGCCGAGGTATTCTTTGTACAGAGCCTGGATGTCCGGGTTCTGGTGGGAGCAGCGTTTGACCTTGCTTTCGTCTTCGGTGTAGAGACCTTTCATGCGCTTTTCGAGCAAATCGGTCTGTCCGTGCAGATACGGCTGACCGCCGCCGTTGATGCAGCCGCCGGGGCAAGCCATGATTTCAATGGCCTGGAAGCGGTTCGGGTCTTTGCGGACGGCTTCCAGCACCTTGCGGGCATTACCGAGGCCGGAGCAGACAGCAACGTTGATGGATTTGCCCGGAGCAACCTGAACGGTAGCTTCCTTGACGCCGTCGAGACCGCGGACTGCACGGAAGTTGATGGCATCGCCTTCGAGTTCCTTGCCGTTGATCATGTAATAGACGGAGCGGCAGGCAGCTTCCAGCACGCCGCCGGTAACGCCGAAGATGTCGGCTGCGCCGGTGGACTGCCCCAGCGGGCTGTCGTATTCTTCGTCTCCCAGATTGGCCAGATTGATACCGGCTTCATGGAACATGCGGACGAGTTCGCGGGTGGTAACGACATAGTCGACATCGCGGACGCCGTTCGGAGCAAATTCAGGACGGGCTGCTTCGTATTTCTTGGCCTGGCAGGGCATGATGGAAACGACGATCAGGTCTTCCGGCTTAATGCCCATCTTTTCCGCATAGTAGCTCTTGGCGATTGCGCCGAACATCTGCTGCGGGGACTTGCAGGAGGACGGAATATGGAGCAGATCGGGGAAGTTGTGTTCGATGAAGTTGATCCAGCCGGGGCAGCAGGAGGTCAGAATCGGGAGATTCTTGCCGGAGGTAACGCGTTCGACGATTTCATGACCTTCTTCCATGATGGTGAGGTCAGCGGAGAAATTAGTGTCGAAAACTTTGTCGAAGCCGAGAGCGCGGAGACCGGCGACCAGCTTCTTAGTCACGGGAACGCCCGGTTCAAAACCGAATTCCTGACCGACGGCAACGCGGACTGCCGGAGCAGTCTGGACGATGACGGTCTTGGTCGGGTCATTCAGGGCAGCCCAGACTTTCTTGACATAGCTGATACCGGTGATGGCACCGACGGGGCAGACATTCACGCACTGACCGCAGAATGTGCAGGAGGTATCGGCCAGCGGAATCATGCTGGCGGTACCGACTTTGGCCTTGAAGCCGCGGCCGTAACCGGTGAGTGCGCCGACGGTCTGAACTTTGTTGCAGACAGTTTCGCAGCGGCGGCACATGATGCACTTGCTGAGGTCGCGCATGATGGCTTCGCTGGAGTTGTCGACGGGCATTTTGTTCTTTTCGCCTTCAAATTCGACTTCTTCGATGCCGAATTCAGCAGCCAGCTTCTGCAGTTCGCAGGACTGGTTCTTGGCGCAGGTCAGGCAGTGTCTCGGATGGTCGGAGAGAAGGAGTTCCAACACGGTGCGGCGTGCATTCAGTGCACGGGTGGAGTTGGTCCAAACTTCCATTCCGTCGCGGGAGATCGGGGTGGCGCAGGCCGGGGCAAGAATCTTGCGCGGACCGCGGATGCCGGTGGCTTCCACGAGGCAGATACGGCAGGATGCGGGCTTGTTGGAAACGCCGCAGCCGAGTTCCTTGCAGTAGCACAGGGTCGGGATATTGATATTCAGTTTCTGAGCGGCTTCAAGAATGGTGGAGCCGGCAGGTACGGAAACTTGCTTTCCGTTAATTGTAATGGTAACTTCACTCATTGTTCATTCTCACTCTTTGACGATTGCTTTCTTCGGGCAGCCATCAATACAAGCACCGCACTTGATGCACTTGGTCTGATCGATGACATGTTTCTGTTTGATTTCGCCGCTGATTGCGCCGACCGGGCAGTTGCGTTTGCACTTGGTGCAGCCGATGCAGGTGTCGGTGATGGTCAGTTTGAACAGCTTGCGGCAGGTGCCGGCGGGGCACTTTTTGTCGCGCACGTGTGCGAGATATTCGTCTTTGAAGTAGCGGAGTGTGCTGAGAATCGGGTTCGGAGCCGTCTGACCGAGACCGCAGAGAGCGGTGTCGCGGATGGTGTTGGCGAGATTTTCCAGCTTGTTCAAAGTGCTTTCATCGGCGGTGCCGTCGCAGATTTTTTCCAGCATTTCCAGCATACGGCGGGTACCGATACGGCACGGAGTGCATTTGCCGCAGGATTCATCCTTGGTGAAGTCGAGGTAGAACTTGGCCATGGCGGGCATACAGTCCTTGTTGGAAAGAACAATCATACCGCCGGAACCCATCATGGAACCGATCTTGCCGAGGTTGAGATAGTCAATCGGGGTGTCCAGGTTTTCCTTGGTGATGCAGCCGCCGGACGGACCGCCGGTCTGCACGGCCTTGAATTCATAACCGCCGGAGATGCCTCCGCCGATTTCGTAGATGATTTCACGGAGCGTGGTGCCCATCGGGACTTCGACCAGACCGACGTTGTTGATCTGACCGGCGAGTGCAAACACCTTGGTACCGGCGTTGCCGCTGACAGTCTTCACGAAGTTGCCGTTGGCATCGAGTTCCGGCTTCCAGTTGCCGATCTTGGCATACCACGGTGCGCCGTTGAGGATGATAACCGGGATGGATGCGTAGGTTTCAACGTTGTTCACGTTGGTGGAGCATCCCCAGTAACCGCCGCCGACGTTCGCGGGGAACGGAGGCTTGGTGGTGGGTTCGCCGCGCATACCTTCCATGGAGTGGATGAGGGCGGTTTCTTCGCCGCAGACGAATGCGCCTGCACCGAGCTTGATTTCAATGTCGAAGCAGAAATTGCTGCCCATGATGTTCTTGCCGAGCAGACCGTATTCGCGAGCCTGATCGATGGCCATCTGGAGACGGCTCACCGCCAGCGGATATTCTGCGCGGATGTAGACCAGACCATGCTGTGCGCCGATTGCATAGGCACCGATTGCCATGGCTTCGATGATGCTGTTGGGGTCGCCTTCCATGATGGAGCGGTCCATGAATGCACCGGGGTCGCCTTCGTCGGCGTTGCACACGATGTATTTTTCATCAGCTTTGGTACTGGCTGCGATTTTCCATTTCATACCGGTGGGGAATCCTGCACCACCGCGTCCGCAGATACCGGAGTTCAACACTTCCTGAACGACCTGTTCCGGATTCATCTGGAACAAGCACTTGGCAAGAGCCTGATAGCCGTTTGCGGCGATGTATTCAGTGATGTCTTCCGGATTGATCATGCCGCAGTTGCGCAGTGCAATACGCATCTGCTTGGCATAGAAGGACATCTTGGCATAGTCGTGAATGCGTTCTTTCAGCATCGGTTCGACATAGAGCAGACGTTCCACAATCTGCTTGCCCACAATGTGCTTTTCCACGATTTCGCGGGCGTCGGCCGGCGTAACCTGAACATAGAACACATTGTCCGGCATGACCTTGACAATCGGTCCCTGAGCGCAGAAACCGAAGCAGCCGGTCTGGATGACTTTCACGTCATTTTCAAGACCGTTTTCTTTGATGGCGGCGCGAAGATTGTCCATCAGCTCTTGTGAATTGGAGGCATGGCATCCGGTACCGCCGCAGCACAGAATTTCCTTTTTGGCGGAGTTGATGTCATGTTCGGCGATGCAGCGAAGTGCCAGCTTGCCTTTGCTGGCGTTAAATACGTCCAGCAGTGCGGCCTGAGAAAGAATCTTGTCCATGATCAGCCCAACTTTTTGTATTCGTTAATGATTTCAACTGCCTTCGCAGGGGTAACTTTGCCGTAAACTTTGCCGTTTACCATCATTACCGGTGCAAGACCGCAGGCACCCACGCAGCGGAGTGCGGAAATGGAGAACAGTCCATCCGGCGTCGGATTCGTGTCGGCCTTGACGCCGAGAACGCGTTCGATTTCGGAAAGAACTTTTTCGGACCCCTTGACGTAGCAGGCTGTACCGAGGCACACATCCACGACGTACTTGCCTTTGGGTTCTGTAGTGAAATAGTTGTAGAAGCTGACAACGCCGGAGACGGCTGCTTCCGAGAGGAAGAGCTTCTGTGCAACATGGATCTGAACTTCACGCGGCAGATAGCCGAAAATCTTCTGCGCACGATGGAGGACCTGGATCAGGCGTCCGCGCCGGCGCTCGTCATTGCAGTCAATTCCCAGACTGTCAATAAAAGCGTCGAGCTCAGCGAATTTTGCCGCCGCTCCTTCCGACAACTTTTGGCAACACATGGTTTTTACCTTTCTTTGGAACCGATTATTTGAAATAATCGATTCATTTTGTTATGTTTGTGTCATCTCTGACATTAAGAATTCTTATTCCCTGACGTTTCGTCCGGATTTGCCGGATTAACTCCAGTTTCCGCACTGCCTTTGATTCCGCGGTGGGTCAGTTTCATGGACAGCATGGCAAACCCGCCCGCGATGACTTCGCGCTGAACGATGATGTCCGCCGGAACTTGCAGGCATACGTTGGCAAAGCTCCAGAAAGCTTTGACCCCGCATGACACCAGTTCATCTGCCACATTCTGCGCAGAATGCGACGGCACACAAATGACCGCAACTGCCGGAGCACATCCGCTCAGTTCATCATGCAGCCTCCGTATATCCAATACCTTATGCCCATGGATATAGGTCCCGATCTTCTTCGGATCGGCATCAAATACGTGGGTGATTTTCAGTCCGTATTCTGCAAATTCTTCATACCCCAGCAAGGCACTTCCCAATGACCCCGCACCGACCAGACATGCATCGCAGTCAATATCCCAGCCGAGAAAACGGCGAATTGCCTCAATCAGCTCGTCAGTGCGATATCCTACGCCCGGACGCCCCGTGATTCCCGTAAGCTCGAAGTCCTTGCGCACGATAATCGTATCTAAATCCATGTACTCTGCAAGTTTTGTCGCGGACGCATTCTTTTCCCCATCCGCGTGCATCAGCATAAGTTTATGCAGATAAGACGGCATACGTCTTACCGATGGTGAGTTGAGAATTTTAATCCGGTCTGCCATAAGCTGTGGTATCCTTTGATTTTTTGGAAATAATTGGATGTTTTTTTATCGAAACAACCAATATAAATATATATCTTATCTTTCTATTTTTCAAGCAAAATCACTCTTTTTTTATCAATTTACCGCTTTCTCTATAAAGAAAGAGGCCCTGCCGTCATTTCCGACAGGGCTTCTTCGCATCATATCCTGATGATTTTTTCATCAGGACATAATTTTTCATCACAGCTTATTCCGCCAGCACGGAATCTGCTTCAAACCAGTTGGCACCCGGCTTGTACAGATTCGGCAGGTTGTGCAGTTTGCGGAAGGAACGCGATCTCATGGCATATTTCAGCACATTGGCTGCGCTCCGCTGCATTTCGCCCAGTGTCAGACCGGATGTGATGTCATTCGGACGTCCTGCGGCATCCCACTGCTTGTACGACTGTAAAATTGTGCTGTCGTTGCGGTCGGGTCCCTCGCCCGGCATCAGTACGTCTGTCTGTGCACGAACCCGGAGAGCGTTGTTGCGGGTGTAGAATTTCTTTGATTCATAAGCCTGCTGCCACCAGTCGGTCATCAGCATTCCGTCCCAGCCCCACTGTTTGCGGAGAACGAGTGTGCAGAGGTCGAAGTTGTAGGACGCCCATTCGCCGTTGACCAGATTGTAACTGCCCATGATGTTTTCGGGTTTTCCGGTCTTGACCATGATTTCAAAGGCGCGCAGATAGATTTCCCGCATGGCGCGTTCGGAGCAGCGCGAATCGTTGCGGTTGCGGTTGACTTCCTGATTGTTCAGCGCATAATGCTTCGGCACTGCGGTAACTCCGCCGTTCTGAAGACCGCGCACGGATGCGCCTCCGATGGTGCCTGCCAGCAGAGGATCTTCGGAGAAATACTCGAAGTTGCGTCCGCAGAGAATATTGCGGTGCACGTTCATGCCCGGACCGAGAATGGCGTCAAATCCGTTTGCATCGATTTCGTTGCCCAGCTCATAGTAGAGTTTTTCCACCAGTTCGGTGTTCCAGGTGCAGGCCAGCATGGAGCCGATGGGGAGCAGTGAGACCGGGCCATGGAGCCAAAGACCGGACGGACCGTCGTCGCACGGAATTGCCGGGATGCCTTTGTCGCGGAGCGACTGCGTAACGCCGCCGTAAACGGATGCGTTCATATCGGGACCGAGACGGCTTCCCTTGTTCATATCGCCGCGGAGCAGCGCCGCCAGATCTTCCGGCGTGAGCTGGGCGATGAATTCATCCAGCGTGTTTTTGCCGTTGTAAACGTCAATCAGTTTGATGCCCTTGTCGCCGGTTTCCTTGATGGTCTTCGGCAGATTTTCGCGGATGTGCTGAGCCATGTCTGCGCCGGAGAGTGCCACCTTTTCAAACTTCGGAACCAGCTTTCCGTTTTCTTCCTTGGCGACCATGCGGTCAAATGCGTTGGCGGGATCGACTGCACAGGCGGATTCCAGCTGTTCGGTTACGATGGTATCTGCGATTTTGAACGATCCGGCTTTGACTGCGCTGCGGACGGAGTTGCCCACATAGATGTCGTAGGTGCCGGCTTCCAGAACCCATGCCGCCTGATGTCCCGTTGCTCCGGAATCGTCGAACGATGCTGCGGCTGCGGCGGGGAAGGTAATGGTAACTTCACAGGAATTGCGTCCTGCCGGGGCTCCGTTTTTCGGATTGGACAGCGGAGGCGCGAGAAGCGGAGTCTTTGCATAACCGACCAGCACGCGGGCGGGTTTGCCGAGTTTGCCCTGCGGGGGAGCGCAGTAGACCTGCACCACTTCTTTGCCGTAAGTCCGTGCGCCGCCTTTGTTGGTTACGATGGCTTTCACGGTGATGCCGGGAGCCGTTTCCTTGGTGAAAACACTGCTGATCATGCTGAACAGACCGGAATCCGTTCCTTTGTTTTCCGTAACGCTGGTGGGCTTGATTTCAAAATCATTGTAGCTCAGACCGTAGCCGAACGGGAACATCACTTTTTCGGGCGCAAATGTCTCGAAATAGCGGTAGCCCACGAAGATGTCTTCGGCGTAGTTGTTGAAATTGCGGTTGCCGAAATTCGAGGCGGAGGGATAGTCTTCATAGCGATTGGCGATTGCCATTGCCAGATGTCCGGACGGGGACACGTTGCCGCAAAGCACTTCTGCCAGTGCCGGACCGGTTTCCATTCCGCCCTGCCATGCGTACACAACTCCCTGAACAGGATAATTGTTCAGCCATGACATATCGATGATATTGCCGGAGTTGACGACCACGATGGTTTTGCGGAAACTGGAGGTCGTTTTCTTCAGCATGTCTTTTTCCAGATCGGTCAGATAATAGCTCCCCGCTTCCAGCTTGCATTCTCTGTCTTCTCCTGCGGCGCGTCCGAGAATAACCAGCGCTGTCCCGCAGCGCGATGCGGCATTCTTTACCAATGATTCTTCCAGCGGCATTTCAGGTGCATTCAGCGGCCAGTTGCCCCAGCCGCCTGTCGGAAGCGGGTGTGCGGTGCACCAGTTCTGATATGCCGTCAGAACATCCTTGTCGAGGCTGATCTGATAGGGCTGATGAAGCAGGAGTCCGTCGATGATATTATATTTGTACGGCGGTTCCACGCCGCCTCCCGATCCGTAGCCGCACATGAATGTCTGAATCTGGGCACAGCCGAATACTGCAATCTTTTCGCCTTGGGCAAAAGGAAGAGCTTTCCGTTCGTTTTTCAGCAGCACGATTCCTTCTTCGGCGGCTTTGCGGGCGTAGGGACGCACCTCCGGATTGATGACGGCGGATACGGTGTTGGTAACTGACATGATAATTGCGGCTCCGGTAAAAATCATGAAACGGCGGAAATCCGTGCACGGCAGAAGATACTTCCCGTGACTTTTTCCTGATTTGCAGATACGCTGGAAAAAATGATTCATAATTCAATTCCTGCTTTTTCTGGTTGATGGTTTCGAGGCGTCAGAAAGACATCTCTTTCTGTATTTTCATCTAATATATCACCGTCAAACAGGATTTCAAGCATGGAAACAGCTTTCTAATTCGTTTTTTCCAAAAATCTCCGGATTATTTTTATAAATGCAGTTGATTTTTTGGGAAACATGTGATAAACTATTCAATTAGACGATTCTTCCATTTTGGGCAGACAGGTTTGGTACCGTGTCTTTTATGATTTCCTCCGAAAAGGGTGTATCCATGAACTGCAAGTCCTTCTTTCATCCTCAATTTCTTCCTTTTGCAGGTGTTTTGCTGCTTGCATTTTTCGTTTTCCCGGTCAGCCTGAACGCCGCTTCCACGGCTCCTGTTTTGACTTTGGCCAAGACTGAGTCATCTGCTCCGAATGCGGATGCGCTGGCTCCCGTCGCGGAGCAAATCGCCAAATATAAAAAATACGGGTTTTCGTTTGACCAGAAAATGAAAATCGACTCAGCCTTGAAAGGGAAAACTCCTGAATCGGAAGAACTTCTGAAAGAACTCCAGCTTCTGTTTGAAACTCTGGATATGTTTCCCCCTGAATTAATTCGCAAAATCGGCGTGAAAAAGTTTAATATTTACTCGGAAATGACCTGCGATGGGGAGGAGGTCGATATCATGCGCCGCGGCGACCGCATGTTCATGAACTCTTTGACCAAAGCGGTTGACATGGCCAAACTTGTTTATTCCGGCATGAATAATACCGTCCGCGATAAGAAATGGCGCAGTTTCAACGACAAATCTTTTACATACATTCACGAAACCAACTTTGCAAACGACAAAACCAAAGTTTCTGCCATTACCCACTCACCCGAAAAAAACAAGGATTTCGCTCATGCTCATGGCATGTTCAATGAACAGCTTGACCGCTCGGAAACGTTCGCCGCGCTGATTCTTTCCGGCGAAGCACTGATGAAGAAGGCGGAAAAAAGTTCAATTCTCAAAGCTAAAATTGATTTCATTATCGAAGATTCAGTGGAACACCATCAGCTGACTATGGAATACTGGGAAAAGCTCATCCCCGGACTTGCTCAGGAGAACGAAAAGAAGAATGCCGGCAAATACCCATCGTCTTTGGCGAAAAAGGGCGCGGATGCTCTTGCCGGAACAAAATAAAGGGGTGGCTCCGGGGAATATCAGGTGCATTATTGGACAGTGCTGACGCTTTTTTTGACTTTTTTCACTTCCCCCGCTTGA
>DCIG01000011.1:29153-44554 GCA_002315855.1 Lentisphaeria bacterium UBA1732 | reverse complement strand
CGTTTACTTTTTCAATTAACTTTTCGGAAAATCAGAGAAAAATCGCCTGAAATGACTTGTTTTTTTCAGAATTTGGAGTATTTTCTATGATAGTTCTTTCTCTGAAGATTGAATCGGAGAAAACTTTTTTCAGCTAATCTTTACTAATGAGGTAAATTCAGATTCCCAAGATACCTCGACATGAGGTTCTTTCAGTTTTTGAAGATGCTTCTCACGTTTTACTTTTGGAGAATACACATGAAAACTCCCGTATTCAGCATGACTTCTGCTGCAGCTTTCCTGCTTGCTTTTGCATTCGCTGTCCCGGCATCCGGCACCGATGCGGCGGATCAGCGCAATATGAACTTCGTATCCTCCGGCTTGATTGTTGCCGAAGGTGAGGAGGTGGAAGCCAAAGATGAAAATGGTGTCATCGAAGAAAAAAGCGATGAAGAAAACGCCGAAGAAGTCTCCGAAGAAGATGCAGAAAAAAAAGCTCAGGACGAGGCGAAGCGGAAAGAGGAAGAGGAAAAACGCGCCGCTGAGGAAGCCCGCCGCGCAGAAGAGGAACGTCTTCGCAAGGAAGAAGAGGCCCGTATCGCCGCCTTGAATAAACCTATGCTGGAACGTGCAAAAGAATTGAAATGGGATGCCGTAATGCTCTATTTGGAACAGGGCGCGCAAATCAATGCAAAGGACGAAAAAGGCAATTCGGTTTTGTATTACTGTGTTACGAATGGCGACTATACCACCATGCTCCGCCTCTCCGATTCCGATGCGGATTTCACTGCCGTAAATGAAGAAGGCATGTCCATTTTACACGCGGCTGTTCGCAACAAACACCTGAATATCGTCAGCTACATGCTTCGTACCCGTGCCATCTCTCCGAAGACTGCCATGAAAAACGGCATGACTCCTCTGTACGATGCCTGCCGTCTGTGCGATGCGGATATGGTGCAGCTCCTGCTGGATTTCGGAGCTGATCCGACTGCCGCCACAAATTCGGGCATTACTCCGCTTCATCAGGCTGCCGCCCGCGGCAACCTCGACATGGTGAAAGGTCTTATCCGCGAAGGTGCCGACATCAACGCAAAAACCAATACCGGCATGACCCCGCTTCACTACGCCTGCGAACGTGCGAAACGTGCTACGGTTGCTTATCTTCTGGAAAAGAAAGCCGATGTGAACCTCTATGACAAGAAAGGCTTTACCGCCCTGCACTACGCCGCCGGAACAGGAAGCGTGGCTCTGGCGAAACAGATTGTCGCGGAAAAAGCCAACAAAAATGCAATCGCCATTGATGGCACCACACCCATGATTTCCGGCGCGAAACATCCTGATATGATTAAGTATTTGTCCTCAATCGGTCTGGAAATGAATGTTACCAACCTGGAAGGCAATACTCCCCTCCATATCGCCGCCAGCACTGCGGATGCCGACACGATTCGCTTCATTCTGTTCAAGGGCGGTCAGGAAGATGCCTTGAACAAGAAAGGCGAAAGTCCCCTCGTTTTTGCGGTTCGCGGAGGCAATGTCGCGGCAGTGAAGACGCTTCTCCCCATGGGCGTGAAAGTTTCTGACGCAATGCTTGAAATGACGCAGGACAAGGAAATCAAATCGCTCCTCTCGGATGCCATGAAAAAACAGTCCGACGAAAAGAAGTAATTCAAATCCGGCCGTCGGCTCAAAAGATTTCGTTTTCTTTCTGAATGACACATCTGCACGTTTGGCGGGTGTGCCGGAAATCCTCAATGATTGTTTTCATTGGGGATTTTTTCATCTTGGAGCACTTTTATATTTGAATTTATCAAAATATGTGGTATAGTTCCATATCGGTCAGTTTGTTAACAAACAATCAAGCTGATTTCTGAAGTCATTGATGAAAAGATTTGAAAAAATCTTCACGCAGTTGTCATAAAGAAGTTTGAAGCGACGGACTGAAATGCCGCCGCCGGAAATATTCTCTTGAGAAATGCCGAAGAGGATTTCAAAGCTCCTGTCAGGACTTTTGAATTTAGCTTAATCATCATTTGGAGGATTCCTATGAAACGTCTTGCTCTCATTCTCGTTACTGTTTTTTCAGCCATGTTCATGCTCGTTGGATGCTGTGGCGTGGGTGCCGCCCCGAAAAAACCGCTTGTTGTCTATTACACCTGGTCAACCGGTGAAAACACAAAATTGGTTGCGGAAACCATTCAGAAAAAAGTCAATGGCGATATTTGCGAAATCAAGCTCGTAACCCCCTACCCCAAGGATTATTCCGCCGTTGTAAGCGCCGGACAGGCTGACCTGAAGACAAACGATAAACCCGCATTGGAAAAACTTCCCGTTGACCTCGCAGACTATGATACAGTCTACGTGGGTTCCCCGATCTGGTTTGCCAGCTATTCTTCCCCTTTGAGAGCGTTCCTCCTGAAAAACGACTTGAGCGGCAAGAAAGTTATCCCGTTCTGCACCTATGGCAACGGCGGTCCCGGTCGTTTCTTTGATGATGTCGCAAAACTTTGCCCGAACAGCACGATGGTTCAGGGATTCAGCCGCGCCGGAGCAGCCGCCAAGGATGCTCTCGAAGGTGAAGTCTCTGCCTGGCTTGAAAAGAATGGTCTGCTCTGATTCTTAAACATTTTGAGGTCTCAACAATGAAAGTTCTGCTGATTAACGGAAGTCCCCATGAACACGGCTGCACTTACACTGCATTGAGGAAAGTCGCCAATATTCTGGAATCCGAAGGCATTCAGACCAAAATCTTCCACATCGGCAAAGGTGCCGTCCACGGCTGTATTGCCTGCGGGAATTGCCGCAAAACAGGGACTTGCATCTTCGAGGACGATGTTTTGGCTGACCTTGCGAAAGAATGTTCCGCCGCTGACGGATTTATAATCGGTTCTCCCGTTTATTTCGCCGGTCCCAATGGTGCCCTTTGTGCCTTGCTGGATCGTCTGTTCTTCGCCTACGGTTCGTTCATGAAAGGCAAACCTGCCGCTGCTGTGGTAAGCTGTCGCCGTGGCGGCGCGAGTGCCGCGTTTGAGCGTCTGAATAAATATTTCACGCTGAAGCAGATGCCCGTCGTATCTTCGCAGTATTGGAACTCTGTCCATGGAAGTTCTCCGGCAGATGTTCTCAAGGATAAAGAAGGCTTGCAGACCATGCGTACCCTCGGTCGCAATATGGCTTGGCTTCTGAATTCCATTGCCGCAGGCAATATCCCGCGTCCGGAATCGGAACCCATTGCCGTTACCAGCTTTGCAGATGGCAAATAACACAATGCTCCGTCATGATTTCTCAAGAGTATCTTGATTCATGACGGACATTCTCCCCAATATGCCTGCTTTTCAAAATGATTCAGGAAAACTCTCATACCGACGCCTCGTCTCATCAAGTGATTCTCTCTTTGCTTGCCAAGGCATCGGAACGTCACGCCAGTGATTTGCTTCTGTCTTCCGGCAAAAAACCCGTCATGAGGTTTGCCGGAAAGCTGGAGCCGCAGCCGTTTGATATGACGGTGCAGATGCTCACCGACTTCCGCCGGATGGTTCTTGACGAGGCGCAGGAAGCGAATTACATGCGGCAGTCGTACATGGACACCTCTTTTTCCATGCCCGGCGGCAAGCATTTCCGCTTCAATTTCTTCGAGACGGTCCGCGGTCCTTCCTTGGCTGTTCGCCCCATCGGGAACGGGGATGATTTGAACTTGGAATCATTGCATTTGCCCTCAATTCTGAATCAGCTTGCGGCTATGCCGCGCGGACTGATTTTGTTTGCAGGTGCCACAGGAAGCGGAAAAAGCACGTCCATGGGCACCTTGATTACCCTGATTAACAAAACCCGTCCATGTCATATTCTGACCTTGGAAGACCCGGTGGAATATCTTTTCACAGACAATCAGGCAACGATTTCCCAGCGCGAAATCGACACGAACAAATCGGGCGGCTTCTCGGATGCCCTGCGGAGCGCACTTCGTGAAAATCCTGATGTCATTGTGGTTGGCGAAATGCGCGACACGGAGACCATCCGTACTGCGCTCATTGCTTCTCTGACCGGACATTTGGTCATCAGTACGGTTCATACTGCAGATACGGTTCAGGCTGTCCAGCGTATCGTGAATATGTTCCCCATGGATCAGCAGGCTCACGTCGCGGACGATTTGAGTCTGGCTTTGAATGGTATTCTGGCGCAGCGTCTCATTCCGGAAATCGGCCGCACGAAAATGATTCCAGCCTTTGAAATCCTCCTCGGTACCGGACTTGTGCGCAAACTGATTGCTCTGCGTGATTACAGCGCACTGGAAAATGCTCTGAATCGCAACGTGGAACAAGGCATGATTCCCTTCAAACGCTCGATTTACAGACTTTATGGAGAAAAACATATTTCGTTGCAGGATGCCATGGAGGCATCCACGAACCGTGAAGAATTTGCCCTCCTGATCAAGGGCATGGAAGTCGGCATGGATGCTTTCCGCAACTATTATGGCACGCGCATGGATGACACCGATAAAAATATCGTGGATATGCGTGTGCTGTTCCGTGCGGCATACCAAACACATTCCAGCGATTTGATTTTAACTTCAGGTGCACGTCCCACGCTCCGCATCAACGGCGAGCTGCGTGAACTTGATATGCCCGTGCTGAACAGTGATGATGTGCAGCGGCTTCTGTATGGCATCATCAATCAGCATCAGCGCACCATTTTGGAGGAAACACGCGAACTTGACTTCGCGCTCTCCGTCGATTTGTACAAAAAATCAAACAGCAAACCTGCTCCTTTGCGGTTCCGTATCAATGCCTTCTATCAGCGGGGCTCGCTTGGCATGGTGGCGCGTCTTGTCAATCTCGTAATCCCCGATTATCATACGCTTGGGATTCCCGATTCCCTGATGAATCTCATGAAGAAAAAACAGGGGTTGATTCTTGTCGGCGGTCCGACGGGAAGCGGGAAATCAACCACGCTGGCCTGCTTGATTGACCATGTCAACCGCAACCGGAACGCCCATATTATCACAATCGAAGACCCCGTGGAATACGTCTTCAACAATCAGAATTCGGTCATCGAACAGCGTGAACTCCATGATGATACGCTTTCGTTCGCCGCCGCTTTGAAATACGCCCTGCGCGAAGCACCCGATGTGATTATGCTGGGAGAAATGCGCGATCAGGAAACCATTGCCGCCGCTTTGACGGCCGCAGAAACCGGACACCTGGTTCTTGCGACCATCCATGCAAACAGTGCCCCCGAAGCCGTTGACCGGATTGTTGACTCGTTCCCCCATGTACAGCAGAATCAGATCCGTTCCCAGCTGGCAAGCGTGATTCTTGCATCGGTGTCTCAGCGGCTCATTCCGCGCATTGATATTGCAAAAGGCCGTATTGCCGCATTTGAAATCATGACAGGCTCCTTTGCGGTCCGTTCCCTGATTCGTGAAGGCAAAACGTTCCAGCTGCCAAGTATCATTGAGACCAGCCAGAAAGACGGGATGGTTACGATGCAGCACGCCCTCGAAGACCTTTGCAATGCGGGATTCGTTTCAAAGGAAGAAGCGGAACGCTTCGCATTCGTTGAAAAGGAAATATCAGCATTTCTATGATACAACAGGATGAATATGAGTGACTTTGTCAAACTTGAACACATGTTGGGATTCAAATTCAACAATCCTGAACTTTACCGTGAGGCAATGACCCATACGTCATTTGCTTCGGAACACAATCTCTCCTACGACAATCAGCGGCTCGAATTTTTGGGAGATGCTGTCGTCCAAATCACCGTAACAGATTATTTATACAAGCGTTATCCATCATTGCAGGAAGGCGATTTATCGAAAATCCGCTCTGCGATGGCGGATCAGAATGCCCTCGCACTGTTTGCCCGTACAATCTCTCTGGGCAGTTTTCTGCTGCTCGGCCGCGGCGAGATTGAACTGCACGGCGAAGACCGCGACTCCACCATTTGTGATGCCTTCGAGTCATTAATCGCCGCAATCTATCTGGATCAGGGGCTTGACACCGCCCGCAAATTCTTCCTCGACATCATGGAGAAGAATTATCCTGACCCGAAATCCACTCTGACCGAAATCAATCCAAAAGGTCTCTTGCAGGAATACACGCAGGAACGCGGCATGAGTGTGCCGGCTTATCGTGTCGTCAATGTTTCTGGTCCCGACCACGAACCCAGTTTCGAGGTGGAAGTTCTGATTCAGAATAAAGTTGTTGCGAAGGCTTCGGCCGGCAGCCGCAGACTTGCGGAAAAAGAAGCGGCTAAAATCGTTTTACAGCAGATTCATGCCGGCGAAATCACGTTAGGAAAAGAGAATCATGAATAATCTGTCTCCTTTTTCAATCCGTCTGCCGCGGACGATCGTATTCGGTGCGGGCAAAATCGCGGATCTCCCCTCCTTTTTGCCGGAAAACTTCACAACAGTTCTTTTGGTCGCAGGAACTCATACTCTGGCATCAGGCGATACTTCGCGTGTAAGGGCTGTTTTAGAGCAATCGGGTCTCAAGACATGTCTTTATTCGGGTGTACCCTCTGAACCCCCGCCAAACGCCGTGGATGCCATTGCAGAGGCATCCCGCGTATGCTGCGTGGACGGCATTGTCGCTCTTGGCGGCGGCAGTGTCATGGATGCGGCGAAAGCTGCCGCCTCGCTTGTGAACCTCAAAGGCTCCTGCAATGATTATTTCTCAGGGAAAAGTATGATTGACGGCACGAAGCGAATCTTTCTGGCTGCGTTGCCTACCACCTCCGGCACCGGCGCGGAAATGACATCAAATGCCGTCCTCAGTGATACCGCAACGAAAGTGAAAAAATCACTTCGGCATCCGTCTATGACGCCTGAATTGGCTCTTGTTGATCCCGAATTGACGTTTGCCTGCCCGTCTTCCGTAACTGCGGCAAGCGGTCTGGATGCTTTGGTACAGGCTGTCGAATCCTATATTTCGCCTCGCGCTTCCGATATGACACGCACCTGGTCGCGGCAGGCCGTCGTTTTGATTTGCGGCTTGCTGAAACGCTGCTGTGAATGTCCTGATGATGCCGAAGCCCGTGCCGGTATGGCAAAAGCCTCCATGCTTGCCGGGATGGCGTTTGCAAACTGCGGTTTAGGCGCAGTTCATGGCTTGGCGCATCCTGTCGGCTCATTGCTTCATATCCCGCATGGTGTGGCTTGTGCCGTCCTGATGATGCCGGTATTCCGTTTCAATGAACCGGTATGCGGCGGGCTGTTCTGCGAACTGGCTTCTGCAATCAAAGCGGATGACATTTCATCATCCGGATTTCTGAACAAACTTCAGTCTTTGGCGGAATCGGTCGGGACACCTTGTGATTTCAAATCTTATGGTCTTTCTCCGGAACACTATCCGTTTATCATTGCAAACTGCCGCAGTGCCAGCATGAAAAACAATCCCCGCTTCATGAGCGATGCGGAAGCGGAAGCGATTTTGTGCGCCTTAAGCTGAAGCCCCCTGCCCGAAGTCAATGATAAAGTTTTTGACTGGCTTCTGAAAGCCTGAAAAAGACGTTTTCAGGCACTTTTCGAGCTTGGTACACCTCCCTGTGGTATTCAGAATGGAGCGGAAGCATTCTTGGAAAAGAAGTTTTCAAAAAAAAGCGGTTTTTTTTTATGGAGATGTGGAAATGGGGTTGAATTGACGGAAAAAGATGCTATTGTATTTCAGGGAAATATTTAAGGGGTGTTCCTGAACGTGAAACGGTGTTCATCGTGCACAGATGCGCCCCCTGAAAACAAAACATTTCAATCTACAGGATTCAAGCAATGAAACTGAACAAAACCATTTGCATAACGGCAATCGCTGCCGCCGTCGTGAGCCCGGCATTTGCAGAAAACCCCCTCTTCTCCGGAGCTTTCTCCGCCGACCCGTCTGCCCATGTTTTCAACGGCAGAATGTACGTATTCCCGTCCCATGATATTCCGGCACCTGCGGGCTCCCGCGCGAAAAAGGGCTTCAACATGGCGGACTACCATGTGTATTCGTCCGAAAATCTCTTCGACTGGACCGATCACGGCGTAATCGTGGACCAGAAAGAAGTGCCGTGGGTGGATGGAAACAGCTATTCCATGTGGGCTCCGGACTGCAATTACAAAAACGGAAAATACTATTTCTATTTCCCCGCACACCAGAAAGACGGACGCAATGCGGTGGGCGTGGCTGTGGCTGACAAACCCGAAGGCCCGTATGTGGCTCAGGAAAAGCCCATTCCCGGCGTGAACGGCATCGACCCGTGCATCTTCATTGATGACGACGGCACTCCGTATCTGACCTGGCAGGGACAGGGCAACGCGCTCGTGGTGGCAAAACTCAAAGATAATATGCTGGAACTGGATTCCGAAGTCGTTACGGTCCAGCACAATGTGCCGAGAAACGGACTGAAAGAGGGACCGTTTATGTTCAAGCGCAACGGGAAATACTACTATTCGTTCCCGTGGTGCGAGCGGAACACCGAGTGCATCTGCTATTGCATGGGTGACAGCCCGATGGGGCCGTTTGAATACAAAGGCAAAATCATGGAGCAGAATACCGACTGCTGGACCAATCATCACTCCGTGGTGGAATACAAGGGGCAGTGGTATTTCTTCTACCACCACAATGATTACTGCCGCGAACATGACGTAAACCGCTCCATCTGTGCCGAATATCTGACATTCAATGAGGACGGGACCATCAAGCAGATCGTGCCGACTCAGCGCGGCGTGGGCATCACTCCCGCAACCAATAAGATTCAGATTGACCGCTATTCCGCCATCGGCGACTCCAATCATGTTTGGGTCGAATACAACCGCACCGAAGACCCGTTCGCCGGCTGGAAAACCGTGTTCCGCAACAAAGACAACTACCGCCGTCCGATCTGGATTGAATACGACCGCGTGGATTTCGGTGAAAAAGACCTGTCCACCGCCATTGTCCATGTTTTCGCCCGCGTCGGCGGCAGTGGAACCATCGAATTTCACGCCGATGCTGTGGATGGCGAACTGATTGCCAAAATTCCGATTACGGCAAAAGACGAATGGCAGGATGCGTCCGCCGCTGTGCTGAAACAGCTCAAGGGCGTGCATAATCTTTTCGTTACGATGCCCGATGGCATCCTGATGCACGTTGACTGGGTGCAGTTCAAGTAAGCCTTTCCAGACAGTCCCGAAAACTCCGGCGGCTGTGAGAATTGCCGGAGTTTTTTTGTATCGATTTTCCGGGAGAATATCATACAAAAAAGCAGGTACGATATTTCTGTACGGTTTTCTCCATCTTGATTCTTGCGCGAAGATGAATATAATTGGAGAATCCTTCATCTTTTTTTGAAAAAAAACTGTCTTCTTGTTGAAATCCGCCAAGAACGTGGTATATTTCTTAAACGAAATGAATGATTCACACAATTAATAAAAGTCCGAATGTGAAAGAGGAAACACATGAAACAACACAAATTGGCTCTTTTTTCTGCTGTAACTGCGTTTGCGGCTCTGCTCCTTTGCACTGGCTGCTTTTCCAATAAACTCACCGATGAGGAAGTCAATTCGATTCTGTCTCTTGACAGTGTCTGCGAACCTTCCGATATTTCTGCGGAACAGCTCGCGAAACAGATGTACAAGGCGACCGACCCGAAAGGAAAATTCAAAGATTCCAGCACCTTCCTGCTGCGCCAGCGCGTGATTGACCGTGAAACTGCTGTCGAAATTTCAAAAACCGGGCAGAAACAGAAAAAAATCAAACATGATGAAGGCGAAAGCGAGCTGAAATTCCGTGCTCCGGACAGCCTTATGCAGACGACAAGCAAAAACGGCGTGGCAAACTCTCAGCTTCTCATCAAAGACGGGAGAGCATGGGATATTAACCCCAAAAAGAAAACGGCAACGGAAATCACGGGACACCGTCTGGAGCTCACAAAAATGTTCAATATGATGACCCAGCCGTCCAAAACATTCCTGGATGTTTTCCCCAATCCGGAGATTTCGTGTGTTTATATCGGGAAAACGCGCCATTACCGGATTGTCTGCCGTGCCGACAACCCGCAAATCGCGCCATACGTCATGTATGTCAATGCACAAACATTCCTGACCACCAAAATGGAAACAATCCTTTACTCGGATGACGGAGAAATTCAGCTCCTTTATTCCGCGGTGCCGAGAGATTTCAAACTTTATGAAGGTGTGGTCATGCCATCCGTTACAATCATTACGGTAGGCGACAAAGAAGACATCAGCGAGATTATTGACTTTGAAATGGATGTGAAATTTGATGATTCCGAATTTGAGCTTCCGAAGAAGTTCTCCATCACGGATTCTTATGACGAATAATTCATTCTGATGCAGTCAGAAAACTCTTTCCGAATAATCAAAGGAGCCGATTTCAAAAGTCATTGACGGAATGATTTGAAAAGAATCTTCTCGCAGTTGGCGGGAGCAGTTTGAGGCGGCTTTTTCCAAGTCGCCGCCGAAGACGCTCTTCCGGCAAATGTCGAGGAGACTTCCAAAGCACCCGGCAGAACTTTTGAAATCGGCTCCACGGATTGAGGCTCTTTTTTTTGCGGACAAAAAGCACAATGGCTGCATTCCATACTCAATGTGCTTTTGTACGCATTGTTTATCTACAACAGAAGAAATTCTGAATGTTCTAAAACATATCAGGTATCTTTATCAGGTATTTTTTTCAAACGTTTTCAGCGAAATGGAATCCCTCGTTTCTGTTCTGCTTCGCTCACAACATCGTTTTCGGGTTGCTTCTCATGACCTGCTCAAAACAATCTGTTTCTTCCGGCCTCGCACAGCGCAGCCGCATCATATTTGCGTCATCGTGGCTGAATATTGCCGTAAACCTGCTCCTGTCGGGCATAAAAATCGTCATTGGTATTTCCACAAGCTCAATCGCCATCGTGTCTGAGGGAATCAACAACGCGTCGGATATGGCGACCAGCCTGCTCACGATGATCGGCACCAAACTTGCCGCAAAACGCCCCACACGGAAACACCCCTTCGGCTACGGCCGCATTGAATACATGACCGGGCTGGTCATCGGCATCCTGATTCTCCTCACCGGCATCGAGATTCTGAAAAGCTCCGTTCAACTCGTACTCCGCCCCGAAGAGCTGAAAATCGACAAAATTGCGCTGGTGATTCTGATCTTTTCCCTCGGTATCAAGCTTGCCATGGGGCTGTACCTGATTGCGCAGGGCAAAAAAGTTCAGTCGAAAGCTCTGGTCGCCGTCGGGGAGGAAAGCCGAAGCGACTCCATCGTCTCCGCCATAACCATTTTGAGCTCACTTTGCTTCCTTGTCTTCCACATTTCCCTTGACGCCTGGGCGGGCATCATCACCTCGTTTTTCGTGCTGAAAACGGCGTGGAATGTGCTGAGCGACACCGTCGGTGCCCTGCTTGGTCAGCCCGTCGAAAAGGAGCTTGCCGACCAGCTTTTCTCCCTCATCCGCGCCACGGACGGCGTGGTCAATGCGGTGGACATGAGGCTGCACAACTATGGTCCGAACTCTTACACAGGCTCAGTCAACCTCGAAATCGACCACAGGAAAACCATTGGCGAAGTCTACGAAATCATCCACGCGCTCCAGCTCGAAATCATGTACAAGTATAACGTAACCATGGTCTTCGGCATGTATGCAATCAACAACGATGAATCGCGTATCCATTCAATTCGCAAGGATTTAGCGGAATTTGTGAGAAATACCCCTCATCTTATAAGCTGGCACGCGCTGTATCTCTCCTCGGATCAACGACATCTGTACTGTGATTTCATCGTTGACTACGACCTGAAAGACTGGGAAAAACTGCGTCAGGACTTTCTCTCGTACATGCACGGAATTTACCCTCAGTTTGAGGTCATTTTGACCATCGAAACCGAATATGTGTAAGAATTTTTCTATAAATATTTCAGAAATGAAGTCTTACAGGAATATGCGCACGTTCCATTTCGAGCTTGATGTCCAGAATGCTGTAAAGTCCGCTGTGGACGATTCCGGCCACGATTGCGGCATCGGCTGAGGTGGAGCGGAACACCTCAACGAAGTGGGACGGCTTGCCCGCGCCTCCTGATGCAACCACAGGAACACCAACCGCTTCCGCGATTTTTTGCGTAATATTCAATTCAAATCCTTCTTTGGTACCGTCTGCGTCCACAGAATTGACCACGATTTCACCTGCGCCGAGCTCAACTGCGCGCTTCGCCCACTCCACAGCATCCATTCCGGTGCGTTCTCTTGCGCCGCAAGTCGTTACTTCATAACCGGATGGGAAGCGCGGTGAATCATTTCTGACAGGGTCCATTCCCAGCACGATGCACTGTCTTCCAAACGCAAGTGCTCCATCTCGAATGATTTCCGGTTTCCGTACCGCAAGTGAGTTTACAGAGACCTTTTCCGCCCCTGCCCCGATCACACGTTCCATGTCGTTCAAGGAGGAGATGCCGCCACCAACGGAAAATGGGATATGTACTGATTTCGCAACGGCTTCCACCATACCAATATCAATCGGGCGGTGCTCGGCGGATGCGGTTATATCGTAGAAAACGAGCTCATCTGCACCATTTTCCGAGTACATGACGGCCATTTCCACGGGATCGCCCAAAACAACGTTGTCTTTGAAGCGGAACCCTTTTGTTACCTTACCTTTACAAACATCCAAGCAGGGAATGACACGTTTCGTCAGCATTGCACAAACTCCTTCAGAAATTCAAGCCCGATTCGACCTGACTTCTCAGGGTGGAACTGGCAGGCAATCAGGCGGTCTTTCCTGACGATGCCGGTGAACTTCACCCCGGCATATTCGGTAACCCCCGTGGTATAGGGCCCCAGCTCGGCATAGTAGGAGTGAACGAAGTAATATTCCTTGTCCCCGTTCACCTGATTCCAGCCGATTTCCGGCACCTTGAAGCCCGGAATGGACGGGAAAAGACGCACTTTCCCGGGCAGAACGCCCAGCAGTTCCACACCTCCGTCCTCCTCGGAATGTTCAAAAAGAATCTGCATCCCCAAACAAATCCCAAGGAACGGTTTGCCGGACAGAATCAGCTCGCGGATGACCTCAATCAAGTGAAAATCCTTCAAATTCTGCATTGCACTTGCGGCTGCACCGACGCCGGGGAACACGATGCGTTCCGCACGGCACAGAATTTCAGGGTCGCGGGTAATCACGGTGTCCACACCAATGGATGCAAACGCGTTGCGAACGCTGGTGAGGTTACCGGCTTTGTAGTCAATCACGGCTATTTTCGGGTATTGCATTTCTTTTTTCCTGAAAATTGGATTTCAGATTCTTTCCAAAAGGCTCATGAACAGTTTTTGAAAATTCTGAGGTACATTGAAAGACGCACCTGCCCCAAAGTCGAGACGCGTCCTGAAAAAACGATAGTTTTTAAAATACTCTTTTCTTGCTCAAAAATCAAGAAAACTTATAAAAGATTTTACGAATTTTTTCAGTTTTATTCTTGCACGAATGGATATTTTCAGGAATCCTCTCTGTTTCTCTTTAATTTTTAACCAACTGCTTTTATCTGCGTAATGTCTGCTAAAATGGCAGATTTCTCTTAACAACCATAATCTGAACATTCGTCTGTTCCCTGTTTTTAACGATTCATTTTGTTTCTCCTCGCAAAAACAAGATGTCTATCCACCGTACTGATTTCAGAAGTTCTGCCGGAAACATTGAAATATCTCTTCATCATTTGCCGGACAGCATTTTCGGCGTTTTCTTTCCTCACTGCAACCACCTCAAACTACGCCCGACAACTGCGCGAAGATTCTTTGTCAATTTCTTTCGTCAAAAACTTTTGAAACAGATTCTTGATTAAAAAAAACGGGAAGCAGTTTGAGCCGCTTCCCGTAAGCATTAATCAGTTGTTAGCGTCCGGCAGGAGCAGGAGCACCGCCGCCGAAGCCGCCCATGCCGCCCATGCCGCCGGCAGGAGCACCGCCGCCGAAGCCGCCGAAGCCGCCGAAGCCGCCGAAGCCGCCCATGCCGCCCATGCCGCCCATGCCGCCGGCAGGAGCACCGCCGGCAGGTCTCTGACCGCCGTTGGCATTAGCTGCAGGAGCAGCATCCGGTTTGGGCTGAGGAGGAATCGTTCCGCCGAAAGAATCGAAAATCGGGTCTTTGTTGACCGGAAGTTCAAAAGCGGAAGTCGTGAGGCAGGTCAGGTCGGTTTTGGACTTGATACCATAGACTTTTTCGTTGAAGTATTCAATCATATAGTTCATATCTTCAGCCGTAACAGCGTGGCCGGTGGTATGAATATTGCAAACGATGTGGTCGCCGAGACCGAGCTTCTCATAGGAAGCCTTGGCCGCGCGGTACGTGAACCACATAGCCGGAGCATTGACCCAGTCTTCCCCTGTGCAGGACCCGATAATGAAGAGGTAACGGTTCGGGTCTGCGCAAAGCATGGCAAGCATGTGCTGATCAACCGGCATCACTTTCGGATCCTTGAATGCCATGAACTTGTTGTTGAACCAGCCCTGTTCGCCGGTAGCCTGAAGGCTGTCGAGCGGCTCGTTCTTGCCGTACTTGTATTCCTTGGAGGCATTCTTGGACGTGAAGTCATAGGTCTTGCCTTCAGAGACATAACGGAACATCGCAACGCCGCCCGCGCCGGAGCAGGACGGAGCAGTCATTTTGATGCGCTTTTCAAATGCACCGCAAACCATGGCGGCCTTGCCATAACGGGATACGCCGGTTACGATGTTGTTTTTGACGTTGAGATTGAGTTCTTTTGCCGCGCCTTTTTCGAGAGCGTCGATGATTCTGGAAATACCCCAGCTCCACGCCATGAGTTCGCCCGTCTGTTCCTTCCAGTCTTCGCCGTAGGGATACAGATCATAGAAAAGCCCGGTGTGACGGTTGTTGTCGCCGGCGATATTGGTAACGCCGCCCATGAATCCACCGCCGCCGCCAAAGGTAAGGAACGCATAACCGCGGGAAGCAGCCTGAGATTCCTGTGCACCATGCAGACCGAGGAAATACGGCCAGCCGCCTTCCGGCATCTTGAGCGTATCGCTGGCAGTCGGAAGTGTGATGTTGACATCGAAAGAGCCGGACTTTCCGGTACTCTTGCGCGTTACAGTAACAGTCATGGACTTACGGCCGTTGTCTTCCTTCATTTTGTAGGAAACATCGACATCCGAGCTGTCGCGCCAGACACCGTAGACATAGTACTGATAGAGTTTTGAGATTTCTTCTGCACGCTTGGACCAGTTGTCCTTGGTAACATCGGTGCCATCGCGGAATTTCATGATTTCCGGATACTTGTCGGAAGGCTTCATGCTGGAAACCATCGGGTAACCGCTGTCATCGGCTTTTTCGGGGAGACTGGCCATATCAACGGCCGGGGTCGCATCCTGCTGACCGCCCATACCGCCCATACCACCCATCATGCCGCCACCCATGCCGCCGCCGAAGCCGCCCATCATGCCGCCCATGC
>DCIG01000011.1:15397-28961 GCA_002315855.1 Lentisphaeria bacterium UBA1732 | reverse complement strand
CATGCCGCCCATCATGCCGCCCATGGCGGGAGCGCCACCGGCAGGGGCACCGCCGGGAGCCTGTGCCGAAAGTGAAGTTGCAAGTAAGAGTGCCCCTGCGAGAATTGAGCAGGAGACTACTGTCGAATGTACATAACGATTCATAAAGAACTCCATTATGTTTGGGGTTAAAAATATTAAGGAGAGGGATTAATCATTTGTGAGAAAAACAGGCATTTGTGCAGAAAAACGGCATTTTTTCCTGTTTCTTTGTGATATTATAGCATTCAAAAAACCTCTTGTCAAGTTTAAATTGCAAAATTTTATCTTTTTATTGATTATTTTCCACAGATATCCCATTTATTTCAAAAAGAGGGTGTCGGACCGCATCTTTGAGCAGAAGAGAATGCCGTTTTGAAAAAGCGGTTTTGTCTGATTTTGCTTTTGGCGTTCAGATGTCGCCAAAGTCGAATTACAGCGGAATGTCAGAAAATTTAACTGGCGGGGACGTTCCATTCCCTCCGAAATTATATAACTCATGGAAGATAAAAAGCCAAAGCCCCCTGTAAGATGAAACGATTCCCCTGTTTCCCCCGATGTGCGTTTTTTTCAAAATATTCCCTGTCTTTCAACAAAAATCGGTGAATTGCAAAGGTAAATGCACTTTTTAAAAGTTTGAGGGAACTAAACGTACTTTGCGACCTTTTGAAAGTGTATTTAACTTTACAACGCACATTGTTTTAATTTATGTTCCAAACAGACTTGACAAGGAAGAGGAAACGGACTATATTATTGAAACGTATTCCTAAAAGATCAAAAAAACAAAGGAAACAACAATGAATACAAAACACTTTATCCTTTCCGGTTTCGTGGCAGTTCTCGCAACAGGATGCGCCTTGTTTGACGCATCCCAAAAAAATGAGGTTCCGCAAGGAATCGATCTGGAACCGAAAGGAAATCCCATCTTCACTGACGCATGGACCTCCGACCCGGCACCGCTGGTGGTTGGAGACAGAATCTACGTCTATACCGGGGAAGATATTGCGCGCGAAGGCGAAAAGAATGATTTGCCCGGCGGATACAATATCGCAGACTGGCGCTGCTATTCGTCCAGCGATATGGTTCACTGGAGAAGCCATGGCGTTCTTCTGAAACCGGAAGATTTTCCCCACGGGCTGAAAGGGACCGCATGGGCCTCGCAGGTGGTTGCAAAAGACGGCAAATACTACTGGTATGTTACGTACCGCGACCAAAAGAACGGCGGGAACTCCATCGGCGTGGCCGTGGCAGATTCTCCTGTCGGTCCGTTCAAGCCTGTGGAAAAGCCGGTCGTAGTGGACAATATGACCAGCGGACGCAGCGGATGGAATGATATTGACCCGACCGTTCTGATTGATACCGACGGAACAGCCTGGCTGGCCTGGGGACACACAAATTCCTATATCGCCAAACTGAAAGCCAATATGGTGGAACTTGATGGCGAAATCACCGATACCGGACTCAAAAGCTATACCGAAGGTCCGTGGCTCTATAAGCGCAATGGTTTGTATTACAATATCTATCCGGGTATGGGAAACGGCGGCGAAGTCATCTATTATTCAACAGCCAAAGAACTCAGAGGTCCGTGGACTTTCCGCGGACAGGTTACCGGTGCAGCCAAAAACAGCTTCACCATCCATCCGGGCGTTGTTGATTTCAAGGGACACACCTATCTCTTCTACCACAACGGCACACTTGATCGAGATGGACAGAAAGGCGGCGGACTGCGCCGTTCCGTCTGCGTTGACGAACTTTTCTTCAATGAAGACGGCACAATCAAGGCTGTTACTCAGACAGTAGAAGGCATCAAGACTCCGCTGAAGTAAGAAAAATTATTCCGATTCCCGGAACAAAATACGCTCCTCAAAACATGCAACAGGTTTTGAGGAGCTTTTTTCAGGCTGATTTTTCCAATCAGCGAAGAAGTGTGTTTTTCATGAACTTTGCGGCTGTTTTCAAAGATTTCGTCATTCAGGTGTTTGAATGTACCGGACAGGATGTCGGTAACAACGGCATCTCCATCATCAAATGAAACTCCAATGCAAGGACTTTTAAAATAAACTTTTATGATAACGGCTTGATTTTTCATGAATCAGGATGTATAATGAAAGAAGCATTTCAGAAGAATACGTTTTCTTAATCCGGAATACGTTCCGAAAGCAATGCACTTCCAGCATGAGAAAGGGGGAAATCATGTGAATATCATTTGAGACGTATCTGTCCAAAAAGGGGAACCGTTTTTGATGCTTGAAAAAGTTCGGGCAGCGTAAATTTCCGGCAGCTGCCGATGAGGAGGGAACTGCCTCAACAGTTCAATTCCCGTCTTTTTTACAAGTCATTCAATCATGCTCATCTTCCTTTTTTTCAGATCCATTATTTGATTGTGCGGAATCATATTTTCCGCGAAAAACGAGGGAAGACCTCTTCCTTCAGGCAAGTTGTCATTTCTGCAATTACAAAACAAAAACAGGAGCGGGTTATGAACTTAAAAAATTTTCATATTGCAGTGTTCGACACAAAACCATACGACCGTATTTTTTTTGAGGACGAAAATACAAAGTATGGATTTTCCATCACGTATTTTGAAGACAAGCTCAAACCGGAAACAGTTCAGTTCACAAAAGGGTTTGATGCCGTCTGTGCATTCGTCAATGACCTCATTGATGAGCAAGTAGTCAAATGTCTGCATGAGAACGGGGTTGCACTGATTGCAATGCGATGCGCCGGTTACAACAATGTAAACATTAAAACCGCACATGAATACGGTATTCCGGTAGTGCGCGTGCCGGAATATTCCCCCTATGCCGTGGCAGAATATACATTAGGACTGCTCATGACCCTGAACCGGAAAATCCACAGAGCTTTTAACCGGGTGAGAGAAGGGAATTTTTCAATTCAAGGACTGATGGGGTTTGACTTGAAAGGGAAAACCATCGGAATTATCGGGACGGGAAAGATCGGACGGGCATTTGCAAAAGTGCTTCAGGGATTCGGGATGAAAATTCTGGCATACGATTTGTATCCGAATGCAGAAGCCGCAAATGAACTTGCCATCGAATATGTTACTCCGGAACGCATTTTTCAGGAAAGCGATATTATTTCCCTGCATTGTCCGCTGACGCCTGAAAATACCCATATCATCAATGATGAGACGATTCAGAAAATGAAAAAAGGTGTAATCCTGCTGAACACAAGCAGAGGCAAACTCATTAACAGCAAAGCATTAATCAAAGGTTTGAAATCGGGGAAAATCGGTGCGGCCGGACTGGATGTCTACGAAGAAGAAACCAATTATTTCTTTGAAGACCAATCGGACAAAATCATGCTGGACGATACATTGGCGCGGCTTATGACGTTCTCCAACGTAATCGTAACATCGCATCAGGCATTTTTCACAAGGGAAGCCATACAAAATATTGTGGAAACGACTTTGAGCAGCTGCGCGACTTTTGCGGAAGGGGAAGAACTGAAAGATGCAATCTGCTTAAACTGCAACGGGGAAAGGAGCTGTCCCGGAAAAAAGCGGGGCGAAACCTGTAAAATAAATCTGAAAAAGGAATAGTACGCGAGGGAAAATGAACTTGTATGCTTTGTTTCTCGCGTAACTTTGTCTTGGGATTCGAGGGGACTGTTTGTGAAGTCCCCTCCCCCTGAAGATGATGCAAAAAAAACAAAATCTGACCGGGAAGATGATTTTCATAAAAACTCCCCCCCCGTAAAATGGCTGAAATATTTTCGGTAAATATCATAAAATTCATTTGAAAAGCGTTTCAGGATGGTGTATTGTCTATGCAAAACAAAAGGATTTGTGTCATATCATTCAGCAAAATCCGCAAAACTCCCTCCGTATTCATCATTCAAAGAAAGGTCTGTCATGAAAAAAGCAATGAAGCACTGGAAATGTATTTTGATGGAACTCGCTGTATTCGCGCTGTTCATTCTGACGGGATGCAGTTCCGTAGACGGGGGAAGCAGTGTGCGTGTTTCCGACTTCAAAGTCAAGCGAGGAACAAACCTCAGCCACTGGTTTTCACAAACCGGAGTGCGAGGGGCTGCACGTGCAGCCAGAGTAAAGGAAGATGACTTCATCCGCCTGAAAGAATTTGGATTTGACCATGTCAGAATCCCGATTGATGAAGAACAATTCTGGGACAACAACGGCAATAAACTGACGGACGCCTGGGAACTGCTGGATGCGTCCATCAAGCTCGCACTCAAACATGAACTGCGCGTTATCGTGGATTTGCATATCATCCGCAGTTTTTATTTCAATGCGTCCATCGAAGGCAGCAAAACGAATACACTTTTCACCGAAGAAAAATCACAGGAACAATTCCTGAATCTGTGGAGAGAGCTTTCCGCCGCACTGAAAGGATTCTCGACCGACTGGGTGGCATACGAATTTCTGAATGAACCGGTCGCGGATGATCCGGAACAATGGAACGATCTCATCGCGAAAGTACATAAAACCTTGCGTCAGCTGGAACCCGAACGCGTACTGGTGGTTGGGTCCAATATGTGGCAGAATGTGGATACATTCAAAGACCTGAAGATTCCGAAAGGAGACAAAAATATTCTGCTCAGCTTCCATTATTACAAGCCGATGGCAGTAACACATTACCGCGCAAGCTGGGACCCCGTGGGCAAGTATTACGGTCAAATTCAGTACCCCGGTATTGTGATTGCACAGGCTGATTTCGACAAACTGCCCGAAGCGCAAAAAGAAACATTCCGGTCTTTTACGACGAACTGGGATCGAAGTGTGCTGAGAGAGCAGATTCTTCAGGCGGTAACTGTGGCAAAGAAACTCGGACTGCCCCTCTTCTGCGGTGAATGGGGCGTGATTTCCTCGTCTCCGCGTGGTCCCGCTTATAATTGGTACCGCGACATGATTTCCGTATTCGATGAATTTGACATCGGCTGGACTACATGGAATTACGATTCCGGGTTTGGATTCTGGAATTCCTATTCAAAACAAGTATCCGACAAGCCCATGCTTGAAATCCTGACCTCAGGGAAAGGCCTGAAGTAAATTCAGAAAGCAAAATCATTCCGTGAAGAAAAGGGAGACTTCACGGGGATCTGTTTCCCGTTTGTCTGTCAAGGGAAGCATATATTGTTCCCCCGAAATGGAGGAACACCAATTTTTTGAGCTGATTTCAAAAACTCTTCCGGGGACTTTGAAGTCAGCTCATAAAACATTCCACGAATATGCGTTCTGCTGCTCAAAATACTTGCGGAAGCAGCTTTTCAAGACGTTTTTCATCAATCGGCACATCATGTCCCGTTCGCCGGAGAATCACAAGCGTATCTTCCAGCCATTTTCCGAAATCTTTCTTCCCCGCATTGCATTCGCTTTGCAGAATTGAGATGACCCGATCAGAAGAAAGAGATGCCGCCACCCCCGATACCTCCATTTTTCCCCGATAGAAATTCACCGCCGGGTCATGCAGGAAAGTGCAGAGAATTTGTTCGTGTTCCAATGCAAAAGCCACCGCCTGACGCAGCAGTGAACGCGACGGAAGATTTGCGGCTGCCGCATCCCGGCATTGACTGAAGAAATCCTGAACAATATGTGCGCACTGACTTTTCCGGGTAAATGCCCGCATCTCGAAACACTCGTTTTCGTTCCGTGCACGCTTCAGGATTGTGTCTTCCAAAGTTGACAGCGCATGAATCATTCGATGGAAAGGCTGTGCCCGCCAGTCTCCGGCACGTTCTGCCGCAAGGATTCGCATTTTCATATTATCCCAGCATGGTACAGCGCGACTTAAGGAAAGCGCACAAAGCGGTCTCAAATCCTCAATCGCCGCCGAAAACAAACCTTTGACAAGTTCGCTGGAACAGTTGGTTAATCCATCATTTTCCAAAAGTCCGGCAATCACGTCAAAGGAAAGTCCGCGCATTTGATTCTGCACAATCCACGCCACCAGAGTCACATCATATTTCAAATCGCCTCCATCCGGTGCCGGATAATACGCCGGTGCCGGTCCGGCGGCAGCATTTCCGGATTCATCGGTCGCCGCATAAAAAATTTGATACTGAGTACAGTAACTCAGCATTTTCCGCCGCACAACAATCTCCGAAGGTATGGATGCAATTTGAGACAGCCCATCAAGTTTCTCATGCGGCAACGACAGTTCGACTTTCGTCCGTGGAAGCGTCTCCACGGATACATTCTGTTTTCCCGTGTCTTTCTCCGCTTGAACCGTCAAATCGGCTGAAAGATATTCATTGCCGTTTTCCATCAGCCGGCTTTCTTCGTTTTGCGTTTTGGGGACATCTTCACATTGTTGTCGCGGATAATCGCACGGATCGAAAACGACATGCCCGAAAACCTGTCTCTGAAGCCATTCATTCTGCAAAGCCAGCTGTTCCGCATATTCCCGCAAGTGTGCCTCAGAAATTTTTGAAATCAGTTCATGATACTCTTCTTTGGATTTCATTTTGGGGATTCACTTCAGATTGCGTTGTTGTTTCTGTTCTTTGGACAACGTTCTTCACTTTTGTTGCAACTCGGATGAAAGCACCGCGTTTCTCTCATCTTCGTTCAGTTGTTAATCTTCAGAGTGGCTCGTTTCATTCGGCAATGAATCAGGATGTCCTTTTCTTGCATCATTCCAATATCATCGGATTTTTTTCCGCATTTCCACAGGACATGCCGGCGTCATGCGCCTCAGACATGACGCAAATGCCGAAGAGAATTTCAAAACACCCGGCAGGACTTTTGAAATTAGTTCAAATATAATATACATGACCATTTGTCCTTTTCCATGCCTTTTTCTCACGATTTCCACAAAAAATTCAAATACTTTCCTTTCCGGCTTGAAAGACTGTATGAAATGTGCTATATTCTTATTGAAAAAGAGACATCCTGAATCTTAAGAATGCCAATCTTTGAATGGAGCTGATTTCAAAAGTCCTGCCGGGAACTTTAAAATCAGCTTCATAGCTTATTGAACTGATTTATCACGATGAAACAATCATTCCGGCAGGGTATCCCGCCACAACTTCATGAACGGAGAATCTGAGTTCAAATGTCTCAATCCCAAATACAAAACAATGGTCAGTGCCTTTTATCCGAAAAAGAACGCTGCAGTATTTTGTCCCGTGTTTCGACAATCGGAATTTTTGGCAATATTATTCTTTCTCTCTTCAAATTGATTGCCGGGATTGTCGGTCATTCAGGGGCCATGATTTCGGATGCCGCACATTCGCTTTCCGATGTGATTGCCACTTTTGTTGCCTGGATCGGGGTGAAAATGTCCATGATTGATGCGGATCGTGAACACCCGTTCGGTCATGAGCGTTTTGAATGTGTCGCATCCATCATCCTCGCCGGAATCCTCCTGCTTGCAGGTCTTGGGATTGGCTGGAATCAGCTCGAACATGTCATTCATGGTGATAAAGTCCAGATCCCCGGCAAAATCGCCATGTTTGCCGCCATTGTCTCCATTCTGGTGAAAGAAGCCATGTATCATTACACGAAAGCATGTGCCGTCAAGCTGAACTCTTCGGCTTTTCATGCGGATGCCTGGCATCATCGTTCCGATGCTTTTTCGTCGGTTGGCTCATTGATTGGCATTGCAGGCGCACGAATGAATTGCCCGGTCCTTGACCCGATTGCCGGTTTCATCATCAGTATTTTCATCTTGAAAGTCGCTTACGATGTTTTCCGTGATGCCTCCTCGAAAATCGTTGACAAATCCTGTCCCGAAGCCTTTGAAGAAGAACTGAAACGCTGTATTATGGAAGAACCCGGTGTTATTGATATTGATATCTTCCGCACTCGTACATTCGGAGAACGAATCTATGTCGAGGCTGAAATCGGCATTGATGGCAAAAAGACTCTTTCCGAAGCTCATCGCATTGCGGAAAATGTCCATGACAGAGTTGAATTGCATTATCCGACCATCAAACACATCATCATTCACGAAAATCCCCACGATTAAGAAGACTTTCCCCCTCCGTTGAATACGCATTCCGCCAGTCTTTATTTCCTGTTTTTTTGGCTCGGATACTTGAAAAAAACACATTTCAACATTATTTTAAATAGTTTCTATTTGAAATGATGAACTGATTTCTCAAAAACTGTCTGATGCTTTGAAATCAGCTCCATGAATAGAGGTGTTCCAAAAGGGGTTTCTTTCCTTTCTATGAAGATTCTTTCTTTTCCATCGTACTGAACAATGCAAAAAGTTTCCGGAACCTGTATGACGTTCAATTTTTTTTCTTGCCGACTCAAACGGATGATGCTTTTTTTCATCATATTTGCGTTTGCGTTCCTGTCCGGCTGCTCGAAAACAACTCCATCCGGTTCCGCGATTTCCAAAATTGATGACTTGAATCATCATTCGTTCACGATAGGATGTATGACGGGGATTGTCGCCACCAGAGAAGCGCATGCACGCCTTCCCCATGCGAATTTTCTGGAATACTCCATGCCCGTTGATGCGTTTACGGCGATTTGTGCAGGCAAAATTGACGCAGTCGTTTTGGATCGTCCTACACTCGAATTTATTTCTCTGGCTCATCCCGAAATGATGGTCATGCAGGATGATTTGGCGTTGGGGCATATCTCGGTTGCCGCCTCAAAATCCAATCCCTCGCTCATGCGGCAGGTCAATGAATTTATTCAATCCTATCGTACCGGCGGGACCTGTCAAAGCATGTATGACCGCTGGTTCCGCATGAAGCAGTCTGCCATGCCGGAAATACCTCCTCCCCCCTCGCCTTCCGGTGTTCTCAGAATCGGTGTAACGGCCAACAATGAACCGCTTTGTTTTATCAAGGACAATTCGCTTGCCGGTTTCGATACCGAGTTCGCGCTCCGTCTGGCTTCTTTTCTCAATAAAAAAATTGAATTTAAGGATATGACTTATGATGCGCTGATTCCGGCTTTGGAGGGTGGCAAAATCGACCTCGCAATTGCCTTTATGGATGCCATGCCGGAACGCGAGGAGAGTGTTCTTTTTTCGGAAAACTACATTGATGCACCGATTGCCATTCTCATTCATCGGAGTTTATATGCCGGGTCTTCCTCCTCGTCCGCCATTGGAGGAAACGATTCGGCTGCACGCTCCGGTGTTGCACAGTTCTTTTCGGGTTCCGCTCGTTCTCTGTGGAACAGCTTCAACAAGACCTTTATTCGTGAAAGCCGCTGGAAACTCATTTTGCAGGGCTTGATTACCACGATTGTCATCACTGTTTTTTCGGTCATTGTCGGCACATGTTTGGCGCTCCCTGTTTGTATGATGAGCCGTTCCAAAAATAAAGTCCTCTCTTGGTTCAGCGATCGTTATGTGTCGCTGATGATGGGAACTCCGATTTTGGTGATTCTGATGATTCTCTATTACATCATTTTCGCAAAAGTCAATATCAGTGCCGTTTTCGTTGCCATTCTCGCGTTCGGCATGGATTTCTCTGCCTATACCAGTGTTACCCTGCGCGCCGGAATTGATGGTATTCCCCGAAGCCAGACGGAAGCGGCTCTTGCTTTAGGCTACAGTCCTTCTGCCGCATTCTTTCGATTCATTTTGCCGCAGGCGGTCCGCAGGATTATGCCCGTTTACCGCGGGGAAGTCATCAGCACGCTGAAAGCCACCTCCATTGTTGGCTTCATTGCCATTATGGATTTAACAAAAATGGGCGACATCATTCGGAGCCGCACCTACGAAGCCTTTTTCCCGCTGATTGCCATTGCCGCCGTTTATTTCTTCACCGCGAAAGCTCTTACCTCGTTTTTGCTGATTCTGGAGAATAAACTGAATCCCGACAACCGCAGAAAATATATCGGTAATCGAGGCGCATCATGATTGAGATTAAACATCTGAAAAAATCATTCGGAAATCTTTCTGTCCTGAAAGATGTCAACGCATCCATTCGGAAAGGTGAAATCATTTCCATTATCGGTCCCTCTGGTACAGGAAAAAGCACCCTGCTCCGGTGCCTGAATCTTTTGGAACGCCCCGATTCCGGGGAAGTCTGTTTTGATGGTCTCAATCTCCTTGCACCACATGTCGATATCCCTTCGATTCGCAGAAAAATGGGCATGGTCTTTCAGCAGTTCAATCTGTTCCCGCATTTGACCGTGCTGGAAAACATTACGGTTTCTCCACGCAAGCTCCTGAAACAGTCCAAAGCCGAAGCAAAAAACAATGCGATGAATCTGTTGAAACTTGTCGGACTGGAAAACAAAGTGTATGCCCTGCCTGCCCAACTTTCCGGCGGTCAGCAGCAGCGCGTCGCCATTGCTCGTACTCTCGCAATGAAACCGGAAGTCATTCTGTTTGATGAACCTACCTCCGCTCTTGACCCGACGATGGTCGATGAAGTGCTGGATGTCATCACTCATCTTGCCGAAACCGGCATTACCATGATTATCGTAACTCATGAAATGCGGTTTGCACGCAACATTTCTTCCCGTATTTTCTATATGGATGACGGCATCATTTACGAAGACGGCACCCCGGACGAAATCTTCACCAACCCCAAAAAACCGAAGACAATCGCTTTCATCAAACGCGTCGATATGGAATATTTCCACCTGCGTAAAAATGATTTCGATTCGGGACACCTCTGCGGGCGCATGAGTGCGTTTGCCAAACGCCATCTTCTCAAAAATGAAGAAAGTGAACAGTTCCGCGATTCTGTCCTCACGCTCCTGGAAGATATTATCTTCCCCTTATCCGAAGATGTTGACCTCCGTTTGGGCTTCTCGAAAGAAACGAAGTCCTTTGGGTTTTCCGTCATTTGGAATGGTGCTGTCTCCGATCCGTTTGCACGAATCACCCTTCCCCCGAAACTTCACGATTTCTTCCCTGACATCAAATTCGATACCGATGTTTCGGGACGTCCCCGTTTGAGATTTGTTTCCGGCGGCTTGATACCCGGAAAACAAAGCCATTTGTTCTTCTGAACCTCCGTTTTCAGGAACAGCCTCTTTTCAAATCTGTAAAACTCTTTACGAAAACAAATTCACTCATCCCCCCATTTTGGAAGCAAATCTCCTGACAGCTTTTCTCTCACAGCCATTGAAACTTTCTTAACATGGAGTTGAAATAATGCAAAAAAATGAAACCATTCTTATCCTTGACTTCGGTTCGCAGTACAGTCAGCTGATTGCGCGCCGTATCAGGGAGAACCACATCTACAGCCACATCGTCTCTTGCAGAATCAGTGCGGAAGAACTCCGCAAGGAAGCTCCTGCCGGCATTATTTTAAGCGGCGGTCCCGCCAGTGTTTATCAGGAGAATGCTCCGAAATGCGATCCCGCCATCTTCCGGCTTGGCATTCCGATTCTGGGGATTTGCTACGGAATGCAGTTGACCACACTCACTCTGGGCGGTGAAGTCAAGCGCGGTGCCGCCCGCGAATATGGCAAAGCTCTCCTTCATCACGAAGGCGACTCCCCGTTGTTCGCACATATCCCCGAAACCGCTCAGGTTTGGATGTCCCACGGCGATAAAGTTTCCCGCATCCCGGAAGGTTTCCGCAGAACCGCTTTTTCGGATAATACCGAATTTGCCGCAATCGAAGATCCCGAACGCCGCATTTACGGCATCCAGTTCCATCCTGAAGTAGTTCATACGCCGCAGGGGAAAGAACTCCTTCATAATTTCTGTTTCTCCGTTTGTCATTGCTCCGGCAGCTGGAATATGCAGTCTTTCATCGAAGCCTCTACCGAAGAAATCCGTCGGAAAACAGACGGCGGGAAAGTCATTCTCGGTCTTTCCGGCGGGGTTGATTCTTCGGTCGCAGCCGCCCTGCTTCATCATGCAATCGGCGATCGGCTCACCTGCATTTTTGTCAACAATGGTCTGTTGCGCAAAAATGAGGCTGCGCGTGTTCAGCAAATCTTCGGCGATGCGTTCCGTATTCCGCTGAAATACGTGGATGCTTCGGACCTTTTCCTGCAGAAATTAGCCGGTGTCTGCGAACCGGAAGCCAAACGGAAAATCATTGGAAATACTTTTATTGAAGTTTTCGACAAAGCCGCCTCTGAACTCACCGATGTTCAATTCCTGGCGCAGGGCACAACCTACCCCGATGTCATAGAAAGCATTTCCATTGATGGCAATCCCAGTGCCGTCATCAAAAGTCATCACAATGTCGGCGGTCTTCCGGCCACCATGCACCTGAAACTTCTGGAACCCCTTTCTCACCTGTTCAAAGATGAAGTCCGTGAAGTCGGTCGTCAGCTTGGTCTGCCCGAAGAATTGATCATGCGTCAGCCGTTCCCCGGTCCGGGGCTTGGTGTCCGCGTCCTCGGTGAAGTAACCGGAGAAAATCTCAATGTCCTCCGCAATGCTGACACCATCATCGTGGATGAAATGAAAAACGCCGGTCTCTACTACAAAATCTGGCAGACTTTCGGCGTGTTCCTCCCCGTTCGTTCGGTCGGGGTCATGGGCGATGAACGCACCTATGATAATGTAATCGCCATTCGCTCGGTGGAAAGTCAGGACGGCATGACGGCCGACTGGGTCCGTCTCCCCTATGAACTCCTTGATAAGATTTCAAGACGTATCGTCAACGAGGTTCATGGCGTAAACCGCGTGGTTTATGACATCACCAGCAAGCCGCCCAGCACGATTGAATGGGAATAATCCCCTTGATTTGTTCCTTTCCCGGAATTGCTCTGCATTCCGGGCTTTTTTTGCCTTTTTTTTGAAAGCGAAAAAAAAGAGGCAGCAGCCGGAACTGTTGCCTCTTGATTGCTGAGAATCAATTCACATTACTTATTGATTGCCTTCGCAATTTCATCACATGCCATATTCAGCATGACGTAGTTCGGAACACTGTTGATGCAGCATTCGTTTTCGCCCCACAGGAACGGATAATCATCCTTGTTTTCCAGGAAGTCCGGATTCTTGACAACCAGCCCCGGAACAACGCCGCCGGGGATTACCGTGTAATCTGCACGGTTGCTGCCGTAGGCGACTTTCTTGGTGTTGACGCCAACGCCTGTGATGAAGGAAACGTTGTTGTACGGATGGCATCCGAAGATGTAGTTGAGACCTTTCAGAACCTGTTCAGGATCGACCAGATTCGGGAACTGACGCCAGATCAGATAGTAGTTGAAAGCATTGCCGATGACCTGGTTGTTGCCTGCCCAGCCTGCACCGCTGATTGTAACATTGTACGGGTTGTTGTTGCCGCGGCGTTCCATGTTGGCAACCTGTGCCGGGACTGCCGCTTCCACAATCTTCTGGGTTTCTTTGTCAAGCATGTCATAGAAGCGGAGAATGATGTTCAGTGTGGTGCCGGTGAATCCGCCACCGCCTGCTCCTGCTCCAACTCCCTTGTTGTCGCTTCCGAGCTGTCCGCCGTTCTGAAGAACACTGACCTGCTGAAGTACAGACGGCATGAAAATATCTTTGTATTTCTCATCGCCGGTGGCATAGTACAGTTCGATAGCCGGATTCATTCTCTGATCAACTCGGCTTCCGCCCATCATGCCGCCGAAGCCGCCGCCCATGCCGCCCATGCCGCCCATCATGCCGCCGCCCATCGGGGCATTTCCCGCAGGACGATTGCCGCCCAT
>DCIG01000011.1:1962-15293 GCA_002315855.1 Lentisphaeria bacterium UBA1732 | reverse complement strand
CAGGACGATTGCCGCCCATGCCTTGTGCATTGCCCGCAGGACGATTGCCGCCCATCTGTGCATTGCCCGCAGGACGATTGCCGCCCATGCCGCCGAAACCGCCTCCCATGCCGCCCATCATGCCGCCGCCCATGCCGCCCATCTGCGGATTCTGATTGGCGGTGTCGGTCGTCTGATTGGCATAATACTGATCCCACAGCTTCAGGGCATTCTTCAGGCATCGTTCGGCTTCTTCCGGATAGTACGGTTTCAGCGCAGGATACGCTGACGCAAGAGCCACGATGGTGGCGGATGCACTGCCTGCACCGCCGCGGGCGGTGATGACGTAACGGTCATCCGGTGTGCCGGAACGGTCGCCTTTTCTTTCATACATCGCCAGAGACGGGTCATAAATCAAACCGTCGGACAGTGTCATGGCATCGCCGAGGTGATGATAACGGTGCATATCCGGCTGGCCGATTACGCTTGCCACAAATCCGATATTTTCAACCTGTGCATTGATGTTCAGGGTACCGTGCAGAATCTGCTGGACAACGTCAGGAATCCCGTCCGGACGGTGAATGTCGGCATACAGAGTCTTTTCATCGATGAAGGTCTGGTCGCGCATGGGCTTGAAAAGTCTCCACATCGTGGCAAGGTCCTGAACAACGTTGATAACGGAGTTCGCCTGAATATCGAAGTCGCCTGCATCAAACCAGCCGCCGATTGCCAATCCCGGAATATGTTCCATCGATTTGTACTTGGTGTTGGTGGTGTTGCCCATGGAGTAACCGTCATGAATGCGGATATTCACCGGGGCCTGCACTGCATCGTCCATGTTGGAACGTCCGTGCCACACGCGGTAGGCTTCGTTCACTTCCATGTGGTCCATGTTGACCACGAGGGAAATATCCATGGACGCATGCCACTTGTCGCTGTAGATGCCCTTGTCAATCGGGAACGCATTGGTTTCGGTGTTGCCGTACTGGATGGTGTAAAGCCCCGGAGTCTTGACGTCGCTGAAATCGACGGTCGCATAGTTGTAACGGTTGTTGAAAACACCCCAGTTTTTCACTGCGGCTTTCTTGGCTACGGTCTTGGTGCCGTCTGCATTCACTCGCATGATATTGGCGGTGGCCTGAACTTTGTCATTCTTGTCGAGTTCGATGACGGACACTTTTTTCTGTGCCGGAGTATAACCGATCTGGGAAATACCGATATTCGGCTTCCTGATCCAGTTCTGATCGACGCTCGGTTCGAGGTACCATTCCAGCACTTTGCCCGTCTTGTTGGCGGGAAGCAGAGAGCGAACTACAAATGTCCCGTTCTGTGCAAGATGGCGGCCGTCATACAGACTGACTTTTTCATTGGAGGTAATGCCGAAACGAACATCGCTGTCTTCCGGTGCCAGCACGATGCGGTTGCCGGTGGCAAGCGGTTTTGCAATCAGAAATTCGCCGCGTCCGCGGTCATCAAACGTCGATTCTCCGAAAAACTGCGGAATCTTTTCCGATATGGGATGAATTTCCGTATCATGCTGCGGATACTTCGGAAGAATCATTGCGGTACTGTCCACAAGGAAATTCTTCCCGAAATAGTTGGCAGGGAAAAATTCCAGATTCATGCCGGCTTTGCCGACCAGATTCTCAGGAACCGGCTTGTCGAGGAAAACCTGAAGCACCAGTCCTTTGTCTTTCGGGGCCACGCGAATGGAGGAAGCAAAGTTGTAATCGCGGTACGTCAGTTCAACGGTGATGCTGTTGTCCTGCGCATTCACTTGTCTGTTCGTCATCGTGCCGTAAAGGTCCCATTGTTCCGGGGTATTCATGAAGCGGATTCCGCCGCCGCACGCAATTCGTTCACCGCGCTGGATGATTTCGATGCCGGCCTGTTTTTCATCGCAGAAACCGCCGGAGTAAGTGTTGCTGTAAACAAGTACGTTTGATCCGCGTTCTTCAAAATACTGCATGTTGTTCAGTTTGAATGACTGTGCAACTGCGGTCACGGAAAGTAGGGGCAGAAGCAATGCTCCGGTCAGTAATTTTGTTGCTTTCATGGTGTTTTTTGGGGTGTGTAAGTGGTTGAAATTTCCAATCCTTGGATGCGTTACCTCAAAAAAAGGAAATTCTTTGATAATATCGGAAACATCTCTCCTGTCCAAACAAAAAAGATGTCTTTGACCTGCATCAATCGGTAGTTCACGATAATCTCCCGCCTGTCTTTCTTCTTGCATAAACTCTTAAGATGAAGCGAGATGAACTCAATTCTTGTACATCTGCAAAAATCGCGATATGCAAATGTGCTGAGATGCTTTTACCTTATGAATATAGGTGTGTTTCCTGAAAATTCAAGCGGAATCCGTAATTTTATCTTGTTTTTTTAGAGAATTATACGTTTTTTTGCTCATGCACGCAAATTGTTGAGAATCCCTCTCCATTTTCGCGCAATCGTCCCGTCAAAAAGCGTCCCCCTCCCCCGAAAAGTGCCCTCTCCAGAAATGAATGCCCCGCCTTTTCGTCATTTTTTCACATTTTTTGAGAAAAAACTTTATTTTTACTTTTAGTTTCGGAAAAAGGTATTATATTATTCTATGGTGTCTCGTCAGATGCCCGCAGGTATTCCCCCCAAAATACCATGTGCAGCTCCGCTTGTTCCACCTCCCTGCACTTCTGCAAAATGATACACTTCAACCTATTTAACTGATAAGGAGTAATGAATTATGGCCAACGTACTGGAAGCGATTCGTGCAAAAGCCAAATCTCTGGGCAGAAAAGTCTGCCTGACTGAAAGTGACGACCCCAGAAACCTGAAGGCCGCCGAAAAACTCGCAAAACTGGGTTATGTCAAGCCCGTTCTCGTCGGCGATGAAGATGCAATCCGTAAACTCGCTGCTGAAAATGACATCTGCTTGGATGGCGTGGAAGTCGTTGACGTCCTGAAAACTCCGAACCTCCAGAAGTATATCGATGTTTGCGTCGAAATCCGCAAGAACAAAGGTATGACCCCGGAACAGGCTCGCGAATGGCTCAAGGACACCTGCGTCTTCTCCGCCGCAATGGTTTGCGCCGGCGATGCTCATGGTTATGTGTCCGGCGGTGGAAATCCCAACGGATATGCTCACAATACAGCCCAGAAAACCAAACCCGCCCTCCAGCTTTTCAAGACTGCAAAAGGCAATCATATCGCCTCTGCTTTCTTCATTATGCAGATGCCCGATCCCAAATGGGGATATGAAGGCGTGTTCTTCTATGCGGACTGCGGTCTGAACATCAACCCCAACGCCGACCAGCTCGCTGAAATCGCCGTTACCACAGCCAAGACCTTCCGCCAGTACACGGGGCAGGAACCCAAAGTCGCCATGATCAGCTGCTCTTCCAAGGGCTCTGCGCATGACCCGATCATCGACAAGGTCGTCGAAGCCACTGCCAAGGCGAAAGCTCTTGATCCCTCCCTGCTCATCGATGGTGAAATGCAGTTCGATGCGGCTGTCATCCCCGATATCGCCAGGAAAAAAGCTCCGGGATCACCTGTCGCCGGTCAGGCTAACGTTCTGATCTTCCCCGACCTGAACTGCGGCAACACCATGTACAAAGCCACCGAACGTCTCGCCGGCGCAACTGCAATCGGTCCGCTGATTCAGGGGCTCCGTCGTCCGTTCACCGACGTTTCCCGCGGTTGCTCGGTCGATGATATTGTCGACTGCGCTGCTGTGGCGGCTGTCACGGAATGGGCGGACTGAGAATCCTTGTAATTCCGAAATCTCTGAGACCTTGATTCATGCAAGCTCTCAGATTTGAATGCGGCGGTGTCCGGACTTTTGCCCGGCATCGCCCTTTTTTCGTGCTTTCTTTCCCCTGAAAACATTTTTGCGGTCTGCTGAAAATAAGAAACTGATTTCAAAAATCATTGTCGCAAAGATTTGATATGATTCTTCGCTCACTTGCCATGAGTAGTTTGAGATGGCGGCTTGGAATGCACCCGCCGAAAACGCTCTTCCGGCAAATGCCGTTGAGATTTTCAACGCTCACGGCAGGACGTTTGAAATCAGCTTTGGAAATACCCTGAAATGATTTTCCGCCACTCTGCTCCTTAGTTCAGCATATCTTCCATGGTGCAATTTATGAAAAAGCAATCTTCCATTCTGTTCATCGTCGCCGCATTGACTTCTGCTGTTGGTCTTTCGGCATGTGCAGGGCTGTTTTCATCAGTCGATGAAAATGCCCTTGAAACCCCTTTGACTTTTACGGTTCCCTCTCAGGGACCGCGCACTGCCGCGATGTGCGGTCCGTCTCATGATGAAGAAATGATTTTCGGTCTTGGCTCAGACGGTAAAAAACACTATTTCGCCGTGGGAACGGATGTCCGGGGCGGCGGAATTACGATTTGGCAGTCCGATGACCTGGTAAACTGGAAAGATGTCGGACGTGTCTTCAACGATGACAACCGTCCTGAAATTTTAGGCAAAGGACGCGGTTACAATTACGATTTCAACTTCGTTACCGTCAATGACAAAGGCGAATACGTGTTTGAAAAAGAACACAAAGCCGGTGCGAACAACTATCGCCTTGGCGGTGCTCAGCCGTTTTGGGCCCCCTGCATCTGTTTCAACGAAGCAGATCAAACCTATTACCTTTACTACAGCTGTTCCGCCTATGGCACGCGCAACTCATTCATCGGCTGTGCGAAAAGCAAAACCCTTGACAAAGGATGGGTGGATTGCGGTCAGTTGATTCACACGCGAACCGGAGACGGCAAACGCTTCAATGCCATTGACCCCGTTGTCGTTTATGATACTGCGGGCAAACCATGGATGGGGTACGGCTCGTTCTTCGGCGGCATCGCCATTCTCCCGTTGAATCCGCAGGACCCGTCGAAACTCCTTCACCCCGGTACGCACGGCAAAACAATTTCCTCCCGCGATGACTATGACAATTTCCCCTATGAACAGGATGGTTTCGAGGGGAAAAAAACTCGTTCGGCAAATGGCGCCGAATTTGTCGCGTATGGTCAGGAAGGCGCAAGTATCATCTACAATCCTGAAACAGGTTATTACTACCTTTTCACTTCCTATGATCGCCTTGCGTGGACCTATCATTGCCGCGTGGGTCGCTCCAAAAAGATTGATGGTCCCTACGTGGATTACAATGGCAATCCCATGATTTATTTGCAGGAAAAACAAGGCGCAAAGCAGGTCAATGGCACCAAAATCATTGGCGCGTACCGCTGGTCCTCTGCGAATGGTGCAGGCTGGGCGGCCACTGGTCATACCACCCTGTTCTACACCGGGGACAATGAACTCATGTTTGGCAGTAACAGCAAATGGAACGGCGTTGGCGGCTCGTTCGTCGGTCTTCGCAAAGTCCTTTGGACGGAGGACGGTTGGCCTGTTCTCACTCCATGTCTGTACGGCGGCGAATCCGTCAGGGACTCCCTGAATGTACCACGGAAAGCCATCACGGCAAATGCCGAAAGTGCAGAATGGGATTTTATCGTGTTCAGCGTGGATGACGATACCTCTTTCCACCGCACGGATGCTTCCAGTGTTTACACTCTTGCGGCGGACGGCTCCATTCTGAATCAGGATGGCTGCGGCTGGACGTTATCCAAATCCGGCAATGGCACTGCCATGACCGTCTCCCTCCCCGATGGCGTGAAAGCCTCCGGCAAAGCCGCTCTTGGCTGGGATCAGGATCGGAGACAGCAGACTGTCGTTTTCTCAGGCTTGACAAAAGACGGCATCCCGGTTTGGGGTCAGCGCAGTTCAGCACCCTTCTTCCCCGAAGCACAGAAATAAAATCTGAGTTCTGAACTCGCAGTTTTTGGGTATCTCTGCAAATCGCATGGAGATACCCTTTGTTTTTAGCGCAGAAAAGATACCCTCTTCAGTCTCTTTTTCTGCGCTTTTGCACACGATGTTTCCTGGTTTTCACTCATCGGAGTGGAGTTCATAACTCATTGATGTGCGGCAATCAGCCACGCGGTATATCCGCAGTACGTCGCAAAAAGAATTGCTCCTTCGATTCGACTGAGTTTTTTCCCCGTCAGCATCATCACGGACAGCAATATTGTTACGCCCCCCATGACGATGAAGTCTGCGATACGGATGTTTTTCCCGTACAGCGGTGAAATCATCGACACCACCCCCGGAATCGCCAGAATATTGAAGATGCACGACCCGATGATATTCCCGATGGCAATGTCATTTTGCTTGCGGATGGCCGCCACCACGGATGTCGCCAGTTCCGGCAGACTTGTCCCCACCGCGACAATCGTCAGCCCCGTAACCGCTTCACTGATATAACATGCGTCCGCAATCAGCAATGCCCCCTTTAAAAACACTTTTGTGCCGACAATCAGGCTCGTCAAACCAACGGCAACCAGCAGCAGTGAGATTGCCGTACTATGCAGTTTCTCCGGCTTCTCATCTTCTGTTTTCGCGGATTCTTCCGTCCGTTTTGCTCCTTCGCGTCTGGCGAAAATCACACTCATCGTCGTATAGACGATAATCCCCAGCGTGAGTACGGCTCCCCAAATCCGGTTGATTCCGCCGGACAACCCGTACAGCTGTACCAGAATCACTGACGCAGCGACCATCACCGGCATATCGAATCGTTTCAATGCCGGATTCACGGGCAGTGGACGAATCATGGCGCACAATCCCAGAATCAGCGCAATATTGCAGATATTGGACCCGACCACATTCCCGATACTCACATCCGCTGCGCCGTTCAGCGCAGAACTCACGCTCACGACAAATTCAGGGGAACTTGTCGCAAAGGCGGCCAGTGTTACACCCACCACCAGTTGCGACATCCCTGCCCGCCGCGCAAGGGACACACCCCCGGACAGCAGAAATTCCGCCCCGTAATACAGCAGGACAATGCCGGCCGCTATCAGTCCGATGGAAAATAGAATGGCAAATGCTTTGAGGATATCGAATAACGCCGTCAGGGCCTTCCCGTCAGAACCGGCAAACATGATAAAACTCAAAAATGGTGAAATATTCAAAACACATTCTCCTCTGAAATAATGTTCTGTTCAAATTGACTCTTGTGAAATCTGCTCTTCAAAATAAATCCGGCGTATGCGGTATCTTGCTCAAGTCCCCTGCCTCATCTGTCAGCCAGCCCGCAATCACATCGGCAATCGACTCGATTTCATCTTCCGTCAATTCTCGCCCTTCTGGTATCCCGTGCCACTTCGCCAGACAGCCCCGGCAGCAGCACCCCGTTGCGTGCTGTGCGACAAACACCGCATGACCGCGCATTGGGGTTTGTGCCCCATCGTTGAAAGGATGTGCCGCGGACAGACGATCTCGGATGATTTTCTTTGCCTGTCCTCGTATCGTGGACAGTCCCCGTTCCGCAAGATACGCTCGATCCGCCTCGGAAAGATGAAAACGCGACCGGAATTTGGAACGTGTCAGACGCGGCTTCAGTTCGTCGTAACCTATCATTTCACTGGCGCGGCGCCGCGTCTTCCTTTGCCATTTCATCCAGCACTGCGATTGCCGCCTCATCCGCACTCAGCGTTTTCAGATAAGCGTAGGGTTTCGATTTCTTCGGGTCGGTCATCTTCAACGCGGTTGCCATCGGTTCCCCCGGCAAATCCTTGAACAGCTTTGCAATCGGCAAGTTCGCCTGTTTCGCCAGTGCCACGAACCCCGCCGCATAGAAATAGGCTCCACGGAACGTAATGTGCGTATGGTCGTTTTTCCCTTCCGGCTGATTCGGATAATCTCCCGGCTTGTAGATGTTGTACAGCGTCAGCCCCGTCTTTTCTCCCACCTTGTCAAATTCACTGCACGCATATTGGTACAAATCCACCACATCGACTTTCTTGTCGGCGGCAACCTTCTTCGTCATGTTCACATACGGGTCCAGAAAACCGTAATTCTTGAAATGCCCGTTCGCAAGGTAGTTCCCCTGCGGAATCGACGTAACCAGCACAGGGGTCGCACCCGCCTCACGGGTTTCATCGATGAACTGCTCCAGATTCGCCTTGTATTCCGTATTGACCTCCGCATAACGTTCCGGCTTCGCTTTGGTCGCATCGTTGTGCCCGAACTGGATAATCACGAAATCCCCCTTCTTCACCTCTTTCATGATGTTCGCCCAGCGGTTTTCCGCCTTGAATGATTTGGTCGAGCGTCCGCCCAGCGACTGATTCGAGACTTTCACCCCGTCCACAGTCAGTTCCTGCACGCGCTGACCCCAGCCCTGCTGAGGATAATCGCGGTCGCGGTACGTCTGCATCGTGGAATCTCCCGCCATGTAAATGTCCGCACCGAAAACTGCCGTCAATGTCGAAAGCCCCAGTATAAGCATCAGAAAATGTTTCATGTTGTCTCCTGTTTTGAGGTTGCACTCCGTTCCGTTATGATGCCCGTTGAACTCGTTTCGCCAATTCGTCGCATCTTCCTTTTTTGCCTGACGCGTCCAATCAGACGCATCGAAAAAAACGTTCTCATACTTTACATGTTGAACTCCTCTTTTTCAAGCCCTTGCACAAAATAAATTTCTTTTGAAATCTTTTTTCTCTTCCTCCGATTTTACCCCGTTTTTGCCGTCTTTCTGCCTGATTCTCCCATTCAGAAAAAAAACGTCCCCCCATAAAAGGCGCAAAAACGCGTTTTTCGGACATCACGTTTTTATTATTCATTGTCATTCATCATTTTAACCCGGACAGCACAGATTGCTGTCTTCTGTCCTTGACGCACACTCTGATTCCAAATCTCAGGAAATGACTTGACTTTCCGCACCTCGCAGTTTATAGTATTACGATGGTTTGTTACGGAAAACAACCTTTTTCACCTCATTTTTGGACAATATGCTGAATCTCCCGCCCCTCAATACTGAGCTTGCTTCCTCCGATGATTTACGCCGCCTTGTCGCCGCTTCGGATACGCAGGGTGTTGCAGTGGAAAGTTTTCGCTCATTTTTGGCAGATGAGTTTCAGCTGGTCCGAATCAAACAGAATCCGCTTCGCCGCGTGTTCCGTCTCACCTCGCATTCAGGTCGGACTCTCTATTTCAAGCTCTTCATAAAAATCAGCTTCCCCGCCTCATGCTTCCGTTTTTACCCTCGCATGGAGTACGCGGTCTCCCACCGTTGGAACACCTCAGGCATCCCCGTGATTGACTATTTGGCGTGGGGTCGCTTTCCCGGCGGAGGCTTCACCGTTTCCGAGGGTGTTCCCCTCGCATGTACCGCACTGAAATACTTCTTTTGCCGCGCCCTGCCCGACACCTCGGAATGCCCCGTTTTTCTGGACAAACTGACCGGGCTGATTGCCCTCATGTTCCGTCAGCGCTGTCTCCACCCCGATTTCCACCTCTGCAACATCCTTGTCAATGGGGATGACCTGTCCCTCATCCTTGCCGACCCTTTCGGAATGCGCCGTGTTTTTTTCCCCTCAGACAAGTTCAAACTTGCGCTCCTCGTGCCGTGGCGCGAATTTCGCGGTTATCTCCCTGATTCCCTCCTCGCTGACCGCATCGTCGAATCTGAGCTTGCTTCCACTCGCGAAGAAGCCCTGAACATGCTCGAACATGCCTCCCTGATTTACCGGAAAATCCGCACCTCGCACCGGGATAAAATCATACGTCAGATTTCCAGTGGTATCTCAAAGTATACCAGAGATTTAGACACAGAAAACGGCAAACTTTCCATTCGTCATACACCTTGGTTCAGTTTCCCTGAAAAAACGGAAATTTCACCTCAATGGGAGGCGGTTTCTTATCCGGATGCAAGCTCGTCCGAAGCGGCTTGGCTGGATGCAATCCTTTACAATGCAGATATTTACCGTGCTCCCGTAGCACGTCTTGTGCGTTCCGACGGCACCTCGGTTCTGTATTTCACAAACTACGCTCAATACGGGATTCGCTGATTCTCCCTCATTCTCCCCTCAAAAAAAAGCGGGCGGATACTTCGCGGGAAATATCCGTCCGTTTTCGTGTTCAGTTCACCTCATTCATCAATCACTTTTGATTCATGAATGAGGGATCTTTTCTGACTGCAATAAGCTCAGAATGCGTCTTATTCCGCAAACTTCACCCAGTCGACCTCAACATGGCTGCCGTCGGTCATGAGGACATACAGCGTATGAACGCCCTGAAGCTGGCTTCTGAGTTCAGCAGTCGGCATAGTCCATTCCATGGAGTCTTTGACCTTGACTTCAGCAATGACCGGGCCCTGCAAGGAATCAGCGCGGAGCTGGATTGTGCCGCCGGCAGGTGCATAGGTGCGGAGCTGGACGGACTTCAGCGGCTTGCTGCCGAAATCAACTCGTTCGTAGCTCAGCCAAATCGGCTGACGGTACTGCGTGGTGTTCCAGAAAATGGCTTTCCAGCCGTCGAAGGGACTGTCGGAATGCACGAAATCGACCTTGACGTTTTCCGGTCCGAGCTGAGAATAGCGGTCAATCTGAATTTCTTCCGTTGCCTTGGTCACGCCGACGCCGCGGATGGTGGGCTTCACCATGGCGATGGTGCCGTCTTCATTGAATTCGACCTTGTCGATGCAGACAGAGCGGTTCTTGTCGAAGTAGGGAGAATAATCGTTGTGGTGGTAGAAGAGATACCACTGTCCCTTGAACTCAATGAACGAGTGGTGATTGGTCCAGCACACGGTTTCGGACTGTTCCATGAATTTGCCTCTGAACTTCCACGGTCCCATCGGGCTGTCTGAGGTGCAGTATGCCAGTGTTTCGCGTTCTTTTTCAACCCACGGGAAGGTCATGTAGTAGATGCCTTTGCGCTTGAACATAAACGGGCCTTCGGTCATGCCGCGGGGGATGTCATTCACACGGGAGGAAGCGCCGTCAAGCTCGACCATGTTGTCTTTCAGCTTGCAGACCTGAAGTCCCATGCCGGACCACACCAGATACGGAGTGCCGTCGTCATCGATGAAGATGCACGGGTCGATGCCGCCTGCTCCGCGGATTGCGGTCGGCTGATGCACAAACGGACCTTCCGGCTTGTCGGCGATGGCCACGCCGATGGCATTGTTGGCGGGGAAGTAGAAATAATACTTGCCGTTCTTGTAATTGCAGTCCGGAGCCCACATGCTGTAGGATTTCTTGTTGCCGAGCCACGGCACGGTTGCCTGATCCACAATCACGCCGTGATCGGTCCAATGAACCAGGTCATCGGATGAATACACGTGATAGTCGGCCATGCAGAACCAGTCTTTGCGGTTGTAATCCGCTGGCGCCGGAATATCATGGGACGGATACACATAGACACGTCCGTTGAAAACGTGTGCAGACGGGTCGGCAGTGAACGTGCCTTTGATAATCGGGTTCTGCGCAAACAGAGGTACCGATGCGAACATTGCAGCAACCGCTGCGACTGTGATTTTGAATGCTTTCATTTCTCTTCCATGGTTAGAGGGTAATTGTTGATTTCGGAAAGGAAAAGCTCACGCGTTTTTTCTGCGGCTTGAGCGTATATTTGATCATTTGGTTTTGAACAGCAGCGGCGCAAATTCGCGGAGACTGCGCCGCCAGGTCAGCCATTCATGAGCGGTGTCTTCGGATTCATAGAACACCATGTTTTTGATGCCGTAATCATGCAGGATTTTGTAGGTTTCGCGTACAGGATTCTCCTCATTGGTGCCTACGCTGATGAAAATGATTTTCATTTTGGCATTGAACGCATCTTTGTCCTTGTAAATGCCGTTGTAGGCGGTTTCCGGGGTATTTGCGCCCTGAACTGCGCCGGGACCGCTGAAGTTGCCGGCACCGCTGAATCCGCCCATATAGGCGAACTTGTCGGTGTTGGCAAGCACGGTCTGCCAGGTCTGCACCCCGCCCCAGGAAAGCCCCGCCATTGCAGTATGGTCGCGGTCCGTGAGGGTGCGGAATGTCTTGTTGATGTACGGCATCAGCTCGTCCACGAATATTTTGGTTACATCCACACCGTTTTTGGCGCGGCTGGCACCGAAACTGCGCGGAGTGCCGGAATCCATGACGACAATCATCGGCAGAGCCCGCCCGGCCGCAATCAGATTGTCCATGATGTCGCCCACACGCCCCTGAACTTCCCAGCCGCTTTCATCTTCGCCGCCGCCGTGCAGCAGGTATAAAACCGGGTATTTTTTGTCCGGAGACGTCTCATATTCTGCGGGCGTATAAACCCGGCACAGACGCTCCACGCCGTTCATTTCAGACCAGTAGCGGCAATGACGGACCTGACCGTGTGCAATATCCTTGTTGAAGTGATAATACCAGGCTTCTTCTTTGCTTTCCGGCACCTCAATTCCTGAGTTTTCGCGGCTGCCGCCGTAGAACGATTCCGTATTCGGATCGAACACATCCGTACCGTCCACATTGAACGTGTAGTAATGGAATCCGATTTCCAGCGGGTCCGTCGTAACCGACCACACGCCCTGCTGATTTTTGGTCAGCTGATACGTTTTCCCGCTCTGATTGACGGAAACCTGTTTGGCATTCGGGGCGCGGAACTGAAAAATAACCTGACGCGTCTTCGGATTAACCGCAGGGTAAAGGGAACCGGAAAGGTTCGCCTCCGACGGTACAAATCCTTCCGGAAGTGAGGCCGGAGCCGGACGTCCGAATTGAGCGTATGCGGTAAGCGACAACATCATTGCCGCCGAAAAAGCGGCGAAGCAGATACCGAAGTGTTTCATAAGAATCCTTGTTTGTTTGAGGTCATACGGGTTTGATTCTTTGATTTCAGAGCAACTCTTTCCATTGCATACAGATATGACATGCCGCACAGAATCGGTCATTCCGGTGTTTTTGCGGCTTCTGCATATCCTCATCTCCGCCGGACACACACCGGAATCCCGTTCGTTCCTGTACCAATCACTGCAAACAATGAATGGGAGTTCTCTCGACATTCATTCAAAAAAATACTTTCCACTATTACTTAATACACTGAAAACACAAAAAGTACAATAGATTTTGAAGTCATTTTCATGGACTTTCCTTGCAGACACCATGTTTTCCCCTGCATTTTTGCCCAAGTTCATCATTTCGCAGGAAAAAAGACACATCCTCATTCCTCTCCAAAGGTTATTCGTCAATTCGTAAATAACACATCTTCAGCTCAAAAAAAGACGATTCGTCAATTCATAAATAACACATCTTCAGCTCAAAAAAAGACGATTCGTCAATTCGTAAAAAAGCCGCCCCCCTCCCCTGTTCTGACCAAATCAAACACCGCCCTGAAGCCGCATCATCCGTGCAGTTGATTCCGTTTTTGCCTGTAACATCTTCGCTCCCCCTGCACGAAAACTTTTCTTTGTTTCCCCCAAAACTCGTTTTGGTGAAAACCTTTGTAAAAAAGCGACACAGTCGGCAAACAAGATTTGACTTTTCGGAAAAGG
>DCIG01000011.1:0-1908 GCA_002315855.1 Lentisphaeria bacterium UBA1732 | reverse complement strand
ATCACTAAAAAAGTTGTCCAAACTTTGGGGTAAGGGCAAATATCATTCAAATCAAAGGAGAAAGCAAATGCAAATTAAAAAATTTGTATTCATTGCGGTTTTTTGTCTGTTCGCCTTTGTTCTCCTTTTTGTCAACCGGGAATTCAGTGTGGCAGATAACGGAGATTTTACACGATATATGACCTTTATTGAAAAAACAGCAGATGCTTCCGTGAACTGGCCGGCTCCGGGAACTGCCGAGCATCATCAGCGCTTTTTTTCAAGACCTCATATCTACTGGGATTATTCTTTTCATCGCTATTCAGACAACTGGAAAAGTTCGATGGTCTATCTTTGGGAGATCTGCGGATTTTTGAACCGTTATCTCTTTTCCGAGAAAATCGTGAATATCAAAAGCCTGGGACTGCCGTTGTTTCTACTTCAATTCCTTGCCATGTTTTTGCTGTTTCGATATTTCAGGGATGAAAAAAACAGTTATCTGCAAGGTGCATCCGTTTTGGCGTTCATTGTTTTATGTGACAGCATTTTTGTTGCGTTTTTCAACTCGCTGTATCCTCAAGGATGCTCTTTTACAACCGTTTCCATATTTTTTGCAAGCTGTTTAACTATGGCATATTCTGAACAAGTGAATCGTAAATTGGCGGTGTTTTTTTTCGGTCTTTGCTTGATCTTGATGATTTTTACGGCCGCCGCAAAACAGCAGTACCTTTATTTTCTGCCCCTTGCTCTGCTTTTCTCCTGCATGATGTATTTGCCGCTAAAAAAAGCATTTGCCGTTAAATTTAAAATTTTTGCCATCGTGTATATATTGGGACTTGTGGCATTTGTTTTATTATTCGGAGAACGCTTTTTTTCGACAGAGTTCAAGTTGGAGCATAACGTTTGGGACAAGGAAGAAATATCAACCTATAAATTTCATGCACATTTCCTTTATGAAGGGGTTTTACCCAGAGTTTCGGATCAGCAAACGGCGTTAAAAAGATTGGGACTGCCGGAAGAATCTATTCGTTTTGTCGGCAAAAATGCAAATGAACCAGGATTCCATGAAACTTTGATCTGGAGTAAAAAGATTACAGCCAAGGTGGTTGCGAAGACGTTCTGTTTTTATCCATCCGCCTGTGCTTCTTTATTGTGGCAGAACATCAGGAGTTTTGGGAAAGTCCCGGCTTATGCATTGATTCCTGAAACTAATTTCGGTCGCGCGCCATTGCTTACGCGATTGGCTTCATCTTTCAGCAATGCCTGTTCTGGATATATATTGTTTTTCTTTGATTTGTTCATCGGATTACTGCTGTTTTATGTCAAATTCGGAGATTCGATACGAACTGTTTATTTTAACCGGATTCTTGCTGTTTTTCTTTTATTGGTTATGATCTTTGACCTTTTGGCATCTATGGGGGATGGTGATTTGGATACAGCTAAACATATTTTATGCGGAAGCTATGCGGGACTCTTGCTGATGGTGCAATTTGTTTTTTCTGTCGCGTGGTATCTGTCAGCCAGAAGAGCAGGCATCCGGTCTGTTTCAGAAGAAAGTCAGAGGTGACGATGGTTCAAAATCTTAACATCATCTATTATCGTACGATGGCGGAACTGAAGGCGGAAGCCAGCAACAGTTTTGCCGGCTATATCTGGTGGATATTGCAGCCGCTGCTGGCACTTGCAGTGTATTATACGGCGTTTCACTGGCTGATCCCCAATCCGGAACAGAATTTCGTTCTGTTTCTTTTTATCGGCATCACGGTTTGGCAGTTTTGGGCGAATACCCTTTTGCGCGCCAGCGGCTCCATGATCGTGTACCGGCCGCTGATGCTGCAGCTGGATATCGAAAAATATGGCCTCTTCGTCGGTTTGTGACAAAACACGCTCAAATTCCGTCATAGACACGCTTGCTTGGTAAATCAAAAA
>DCIG01000030.1 GCA_002315855.1 Lentisphaeria bacterium UBA1732 | reverse complement strand
ACCTCGGAAATGAAACGGGAAAACCGAGCCTCCTGAAAGGCCGCATTGAGATCGTTTTCCCGCAAGTGCAAATCTGAAAGACAGAGAACTTTCATTTTTTGCCATTCTGCAATTCATGGTAAATGGCAGATCCCTTGACTGTCAGTAAATATTTCTGCCGTGGATGCTGGGGTTTGTCCGGATAAAGCAGGGTTACGAATCCTGATTCCATGGCGGGAGTCAAGTAAATCTGAACAAAACTTTTCCGGTCGTGCAAATCCATTGCGGAAAGCATTTCGCGTATGGATAACTGTTTATCCCCGATGGCTGTAATCAATTTTTTGTGATCTTCTCCAGGCAGATTTGCGGCATCTGGAACTTGGGGGGTACTTGGGGGGTACTTGGGGGGTGATGCTGTAAAACCCTGCGGCGGCGTAATCAGCAGATAACGGTTTTTCAGTTCGTTCTGCTCACCCATCAGAAGATTCCGGAAGAATTTTACCAAAAAGTCCGGCTCCGGTTCAACGCCCTTTGTAATATTCCGGTAATTGGCCCGGACAAGTGCATTGCGGAAATACCAAGAGTATTCACGGAACAGCTTGTTATCCACCTTGAACCCCATGGAGCGCAGGTATTTAACGGCAAAGACCGCCGTGGTTCTGGTGTTGCCTTCCCGGAAGGCGTGAATCTGCCAAATGCCGGAAATGAATTTCACAAAATGCTGGATGATGTCCGGCAGCGTAATGCCTTTATAGCAGAATTCCCGCTCTCTGGCGAAATCGTGTTCCAGTGCCGGTCGGATTTCATCAAAACCAACGTAGAGAACGGTATCGCCGCACAGCACCCATTCTTTTTTGGTGATATTGCAATCCCGGAACCTTCCGGCAAATTTGAAAACCCCGTCAAAGATACGCTTATGGACGGCAGCATAGCCGGAAGGAGAGAAGGAAAAAGTCTGCTCATTCAACAGCTTTGTAATGTTGGCAGAGACCTTATCCGCCTCTTCCGTATCGGCTGCGGGAGCATCATGTCCGCTTTTCGTCCGGTAATAAGTGTCAATTAGATCCTTGACCTCATCAATGGAAATGTCTCCTTCAATATGACGCTTCGCTGTCTGGACAAGATAAGTGGACGGGGTCAAGCCGTCAACAGCCTGCAGCCCGATGGCAATCTGCCAGTCCTCTGCTTTCTGCTTGCAGGAGGATTCTCCCTGTACAAGGTATTCGTCAAAGTCATGCATATTGTTTTCTGTTTTTTTCAAATCCATTTTCTCCTGTATGGGTTGTCAATCTTCATTCTCCGCTGATTCGTCTTCCTGTTCCTCGGCGATCACGGAGAAGGAGAATTGTGATTTGTCCTCGTGAAATTCTTCGAGCAGTGCATCAAGGAAACGGATGACCATATTCGCAGAGAGATTGCTTTCGACAAAAACACCCGGCTTAATTTCCATGGGCGACCGCATTGCCGTATTAGACATATCAAGGTATGGATGCTTCTGATTCGCCGAATTAAGGGAGAAATGAGCAATGGCCAATGTTTCCAACACATTCGGATGCCGCCTGTCAAGCAGTTTCAGCATATCCTGAAGCATCAGGGCAAATTTGTTCTGGCGATATATCTCCCCGGCAAATTTGAATGTAACAAGTTTCGTCCCCGTGGCTGTCTTGAACTGATCCAAAGTTATTTCGCTCAAATATTCAAATTCGATACTGGCATCCTGAATTTGCTCTACATGATAGCGCTGCGAAACGATATCAGCCAGCCGCTTTCCACGTTTCACAATATTCTCCACAGCCCATGTTTCCTGATCCCAGACATCGCTGTTCAGAACCTTTGCCTTTGAGTTCTCTATGATAAACTGCTTTTTTTCCTCAAAATTCTTGTTTGAAAGTTCTGAATTATATCCGGTAACGGAAAGATTGCCCAGCACGTGCAAATATTGTTCGTGGTCTTCTTCGGAAATGTGTCGCCAACCAACACCGAGGTGCTGCGGCATGATATGCTCTATTGTCATCTCTTCGGCATTCAATGTTTCTTTGCCATCGCCGTTCTCAATGTCCATCAACAGGAATTTGCACAGTGGCGCATTGGAATAAATATTGGCGACTTGCAGATGCCGATGGAATTCGGAATCCGAAGGGAACTGGTCCTTTGACGATACGGTATGCAGAAATTTGTTAATTGATTCGTAGTATTTCTTTTTGTTCGTTTCGACCTTGAAGACTCGGTTGTAAAGGTAAGTGAACAATCCGCGCAGGGAATTGGTCGGCACACCGCAGACGGCACGGCGAATCAGGTAAGTCAGAATCAGTTTCAATGTTTTTTCCAGTGCATCTTCCGAAATCACATTCTGCTCAAAATCATGGAAGACATGGAGAAGGAACGGATAGCAGGTTGTCTGTTTCAGAAGCCGGAGCGCTCGGAGCGACTTGCGAACAGGTGCGGAGTAGCGCTCATTTTCACAAACAAAAGCCTGGAAAATTGCGGCATAATATTTCAACTCCTGCAGGATAGTTTCCTTCGTGTAATTCCCGTCATTGTAGAATTTGACGAAACGCTCATACAGGTACTCGCTCTTTCCCGGCGTTCTGGTCTTGTAAACGATGAACTGCATAAAAAACAGATTCAAATTGCCGTAATCTGTTCCCGGTTTCAACATCTTTTCGATTTCAAGCCAGTAGTTTTCGTACAGATGTTCCTGATCCGGAGCATTCATGAGAAGGAAATTCCGAATCAAATCCGCACTCGAAAGGTCAAGTCCGGTGGAATTGATGCTTTCAAATATAACCTGCGGATCGTCTTCCTTTTCCTTCAATTCGATGTAAACGATCTCCAGTTTCTGCATTGCGGTAAGGATTTCCGATGGACGATATTTCCGGATGAATTTTTCCAGACGCTTTTTGCAGAGCGTGTAATTCAGACAAATATGACCATCCGGATTCAATTTGTCAAACTTGTTTTCCAACAGGGCAACAAACTGATCGTTATCCGACTTTATCGGTTTCAGTTTTATTTTAAATTCCTCATCGCAAAACTGATTCCGCAAATAGCAGTTCTGAATTTCCAAATGGCATGGATCATCCTGTTTTTTTGCGATGTCAGCCAAAGCCTTCAGCAAAATCATCATTGTGGTAAGACGCTGCTGTCCGTCAATGATTGTATATTTGGGCAGCGAAAAACTGTTTTCCTTTGAGGACATGAAAACAATGGAACCGAGAAAATGCTTCTCCCCCGTTTCCAAAATACGCTCAATATCATCCAGCAGACGGGTACAATTTTGTTCTGACCAGTCGTAATTCCGCTGATAAACAGGAATATGAAAGAGGACTTTCGCCTGTCCGATGAAGTCTCGTATCATCCAAATATTATCTGCTTTCATGTCTCATAGTCCTCTTATTTCTTGCGTTTCCGCATCATGCCCTGTTTAGGAGATTTCCCCTTGAAATTGCGGTCCAGGAGCATATCCGCTTCTTCCTTGGTTACAACCGTGTCCCAGCCGCCGATCTGTTCGCCCTCGTGTTTGTCGATGCCGGTATAGGTCAAACTGGCATCCTCATAGCGTTTGAAAGCGAAGATGGCGGAATTCATGACGTTGCCGTTAAACACGCCGATACTGACCAGAAGTTCAAAGTCTGCCAGCGTAAGACCGGTTACACGGGTGAACAGCGCCGTTTCCAATTGCGTAATTACATCATGCAGCGTCTGTTCCCGGTAGTCGGTGAGATACATGAAAATCGGAATGCGGGTGGCAAATTTAATCAATTTTTCCTGAATCATCCGGCGTTTCGATTTGATCTCTTTCTCTTCTTCGGTCAGCTCTTTCTTTTCCTTTTTGGTGGCATCGTCATCGTTCTCCGCCTTGTCGCGTTTCAGCTTTTTCAAAGCATCGGAACGATTGATGATGGTGGCAATGTCATCGCCCAGCCCGCGGAAACCCTCAATTCGCTCAATGGCGGCCATGGCATCGGGATTGTCAAGAAGACGCTGTAATGTTTCGTTGTCCACGTTGACCAGAAGAGCGCTCTGCCAGCGGCGGGCAAGCATGGTGGATGCCGTTCCGCTGATGACAAGGTCAAGGATCTCCCCGGCGTTCAACTGCTTCATGGAACTGCCGTCATAGCACAGCACCGGCAGGAAACGAATAAAGTCTTCTACCAGCTGTTCCGGCTTGTCTTTTGACTTGTAGTCCAGTTTTGTGCTGTAGGAGGCGATTTCCGACAATGCCCGGTCCGGCGCGTAGTCGAAAACATAGCACAGAGGCTTGATGATTTCCACCTCATTGGGATTCACGCCGTCAGGATTGCGGACGCGCCACGGGGACTGTACCCGGAATGCCGCCTGGAAATAGGTCTCCGGACTGGAGGTATTCCGCAGCATGAAAATCCCGCTCCATGCCGGAACGGTAACGCCCGTTGTCAATTTTCCGCAGGAAAGCGTGATTGTCTTGGTGGCAAGCGCATTGCCGATGGCTTCTTCCACCGGACCAAGCGCCTTGACTCCGATCCCTGCCTGTGTTCCGGCGCAGTCGATTACTTTATACTCGTGGTAGAAACTGTTTGCATTCTGCGAGAGCAACCGTTTCATGGCCTTGCAGGCTGCCACGCTGGGCAGAAACCAGAAGGTGTGGGAAAGTGAATTCCGCAAGCGAATGTCCGAGAACGGCATCGGCGGCCGCACTTTGGAGCGCAGTTCATCCAAATTCTGGGCAAGGTACTGCCCCCGGAGAAGATCGAGCCATTTCTGAACGGCATCCTCATGTTTGAACTGGCATTCCCCCATAAGGCTGTCGGGAACCGGCTCTGCACGGAAAAATTCATTCAAATCGAATTCATTCGTCTCGGTATTCAGGGCAACATCACGGATTTCCTTCGGCATCTGATAGGTCATCAAAACCATCTGGGGCAGTTCAGAATAGGGATTCGGTCCTTTTTTTGGGTCCCAAGACTGCTTCGCCCGCTGTTCATCGGAATAGGTCCAGTTGAAAATCTGGTCTTCCAGAAATTCCCCCGTTGCCATTGCCCGGAAGGGAGTGCCGGAAAGATAGAGGTAATGATTTGCGGTAAGCGGCAATTCATCTTCGCTCTCGAACCAGCTTTGTCCGCCATCGTTGAAATCCCGCTCTTTGGTGTCTTCGGCATCGTAGAGTTCCTTGCTGGACTCATTCCACGCGCCGAAATGGTATTCATCCAAAATGATGCAGTCCCATTGGGTCGCGTGTGCTTCTTCATTGCGCGGTTTGATTCCTCCGATGTCTGTACGCCCCAGCATATCCTGAAATGAAGCGAACCAGACGCAGGGGCGGGATTCATCACGCTCCGAGAAAGTAAGTTCCGTATCTTTGGAAACGAACTGCCAGCCTTCAAAATCAATGTGTCCCTGCAAATCCTTGCGCCATTCGCTCTGCACGGCAGGCTTGAAGGTCAGCACAAGAATTTTCTTCCACCCCATCTTTTTTGCCAGCTGGTAGGCGGTAAAGGTCTTTCCGAACCGCATCTTGGCGTTCCAAAGAAAATGGGGAGGCTTTCCGCCGGCTTTGTACTTGTTGGCCTTGAAATACTCTTCCGTCATCCGGACGGCCTGTTGCTGTTCCGGGCGCATTTTGAAGGTATCCTGCTTGTGTTCCGGATTCGGTTTCCTGCGCCGGACGGCAAGAATCGCGGCACGGATGTCATCCACGGTACATTCGTACCATTCGGATTTCTTGCCCTTCTCGCTTCGACAGCGCACAGCCCCCATCTGATCCAGCATGGCATGAACATCGTGATCCGTAAAGAGCGTTCCGTCATCCCGGATGGCAAATTCATCCAAAACGATCTTGTACGGCAGTTTGCCGGGACGGATAGTCGGATACTGTTCCTCAATCCGCTCCTTCACGCTTTTTGCGGTATAGCCGACCTTGAGAACGCCCTTGCCGCGCCGTTTCCCTTGCCACGCCATTTTCTCGTACTGCGGCTCGGTATAGGCATAAATGTGAGGACGGTTTTGGGATTCAAAAAAGACATCACTGCTGTTGTTCATGTCTCACCTCATTCCATCGGGCGAATCATGGAATCAATGAACGCAATCTCTTCTTCTGTGATTCCATATTTTTCGTAAAGTTCTTCATCTGTCCATGATTTTGAGAAGTCCTGCATAGGAACAAGGGAATAGACCTTTGATGTAGCATGTTGTGTCGGTTTTCTAATCATTACCAAGAAGCGGAAAAACTTTGTTCTGACATAAGATATTAAGTTTTCAGCAGATTTTTTATCATCATAGCTTCCCAAAACCATATAGGTTTCAGTACAACATGATTGAGGCTCTGCATAAAGCGGACGTCCTATAATTTGGTGAGGATACGAGTCTCCGGCATTGTATGCTGCAGAAACAAGGACTTTGTGCTTATCAATTAATGCTCTATTTTGTTTTATGGATGCATTGGAAATATATCCGATTCCACCATTCTGAAACACCATAACATTATTGCTACGATCCTTTTTTTCTGCACATTGAACAAATGTTCTAAATCCGAACGGCTTACTTGAAGAAACTTGCTCTGCCAATGTTTTTTCGCCTAAACTTCTAACTTTCCTAAAAATTGAAATGGCTTCATTGTACCTGATAAAAGTATCAAGCCCTCTTTCAAGCAATGGACGAGAGACGGTCTTCCCAATATGTGATCCATACTGAGTAGTGACGGCACAATCTCCGGCATGATCTCTATCCCATAGGAAATAACAAACACCACCTTTCAACTCAACTCCGGAGAAGCAGTCACTTGCATTGGGGAAGTCTTTTATCACACGGAGACAATTATCGTGAAGCATCTCATCCCGGAATTCGTCTAACCCTTTTCCCCCAGCGAACCAACGAGAAGGCACAATCATAGTCAGATAGCGAGGATTAAGTCTTTTCGCCTGCTGGATGAAAAGATGATAAATAGGTGCTGCACTTGCCCCAAATCCTCCGTCACTTAATTGATACGGAGGATTGCCAATAATAACATCGAATTTCATATTGCTGAACACCTTTCCGGGGTGAATGAATTGATACGCATGGGTTTCGAGAGAATCATCACGGTCGTATTCCGATTTGCTGGCTCCGCAGTATTTACACTTGCCATTCTCCCACGTGTGGTGAATCCGTTTGAAAAAAATGTTTCCGTCCGGATTGTCAAACTTTGAAACAGACCATTGGGAATCCGCATTCTTGGAACAATAGACGGAACGCCGGGACATCAGTGCCGTCAGACTGGTGATGGCGATGCCGAAGAGCTGCTCATGGAAGATATGATCCAGCCGCTTCTGCAAATCCGGAAAATCCTTTTCCAGTCCGTGAATCAGCCGTTTGGCGATCTCCCGGAGGAAGACTCCTGACTTGCAGAACGGGTCAAGGAACCGGGTGTCGGGATCGGAGAAGAGTTCCTGCGGCAGCAAATCCAGAATCTCATTGACCACATCGGGCGGCGTGAAAACTTCATCGTTGCTCAAATTCGCCAGACATTGAAGCACATCCGGCTTGTAAACGGAGTTGAGAAATCCGCTGGCGGGATTTATCTCATCCGGGATCAGTTGTTCTGCCATGTTATTTCTCTCCTTCTTCCGCCAGTTTCAAATAATGAACCGGCGGATATTCTTTGACCGGGGACGGTTTCATGATGTCCTTCCCCGTATCTGTTTTCAAAATCTGTTCTTGACGGGCATTCTCCGGCTCGTCAAAAAGTTCCATTTGATTGCTTTTTTTCGTTTCCGCCGATGCTGCGTCTGCTCCGTCCATGGGCATGGAATCGAAGCGGAACTCCCGGCGCTTGAAAAATTCTCCGATGGGACTCCATTCTGTAAATACAATCTGGTCCAGTCCGGGAATGCCCGGCACGGAAACCTTGTCCTGCGTATTGATGGCATCGCCAAGCAGAATGTTCTTCCGCAGGATGAAACGTGCGCTTCCGATCAGTTCATTGGATGGGGCAAACCCGACAATCCGCTGATAAGTCTCAATATAAAAAGCCAGCAGCCGGGAACGGGCGGCCTCAATGCTGTCTTCCAGAATGTCAATCCCATAAATACTGCTCAAAGCAATCATGGAATCCAATTCAAACGGCTTGGCTTTCCAGCCGGGTCGTTTCTCCGCTTTCTTCAGTTTCTTTTCCTTCTGGTTCAGTTTCCGCTCAATGACGGCAAGTTTCCGTTCCAGAATGACAATCAGGAAATTTCCCGTTCCGCAGGCAGGCTCAAGGAAACGGGAATCAATCCGTTCCGTTTCCTGCTTGACGAGATCAAGCATGGCATCGACTTCGCGTCTCGCGGTCAGGACTTCGCCGTGCTGCGTTACGCGGTCTCTGCTGATTACCTGTTTTTCTTTTCCGGCCATAATTGCTCTTTCGTTTCCTGTAATATATCACGGTCACATGGACATCTAATGTCCGTGCTGATCGTTTTATGAAATTTTTTTGAATCTTTTTTTCGGAGGATTTTCCGTTCCCTCCGGCACAGCCTCCATGATGTCGCCGAAATCGCAATCCAACGCCGTACAAATCCGCAAAAGCACTTCCACGTTGACCGTCTGGCCGGAAACCATTCTTGCCAGAGTTGACGAACTCATTCCCGTCGCCTCTTTCAGCTCTATTTTCCGCATATTCCGGTCAATCAGAATATGCCACAATTTTTTATACGAGACCTGTTTCACTTTAAGCTCCATAGGAGAAAATGCAAAAGTATTTGATGTAAAATAAACCTTAAAGGCGATAAAGTCAAATCAAAATGTTCGATTTCTGGAAAGATATTTCTAAAATTCAAATACTTTTACCGGAAACCGTCTTTTTTATTGTTCCACAAAAATGTAATCAGTCTGATCTTCCCGTTCTGCCGCTCGGCAATCCGGGTCTGACAGAATATCCCTGTTGCACCAGTAGTATTCCTGCTCCGGATTATACGGGCATTCTCTTTGCAAAATTCCTTGAGCCGTCATCCAATGACAGCACGGTGTGCCGTTGGCGTCATGACAGCAGTCCGGCACGGCGGGAATCAGTTTTGTTATTTTCTGCATTTTCAATTTCTCCATAATAAGTTCGCCGACTTTTTCCAGTCGGCGGGCGGGTGGGGCAGCGGCAGACAGAGTCTCTGCTGTTCGCGTGCGCGGGTCTGGAAGGTCTGACTATACAAAAGCATCGGATAGCAGACAAGTCCAGAGAGGTATTACACGAAACAGGCAAAAAAGGAGAAACGAATTGTAATGTTGCAAAAACGGAATGCTTATTAGATTTTTGTATTCAACGTCAGCATTGAGTAGACTCTTTGCTGCAAAAATCTTTCCAGCGTTTTCAGCCGCCACACGGGCAAATTGTAATTTTTATTGCGCGTGAACTGAAAATCAACCAGTTTCCGCAATTGCTTGCGCTGGCGGTCTGCGATAAATGCGGCCGCAAGTTCATCGAAGGATACCCCGAAGACCGGTGTACGGCTCTTGGCGTATGTTTCGAGATTGGCGAAATCATCCGGCATCGCCGCCGGGAAGAGCGCAAGACCGTTGTCGAAGATCGGGGCAAAGGCATATGGCTTGTTCGTCTTGTTATTGACCATCAAACCGAAATTGCCGAGATGGCGGTCCGTGTTGTATGTCAGCGCATCGAAGACCATCATGTCGCAGAACGGCTGGTAAAAATCGTTCCCCATGGATTTCAGTTCTGCTGCGATTTCGGAAAGTTTCTTATCCGGGAAACAGCGCCATGCCGG
>DCIG01000075.1 GCA_002315855.1 Lentisphaeria bacterium UBA1732 | reverse complement strand
AGCACCGTCCAGCAAAAGCTGACGGCGGGAGAAGGCGTGCAAATCAACGGGACGACAATCAGCTGTTCCGCGTACACGGCAGGCAAGAACATCACCATCAGCAATGGGACAATCGCGGCAAGAGAACAAATCATCTTTTTGTCAAGCGTGAGTGAAACAGCCCCTGCGGAATGCACCGGGGGAGACCGATACTACAACACCGGGACAGGCAAAATCTACACGGCAACGGGGACGAATGTGTGGGGAACAAACGAAGAGACCCCGGCAGAGGAAACGCTGTATCTCGACCAGACAAGTCATGGACTGTACCAATGGAACGGAAGCATCCTGAGTCCGGTAAGCGAAGTGTATGTATACGGTTATGTGTACGACAAGAAATCAAATCCGACCGTGCAGAAAGTGATTTTCAGCAGGGGGGTGTTACAGCCAGTGAGCGAATTTCCCGAAATGCCGGTCCATGATGCAATCCGTCAATGCGTGATGGATGATGTGAACAACAGACACATTGCGTATTATCTGGACGCAGAAGACGAGGAACTGCCCGCGCGTGAGGATGCAGAGGCAGTGAGCCGTGATATATCAATCAATACGGCAGCAGGAGGAACCTTCGTAAATCCGTACCGGGTCAGCAAAAGTTATTTCAATCAGGCGATTGAGAAAACGGGGGATGTGGAGGGATGTCTCGTCATCGACAACATCAACGGGCGGCAGCTGATTCCAGTGAGCAACATCGTACCGGACGGGACGGGGACACTGTACAGGTTCACGATACCGAGCGGAACTCAAGCAAGATACAACTACCGGGGGACATCATCGAGGCTGTATTACTACCCGCACCGGGTCGATTTGAGCGGAGGCGACGGGGATGTGATGACCGAATATCCGATATTTCATTATCTGGGGAAAGAAAACAAGGACGGGAAGCGTATGGAGCTGATTTCGATGGAGGCGTTTCCGGGGAGCAAAATCCATCCGGCGTGCTATATCGGAAGGGGGGCAAGCTGGACGGGAAGCGGGACACCATTCGACGTTACATTCACCTCGACCCCGCGGAAGCAATACACCGGGAGTTACGAGGCGACACTGGCGGATTCGAGCGGGAATGTGTACAGCGACATGCTGACGGAAACGACAGCGGCGCCGCACGTGTATTCGGCAGGAGACAAGATGCGTTCGGTGAAAGGAGCAAAGCCGTGGACCAATGCAACGCTGAGCGAATTTGAGGCAGGAGCGGCGGCAAACGGAGGCCATGCGGAAAACTGGCTGATGCCGTGCGTGCGCGCACTGCTGCACACCATCGAATACGGGACACTGGACTCGCAAAGCGAACATCCCGGTTTCTGCAATGCCGCAGAGTACCAATATGCGTACACGAGAGTGAGCGGGCGCGGGAACTTCGGAGCCGGAAGCGGAAATACAATCTCCGCAAACGAATCGGGAATCGTGTGGGCCAGCGGCACAAGCGACGCGGAAAAAGTGATTGAAAGCGTGTATCGCGGATGCCATAATCCGTGGGGAGCAGTGTGGAAGATGCAGCAGGGAATCCAGCTGTACAACGATGGAACCACAAGCGGTTACCGATGGAGCGTGAACACGGAACACTACACCGCAACCGAACAGCACGGGGCAACCGGAACAGATGCAGTGTATGTGTGGAATGCGCATGAATTTCCGGCAAGCGGCTTCGTGAGCAGTGTTACGCGGGGCGATATGATGGCGAGACAGACCGGGGGAAGCAGTGCAACGTATTACTGCGATTATTTCAGCCACGCAACGGGGGCGGGCAGTAAAATCATGCGGAGCGGCGGGTGCATGAATGACGGAGTCAATGCGGGAGCCTTCGCCGTGAACACGGACGGGAACTGCGGACTGACGGGCAAGGGGCTCCATGTATCATGCAGACTGTCATGCTGAACAAGGGAAAGAAAGGAGAGAAACGATGACAAAAGCAAGCAGAGTGCCAGCAGGATTTCAGACAAGATATTTCAAGTTTGTGAAATCGGAAACGATGCCTGAAATAGAGGTGAACGGGACAACGGCGTACTATCCGGTATTCATCACGGAAGAAGTGAAGTCGGGGAACGACGGGGAAACGGAAGAAGACCGCAAGGTATACCACTATCTGCGTGTGCCGGTGTCGTATCACGGGCAGCCGAGAGGTTATGAGGAGTTCGCACGGGCAAGCTATGCAGAAATACGGAGTTATCTGTACGGGAGCATGGAGGCACAGAGTGAAATGCGGGACGACAGCACCTACGAGGCACACCGACAGGCCGTGCGAAGCGCCTTTCCTCGTTATGACGGGGAAGTGAATGCGTCCGAAGAGAGGTGGAGTGCAATCAAAGCGGAATTTCATGCGCTGGTGGCGGAAGTATGCGAGGCAACGGGGAAAGAACGCGAGGATTTGCCGGCATGTTTCACGGCCGAAGAAATGATGGAGTTTGCAGTGAGCAACGGGATGACGGCAGAAGAAATTGCGAATTACAGTCTGAAATTTGCGACGCTGAGCCTGAATGCACTGCACAACAACCGGAACTGGAAGGAGTTTTTCCAATGAAAATCGAAGTACACAAGGAAGACAAGACGGGAAATGTATTCACGCTGCTGGAACGGCTGCATGTGGCGTGGAACGGGCATGAATTCGATGTGCCGGAGGGATTTGAAAGCGACGGTGCAAGCGTGCCACGCTTCTTTTGGAGGGCTGTATTCCCGCCGGGCGACAGCAAGGCTCTGCCCGGTGCAATCGCTCATGATTATCTGTACCGAACCCATCCGACGGGATGGTCGAAAGGAATGTCCGATGCAATGTTCTACGAAATGCTGACCGGGAACGGTGTACCGAAGATACGGGCAGCGGCGGCCTGGGCAGGAGTGCATTATTTCGGGAAGAGAAGCTGGGAACAGGGAGCGGGGAAAGGATGAAAGGAGGCAGCAAAGTCATGGTGGCTTTCGAGAAAGAAGTAATCGAACGGCTGGCCCGAATCGAGGAACAAAATAAAACACAATTCAAACGAATCAAGGCACTGGACCAAACCATCAACGGAAACGGACGGAACGGGATACTGGCAAGGATTCAGGCAATCGAGGCGGGACAGGCTTCGCAAAGCAGGAGTTCCAGCAAGTTCCTGACTATCGCGGGATGGATTGTAACGACACTGGTCGCACTGTACGGGGCAATGAAAAAGTAAAGGGATTCCCAAATGACAAATTTCAAAACAACCAAAAAAGGACTGAACAAGATGTGGAACAAGAACGTACTCAAGGGATTGTGCATAGCCGGAGGATATTTGCTGACGGGCTGCACCAATGTATCCAAAAACATAGCAGAATCGGCGGGGACCAAGAATCTGGATTTGAACGGCTATGTGATGCTGGGCGAAGTGGAGACCGCCAACAACCAGACCGCCACCCCGGAAGGGAAAATGCTGATCGGGCGACTGACGTACAAATCAAGAAAAGTGGCAATCCCCGGAGACGCAAAAGTGCCCAATACAGGGAATTTCAGGCTGACCCGAACCAAGTCGCTTTTCGGGACGGAAGAGGTGCTCGTAGAGTATGACTGGACCGCAGAAAGCTGCGATGAAGCAGAAAAAGCCAAAGAACGAATCCGAGAACTGAACGAAAAGACCCATGAGCTGATTCCAGATGACGGCACGGAGGAGACGGCGGAGACGGAAGAACATGCAGAAGATCAGATGAATCCGTAAAAGGCAAGGAAAGAAAAGCGAGGACAAAGGGCATCACGATTTGCAGGGATGAATCGTGATGCTCTTTTGCATTTCCAGAGAGGGGAGCTATCACAGGAAGCAGATTTCAAACGTCCTGCGGGGAGTTTTAAATTACTTCCATCATAAGAAATCGCCAAAAAAAGAGAAAACTTATTTGCTTCCTTGAATGAGCGAATGTATATTTGTTAGTGATATGCGTCCATCCGCAATTTGAAACAGACACGCGGGAGCGAAACCAACGGGCAAGGGACGTCAAAACGATTATGGAACAAGATGCTATGTGAGAAAGAATTACAGAGGCATCGCCCCACCACAAACAGACAGGTTTTCCAATGGAACTGAACGAAGAAGCCGTCATCGCGAAAGCGAGGCAGGTACTGGATATCGAAATAGAAGGGCTCCGAGCGATACGAGAGCAGATGGACGGACATTTTGTGCATCTGGCGGAAGCGTGTCTGGAGGCACTGAACAAAAACGGGAAAATCGTGGTAACAGGAGTGGGGAAAAGCGGACATGTGGGGCAGAAAATCGCGGCGACCCTGTCAAGTACCGGGTCCCCCGCCATCTTCATGCATCCCGTGGAAGCCATGCACGGGGATTTGGGGGTACTGCAACAGGGAGATATTCTGCTGGCGCTGAGCTACAGCGGCGAAACGGCAGAACTGACGAGAATCATCATGCCCGCCAAACGACTGGGCGTACCGGTGGCGTGTTTTACGGGGTCGGAAGAATCAACGCTGGCCAAACTGTCGGATATTGTGGTAACGGGGCGCGTGGAACGGGAAGCCTGTCCATTCAATCTGGCCCCGACAACGACATCGACGGCGCAACTGGCATTCGGCGATGCACTGGCCATGATTCTGCTGGAGTCGCGGAATTTCACGAAGGAAGACTACGGGATGCGACATCCGGGAGGCGCAATCGGACGAGCCGTAACTCTGCGAATCAGCGACCTGATGCGCACCGGCGAACATGTGGCAAAGGCCGGGTACGAGGCAACCGTGAAACAGGTGCTGCTCACCATGACGGCAGCACGCTGCGGGTGCGCAATCGTAACCGATGACGAGAATAAACTGATCGGGATATTCACGGACGGAGATTTCCGGAGACGCGTGGAGAACGATCTGTCCATCCTGGAACGAACCATGAAAGAGGTGATGACCCCGAATCCGGCATGTGTAAGAGGCGATGCGCTGGCAATCGAAGCCCTGAAAATACTGGAACGGCGCCATATCGACGATATTGTGGTGGTGGACGAAGAAAATCATGTCATCGGGCTGGTGGATATTCAGGATCTGCCGAGATTCAAGATCATGTAAATGAGGAGCAAAAAGGTGTCAACCAAACCGAATCAAGACGAGAACGGGATTTGTGAAGGAAATTTCTCCGGACATGTGAGCCCAGGACAGGCACAGGCAGAAACGCAGTCGAAAGAAGAGAAAATCGAGCGCACCATGGTCGTACAACTGGGAAGCGACGCCGACCGGACTATTTCCCTGCCAATGGACGGAGGAATCGACCGGACCATCGCCATGCCGTTGAACACGGAGACCGTCAAAACCACAGGGGCCTCTGCCGAAGACAGAGCGGACAGGACAATCATGCTGTCCGCAGAGAACAAGGTTTGCAAGATCGAAAATACGGGACGGACGGCAATCCAGGCAAGAGAAGTCGATGGAGGGAAAGGGGTTACAAGGAAAACGCGAGTAACACGACTGCTGAGCCATTTCACGGGGAGCATCAAGCGGGACGTGGGAGAAATCATCGAGCATGACGACAAGAAAACGCAAATTCATGCAATCAGCGGATTCGAGAAGCAGGAATTAAGCAATCCTGAGACCGATTTGGAACTGAGGTATGAACGAGTGCGGGCCGTGGCATCGGGAATGCGGACCGATTATTCCATCGGACGTGATTTGTCACTGGAACGATCGGCAGGGATACATTCCCTGCGAGAAAACAGTCTGCTGGACGGAGAGGAGCGAGATTTATTCATCCGCGAGGCGGAAATCTCGGCACAGCTGGATCATCCGGCAATTCTGCCAGTCTACGGGATATACACGGATTACCGAGGCGGAGTGCATGTGGCGCACAAGGTGATGGAAGGAAGCAATATTCTGGATTACATCGTCCGGATTTGTGCGCAATACCGAGTGAACGGGGTACAGCATTTCGACGAACGGAAATCCCAGCGTGCAAGGATCGAGATATTTCTGAACATCTGCAACGGAATCGAGTATGCACACAGTCAGAACATCATGCACTGCAACCTGCATCCGAAGAATATTTACATCGGGGAATATCACGAAGTGTATATCTCTTCGTGGGGATATGCCCGTCCAATCAAGAATCCGGCGGGGAAAAAATACCCGCTTCCACCAGTACGGGACAAGCTGTATGCGGCACCGGAAACCATGAACGGCGACACATCGAAAATCGATGAACGCATGGATGTGTATTTGCTGGGGATGATTCTATTCGGGATGGCAACGCTGCAAAAGCCATTTTCCAATTATCCGCAGGACGAGGCGGCGAACAAGATACGCAACGGGGAAGTGCCAAGCGTGGAACACCGATTCCGTTATCCGATTGATACCGAACTGAAACTGATTATCCAGAAGGCAATAGCCTCAGAGCCGGCGAAGCGATACGAGACTGTAACGAAGCTGGCGGAGGATTTGCGCAACTATCTGGAGAATAAAGAAATATCGCTGTGCAAGAAGAGTTTGTCGAAGAGGTATTCCAAGTTCATTTCGGAACATCAGGCACTGTTTTTCGGCGGGATCATGCTTTTTTATGCACTGCTTGCGGGATTCATCCTGCTGAACATCTACGAGCAGAAACGACATGTGGATGAAATCTACATGAAAGAAAAAGTGATGGTGGATGCCCAAGGTCCCTGTATCAGTACGGCGGCAAGCCTGAATCTGCAACTGGATAAATTCCGGCTGATGCTGTCTTCTCTGAGCCGTGATATATCGTATCTGCTTGAAAACAAAGACCTCCAAGACAAGTCTGAAGAGTCGAAGAATCAGGTGGCCGAAGGGCTTGCGCCAAGTCATTCCGCCTTTTACGGGGGGAATGTGGATTTCACGAGACTGGAGCTGATTCCGGGGATTGACCAAGAGGAGTCCGGGGCAGCGGGACAGGATGAGACCCAGAAGAAGATGCAGGAACGGCTGAATTATCTGCTACCGGTGCTATTGCAGTGCGAAATGTCATCGCCGTGGAATGCGAGCAACGAAAAGCGAACGATCAAGGAGCAGGTTTCGATTTTTCTGACGGAGGGATGCCCAGTGTACCGATTTGCAATCATGCTTGACGGAGCGGGGAATTATCTGTATCCGTACACGGAATCGACCGATGAAACAGTCCTTGCCCTGCTGCTGTCCGAGCAAAAGCCGGGAAGCATCAACGTAGAATCGGAGAAATGGTTCAAACCCAAAGAAGTAACGAATCATTCGCTGAAAAACAAGCTGTATGCAAGCTCCATGGCAATGCCCATCTACGGGGCGAATCAGAAAGAAACGGGGACCGTGGTGCTGCAGATTTCCAGTATCCACCTGAGCAATATCCTCGACCATACGGCAAACCGGAAACGCGGACTGACGATGCAGTATCTGCTGGAAGAGGACGGAAGCATCCTGTATCAGAAAGCAGTGTCCGAACAGGTTTTGCAAGTTCCGAAGACCCCAGAGCATTTACCTGAAACGATTCTACAGGAGATGCTGAGAACGGAGTCGGGAGCGATTCTGCGCACAATCGACGGAGTACGGTATCTTTACTGCTACCGCAAACTGAACAACCAATGGTATTATGTCGAAAAAATAGATTTGGCAATCTATATGAATCCCATCCAACGGAAAGAGGAGAAATGAAAATGAGTATTTCTTCCCAACCAGAACAAAAGCACAAAGGCTTTACGAGACAAAACAACCGGAAAACGCTGACCAGTTTTGCGATACGCACCCAGATGATCGATATTGATTCCGCGCTGGAATCGGCAAAAATGCCGGAAGAGGAACAGAAGATAGCATTTGTAACCACGACGAGACAACTGCCGTATCTGACGAGCGAATACGAAGTGGGGAAGGTATTCGCAGAAGGCGGACAGGGAATCATCCGTGAAGGGAAAGACCTGACGCTGAAACGACTTGTGGCCATCAAGACACTGAAAAAAGAAGTGGAAAAAGAAGACCCCAATACGAGGCCGATGTTTTTGCAGGAAGCGTCCATCACGGCCCAGCTGTGCCATCCGTCCATCATACCGATTTATTCTCTGAATACGGATGAAGATGACGGACTGCACATCACGATGAAGAAAATCGAGGGGATGACGCTGAAAAGCTATCTGGAAAAAGTATGCGTGCAGTACCGGCAGGAAGGTGTGGATACCTTTGATGAACGGAAGTCGCTGCTGTTCCGCCTGGAAGTATTTCTGAAAGTATGCGACGGACTGGATTATGCACATAACCGGGGGATTATCCACTGCGATTTGAAGCCGGAAAACATCATCATCGGGAAATTTCATGAAACATACGTGATGGACTGGGGAATCGCACGTGAAATCAATGAGCCGGGCTATGATTCCGCCACCTGGAAAAGTCCGACAATGATTGCGGGGACGCCGAGATTTCTGTCGCCTGAAGCGATCCTCGGAAAGCATACCGACCAGCGAGCCGACCTGTATACAATGGGGCTGATACTCTTTGAAATCGTAACATTGCAGGAAGCCTACATGGGGACGACCAATGAAGAAGTACTGGCCCTGATCCGTACAGGCAGAATCGCGGAAACCGTGCATCGTTTCGGGTACAAAATCGATGCAGACCTGAAGGCAATCATCGCAAAAGCAACGGCATTCAACCGGGAAGAGCGTTATCAGCATATCAGTGAATTGTCGGCAGACCTGCGCAAGTATCTTGCGGGCGAAGAAACGAGTGCCAATCCGTACATGCTGTCGCGCAAATTAATTGCGTTTGCCGGACATCACCGGCGCATTACACTGGCATCCTCCATTTCACTGGTTCTGCTGCTGGTGCTGACGGTATCGTATACCGTTGTTTCCGAAGTCAAGCGAATCGCAAGCATCAACAAGATGGAACATTTCCAAAAGCAATGTTTCAGCGGTACCGAAGATACTGCGACCTATATCGAAACAAGCATGGCGGAAAGCATGTTCTGTCTGTCCTCCCTGATGGCGGAATATCTGTTTTTAGACGGATGCGCCCCGAACGGGACCAAAGAACTGTCGACAAGAGAATTTGTGAGTGAACAAGATTTATCCGCAAATTCGGGGACGAAATATGAGGAACAGGCACTGTATTCATCGGTGTATCACCGAAAGGTGGATTTTGCGCATTTCGCCTACAAGACACCGGACTGCAGCAAGCCGACCCAGGCAGACCGCGTCATACTGGAACGACTGGGACAGCTTCATCCGATGTGTCTGAAATCATTCTATTCCCAGATACCCAAGGAAGCGGGATGCGATACGGAAGAAAAGAAAAATGAATATCTGAGGCTGGCGGGACTTCCATTCCATAATATTCTTTTCGGTTTCGAGAACGGGTTATTCGCAATTCTGCCGGGACGCGGCGATTATGCCGATGACTACGATCCCCGCAAAAGGACATGGTACAGCACCGCATTGGAAAAAGAAGGCCAAATGGTATGGAGTCTGCCGTATCCGGGGGCTACACTGGAAGCGGGATACCTGATTACATGCGGAATGGCCATGTATGATCTGCAAGGGAAATTCATCGGGGTCATCGGGATTGATATCCGCCTGAAGGGGATTCTGGAACATCTGAACGTATACGGAAACAAAGGAAGCCAAGTATATGATAAAACACTGATGACTTCCGACGGAACCATCATCGTATCCACAGGAAAAGCGTTCCAGGAGGCGACCTCCGATCCGACCCGCAAGGACGCACTGAAACTCATGTATCAGGATCAGGGCATGTTCATGCAGATGAAACAACAGAAATGCGGTGTCCTGCGGAAAGAAGTTCTGGTGGAACACAAGGATCAGACGACAAGCCGTGAAGAACATCTCTTCTGCTACTATTACCTGCCAAGTCAGGACTGGTACTATATCGAAGAAATCAAAAACATGAAATAAGCTCAAAAAGCTCATTTCACAAGACAGATTCGATACAAGGGTATCTCGAAGAAGAGCTGATTTTGTCTGTACAAAGTCCAGTTTTGTACTTTTCCGAGGAGCGTGTATCAAACCGCTATCTTCAAAAGTACCAAAACGGTCTTCTGGCACATCCATAAAAAGACTTTTATTCCGAATGAATTGAGATACCCTCTTATGATTCTAAAACGAGCATGAATCACTCAAGAATTAACATTTAAAAACTTTTTAAAAACTTTTGATAAAAACATGATATTTGCTCTTTTTTTTTTCGCAATTATCCGTAAAATAATATATAGAGCTGATTTCAGAAGTTCTGTCGTGAGCTATGAAATACTTTTCGGCATCTGCCGAAAGAGAGTTTTGGGTGGTTACTTTCCCAGCAGTCCCCTCAAACTACTTCCGGCAACTGCGTGAAGATTCATTTCAAATCCAGTACAAGGATTCAGAATCTGAAATCGGACTGAACGAAACAAGTTATTTGACCAGTAAGGATTTCATGATGCGCCAGCTGAAAGACAACGATTGTTTTCCGGCAAAAGCATCCAACAAGAGTTGTGTATGATACTCAACACCATGTACACATTGAGCCGCGATTTAAACGGGGCAGATATTCTGGTGAATTTCCAGACGGGAGAATCAGTCGAGCTGAATCCCACGGCGCTTTTCATTCTGCGCCAAATCGAAATGGGAATAACGCGCGAAGAACTGAGCAAGCGTCTGAAAGAGACGTGCGGAGAAACATTTTCCGAGACATCAGAAGCTGAAATCGATGATTTTCTCGATTTACTGCGGATCAATCATCTGATTTGGGAGTAATTTTTTCTCCTCAAACAGAGCATTCAGGGCGGATGCATCCGAGGTGCGTCCCGCCAGTGTATACGCCTGTATCATCAAATTCACAGTACGAAAATCGAAATACACAATCCCTGACAGGGATTCCGAAGAGACGGGGGCGAGTTCGCCGCCCAACTGCCGCAACATATCGTCCATGGGCGTGATTTGAGTAAAAATGAATTCAAGCACCATCATCTGAGCCGACAAAGGACGATGCCGGAAATCATCCGCAATGAGGGGACGGGGTGCGGCAGATAAAACGAAGACCATCTGAGATTCCTGCGGGAAATGCCAGGACTGAGGGATGACTGTGTCCGGAGAAATGACCGTTTCGAGGGAATAACCGGAAGATTGCAGGAGGGATGGGATGGAGTTATCCGAGCTGAAGCGCGCCGTGCTGACGAAAAGGACATCAGGAGAAAACAGGCGAAGGAAAAATGAATCGGGAGGAATATCGAGGATGTGAAGGTCATGAAAAACAAACTGAGAGGCCTGCCAGGATTTCAGGACATCGCGAGAAACAGGGGCTTCGGGCGTATAGGAAAATAATTGACCTGCGGAAGCGGTCATGGAAGCGGCAGAAACGGTTTCGCCAAGATGATAAGAGACGGCAAAATCGCGGGTTTTCGAGGCAACGGAATGCCGAAGATTGTACAAAGTCTGAGCGGAGGAGGCGGACTGAAGCAGGAAAAAGGGAAGAAAGAAAAGGAAGAATCTTTTTTTTGAGGCTTGAGCAAGCAGAAGAACAGAGCCAAGGCAAAGCCACGGGAGAAACGGAATCATGTAGCGGATATGGGAATTGCGGAGCGTCTGAAAAAGGAGGAGTTCGGCAGAACAAAAGGAGACGGCAAGCCAGAAGAAGAGATGCGCGGCAGGAGAGGATGAGAAATGACGGAATCTGTGTGCGCGATTGAGGAGCCAAAGAGAAAACGCAAGTAAAAGAAGAAGCGCATACCCCGCAGCTTGCGCCAGGTGCGAGAGGCCGGCGAAAAAGAGGATCAGACGCTGCGGAAGGGATGAGCCGTAAGCCATGAAATCGTTTTTGCCGGAGCCTGTAATCCACGAGAAGTGGCAGCGGGCAAGTTCCAAAGGATGAGAAAAACCGGATTGAATGAGGTAAATCAGGCAGGTAAACAGAATGAACGAAACACCCCAGCGAAACAGAGGAGAACAGGCGGAAAGAAGATTCATGCCACGGCGTTTGCGGAGAATGACAAGCGCAAAAGCAGGCAGGACAAGATAACCGTAAGACTGGTCTTTCGTGCAGAACGCAAAGGCAATGAACGTGCCGCAAAGGAAATCAAGAGAGAAAATTTTCCAATGGGATGAGGAGTGATGACGGGAGAGGCGTTCGGCAAATGCGGCAGTGAAAACGGCGGCGGTGAGCCAGCAAGCGCAGGGGATGTCCATATTCGAGGTATGAGAGTAGAATATGAAGGGCTGCAACATGCACAGCAACGCGGCGGCAGAGGCGGACGGAAAAGGAGAGAGATTCAGAAAGAGGATGCCGGCAAAGAAAGTCAGTAGAATGACAACAAGTTCCATCAGTGAGTTGATGACGCGAAAAACGAAGATACGGGCAGAGGTGACGGAGAGAATTTCACGAGGGGAAGGGACATCGGATGTGTTTGAAAGGGATGGGGCAAAGGCAGCGTAAATGAGGTACTGGAGGGGCGGATATTTGAACGTGTCCCCCTGCATCATATCGTAAGCGGAGAGCGACGGCTGAGGAGGAGCGCAGTCGGGGGCATGTTCGGCCATGGCGGGAAGATCCCAACCAAGCGTGAACACTCGGAGCAGAAGCCAAAGGAGCACAAGTACAGCTACCGACAGAATTATCTGACGGCGAGGAGAAAAAGCGGTGAGGGATGCAGGAAAAGGCATGTGATTATGCAGGCGGATTGAGGCAAAGGCGGGTGTATTCGCGCTGACGGAGGATTATTTCAATGACGGCGAAGGTGAAAACAATGCCGAGAAGCGCGACAAAGAGATTGCCGTAGACGACATAGAACGTGGGACGGTATTCGGAGTCATTCAGAACAGGGACAACAAATTTCGCATGTGTGGAAATCTGTCTGCCGGGGTCGAGATGAACCTGCCCGGCGGTATCATCGTAAGAACGAGAGGCGGCATCGACCGTGCGTCCGACGGCATCAATGACAACGCTGTAATTGGAGTTGCCGCAACGAATCATGGGGAGGCGGGTTTCCACGGAGCGGAGAATAGAGTTGGCGTAATGCTGGACGGGTTCGGTGCTGGCGGGATACCAAGCATCGTTTGTAATGACAAGCAGGAGATTTGCGCCATTGCGAACGAGTGCGCGGTCCACGTAGGCGAAGACGTCTTCGTAGCAGATTTGGATACCGGCATGGATTCCGGGAGCGATGTCAACGGGGCGGAAGGCTTTTCCGCGTGTGAGGTTGCGCCCCATGCCGGTAAGTTCGCCAATGATGGGGAAAGTATTGTTGAGGGGGATAAACTCGCCGAAAGGAACGAGGTGGATTTTGTCGTATTTGTCAACGAAATCGGCTTCCAAAGTGAGGGGGCGCGAGGCGAGAGGTTTCAGCAAGAGAGCAGAGTTGAACATCTCATAGTCCGTGCTGGATTTGATGTTTCCATAGGTGAGCGTCCCGATGAGGAACGGGATACCTGCTTTTTTCGTGAGAGAACGGACCGTGGCGCGGTATTCCTCCGGGAAGTCGCCGCCATTGTAATAGGCGGACGGGACGGCGGTTTCAGGCCAGATAATGAGTTCGAGAGGCATGGATTCGGGAGAGGGACGGGAGGATTTGCCGCCCACGGGGATGGGGGAGAGCTGTTTCACGACGGTGTCTTCGGCAATGAGTTTCTCCGTGAGAGAAGTGCAGACCTGAAGAGCTTCGCGAATACTGTCCATGCCTCCGAAACGCCGCTGGGACAGGTCAGGCTGGACAATGCCGACGGAAAAGTACCGGACATGATCGTCATTGCGGTAAAGACGAGTGTATTTGAGCATGGCATGAGCCCCGAAAGCAGACGAAAGCGCAATCAGAAGCAAGGCGGCGTAAAGAGGGCAGGGACGGAGAAATCTGCTCTTCACCACAAATCCGGAGACGATGCGGAGCCCGCCAAAGCAAAGGGCAAGATTCATGAGAACAATCAGGAAGCAAAGGCCGTAAATGCCAGTGTATTCGGCAATCTGAATGAGGTTGAGATTCCGCCAGAGGGAAATGCCAATGAGCCCCCAGGGGAAACCCGTGAAAATCCATGAGCGAAGCCATTCGAGGAGAACCCACCATGCGGCAAGCCCGAAGACGGTGAGAAATTCATCGCGAACACGGAAAAGACGATATTCCGCAACGGCGGCACTGCCACGGGCACGGATTTCGGCAGGGTAAAGAAGATTCCGGCAGAAGACGGGAATCAACATGCTCCAAAAAGCATAGAATACACCTAAGACCGCACCAAACGCGAAAGGGATCGCCCAATGAATCTCGCGGAGGAAAAAGGTGGCAGTGAGATTCCAGAAATACCCCCAGACCATGCCATAGGCAAAGGCCCGCCGGACCGTAACCGGACGACAAAGAGCAATCAACGGGATGACGGAAATCCATTGGAGACCGGGGATGTCCATGCCGGGGAAAGACAGAGTAAGCATGGCCCCGGAGAGAGCCAGGACGAGCAAATCAAGCAAAGTGCGTTTCCATGAGACACGGAAAGCCAAAGTTTCGGGGGAGACGTGCTGAGCAGAAAAAAGTTGAAAAAGTTGAGAAAAAGAAAAAACTTTCATAAAAAATGAATCTTCTTTGAAAAAAGTGTGGAAAAAAACATAAAAACGGTGTAATTTACATCATGATACCTGATATTTAAACCCCGATTTCAAAATTTTGGGAAAAAAATGCAAACAGCAAAAGAATGTTTTTTCGATCATCTGATCATCGGAAGCGGCTTGGCAGGACTGAGCACGGCACTCATGCTTGCTGAAAAGGGTGCAGGGTCTATCGCAATCATCACAAAAAGCGCGATTGACGACTGCAATTCCAAACTGGCTCAGGGAGGGATCGCATGTGTAACGGATGTGGGCGACACGTTCGAGGAACATTTGGCGGACACCCTGGAAGCCGGAGCGCATCTCTGCTCGCCGGAAGCGGTGATGGGAATCGTAAGCGAAGGGCCTGAACGAATCAAATGGCTTATCGATATAGGGACACACTTCACAACGCTGGAAGAAATGGGAAAGGCACCGCCGGAAGCGGGGCATTCGGATTTCGATCTGGGACGAGAGGGCGGACACCATAAACGGCGAATCCTGCACGCAGGCGATGTAACAGGTGCGGAAGTAGAACGTTCGCTGGTGGCGGCGTGCCGCGCGAACCCGAATATTCATGTATTCGAGTATCATACGGCGATTGATTTGATCAGCACATGGCATATCGGCTGGATGGGGGAAAACCGATGCATCGGCGCATACGTGCTGGATGAACGCGAAAACACCATTGTGGCAATCACCGCACTCAGCACAACACTGGCAACCGGAGGATGCGGGAAAGTATACCTGTACACCAGCAATCCCGATGTGGCCTGCGGTGCCGGCGTGGCAATGGGGTATCGCGCATTTGCAAAAATCGCAAATATGGAATTCTATCAGTTCCACCCGACAATCCTGTACCATCCGAAAGTGAAATCGTTCCTGATCAGCGAAGCACTTCGCGGAGAGGGAGGCGTACTGAAGGTGCTTCGACCGGGATGCACGGAACCCGTGGAATTCATGCAGGAATATCACCCGATGAAGAGTCTGGCCCCGCGCGACGTGGTGGCTCGCGCCATCGACAACGAACTGAAGCGTTCGGGGCAGCCGTGCGCCTGGCTGGATATGCGACATCATACGGCAGAATTTCTGCAGAGACGCTTCCCGAATATTTTTGCGAAGTGCATGGAAGCGGGCATCGATATGTCGAAACAGCTGATTCCAGTCGTTCCGGCAGCGCATTTCAGCTGCGGCGGCGTGAAGACGGATTTGAACGGATTCACGGGGATTCCGGGGCTGTATGCCGTGGGCGAAACAGCCTGTACGGGACTGCACGGTGCAAACCGTCTGGCAAGCAACAGTTTGCTGGAAGCACTGGTGGTGCCGGCGAATGCGGCAAAGCATATCATGGAACATCTGGAGGATTTGCGTACCGGACTGGCCGACCGGAAAGCACCGCTGTGGACCAGCGGAGACGCGACGAGTTCGGACGAGCAGGTGGTCATCACGCACAACTGGGCGGAAATCCGCCAGTTTATGTGGGACTATGTGGGGATATACCGCACCAACAAGAGACTGGAACGAGCCAAGCGCAGAATCGAAAATATCCGAGAGGAAATCGACAAATACTACTGGAATTTCCATCTGACGAAGGATTTAATCGAACTGCGCAACCTGGCAACCGTGGCGGAGCTGATTATCGACTCTGCAATGGAACGCAAGGAAAGCCGGGGCCTGCATTTCAATGCGGACTACCCGGACCGCGATCCGAAACAGGACGGAGTGGATACGATATTGCAGCAGCATTATTCTCCCATCAACCGATAGGGGGGGCCGGAATCCTGAAAGGTCTGAGATTTCAGGGGACACGGGAAAACGCGGATGTTTTCTTGAAAAGGATGGGGAATGATGCTATATTTTATGAGCAGCTTTTCAAAAATGCGGCAAAAGGAAAAGTACGAACTGACGCATTTTTCAAAAGCACACCCGCAATATCAAGACCGGAGCTGATTTTGAAATTTCAAAGAATCAAGAAGAATCAGGACCGGTTTTCACGATAAGAGCCGAAATCAAAATGCCTGCGGAATAATGAGAAAAGGTTTTCGAGAGCCGAATCGAAAGATGCTTTTTCTGCTGTATTCCAAAGATTTATTGAAAAAGGCTCCATAAACAAGAAATTACGAATTATGTCCTTAAGGTCACAATCCGATCCCTATATTATCGGCATCATCGACCGATTGCAGCGAGCAGGTTATGAAACCTATCTGGTCGGCGGCGCCGTGCGCGATATACTGCTGAACCGCAAGCCGAAAGATTATGATATATCGACATCGGCAACGCCGGAAGAAGTACGGCGTGTTTTCCGCGACAGGCGAACCATGATCATCGGGCGGAGATTCCGTCTGGTGCATCTGTACAAGGGACGCGATATTACGGAAATCAGCACATTCCGCAAACAGCCGCAGAGAGAAGATCAGACGGAATGCCCGAAACATTTCGACCAGGCACCGGAAAACATGATTTTCCGGGACAATGAATTCGGGTCGGCTCTGGATGACGCATTCCGCAGAGATTTCACGGTGAATGCAATCTTCTATGACCCCGTGCATGATATTGTGGTGGATCATACAGGACTGGGACTGAAGGATTTAGAGAACGGTATCGTGCGCACAATCGGCAATCCGGAACTGAGATTCGAGGAAGATCCGGTACGCATTCTGCGGGCAATCAAGCTGGCGGGTCAGTATGGATTCCACATGGAACCAGCAACGGAAGCGGCAGTGCGCAAGAAGATGGAACTGATTCATTTAGCATCGCCATCGAGACTGACACTGGAACTGGAAAAGATATTGAAAAGTCCGTATACATCTCAGCTGCTGCGGGCATTTCACGAATATGGATTTCTGGCGCATTATCTGCCCAATCTGGATGAAGTTTTCGACACTCCGCAGGTGCAGTACTCTCTGGCACTGCTGGATATGCGGTGTGAACGCATCTGCGGGGGATTATTCCGTACAAGTCTTTCCTCCGCAATCGCCATGCTGACTTTGCCGTTTGTGGAACTGCATTACGGCGAGACGCACGAACCAGGCGGATTATGGGCGTATTATCCCGGAATAGAATCGGATATGAAAGGATTGATTCGCGATATTTTCCACCCGATGTGCCTGACGCACCGAACGACAGCCGATACCGTGTGCAATTTGATGATGCAGCCGAAGCTGCACGCATTGAAGAAGTTCCGCGATATGGTGAACCGCAACGGATATTCGAGTGCAAGAGAATTGGCGATCATCCAAAATATCCTGATATGGAATATTGCGGATTTCGAGGAAAGATGTCCAGTTCCGGAACGCATGTCGCGACCGACAATCCGGCGCAAACGCGGGAGACCCCATCAGCGCATGTCCCGCAAAGATGAAAAGGATTTAATGCAAGAGGATGAACTTTCTGCGACAATGGATTCGGGCTGTGAAATGAGTCCGAATTATGAGGAAGGCGGAGATTCCACTGCGGAAGAATAACAAATCTGTTTATTCATGATACAAAGAAAGGAATGAAAATGTTACGCAAATTATTGTATGCAATTTGTGCCGTGCTTTTCATGGGAAGCGGGACGGTTTCCGCCGTGGAAATCGGAGTACCGCTGGAACCATCGGACATTCTGCCGAAATTGAATCAGATCGCAGGACGGAAGCCAATGGAAAAAGCACAAGTTTGTGTGTATGTATTTTTCGACCCGACTTTGCCCACCGCCAAAACACTGCTGCGCATGGTGGACAGTGTCTGCACCCAATCGACAGATTTCAAGAAGAAAACAGAATTTTACGCAGTGTCGCGTCTGCCGGGTGAATCGACAAAATCGATGGGGTTAAACGGTTTCATTCTGCCGATTTATGAAGACAAGAACACAAGCGATTCGATTTACCGGGAATATACACTTACGGAACTTGTGATACCATTTGCCGTAGTTACTGAAAAAGATGATGTGATATGGAAAGGCGCACTGGAAGAACTGGACAATGTCCTGCATGAAATCGACAAAGGAACATTCAGTACTGCGCGTCAGGAAAAACTGGAACGAATGCACAAAGAACTGCAAAGCGCGATTCAGGCATCTCTGCCGCGTGTGATAAGCCAGAGTGCAGACAAGATTCTGGAAAGTTTCCCCGGCGATATGCTGGCGATTCAGGCGAAATTATTCGTCTATGAAACAACAGCTGGTACAAAGGAAGCGGCACAGTTCGTGGCGAAACTGGCGAAGAACAATGCTAATAATATCGAAATCAAGGTGTTACAGCTGGATTATCTGGTTCGTACCGATCATGCCGAAGAATTCAAGCAGGCAATCGGAGAAGCATTCAAGGATTTCAGCGGGACTCCGGCTTCGACCTTGCGTTTGCTCTCCTTTGTGCTGGACCAGGCACCGTTCAGCTGGGTTCCTCTGAAAGAGACACTGGAAGCGTCCCAGGCGATGAAAGTGCAATATGCAGGCAAGGGCGGAATCAGCGAAGCGGTATCATTGCAGTTTTCCGCGAAGGCAAATTATCTGGCGGCAAATGTGGCAGCGGCAGTGGCAGATCAGAAAAAAGCAACGGAGCTTTCTGCGGGGACTGAGTATGAAGCTGCGGCGAAACAGGATTTGAGCTACTACGAAAGCGTTTTGGCACTGACAGAAAAAAAGCCGTAAGATGAAGCTGCTGGTTTTCTCCGATATTCATGTAGCGCCGTTTTTTTCGGCAAGGACTCTGACCGATAAACGAATGTGCGGATTCACCAATGCGGTGCTTTTCCGTTCGCATTTTCACAAAGATGCCATCGGGAAGATGGTACAGGCAGGGTTGAAGATGAGACCGGACGTCATTGTATTTGCAGGGGATGCGGTCAGTACTGCTGATCCGCGGGAATTTGGAACTGCATTGCGTGAGTTGAAACCACTGATTGACAGCAAGATACCGATTCTGTATTCTCCGGGAAACCACGACCGCTATGTAAGGGCGCATCTGTGCCGGAATGCAATGGAGAGATTCACGGAAGCATTAACGGTGCATTGTCCCATGACACGTCCCGGCATTTACGAAACAGGAGAATTAAGATTTGCAGTGCTGGATTCGGCACTGCCGACAAAGCCCTGGTTATCCAACGGGATATTGACGAAAGAATCGCAGGATTTTCTGAAAAGAGAGGCAACGAAAAAGGATGAGCGTCCAATCGTGTGTGTGTCGCATTTTCCCTTTCTGGAAGAAAAAGGGGAAAAGAGGCACGGGCACTGGAATACCGGGGAAATTCTGCCGCTGATTGAAGCACAAAAAATCGCGCTGGTCATTGCCGGACACCGGCATAAACCTCATACGCGGCTGGATGAGAAAGGTTATGGAGAAATCGTTACGGGGTCTTTGACGAAGCACGATATTTTCCGCATGGTAGTCTATGAAAAAGGAACGTTCCGCTGTGAATCGTATCATTCAGACGGAACGCCTTATCAGAGGAGCTGATTTCAAAATTCAGCTCAAAGGTAACAAACAAGAGGTATTTCGATGGAGTACCTCTTGTTTGTATTCCGGGGAAATTATTCCGGGGCGATTTCAATGAGATTGTAACTGCGTGAACCAAGCCCTATTTTGTCGGCATATACGAGCTGTTCCGCGCCTTTGAATTTCCTGCCTTTTGCCGCCACCGCATCCCAGCACGCAGAGTCAATGGCAACCGGGTCAACCGAGGCGAAAACTCCGATGTCCTCCGTACAGTTAAACATTGGACGGGGTTCGCAGTCGCAGCCGCGTGTGATATTCATGGCGAATGTAATGTAGATGTGCTTTTTGCCGTGATGAGAGGCGTAGGCATATTCCACAAGTTTTTCACGGAAGAAGCGTTTGCCGAAAAGGATATTGCGGAAGCCAGCCCAAGAGAAAATCGAAACGGCGTGGTGCGGGCAAATGGAGAAACATGCACCACATCCAAGGCATTTGGAGTGGTCGATGGAACAGTGTTCGCCAATGGTAATGGCCCCTGCCTGACAACGCGTGGTACAGGCTTTGCATCGTTTGCATTTCCAATTGCGGATTTTGGGCTTGATACTCATGTGCATGGCAAGTTTGCCGCCTTTTGCGGCGAAGCCCATGGAGAGCTGTTTGATGGCTCCGCCGAAGCCTGCAAGGCTATGACCTTTGAAATGAGCCAGAACAAGGACTTGTTCCGATTCCGCAAGTCTGCGGGCAATGCTGGCCTGCTGAAAGTGTTTCAGGTGAATGGGGATTTCAACGGAGTCTTCCCCTTTCGCGCCATCGGCGATGACAACGGGGAGCTGTGTGAAGCCGTGTTTTTCCGCCAAAGCGAGGTGTTTCTCGCGAGTGAAACGTTCGCCGCCGTAGAGGACACTGGTTTCCATGAAAGAGCAGTCGATGTGCTGAGATTTGAGGAAGGCAATCAGGGGGTCATAGGTTTCGGGTTTCAGATAGGTGCGGTTTCCTTTTTCGCCGAAGTGAACTTTCAGAGGGAGCGGAGAACGGAGCTGAACATTCTCCCGCGCCATCAGGGTTTTCAGAAGAGTAACAGAAGCCGTCCCGGCGTTTTTGCTGCCGGACAGAGCAGAACAGGGGATGAAATAAACATTTGAACTCATAATCGGGAACCAGTCGGGGTGAAAACAGGGTTATCAGATAGCATCGAGGCGAACCACGACGCTGGATTGTTTGGAGGGAAATGAAACGGGAATACCATTCGCAAGAAGGTCTGCGCCGGAGAAATCGCCGGGGACAATACGAGGAGAGGTATCGGGATTCAGTTCGGTAAGACGGTATATTCTGGAAGCATCGATTCCGCGTGGAAGGAGATTTTCCGTGTACGGGTCGGTGTGCCGTTTGAATCCGAAGAAAACGGCCTGAGATTTGTCTTTTGCGACAAACGTAAGCTCCGTAACCTGAGAATCGTGGGGGGAACGCCCCCGGTAAAGGTCGGCAGAATGAAGCAGAGGACGGATTTTTTTGTATTCTGCGACACCTTGTTTGAGGGTATCGAAATCGGCATCGGAAAGGATTTTCGGGTCAAGCTCAATGCCGAGACGAGCGGTCATGGCAACATCTGCACGGAGTTTGAAGTCGCCTTCTTTGTACCGTCCGATATGAGAAGCAATTGCCTTGGACGGGAAGAAATGCGACCAGCCCCATTGAATGAGAATGCGGTCAAGCGCATTGGTTTCATCGCTGCCCCAAAATTCTTCGCTGAACTGAAGTGTGCCTAAATCACCGCGCATACCGCCGGACGAACACGCCTGAAAGATGACAGACGGGAAGTTTTTGCGGAGTTTGGAAATGATGCGATAGTAGGCTTCCGTGAAGCGGTCATTCAGTGCGCCCTGATCGTCGGGATTGGCAGGACTGCCGGGGTTGACATTTGCCGTGGCATTGTGATCCCATTTGATATAGGCAATGCGCGGATGTGCAGAAAGGAGTGAGGCCACCGTGTCGTAGACGAACGATTCGACTTCGCGGTTTGTGAGGTCGAGATTGTACTGGCTGCGCATGGGGACGCGGTCGCGGAAACGCAGCTGCATGGCATAATCGGGATGATTTTCAAAGAGTTCGGAAAGAGGACAAATCATTTCGGGTTCGACCCAGATGCCGAAACGAAGACCGACATTTTCACACTCATCGCAGAGATATTCGATGCCATGAGGGAGTTTCTCGCGGTTGACCTGCCAGTCGCCAAGTCCGCAGGTGTCCTGATTGCGGGCATATTTGCCGTTTCCAAACCAGCCATCATCGAGGACGAAATATTCGGCTCCGGCTTCGGCGGCACGATGAATCAGCGCAGTAACGATTTCTTCATTGAAATCCATGTACAGACCTTCCCAGCTGTTCAGGACGACGGGACGCTCTGTTTTGCCGTTGTAAATGCCATAATTGCGTCCGTAATCGTGGAGATTGCGGGAGGCCTGGCCTTTGCCCTGTGAACTCCATGTCATGACCACATTCGGGGATTCATAACGGCGCCCCGGAGCAAGTATGCGAAGAGCGGGGAGCGTGCCGGCAGAGAAGAAAACTTCATCGTTTTCCGTATTGGTGATGCTGTATTCCCAGCTTCCTGTCCACGCAACCGCAGCGGCAAAAACATCGCCGGAGTCTTCCTGTGCAGGCCCGCCGAACGAAAGATAACAGCCGGGATAATCGGGGACGGCGGCACGGGAAATCTGACTGTTGATGTGCTTGGTAATTCCGCGAGGGAGTCTGTCTTCGTGGAATCCGGTCATTTCCTTGGCCCAGCAGCCATAAAAAGAGGTCAGACGGGTGTCGTGGTGATAAGGAAGACGCACAAAGGCGGAATCGCGGTCAAGGAGCATGATTTCCTGCGAGCCTTTGTTGATGACACGGATTCGGGAGGTGATGACATCTTCAGCAAAATACGCCGTAATGATGAGGTCCACATCAACGGGATACGCAGGGTCGGCAAGATGAAAAACCGTGGAAGAGGCATTGTCATCGAGACCGCTCTCGGAGACGGCGGCAAGCTGAAGTTCGAGATTGTGGGTGCCGTCCGGCTGGATGATGCAGAGGGAGGGTTCGAGAAGTGCCGACAGATTGCGGACAGGATAGACGGCAAGAGCCGCAGAAGTGCAAGTTTCCGGGACGGATTTGCCGAATGTGCTTTGAAGCAAGGTCGAGCCGGTATCACCGGAAAAAATCCAGTTGGTATGAGCCGTTTGAATGGTGTAAGTTTGAGAAGATGTGTCCATAGTGAGGGAGGAAACGGGTGAAATTATGGTTTGTGGATGCAGGTAAAATTGCAGATAAGCGTTTTTTTCTCGCCGGGAGCGAGGGAGATTTCCCACAAGAGCCAAAACTTTTGAAATTGGCTCCCAGTAATAAAAATACGGGAAGAAGATTATGCACAGAATCAATTCATTGGCCGGATCAATATCTTTTCGGTCAGAGAGAATCTGAAACTCCAGGCGGGACAAGTAAATCCAAAAAAGATTGTAGCTACCACAGGTAATCAGATAAAAAAATCATCAATGGAATGCTGCGTTTTTTCATTTTTGACCTTCTTGACGGGGTAAGGGAACGTTAATGGTTCATTTCATATACAAGTTTTTTGACGCTGGGAATATAGCCGGGGGCGACCTCAGCATAGGCTAACAGCAACTGTTCTGCAACCGTGTCATGCGCAATAAAATCATCCAGCGCAGGACGATGGCGGGACGCGCATTCGCAAATGGAGCGTCCAAAACTGGCGAGGTCGCGCAAAATGCTTGCTTCCGAGAAACTCCCGGACCATGTTTGCAGCCAGCCGGGATTCCACAGGGAAAGCACTGCGCCTTTGTAGTAGAAATGGGAAAGGTGGAAATCGCCGTGAAAGAGTTGTGCACGATGCAGGGAGGCAATGATGCGGGACCCGTCTTCAATGAAAAGATTGACACGGGCGCGTGCATCGGGACGCGCGAAAATTTCTTCCAGCGAAGTCGTCCCTGTAACGGCTTCCATAATGAGGTAAATCGTGTGAATGATTCCGCCTTGGATTTTCGCTCCGGCCATCAGAACATCCGGGGTGGAAATACCCGCAGATTCGGCGATTTCCGCCCATTCTGCACGGCGGAAAGGCTTCAGCGGCATAAAAAGATTGCGGATTTTGAAGTACAATCCGCTGTAGACGCGTTTTTTCAGAAACAGTGCCGGACGATTTCCGCTTGCGGGAAGCATCCCTGAAAAAACGCCGGGAACTTCTTCCTCTTTGACTGCGGCATCGAAAAAATCATCGAGTTTGCCGATTTCATTGACATCCATGGATAATTTCTCAGGATGCAAAAACAGAACCTTCATCGGTTTTGCGGAAACATAGACCGCTTTTTCCCGCTTTCTGCTGAGGAAAACAGATGGAATTTTCATAGAAGATTTTCTCCATATTGATGTTGAAGGTGTTTTTTTGAGAGCCAGCGTGAAATGGCTTCCTGTTCCACGGCATGAGCAGACGGGATGAATCCTGCGGGATAAGCCTTGCCATAAATGCGGAGGGCTTTTTCTGTCATGGCGTGGAGGTCGAAGAAGCTGTCCGGGAGATTAGCTTTTTCCTCTCCGAAAATCAAAAATGAGGTTATGATACGTCCGATTTCACGAATGACGCGTTTGCGGGGGATGCCGATGCGGTAGATTCTCACAGAGTCCAAATCCCAAATGCCGATTTCAGCGTCCGGTGCGGGACGATAGAAATTAATGAGTTTCAGGTCGCCATGGTAGATATTGGCACGGTGCAGTTTTGCCGCCGCCGTAATGGTTTCTTCCAGCATGAGTGCGACTTTTTCGGGCGTAGTGGTATCCTGATAAAATTCATCCAGCAGGCTTGCACCGTTGCCGACTGCTTCGGTAAGCAGGAAGCTGTTTTTCAGAATCATCCCGCGACGTTCTTCCCCGGCGGCAAAAACTTCCGGTGTTCTGACGCCTGTTTCACGGAATGCGATTGCTGCGCCTGCTGCACGAAATGAGCGAGGGAAATGTGTCAGATAGAACAGTGAAAATCTCAAACCTTTGCGATTTCCGTTGCGTTTGAAAAAGACACGCTGTCCATTCGGAAGGGAGAAAAGAGCGGCGGAAGTTCTTGCACTTTTTTTCATCATGCAGGCATCCGGCGCATCAAAAAGCGCGTTGATCTCCGTTTTGTCGAGGTATTCCGCGACTTCCTGCTGAATTGTTGAGGCAGGCAGGGCAAAAAACTTGCTGCCGGTGTCAAGATAGCGTGTTTCTTTTGCCTGAAGCAGCTTTTTCAAACAAAGTGAATCGCGGAAGAAACGGCGGGTACAAATGGGGGAAAGCGTGTTCATTTACGGCCTGTCTTGCCGCCCAAATCATTTTCGGCGGCGAAAAGATAAAGGCGAACAGCCAGTTCAGCGGCGAATTTCATGCTTTCTCCGCTGATTTTGTCCGGTGTATCTGCACTTGTGTGCCAGTAGAGATTCTGTTCGCCGTAAGAGAAGTCGATGAGGTCAATGGACGGCACTCCGGCATTCACAAACGGCAGGTGGTCATCCAGCATACCTGATTTCAGGGGCTGAACAGATTTTGCGCGCCCCAGTTGTGCGGCAATGCGCTCCGATTCCTGAATCAGTTTTGCATTGCTGTTTGTGGGCGGCGTAATGACCAAATCGCGATCGCCGATCATATCCAGCAGGATCATGGCTTTGCATTGCGACAGTGTGCCGGAATCCTGCAAAAGCTGAACGTATCCGCGGCTGCCGTGCAGTCCATCCGTATTGGAATACTGATACAGGCATTCTTCGCCGTCGAAAAAGACGAAACGCAGCGTACACGGGAGCTGCATTTTCTGTTCACGGATTGCTTTCATCAGTGCAAGCACTGCACCGACTCCGGAGGCTCCGTCATTCGCACCGGCAAAGGCGGGGGCACTGAAAATCTGTTTGGTGTCGAAATGGCATCCGATCACAATGAAATGTTTCGTATCGTGTCCTGAAAATTCCGCCACGACATTGACGATTTTTTCATCCTCGGTACCGCATTTGGGAAAATATACCGAATCTGCATAGGGACCGGCGGCCTGGCGAATCCATTCTGCCGCAGTTTCGAGCTGTTCCGACCGATACGGCTTTGGGCCGAGGTCGAAGAAATCCGAGGCGTATTTCATGGCTGTTTCTGCATCGACCGCAGGTGCGGAAGAATAGCTGTCCTGCATGGTTCGATTTTCCTTGCATGAGGTCAGAGGCAGGACAGCGAGAAACATCATCGGAAGTGCGGAAACAGACAAAAGAAGATTTCTTTTCATGACTTTCATGATCAATTCCCTTTGTCGATTTTGATGTTGCGCCGCTGATAGGTCGGGACATCCAGATCCAGATCATGAAAACGTACAGAGGGATGTGCGTCAAAGACACCGCGGTCGAAAATCTGAAGCTGAAGTTCAGGAGATTCCAGTGGACCGTCCCTGAACGATGATTGGGGCATTGCACTGATTGGAAGAACAGGCTCGGATGGAATTACGGATTTCCGGATTGCTTTCTTCGGGGCATCTTCCGGCGCGTATTTGATGATGACGGCGGAAATCTGAATAACACCGTTCATCGTTTCGCTGGTGCTGGCACCGACTGTCAGCTCGATATTTTTCGGGAACAATCCTGAGGCAAGCTCCAGCGTGCGCTTCAATTCCGCAATGGTCAGATCATTGCCGCCGATTACAGTAAGGATGACGGCATCGGTTCGGTCCATGGATTCTTTTCCGCCCATAAACGGGGATTCCAGCATTCTGCGGAGTGCCAAAGCACAGCGGTCAAGTCCGTCATGGGATGTGGCACGGCCAATGCCAACCCCGCATATCGCCTTGCGTTCTTTCAGGGCTGACATGAATGTCGCGACATTCGTTCCGATGATCTCATTGCCTCGGAGCACAGCGGCGATTCCTGATACTATACCGGCGATTTCCTGCGAGGCGGCGTCATAGGCTTCCGAAACGGCGGCATTGGCGGAAAGCATGGTGGAGAACAGCAAATCGGCAGGCAGCGTAATCATGACATCCGCCAAAGGCAGAAGCTCATTCACGCAGTCATCCGCATTTTTCCTGCGGGAGTAGGACTCGAACGAGAACGGCTGAGTAACCACATAAATCGATGGCACTCCGGATGATTTGGCAATACTTCCCAAAGCACGGATTCCGCCGGTACCGGTGCCGCCGCCCAATCCGCCTGTAACAATCAGAAGATCGTGCCCTTGAAGAATGCTCATGATGTTGTGGCGTTCATGGTAAATGGCGCGTTCACCGCGCAGGATATCGCCGCCGCATCCGACGGATGTTTTGGACGACCAGTCGGCGGAAGCATTGATTTTATGATTGGCGCGGCTTGCATCCAGCATGGCGGAGTCCGTATCAATGGCCAGCGTATCCAGCCAGGGGGCAGTACCGTTTCCCGGCAGATTGTTCAGCACCCGGAGTCCGCATCGTCCAATGCCCAGCACTAAAACACGTTTCCCGTTTTCGGCAAGATTGGAAACACTCTGCGTGTCATCCTGTTCATTCAATGTCTGTGTGCTCATATTTTCAATGCTCCCAGCAGTGTGCCAAATGCGTTCTGTAATCCTTCCCCGAATTTCCCCATGGCGTTTGCCAGTTTGTCGATTCCGCTGCTGTCTTCCTTGTCCAGTTCGCCGATTTCCTTCACGAGACCGAGGATTGCGGAATAACACGGCATCGATTCTTTCCTGATGGAGGTAAGAGAGCCGCTGAGATTCTGAACTGTTCCCACCCGGACAGGGAGATTTGTAACATCACTCATCATCTGTTTGGCTGATTCAATCAGGGCACCGCCTCCGGTTATGACGACCGACGTACAGAAATTGTGATAAATTTTATGCTGTCCCAGAATGCTCTGCATCAGGTCGAAAATTTCGCGAATCCGCAAATCCATGACTTTCTCGAACGATGCCACGGGAATCCGGCGGACTTGCTGTTCGGTGCGGTATTCCAGATAGTTCTGATTTTCCATGTGAAGACGGGTTAGTCTGGACTCTTTTATGAATGTGTGGCAGAAATCATAGGGCAAATCCAGTGCCAGAGACAGGTCGTTTGCCAAGTTGTTTACCCCAACCGGGATGGTGCCGCTGAGCAGAACCCCGTCATTGTGAATCAGCGCATAGGAACAAACGCCCGCGCCGAAGTCGAACAGAAGCGTGCCTTGCATACGTTCATCCAGAGTCAGCAGACTGTACGCCGAGGCAATCGGGGAAAACAATGGGATACCATCGCGTTCAAATCCGACTTCCCGCAAAATTTTCTGAATCACATCCAGCTGTTTCTTCGAGGCGAACACCACATGTGCATGAGCTGTGATTTTTTCCGCCAGCTTGTCCAAGGGGGAACTTTCACGTTTTCGCCCGTCGAGAATGAAGTAGCTTCCGAAAACCTGTATCTGCTGCATGTCGGACGATAAAACGATGTTTTGGGCGGCAAGCATCGCCTCTTCCATGTGCTTCCGCGTTACTTTGCCCGATGAACTTCCCGTCAAAACCGTTCCTTCCCCCTGACGTGTGCAGACATACATGCCGTTGACCAGAAAAAAGACGCGGCGGTCGGTGCGGTCGAAATTCATCGACAACCCTTTTTCCGATTCTTTCAGCAAGTCGTTCAGAATATTGATGACTTCATTTGCATCGATGATTTCACCTTTGACAATCGCCCGTTTCGATGGCTTGGACGCAAACGACAGAACATCGATGCAGCCTTTTTCGTTCACACAGGCATGGATCACACTGATTTTGTCGGTCCCGAATTCTATGCCTGAAATAAAGTCCTTGTTTGTGGACCCCATGCTTGATTCCTTCCATGAAAAAATTGAGATTCACGATGTTTTCGCGGTTCGCGAGGACGCGGGGCACTCCCGAAATGCCTCCGATTTGAATGATGTGCAATCAGGGCAGACCGGTACGTTATCCGCTCTCCGGTACGCCGAATATACACGTTCGGCAGCTCCCGCGAAATCCATTACCAAACTATACCACATATTCCCCGCGATTGCAAATCTGTTTTACCGTAATTTTAAAGATTTGTGGAGAGGTTATATGAATAAAAACAGTACCTTGGTCAGATCAGGCAATTTTCATAGAAAAAAGATAACAGAGTCATTTTTTATCCTGAAAAATGGGATCGTTTTCGCTTGAAAAAGCGGAAATGAAATCTATAGTAAGAGTAAGGCGTTCGTGCGGGATGCACGGACGGTGCAAACAGGCGGAGCGTGTGGTACGAGTTTGAGCTTCCGCAGGTATGAAAAGCAACACAATCACAACATTCGAGCTGATTTCAAAAGGTATCGACAAGAAGATTGGAAACCAGCGCAGAAAGGTTTATTATGAGTTCAACAACGACAAAACAGGTGATTACGGGCGGCATTCTGGCGGTATCGCTGGGGCTTTCCGCGCAGTCCGTGTCATGGTACAGCAGTACCGACAATCAATTCTGGCAGGAAGGAAAAGCGCAATTGCAGGATACAGCCGGGGACGGGTTCTCCATGAGCATCACGGGGCAGGAAAAAGGACATCCGTTCCGGGCATGGGGAAGCTGCATGAATGAGCTGGACTGGGATGCGATTCAAATGCTGCCGGAAGATGCGCGCGAAGACCTCTTCAAGCGCATGTACGCGCCGGACGGCGAACTGAAATTCAACGCGGGACGAATTGCAATCGGAGCCAGCGACTACGGTCGGAGCTGGTACAGCTGTGATGAAGTGTCGGGGGATTTCACGCTGAAATATTTCAATATCGACCGCGACCGGACCAGCGTGATTCCGTACATCAAGGCGGCGCAAAAATACAATCCTGACCTGATTTTCTGGGCATCACCGTGGTCTCCGCCATCGTGGATGAAAGTGAATCATTATTACTCGGTGCGCAGTGATCGCCGTTACAATGAGATGGACCCGAAGTCGGAGATTCATCTTTTCGGGGAGCAGTTTGTGCCGGAAGACCAGCGATTTTTTCCGCCGCGTCTGGCGGTGAATGACACGTTCATTCAGGATCCTCGCTACCTGAAAGCCTATGCACAGTATTTCTGTAAATTCATTGAGGCGTATCAGGCGGAAGGCATCCCCGTGAAACGCATTTTCTACCAGAATGAGGCGTACAGCTACACCAATTACCCCGGCTGTGCGTGGACGCCGGAGGGGACAATCCGGTTCAATATGGATTATCTCGCGCCCGCCCTGAAAGAAAAACACCCGGATGTGGAACTTTATATGGGGACATTCAACACCAATCGCATGGAGATATTCGAGAAAATTCTCGCCGATCCGCGCATGGCGGACAATATCAAGGGTATCGGACTGCAATGGGAAGCCGCGCAGCTGCTGTCCAAACTGCGTGAGAAATACCCGAATTATGATTACATCGGCACGGAGAGTGAATGCGGCAGCGGGACATTCGACTGGAATGCCGGTGAACATACGTTCTTCCTGATGAATCATTATATCGGCGGCGGATGCACCGAATATTTCATCTGGAACGGCGTACTCGCCGACAGCGGCGCCAGTGCGTGGGGATGGCGTCAGAATGCGCTGGTTCAGGTAAATTCCGAGAAACATACGGCACGTTATACGCCGGAATATTATGCGGTCATGCACTACAGCCACTTCCTGACCAAAGGATCGAAAATCCTCGCATACCACAAAGACGGCCCCGAACGTCTGCCCATTCTGTTTGCATTAGACCCGAACGGGAAAATGGTGGTCATCGCCGGAAATTTCAACAGCGTGGATACCCCGATTTCCCTCAAGCTGGGTGAGAAATTCCTGAATGTGAAACTTCGCGCCCATTCGTTCAATACTTTTGTGGTGAAATAAGAAGTTTCCGGGATAGCAGTCTTTGAAGATTCCTCTGCATGAAAAACGGCAGGGGAATCTTTTTGATTTTAAAACAAACAATATTTCCCGGTTCTGATTTTGAACGGAAAAAATGCAAAAAGAGGGGAAAGAATAAGGGGGTATTATGCCGGGGAGGTCGTCGTTTTGTCGAGGACTTCAAGAAGGGCGTTTGCCGCATTGACCGTGGCACTTTCACTGCCGCATGTCAATTCGCGACGCAGTTCTGCCATATCGCACATGACCTCTTCACGGCGGGAGCCTCCGGGGAGAATACGGTCTACGGCATTTGCCAGAGCCTGCGGACGTACCTGCATTTGCAGAAATTCTTCAAACGTCTTGCGGTTCAGAATGATATTCACCATAGTGAATGCGTTGCGGAAAAGTTTGCGGATGAGAATGACCGCCAAAACAAAGGTAACGGGGTTCAGTCGATATGCCGAAACCAGGGGTAAATCGGCAATGGCAGATTCCACTGTAACTGTGCCGGAAGCGGCAAGCCCGGCAATGCAGAGCTGCTGCTGTCTGGCTGTGTCATGGCAGGAAATTTCCAAAGTGAGTTCATTCAGCTCCGGATGATTTTTGCGAAACTCCGCAACGATGGCTTGAACATCGTTGAACACTTTTTCACGAGGCGTGGCAATCGCAAATTTCAGCGCAGGATGCCGCCGGTGAAGAATCAGGGCGGTTTGCAGGAACGGTACCAGCAGACGGGATGTTTCACCGTGGCGGCTTCCCGGTAAAATCAGCAGACGATTCGGATCGCGCTGCAGGGTTGAATCCGTGCGCTGTTTGACGATTTCGATGAGAGGATGCCCCGTGAATATGACATCAAGGCCGGAATTTTTCCAAACATCCGGCTCGAAGGGGAAAATCACCATCATGCGTTTGCAGAAAGCGGCGAATTTCGGAATATTGGATTTGCGCCAAGCCCAAACCTGCGGACTGATATACCAGACTACGGGAATACCGAGTTTGGCAAGCTGTTTTCCCAGACGCATATTGAAGCCGGGATAGTCAATCATCAGCACGATGTCGGGGCGTTCTTCCTTCGCTCTGCGGATGCAGTCGAAATACAGGCGCACAAACGTGCCGAGCAGTGCGAATACTTCGATGAATCCCATAACACCAAGTTCGGACGAATCAACGAATAAATCTACGCCGGCATCTCTCATGTGATGACTGCCCATGCCGCGGATGATTGTGCCGGGACGCTGTTTGAAAATTGCTTTTGCAATTTCTGCGCCATAGAAATCCCCGGAGGATTCACCGGTCATAATCCAAATGGTCTGCTGTTTCATCGGTCGTACTCTGAGCTTCGGAAAATTGAAATATGATTATTTATGGCGTTTTTTGCGCTTGTCTTTCTGAGAAACGGTGTTATTCGAGCCGCGGAAGCCGAATCCGCTGCGCATCCCGCCGAACCCGCCGAGACCGCCGCTGAATCCACTCATGGCACCACCGCCGAACCCGCCGCCCATGCCTCCGAAACCGCCCATGCTGCCCAATGCGCCGACACTGCCGGCAAGACGATTCATCAAACCATGATTTTTCATGACTTTTTTCATCATGAGGAATTGTTTGATGAGCTGAGAGACTTCTTCGACTTTGCGTCCTGACCCTGCTGCAATTCTGCGGCGGCGGGGCATATCGATTATTTCCGCATTGGCGCGTTCCTGCTTGGTCATGGAGCAGATGATAGCTTCCATGCCTTTGAATTTTGCAGGGGCGAGTTCCGCCAAATCACCGAGTTTGTTGCCGCCGGGGAGAAATTTCAGAATGGTTTCCATACCGCCAAGACGGCTCATCTGGCGGAGCTGGCTGAGGAAGTCGTCGAAGTCAAATGCGTTGCGGCGCATCTTTTCTTCCAGTTTTTCCGCCTCATCCCGGTCAATCTTCTCAACCGCTCGTTCCACAAGAGAAATCACATCGCCCATACCAAGAATACGGGATGCCATGCGGTCAGGGTAGAAGAGCTCCAAATCTTCCATCTTTTCTCCGGTGCCGGTGAATTTCACGGGGCATCCGGTAACGCGGCGAATGGAGAGTGCCGCACCGCCGCGGGCATCGCCGTCCAGCTTGGTCAGGATGATGCCGGTAAGATGAAGCGCGTCATTGAAGTGCCGGGCAACCGAAACGGCCTGCTGACCGAGCGCGGCATCCGCAACGAGCATGATTTCGCCCGCGGATGTTACTTGCGACACGGTAACGAGTTCCTGCACCATGACGGTGTCGATTTGCAGACGGCCTGCTGTATCAATAATCAGATAATCGGATTTGGCAATGCGGGCTTCATTCAACGCACGAAGCGCAATCGCGGGAACATCGCCCACGCCGTCTTCGCTGTAAACACGAACGCCGATGGAACCGCCGAGGACACGCAGCTGGTCAATTGCAGCAGGACGATATACGTCGCAAGCCGCAAGCATGACACTTTTTCCCTGATTTTTCAGGTAGCGTGCCAGTTTTGCAGAAGTTGTGGTTTTACCGGAACCGTGGAGACCTACCATCATAATTACGTTGGGCGAAGCACCTGAATTCAGGGCGGACTGTTCACTGCCCATGAGTTCGACCAGTTTATCATGGACGATTTTGACAGCCTGCTGACCCGGTGTAACGCTTTTGACGACAGCTTCGCCCAGACATGCGGTACGGACTTCCTCAACAAAGGAGTCTGCGATTTCGAGATTGACATCGGCATCGATGAGTGCCTCACGGACACTTTTCATCGCTTCGGCGACATTCGACTCTGTAATGGTGGTTTGCCCGCGCAAATGACGCAGAGCTTCCTGAAATTTATCGGTAATGGAATCAAACATGGAGAGAAACTCCGGATTTTGCATTGAAAAATGAAAAACGATTATTATATTATAGCAATACTCCTGCAAAAATGCAATCACCAAACACGAAAAACTCCCAAAAAACTGCAAACACATGACAGATTCCGAAACTTTTCCGACCGAACAACCGCGAATCGTCCGTGCCGCTGTGCCGCCGGAATCAGAGGGAATGCGCCTGGATTTGTTTTTGGCGAAACGCTTCACCTATCAGTCTCGCACGGGGTGGCAGGATTTGATTGAACAAGGCCGGCTTCTGGTCGGAGGGCGGATGGTGCGTTCCTCACGCAAACTTCATGCGGGGGAAACGGTGGAGTTCATGACGGATGGAATTGCGGAGCCGGAGGTCGATACATCATATCGGATTCTGCTGGAAACGCCGGAGTTCATTGCTGTGGACAAGCCTGCCTGTTTGCCGGTACATCCATCGGGATGTTACTTCCACAATACACTTCTGATGCTGATGCAGGAACGATACGGCCGCCCTTATTATCCGATTAACCGTTTGGACCGTGAGACGTCGGGTGTTGTGCTTTTTGCGAAATCATCAGCGGCGGCGAAAGCCTTGACTGCACTTTTCAGTACCCATGCGATTCGGAAAACATATTATGCTTCGGTTTTCGGCGAGTTTCCTTCGGGACATCAGATGCGCAACGGATTCCTGATTGCAGATGATCATTCGGAAGTGCGAAAAAAAAGAAGATATACTGAAGATGCCGTGACGGCATCGAATTATCAGGATGCGGAGAGCTGCAGTACAGAATTCGAGCTTGTGGAACAGAATAATGGAATCAGTCTGGTAAAGTGTTTCCCGAATACGGGGAGACTGCATCAGATTCGGGCAACACTGTATTCGTGCGGTTTTCCGATGGTGGGGGATAAATTATATGGTCCTGACGATCGTATTTACTTGAGATTTATAGATGATACGATAACTGAGGATGATTATGCACTGCTGATTTTGAAGCGTCAGGCACTTCATGCTTGTTCTTTAGCGTTTCAATCGCCTTTCGATGGACAGAACTTTTTTGTGGAATGTCCTCTGCCGGAAGAGATTCTGTCCTTGACAAACAGTGAAACGAATGTATATTAATTTATATCCTGTTTTTTAAAGACTTCCTGCATCATGAACAATGTGCGGAATGACTTGTAAAAACAGTTCTGACTTTTTTGAGCTAATTTCAAAAGCCCTGCCGGAAACTATTCAGGACAACTGCGTGAATATTTTTTTCAAATATTTCCGCCAACGACTTTTGAAATCAACTCATTTGAAAAAAGAGAACTGTCTGGAATGGTTCTCATCATGTTTTATACGATAAGGAAAACTGTTTATGAAAAAGACGTTATCAGTTCTTCTTGTGATACTGTGCGGCGGATTGACGGCATTCATCACGGTGTCATGCGGTTATTTTCAATCTGCCGAAATGCGCAGCAAGACCGCAGAGATTTATGTCGGTATGTCAAAGGAACATGTTCGCGATGTGCTTGGCGAACCTCTTTCAAAAGAACTTTTCCTTTCGGACAATATCTGGTATTATTACACTGCCCCGAAATGGTATGACGGTCAGTGCACAGAAGATGAATGCAGTCCGTTTTTCTTCGATGAAGATGATCTCCTGATCGGATGGGGGCAGGAATATGCAAAACAGCATCGTGTTACGATGACCTGGACTCAGGAAGCAATTGACAAGGCGGCCCGTTATCCTTAAATCACCGATTCGGAGGGGAAAGCTGTTCCAAATAACTTTCTTTGTTCCATCAAACCATTCACAAATCAGGAAATTTTCAATTCATTATGTTTCAGAAGACAGTTGAAATTCAAAATCGAGCTGGTATTCATTGCCGTCCGTCCAGTGTGATTGTACTGGCCGCAGGACCTTATCTTTCGGATCACGAGATTACAGTAATCGGACCGCGAGGTTCCGTGAAGCTGGCGAGTATTTTGGATTTGCTCACGATGGGACTTCAGAAGGGGGAAAGTGTTACGCTTGAAGTAGCCGGACCGAAAGAAAATGAAATCGGGACGAAGCTGGCGGATTTATTTGCAACAGAATTTGATTTTGTGTAAAAAGAACTGATGCAGAAACTGAAACCGCAGGATTTGATGCCATGAATATAATCATCATAGGAGCCGGAGAATTGGGGCGTCTGCTTGCGGCAACATTGAGTGAAGACCATAATGTTGTTTTGGTGGACAGTTCACAGGACGAACTGGATCGCATTAAAAACCGTTTTGATATTTCCATTTTGAAGGGCAGCAGTACGGATATTGCTACGCTGAAACTTGCAGGTGCAGCACTTTCGGATGCTTTTTTGGCCGTTACCGGGGACGAGGCCACCAATATTCTTGCTTGTCAGATTGCATCGCGACTGGGGGCGAAAAAAACGATTTGCCGTTTGTTCAGTAAGAATTGTTTGTCCCCGGAAGACGGTATTCCGGCAGAAATATACGGGTTGAACCATTATTTTTCGACCTCGGAAGAAGCCGCTGACCGTGTTTTTACGGTGCTGCGGAAACAAATCCTGCAAGATGAATTCCGACAGTCCAATCCGGCGACGAGGATAGTTGCGCTGAATATCCCGCAGAATTCCCCGATTCAGGGAGTTTGCATCAAGGATTATCCTGATCAGAGTTTGATGAAAAAAATTCGTATTGGTGCAGTTCTCCGCAATCAGCAGCTTTCCACAAAAATCCGCGGCGAACTTTCTCTGAACCAGGGAGACCGCGTGTATGTGGCAGGTTTGAAAGAAGACATAGAGGCATTTGTGGATTATGTTACGCCGGAGGATTTTCATTCTGTCCGTAATATTATTCTGACCGGGGATGATGATACATGTGCGGATTTGGCACATCAGGCATGTGAAGCAGGATATCAGGTGCGGATTATCTGCCGGAACCGCAGAACAGCGGAAAATTTACAGGATTCTTTGCGCCGTGATGCCCGGAAAATTCAGTTTTTTGAGGGTGATCCCACCGATGAATATATTCTGAAAGAAGCCGGAATGGAAGATGCGGATGTATTTGTCAATATGGACTCGGATGACGAAGATAATATTTTGTCCTGCATTCTTGCGAAAGGTCTTGGCGTAAAAAAAGTGATCAGCTTGACGCACCGTCCTGAATATCTTCGGATTTTCCGCGAAATTTCCATGATTGACTGTGCATTCAGTGCGACAACGATTTCGGCATATTCTGCGGTAAGACTGCTTCAAGCCGGAACATCCAAACTGGATGAATTTCTGAATGAAAGCGGCGCAAAAGCCAATGAATTTCGTATTACAACGAAATCGCCGTTATTGGGACGTTCGATTCAGGATGCGGCTTTGCCGTCAAACCTGACGCTTTGTCTGCTGTTCCGCGGGGATGAAGTGCATACCCCGATTGGTACAACCGTTTTGCAGGAAAATGACATTGTGGTTGTAATCGGTACTTCCGACGTGTTCAAAAACATAGATGCGCTTTTCCCGAATGATTGAGGTACTCTGTGCAGGAAAAGAATCTAAAACTTTATCTTTTCTGTCTTTTCTTTATTGCATGTGTGGTAGGCGGTGCAATATGCGTTTCCGCCGGAGTGTCGCGACTTTGCAATGACGGGGTCCGTGAAATTCATTCCCTTTTGTCCTGCGGGGGTATCATCAGTGTGCTGGCTGTTGCGGGGTTGTTGATTACGAAACCGAAAAAAGATTCATTCAAAACCTTGCGTCCCGGTGTCCGTGAAGTTTTTGCCATTATGACGATGTACTGGATTGCAGCATCTGTCCTTGGTGCGATTCCCTATATCACGGTCAGCGGCTTCCTTTGGGATGATGCGCTGTTTGAATCCTTTTCGGCGTTTACCACAACCAGCGCATCTCTGATTACCAATGGCATGGCGGTCAGAAACGGAAATTTGCCGAACGGTGTGGGAGATTTGCCGAGGGGACTTCTTTTCTGGCGGTGTCTTTCCTCGTGGCTGGGCGGCATGGGGGCTATTGCTTTGGTGCTGTCCATTATGCCGTTGATTCGGCAAAAAAATCAAATTATTCCCTACGCGGAAACAGCGGGGTTGAAATCGGGGGAATATAATCTTTCCATGCGGATGAATACGTCCGCGTGGAATATTATCGGGGTTTATGCGCTTCTGACTTTGCTGGAAACCTTGATTTTATATCTGCCTTCATGGAGCGAGATCGGTTTCTTCGATGCTTTGTGCAGTGCGTTCAATACGGTGAGTACCAGTGGATTCTGCACAAAACAGGATGGTATTTCCGGTTTTTCAAGCGCATGGCTGGAAGCTGTAACGCTTGTTTTTATGTTTCTTTCTGCGCTGAATTTCAATGTGGCGGTGGCGGCGTTCAATACAATCTGGAATTATCTGAGGCGTGGACGCAGAGCTGTGGGCGAGAAGCCGAAATTCCTGTTGTTCAACGATGAATCGAATTTTTTTATTTCGATGATTCTTCTGGTTACTGCGATTATGGTTTTCCTCCAGCCGGTTCAAAAAATTTTCATGAAGGAAGAATATCATTTGCATGAGTTTCTGGGAAACTGCTGGTATACGCTGTTTCATACGGTGTCATTCGCCACAACTACGGGTTATTCAAATTTGCCGAATGGCTATGCGTGGATGCTTCCGGCCTATGCCGTGATTCTTTTGCTGGTACTGTCGCTGTTCGGAGGATGCAGCGGGTCCACCTCGTCCGGACTGAAAAGTTTTCGTGTTTTAGTGCTGTTCCGGCAGGGGAAAAATGAATTGAACCGATTTCTTTATCCCCACATGGTGCCAACTGTGTATTTGGATGGTAAACGCCGTGAAGATGGGACGATGCAGAATATTCAGGCGTTTTGTGCACTGTTTATGGGTGTTTTGATTTTCTTTTCGATTACGGTTCCGCTGGTGGAACCTGATCTTGATTTTGTGCAGTCTTTTGAGACGTCTCTTTCTTGTTTGACCAATACAGGGACATTGTTCCGCCCCGATGGGACAGTCCTTGCGTTGGGAGAACTGAATCTGAACTGGGGTGCAAAACTGATTTTATCGCTGGAAATGCTTCTCGGACGTTTGGAATTGTACGGCGTCCTGGTTTTCCTCCTGACGATTTCCCGTCGGGAATAGGCGGGAAATCAAATTCAGAATCAGCCGCGGAAGATGGATTCCATACTGCGGAAAAATTTCATCAGAAGTGTTTTTCGCGGGTAAATTGCACCTTGAGGACAGTACTCCTGACAGCAAAAACAGCGAATACAGCCCGGTAAATCAAAACATGGTTTGCCGTCTTTGAGTTTCAATGTTTTCGGCGGACACATTTTCACGCATACGCCGCATCCGACGCATTGATTTACCTCGACAACCGGACGTGCCAGCAGATGTTCGTGCATGAGCTTCTGAGCAAAGGAGGGGATTCCCACGCCAAGATGCAGTTTGGAAAGCTCCATGGATGGTTCATCCGGCAGTGTCAGCGGGGCAATATCGGGCGTATCACCGCAGAGAATTGCTTCCGGCAGAAGATTGCGTTTTTCCGCGCGTTCCAAAATCGGGAGAGATGCACATCCCAGCAGTGGACTGATTGCGCGATCCAGTGCCAATGATGAAACAGCCCCCGCGATAAAATGGCGTTCGGTCGGAGTCCCGTTGCCGGGACCATTGCCCTCCATGCAGACGATGCCGTCCAGCAGGTTGAACTGCGGATGAATGATTTGGTACAAATCCAGCAGCATATCGGCGAACTGGTCATAATTGCGTCCCACTGCAAGATGCCATGCGATGCGGTCATTGCCATTGACAAATCCGAACAGATTTTTAACGCACAAGGTAAGTGTCATCATGGCATGAGTTTTCGCTTTCGCCAAATCGACGGTATAATCGAAATCGCAAAATTCGGATGCGATTTCAAGATTGCGGTATATGACCGTTTCCGGCAGATTTTCCAATTGACGGTAGCGGGAGAAATTGGCCGTTTCCACGCCCATGCTTTTCAGTTCATCGGCAATTCCCATCATTTTCAGAATGGCAGGAGCCGGCAGAACTGCCGGATTTTCCATGACAGCAACGCGGGATGCCCCTGATTTCAGAAAAAAACGGGCTGTTTCCACAATCATGCGGGGATGCACACAGGCAGGATCGTCTTTTTTGCGCCAGGAGAGCATGTTTGGCTTCAAAAGAATGGATTTCCCGGACACCCCGCCGACAGATTGGATTTGCGGCAGCAGTACAGACTCGATGGCCGAAACAAGCTCCGGATTTTCATAGGAGGAACACTGCGCCAGATAGACGGGAACCGGTGCAGATGCAGGAGCGGACGGAGAAAAAGATGCAGAGTTCATTTTGTCTTGTTTTTACCGTGTGAGAGCAGCCAGTTTGCCAGAGTGCTGATATTGGCAAGCAGGTCGGGATTGGTGGTGCATTCCGGCAGATGACCGGGGATGAATGCGGCGATTTGTCCGCCCCATGGTGTTTCGCTCAGATAGGCTTGAGGGAATGTTTTTCCCTGCACATCTGTTTCCATGAGGATAACAGCAGGATTCATTTGCTCCAAATTGATGTAAATTTCATCGGCAGGGAGTTTCACCGGACGAAGTTGTTTTGCCAGCGGATGACGGACTTTTGATACCTGAATGGAACATGGCGCAACCGGATGTATGGACGGAGTAATGCCATCGGGATCATTGGGACGAACCCAGCGGAAACCAACGATTGGACGCCACCAATCCCAATGCCAGAATGCTGCGCTTGATCCGTGCAGAAGCAGAATATTTCCTCCGTGCCTGCAATACTCGGAAACAGCTTTTTCTGCCCCGTTACCGGGAAACGGCTGATTGCACGTGGAAGCAATCATGTGGAGAATCAGCAATTCACAATCATCCACCCATTTCCCCGATTCCAAAAGTTCCAGGTCATTCTCACAGAAGATGGTTTTGGTACGGATATTGGCAGGAAGATTCTTGCAGATCAGTTTGCCTGCGTGTGTCATAAAATGGTCATCGGCAAAGAAATAATACATGGTTTTCATCTTTCATTTCAGAGGTACCCCAAACAGTATTCGCGGCATGTCGGTGATATGGTGCAATGATTTTGAAGTCATTGCGGATATACGAAACAGTCTTGCGTCATTTTGCAATCAGCGTATTGTGAATGAATTTCGTTCAAAATACATGCCGGATACGGAAATTACGGCATTAATATACATCGGGATTCTATTTTTTCAACATAAGAATACTTGAAAAAAAATTTTCGTATGGTAAATTATTTATGCGAGTTTCTTTCAAAAGTTTTTTGAAAAATATGATAAAGAAAGGCATTCCTCATGAATCCTGCATTAGTTGTTCTTGCTGCCGGAATGGGCAGTCGATACGGCGGATTGAAACAGATTGATCCTGTAGGTCCGCATTCTGAAATTATCCTCGATTATTCCATCTATGATGCGGTTCGTGCCGGTTTTGATAAAGTCGTGTTCGTGATTCGTCATGATATTGAAGCGGCGTTCCGTGAAGCGATTGGAAGCAAATGGGAAAAGAGAATCCATGTAGAATACGCATTTCAGGAATTGAACGCTGTTCCTCAGAATTTTGCTGTTCCTGAAGGACGCGTCAAACCGTGGGGAACCGGACATGCTCTGCTTTGTGCGGCGGATCATATTACGGGGCCTTTTGCGGCAATCAATGCAGATGACTTTTACGGCAGAAGCGGTTTTGAACTGCTCGGTCGTGCATTGACTCAAAATCAGAATCCGAATCGCCATTTCATGGTGGGGTATCCGCTGAGAAATACTCTTTCCAAGTTCGGAACTGTTTCCCGCGGTGTTTGTTCTGCCAATGGTGATGGGACCCTGCATGAAGTGATTGAGCGTACAAAAATTGAACCGGATGGCAATGGTGCAAAAGCATTTGCCGAAGATGGCACTGAACTGAAATTCACCGGAGATGAAATCGTTTCCATGAATTTCTGGGGATTCATGCCGTCGATTATGGAACAGCTTGCTCCGAAATTCCGGTGCTTCCTCGAAAAGAGAGGGAAAGAGCTGAAGTCTGAATTTTATCTTCCGGCCTCTGTTGCAGAAACAATTCAGGAAGGTACTTCAACGGTTGGTATTCTGGAAAGCTGCGACTCCTGGCTTGGTGTTACTTATCGTGAGGACAAGCCGAGAGTTCAGGAAGGTATTCTGAAACTGACGCAGTCCGGCGTGTATCCTGACGATCTTTTCGCCTGATTGGAAAACTTTTGCTGATGGCTCAAACGGGGTTCATCGGAAGACCATTGGAAGCTGCTTCCCGGTTTCAGCTGGGGGGGATTGCTTTCGCGGCTGACCAGATTAAAACCGGTCATATCAACGATACATATCTTGTGCATGTGCGCCGGTCTGAAGGCGATGTGGTGCGTAAAATTGTACAGCGTCTGAACCCGCATACATTTCCTGATCCTGCCGCGACCATGAAGAATATCATGCGCGTAACAGAGCATTTGCAGGCGAAGTATGCGGGAATGCCTGATGCTTCCCGCCGTGTGCTTCATTACAGGAAGACGCTTTCCGGCGATGTTATGTATTCAGACAAAGGCGGATATTTCTGGCGTTGCTGTGATTTCATCCCGAATGCGGTTTCTGTGGATTCCGTTGCCGATACCAGACAGGCGTTTATTGCTGCAAAGGCGTTTGCTGAATTTCAGTGTGATCTTTCCGATCTCCCTGCACCGCGTTTGTTCGAGTCCATGCGGAATTTACACAATACTTCGCACCGGATTGAGCAGCTTTACCGTGCTGTTGAGGCGGATGCGTGCAATCGTGCTTCCACTGTGAAAAAAGAACTGGAATCGCTTCATGCACTGGAATATTTGGCACCTCTCATTACCGATGCTTTATCGGAGGGAAGCATTCCGGAACGTGTCGCACATAATGACACGAAAATCAGCAATGTCATGCTGGACAAACATACCGGAAATGCCGTTTGTATTCTTGATTTGGATACGGTCATGCCGGGGGCATCGCTGTATGATTTCGGCGATTTGGTCCGCGTGGCCGTGAATCCGATTCGCGAGGATGAACGCGATCTGCCTCATTTTTATTTTCGCAGTGAAATGTATGCCGCGACCCGTGATGGATTTCTTGCAGGATTCCGCGATGTGCTGACGGCAAAAGAACGCGATTTGATGCCGATTGCAGGAGCTGTCATCAGCTTTGAATTGGGGATGCGGTACATGACCGACTATTTATATGGGGATAACTATTTCAGAATCATACGCCCGCACCAGAATCTGGACCGGGTGCGGGCATTGATTGTATTGGCAAGGGCGATTGCCCGTTTTGCCGGAGCATGATTGATACAGCCTCATGTGAGGCTTTCGCTTGGAATCAGCGGAGTTTCAGTGTCGCGAGACCAATCAGCGCGAAGAGCCCTGCAAGAATCCAGAAACGTGTTACAATCTGTGTTTCGCCCCATCCTCCAAGCTCAAAGTGATGATGAATCGGCGTACACCTGAAAATGCGTTTCCCGGTAAGCCGGAAGGATGCAACCTGCATCATGACGGACAGGATTTCCATAAGGAAAACGCCGCCGATGATGATGAGCAGAAATTCCTGATTGACGAGGACGGAAATAAAGCCGATAATACCGCCCAGAGCGAGACTTCCTGTGTCGCCCATGAACATGGCCGCCGGGTGGCAGTTGTACCACAGAAATCCCACACAAGCGCCGATAATTGCCGCTGAAAAGACCACGATTTCACCGCCCTGCGAAATAAAATGCAGATTCAGGTGGCTGGCAAAAACATAGTTCGAGCTGACATAAGCGAAAATCCCGTATGCAAGCATGCACCAGATGGTGCAGCCTACTGCCAGTCCGTCTTTGCCGTCTGTTAGGTTGACTGCGTTGGAGGCTCCCACCAGAACAATGACGGAAAAAAGAAGCGCAAACCAGTAGGGCATGGTCCAAACCGGATTTTTGAAGAACGGAACATACAAATCGCAGAAATTATGATAGGTGTCCGGCGAAAGATGCGAATAAATAGTAAGCGCGGTGATGGATACAAATACCTGAAGCAGAAATTTCAGACGTGCCGGAATACCATCGCGGTTGTGCTTGACGACCTTGATGTAATCATCGAAGAAACCGATTGCGGAAAATGCCGTTAATGTGCATACGAACAAAAGCAAAAGAGCATTGGTCAGATTACCCCACAGCAGGATTGAGATAATAATGCTGGCAACCACCAGAATACCGCCCATGCTTGGCGTTTTATCTTTTTTGTGGTCAATGACTTCTTCCTTGATCAGTCCTTCCAGTCGGGCGGGAGCAATTGCATTTTTCAGCTTGCGTACTGTCATCGGACCAAACAGAATTCCAATCAGAAAAGCAGTGAGCAGGGATGCACCTGCGCGGAATGTAACATAATCGAACAAACGGAGCGGAGTTTGTGCATAGTCGGGGATGCAATGAACAACGAGAAAGTAGAACATGAGACCAGCCGGAAGTTAGGAGGACAAGGGGAAGAGGAGAGAACAGTAAAACAGAGGTTATAATATCCCACATTTTCATAAAAAATCAAGTCGAAAACGGGATAATTTCTGAAATATTTTCGGACTTGAAAAAACTGTTTTATCTATTTGTTTGATTCAAAATAAATTCGGTATTTTTTAACCATTTCGGCATCCCGGCAGCACGTGCGGCGGCTGTTTCGGCTTTTCTCTGTGCGATGATTTCTTCGCGGTTGGCTGTGCCGTTCGGGTCGCACCACGGGATACCCACGGTGCAGCTGGATGCAATCGCGCATTCTTTTGCGGGGAATGGTGTTAATTCAGGATGTTCCTGTTTGGCGAGAATCAGACCGGGACGTTTCCTTCCAAATGGTTCTGAAGCATAGAGATAAAGATTGAGTTTTTGCGCCGCTCCCAGCAGCGGATATGCGGTGGAATAGGTGGCAAGCAGTCCATCCGGTTTCATTTTGGATACCAGTGCAGAGAGAAAGTCCATGGTCCACAGTTCAGGGTTTTCCTCCGGAGAAAAGGCATCCAGCAGAACGAAATCAAAGGATTCGTTTTCGAGGTCTTTCACTGTTTGGCGAGCATCGCCTTCTACGAAAGAGATGCTCCCGAATGCTGTCTTGCAGAAACGATGTTCATGCAAGGCCGTCAACATTGTTTTATCGGGATGATCCGGCAGAGAAAGCGCCGAGGAAATGACTGCCGGATCAAGCTCCAGCGAGACGGTTTTGCAGAATCCTTTCCCGGCATTCTCTGCGGTTTTCATCAATGCGGCGGAATTGAACCCCAGTCCGAATCCGACTTCCAGTACGCTCACATTTTCTCTGTTTTCGAGCTTTTCGTGAATATGGCACGGGGAAAGATATTTCCGGTAGGATTCTTCGGCGGCACCTGCCATGGAGTGAAAATGCTGTTTGTAGGCAGGATGATACAGCGTCCATGATCCGTCTGCTGTTTGAACCGGAAGATACTGTGATTCTTCATGGTTGAAAAACGCACGGAACATTTCATGAAACTGGTTTTTGTCGAGGTGCCAGCGAGGTGCAATCAAACCGCTTGCCGGAGCTTCGGAGCAGAGCCGCATCAGGAGCAGATCATCGCGGCAGGAAAGCAGGAAAAATGCCAGCGCATCCGCATATTCAAACTCGTTTAGAACTGGGAAAGACTTTTTCTGATAGATGTCTTCCAGCACAGTATTTTTCAGGACCTGCAGATGGTGCATTTTAATTGCGGAGAACGGCAATGCGGAAATATCGATCGCGGTTTTCCGCCAGTTTTCACGTGTTTCTCCGGGCAAGCCCAAAATCAGATGTGCGGCAGTTTTGATTCCTGCACGATTCAGTCGCAAAACGGCATCCTGCACTGCATCGAAATGATGTCCGCGATGAATGAAATCCAGAGTTTGATTGCAGGAAGTCTGCACTCCGAGTTCAACCCAGATTTCACGCGTTTGATTCATTTCAGCCAGAAGTTCGACGGTATCCTGCGGCAGACAGTCGGGGCGTGTGGAGATGATTGCAACGGGAAACTCTGTACAGGCAAGTGCTTCCTGAAAAAGCCTCTGCAAAACCTCTGCCGGTGCATTCGTGCTGGTGTATGTCTGAAAATAGGCGATATAGGGCGGTTTTGCTTGATACTGCGCCTGTGCAAAGGCAATGCCTGCCGCAACTTGTTCCGGCAGTGGCATACACCGATGCAAATGTCCTGCCCGTGCGCCGGAATCCGTGCAGAAAATACAGCCGCCGCGTCCATCTTGATTTCGGTTCGGACAACCTAATCCGAGGTCAAGAGGAATGCGGCGCATAGCACATCCGTAACGGTGTGCCAGTTGTTCATGGAAGAACTTTAATGAGTTCATTCCTCATCTTGGGCGGGGAGAAAAGCCGCCGCTTCATTGATGGCCTGAATTGCGGCAGTAACGCCGGATGGATTGCGGAAAATGGCAGTACCGGCAACGATGACGTTTGCTCCGGCAGCGGCAATATCATTCACATTGTCGCGTGTAACTCCGCCATCGACCTGAATATGAGCTTCTGTATTGCCGGCGGCATCCAGCATCGCACGGATTTTACGGATTTTATCAAACTGTGCAATGTCGAATTTCTGACCGCCGAAACCGGGTTCCACGGTCATGACAAGCACCATGTCCACATCGCCGATGACCGGCTGAAGGGCTTCGGCAGGTGTACCGGGACGCAGTGTGATACCGGCAGAACAGCCTGTTTCGTGAATATGCCGGATCAGTTCTGCCGGATCGCCTTCGCTTTCGATATGGAATGTGATATGATCTGCACCTGCTTTGATGAATTGATCTGTGTAACGGGCCGGTTCGGAAAGCATCAGATGTACATCGAAAGGAAGACGGGTGCAAGGTCTCAATGCCGCCACAACTCCGGGACCGAAGGAAATATTCGGAACGAAATGACCGTCCATGATGTCCAGGTGCACCATGTCAGCACCTCCTCGCTCGATTTTATGAAGTTCGGAGGCAAGATTGGAGTAGTCGCTTGCCAGAACAGACGGTGAGACAAGCAGACTGTAGCGGGAGAAAAGAGAAAGAGGTTTTTTTGTCATAATGAATTCGATTCGGGTTCGGGGTGATAGGGGCCGCGTTCGCAGTCGAGCCAACGCCGATGTGACCAAAGCCATTGTTCAGGGAATCTGCGGATTTGTTCCTCAATCATGGTTGTATAAAGTTGGGTCACTGCTTTGATGTCGGCTTCTTTGTTCCCGGTTGGATGGTACTCCGGAATCGCGGCACAATAGAATTTGAAATGGAAATCATCATCCTCGCGGATGAGGTAAGGCATGGCAATGGGGGTCCCTGTTTTCAGAAATATGCTTGCCGGAGTTTTGTGGGTTGAGGCCGGATGTCCGAAGAACTGTACCACAACGCCTTCTTCCGGGAATGCGTGCTGATCTGCCACAATTGTGATGTTCCGCCCTGCTTTGTGAGCTGCCAGCAATGGACGCAGCCCCTCTTTTTTCGAGTAGCTGACATGTTGATAGCGGTGGCGGCAGCGGTATACGTACTGCCCGATTTTGTCATTGTCGAACGGACGCATGATGGAAGTCATCGGACGTCCTGTAATCTTTGAATGCAAACTCCCTGCAAGTTCCCAGTTCCCGAAATGTGCCGTTGTCAGAATAATCTGATGTTCGGTTTCAGGATTCATCATCTGCTGAGTCAGCGGATCATCGGAACACGTAATGTACTGTGAAAAATTGTCTTCGTTCACAATCTGATCGAACTTCACAGTTTCCACAAATACTTTCCCGAAATGCTCGAAGCTGGCAAGTGCCAGTTTGCGGGCGTCTTTCTTATTGTCGCATATTCCAGCGTGCAGAATCAGTCGGATACTGCGCGGACCATGGCGCGGATTGAAATTGAGCGTAAGCCATGAGAAGAAATTCGTCATTTTATAGGCGGCATGGAGAGACAGACAGCGTGTCAGATAGACCACGGAGATGAACAGTGCATACTCCAGCTCGATGACGAGTTTCGATTTTTTTTTGCCGGCACTCAAGAGGAAGCCTTTCGGGGTTATTCGGATGAAAAGCATCTCATCGGTGCGATGAGCTGCCTGTTATTTAATATACATCCATAATCTCAAAAAGAAAAGCAGGATGTGCAAGAAATCGCGGAAATGATGGATTCTGCGGTCTGTTTCAGCTTAAAAATGAAGCAACAGACTGCTTTTGCTGTCGTTTTGCTTTTTGGATGAAAGCAATATACCAGAACGAAAGTTCCCTTATTTCAAAAGCTTGTTGATTTGTTCCAGATAAGCGGATTCAGACGGTTCTCCCTCAATGATGCCGCGGATTGTTTTCCCGTCAGGAGCTGTAATGACAGTGCATGGATAAACGGGAGGCGGCATGAGCAGATCACGGATTTCACGGTTGTGTTTCGCCTGTGCTTCCGGTATCTGTGTTTCCAGAAAATACTCAATCAGCAGGAAAACAGCCTTGTCTTTGGCTGCCGTTTCAAATTCTTTGGAACTGAGAATGCCGCTTAGCATGTGCTGACTTGTTTTGCTCCAGTCGGATCCGGCGAAAACTACAAAAAGCGGCTTGTTCAATTCTTTTGCTTTTGCCTTGGCTTCCTCATAGCGGATATTCCAGCCATCCAGTTTCGCGAGGTACCAGCCTTCGCTGTCGGTTGTAACTTTCTGCTTTTTTGCGCCGAAACAGGTCAGTGAAAGCGAGGCGAAAAGAATGAAAAGAAATGTGCGCATGGTACGGCTCCTGAGGAAGATTGGAATGAAAAGGCTTCCTGTGTTTTGTTTTCTGAAATAAACTTGCAGACAAAATACAGTTTCCATAACATCATTGTTCATAAATATAGCATATCTGCCTGAAAAATGCAAATAATGTGGAAAACAGAATCGATTTCGATTGATAATGAGGTCGAAGCGTGCTATCTTATTAATAAACAAAGCCCATTTTCTGTTGTCCGAACCAGAAACAATATGAAACGAACAATCAGCACTTTTTTCTCCGAACAGTACAAGACCATCGGTCTCGTTTCTCCTGCAAGTCTGCCGGATGCAGATGAAGTGCAGGCGACTGTCTCATTCCTTGAGGCGCATGGACACCGTGTGATTCTCGGTGAACATGCTCTCGAAACGGGAACAGACCCGTATTGCTGCAGCAGTATTGAGGGACGCGTTCAGGACCTGAACAGGATGATCTCTGATTCGGCGGTTGATTTGATTTACTGTACAAGGGGCGGATATGGCTCCGCACAGCTTCTGCCGTTTCTGGACTTTGAACTTCTCGCAAAACGCGGCTTGCCGGTTTTGGGGTACAGCGATATTTCCGCAATTCATCTGGCAATGCTGTCTCGCAGAGCCGGGATTCCCGTCGTTTTTCCCATGGCGGCAGGCTTGCGGAAAGCAATGGAAGATGATGCCACGGCACAATATCTCGCCTCCGGATGGGATGTGCCGCAGAACTGGATACTCAGTCAGGTTTCGGGCGAACTCCGTGTCCGTGAGCCTTTGACCGGTACATTGATTGCATCCAATCTCTCTTTGCTTGCATCGTTGTGCGGTACGCCGTGGCTTCCATCGTTCGAGGGAGCGATCCTTGTTTTGGAGGATGTCGGTGAAAAACTTCGCATTTTGGATCGGCATTTGACGCAGCTGATGCTTTGCGGAATCTTAAGTCAGGTGAAAGCCGTCGTTTTCGGGCATTTGACCGATTGCCAGACGAAGAGCGGACAGCTGCATTTGCTGCGGAAATTCTCCTCTCTCACACATAAACCGTTTTTCCATGGTCTGCCATTCGGACATGAGGCTCCGCGTATGATTCTGCGGAGCGGAATGCAATGCAGCATTTGTGCCCCGGATGGAAGAAAAAGAAAGGTATCTCTGTCGATTTGAGCGGATTCTGCTTGCTGTTTCAGTCGGAGAAGCCTATGAAAGCTGAATGATTATGACAACACACGTTTTCCTTACAAAACTTTTTACGGAGCCACTGTATTTTATTTCAGCGGCATTCGTCATCGTGTTTTCCATTTGCCTGCACGAATATTTTCATGCTCGAACAGCACTCTATTTCGGTGATACCACGGCGGCGGATCAGGGGCATTTGACTCTGAATCCCCTGAAACAAATGGGCGTTACATCGATTTTGATGTTTTTGCTCATGGGGTTTGCGTGGGGATGTGTTCCTGTGAACCGCGCTTTTTTACGTGCGCGTTCCAAATGGGCGGATCCGCTTGTTTCTTTGGCAGGACCTGCTGCAAATCTGCTGTTGTTTGCTTCCTCGTTTCTGCTGTTCGGATTCCTTCAGCCGCGCATGTATCTGCTGCTTCAGTCTGAATTGGTCGGAACGGCCGTTTTGACCGTTATTTTCCTCATGGGCATGGATAATGCTTTTTTGTTCGTTTTCAATCTTCTGCCTGTCCCCGGACTGGATGGATGGAATGCTCTTTCCAGCTTGTTTCCACGCATGAATTACGTTTCCTCGGAAGTCGTGAAAGGCGCGATGATTCTGTTGATTTTCGGTGTCCTCGCTCTGTCCAAGTACATTTGGCTGGGAGCCGGTCTCGTTATGATGTATGCTCCGGCTTTACTGTCGGGTGGTGCAGCCTGAACTGTATGAGAATGAGAAATCCCCATCCTGCGGTTGCAGTTTGGGGATTGAAAACATGTTTGATTCTGTTTGTGTGAAATCTGCTCAGCGATTTTACCGGCGGACAAGACGGTAATTTTGCAGAAGAGTTTCCGGCGCGTAGGATTGTTTTGCCTGACGGAGTCCCGGAATCCCTAAATCCTGTTCGCGGTTCAGCCATTTCGCGCGTCCTTGAAGTGCTTTCGCACACAGATGACAGATATACTGGGAAGCCCCCTTGTATTCGTAGTGCGTTTTTTCGAAATGTTCTGTCCAGATATCCGGTCCGATGGGGCTGAACATTGTAAAAGCGACAGGACGTCCGTCCACGCGAAGCAGTACGCCTTCCACCGGGAGACGGTTTGCGTATTGTCCGAGTTTTTGGATTGCCTGGTATTCGTGCGCCACTTCCACCGCATCGGGGTGTTCCTGGGCATGAAACCAGTCTTCTTCCAGTTGCAGACATTCTGCCAGATTATCTTGCGTTACAGGTTCGTGTGCCGCACCCGGATAATCATTCAGAAACTGGTGAATCAGATTTTTTTTCTTTGCGAGTTTTGCCCCGTGCAGATTGACCAGTGCATCCACACTGTAAATATATTCTGCGAAAGAATCATTCATTTGCTCAATACGGAAGAATTTCTGCGCCTCGTCTCCGTTTTTTTCCAGCCATGCGGCATCTACGTGGTCAAATGACCCGCTGAATCCTGCTTCCGCAACATGGTCTGAAACTCGAATCAGTTCATCCGGCGTAGGACCTTTGAGTCCTCCCGGAGCAAACATCAGGATATCCTCTGTTTGCAGGAGCAAATACAGATGCCCGTTGAAAAATGACCAGGCTGGATGATAAGTCCCGCTCCACAGAAAAAGATTTGAAAATGCAAATTCACAGCTTTGGCGTTCTGCTTTCAGCAGAAATGGTGCCAGAAGATCGCGGTCGTCAATATCGAGACGCTTGAAATCAGACAATTTTGAATCGTATAACATACGTTTTCCCCCTCGTTTTTTGAATTGGATTTAGGACACCGCAGCACTTCAGCCCCCGATGAAGTTGGAATCTGCGGCTTATCGGATGATTCAAGATGGGAATCATTCCGGGGTTTGGAACCTGAAAGGGGTATGTCCCTCCAGAGGAATCCCTCCGGCTCCGGTATAGAGTTTTTCCGTACCTTGCACCCCTATGCAGACGATCCAGTCTATGCCGAAGGTGCTGAGATATGCGGTTAAAGCTGTAACAATTTTTTTTGCAATGCCTTGTTTACGGTATTTTCCCGAAACCACGACATCCAGAATATAAGCGTCACTGACCCCGTCCGAAAGTGCGCGGGCGAATCCGATGATATGCGGACCATCGAAAACCGCTGCCACTGCGAACGAGTTTTTCAGCATGGTGTTCAGTTCATGAGCAGGATCATCCGGTGCAAACCAGCCGGCTTCCCGGTAAAGAGACAAGACTTCTTCTATGGGAAGTGATTCGTTGATTCGGACCGGATAATCCATGGCGCAGGAAGTTACATCCGTTCGACAACGGCGTTCGCGAAAGCGGAGCAGCTGAGTTCTGTTGCTCCTTCCATCAGACGTGCGAAGTCGTAAGTAACCTGTTTTGCGGCAATGGCGCGTTCAATCCCGCGAATGACCAGATCTGCCGCTTCTGTCCAGCCGATGTGGCGGAGCATCATTTCGCCGGAAAGGGTCAGAGAACTGGGATTGACCTTGTCCATGCCTGTGTATTTCGGTGCTGTGCCGTGCGTGGCTTCAAAGATTGCCATGCCTGTGTCATAGTTGATGTTTGCACCGGGTGCAATCCCGATACCGCCGACACAAGCCGCCAGCGCATCGGAAACATAGTCGCCGTTCAGGTTCATGGTGGCGATTACATCGTATTCCGCAGGACGCGTGAGAATCTGCTGGAGGAACGCATCGCAGATGCAGTCTTTAATCATGATTTTCCCCTCGGGTGCCTTGCCGTCGCATTCATCGTAGGAGACCGTAACATCTCCGAATTCACGTTTTGCCAGCGCATAGCCCCATTCTTTGAAGCCGCCTTCGGTAAACTTCATGATATTGCCTTTGTGAACCAGAGTAACGCTCTTGCGTCCATTGGTAATGGCATATCGGATTGCGGCGCGGACGAGCCGTTCCGAGCCTTCCTTGGAAACCGGCTTGATGCCGATTGCGGAAGTTTCGGGGAAGCGGATTTTGATTACGCCCATTTCTTTTTGGAGAAAATCAATGACTTTTCTGGCTTCAGGTGTGCCGCTTGCCCATTCAATCCCCGCATAAATGTCTTCGGTATTTTCGCGGAATACGACCATATCGGTGGCATCTGGATTTTTCACGGGGGACGGCACGCCTTCAAAGTGGCGGACCGGACGAAGGCAGACATACAGGTCGAGTTTCTGACGCAGAGTAACATTCAGACTGCGGAACCCTTTCCCGACCGGAGTGGTCAGCGGTCCCTTGATGGAAATGCGGTGTTCTGCGATGGCATCCAGTGTTTCTGCCGGAAGCCAGGTGCCTTCTCCGTAGATTTTGTTGGATTTTTCACCGGCGAAAACTTCCATCCATGCGATTTTGCGTTTCCCGCCGTATGCTTTTTCCACGGCACTGTTCCAAATGTGCATGGCGGCGCGGGTAATATCCGGTCCGATTCCGTCGCCTTCAATGTAGGTGATAATCGGATGATCCGGCACATTCAAACTGCCATCGGCATTTGCTGTGATTGCTTCGCCGTTGACAGGCTGGATTTTATCGTACTTCATAATATTCCTTATTCGGGTTTGCGGAATGAAATGATTTCATTTTGTGTAACAGGTTCTGTTCCTGCGGCATAAATCCGGACTGCAATTCCGTAGGATGCCGGTGTGCCGTCATAGTGGGAAACCGTGGGATTGTAGATGCGCATAGGCTTCAGCGTCAGGGTGTTGCTTCCGATTTGAAGCGGATACCGGACACCGTCAATCATGACCATTTCATCAATCAGCTGTTCCACGATGATGGTTGCCGCACGGTCCGTTTCCACGACCAGTGTTTGATTGATGTCCACATGCGGTTTCGGCTCATTGACCCATTCCCAGCGGTTTTCGAGCTTGTTGATTTTGAAAAACGGCATACTTGTATCCTTCAATGGCAGATGTTACCGGATTCCGAGAACGTCCTGCATATCGTAATAACCGGGGGCGGCAGTCGCCAGCCAGCGGACTGCCCGGACTGCTCCTTTGGCAAATGTCATGCGGCTGGATGCTTTGTGCGTGAGTTCGACACGTTCGCCGTTCCCGGCAAAAAGCACGGTATGGTCGCCCACGATGTCGCCGCCGCGGATGGCATGAATTCCGATTTCGCGGTGTGTTCTTGCTCCGGGGATGCCTTCGCGTCCGTAAATCAGGTCTTCGCGAGTGCGTCCTGCGGCTTCACAGAGGACTTCTGCGAGACGGACTGCTGTTCCGCTGGGAGCATCTTTTTTCTGATTATGATGTGCTTCGATGATTTCCATGTCAAAGTCATCGGACAGAAGTTTGCCCGCGATTCCGCTGAGGTAAAAAAGCAGATTCACGCCTACGCTGTAATTGTAGGTCTGAACAATTTTTGCCCCGTTGTCGGCAAGTTCATGCAATGCGGCTTTGTCGGCATCGGTAAGAGCTGTTTTCCCGATTACGATGGACAATCCTGCCGCAACGGCTCTTTTCGCATTTGCCACGACATCGCCTGTGCTGAAATCAATGATTGCATCCGCATTGGCGAGCATGGAGTCGGTTAAATTGTTTTCCAGTTTGACGCCCAGTTCTCCGACACCGGCGATGACGCCGGCATCCTGTCCGAGAAACGGGCTTTGTGCGTATTCGGTTGCACCGGCAAGCGTACAGTCATCGGAGGAGGCGACTGCTGTTACCAGCAATCGTCCCATGCGTCCTGCGGCACCGGGGATAATGATTCTTGTCATAGTCGAGGTGCTTTCTTGCTTGCTCAGATACCGGCAAGCGTGGTTTTGTAGGCTTTAATCAAGTCGGCAAGAGGAACACTCAAAACAACCTTGTCTCCGCGACGGAACACAATATCCTGAGCTTCGGTTACGATACCGGCTTTAGCGAAAACCTGTCCGGCAAGCATTTTTTCCAGCTGCGCGCATTTTTCGGGCTTGCAGGTCAGAATGAAGCGGGAGTTGGATTCGGAGAAAAGTGCCTGAACATCATTCAGCTTGTCTGCACCCGGCACCTTGTCCAAATCAATGTCAAAACCGAGGCGCCCGCCTGCTGCGGATTTCGCGGCAGCTGCGGCGATACCTCCCAAAGCGGGGGAGATGATGGAGGACGGGATGTCGGCCTTGATGACTTCCGCCAGCTTGTGATACAGCGCGTTTGCTTTGGCGGTATCCACTTTCGGAACATTGTTGCCGATGGCGTTGAGCATGGCGTAGTATTCGCTTGCGCCCAGTTCGTCTTTGGTTTCACCGATGACGTAAATCACATCACCGGCAAACTTGGCATCCAGAGACACTGCATGGCGGATGTCATCGATTTTGCCGATGGTGCTGAACAGTACGGTCGGCGGAATGGAGATTTTGCGTCCTCCACGGGTACTGTCATTCTTCATACTGTCCTTGCCGGAGATGCACGGCACTTTGAATGCCTTTGTGGTGTCATACAGGGACATATTGGCGCGAACCAGCTGTGCCAGCTTGTATTCGCCGTCCGGGGTCTTTTCGCTTTGGACGGGGTCCGGCCAGCAGAAGTTGTCCAGACCGGCGATGTGGTCGGGATTGGCTCCGGCTGCTACCGAGCGGCGGATTGCCAGGTCGATGATGGAGGCCATCATATCGTAGGTATCAATATCGCTGTAGCGCGGCAGGATCCCGGCGGAAAGCACGATGCCTTCGGTCGCGAGCGGTTCGGCCAGGGTTACGGTGGCATCGCTTGCCACATCGCGGCAGACTCCGGTAAACGGCTTGATGATGCTGAGTCCTTTGACTTCGTGGTCATACTGGCGGGCTTTGTATTCATCGGAGCAGATATTCAGGCGGCCCATGAGGTCGATATAATCTTGTTTGAGGTCGCGTCCGGAAATGACGGGTTCATCGAATACAGGCGGCTTCCATTCTGCTTTCAGGTGCATTTTCGGCAGTCCGTTGTGCATGAATTCGATGTCCACATTGCAGACCGTTTTCCCGTCATACAGAATGTGGAATTTGCCATCGGAGGTAAATTCGCCCAGCACGGTGGCTTCCACGTCGCGTGCCTTGGCGAGTTCGAGAAATTCTTCCAGTTTTTCCGGTGCAACGGCGAAGCTCATGCGTTCCTGTGCTTCGGAAACGATGATTTCCCACGGCTGCAAACCGGAATATTTCAGCGGGGCTTTCGCCAAATCCATACGGCAGCCGCCGCAGAGTTCAGCCATTTCGCCGACGCTGGAGGAAAGTCCGCCTGCTCCGTTGTCGGTAACAAAACGATAGAGAAGACGTTCGCGGGCTTCATGCTGGAAGTCGCTCATGCGTTTCTGGGTAATCGGGTCGCCGATCTGAACGGCCTGAACCGGACTGTCTTTATGAAGCTCTTCGCTGGAAAAAGTTGCTCCATGGATGCCGTCTTTGCCGATGCGTCCGCCGGTCATGACGATTAAATCGCCCGGCTTGATTTCTTTTTCCCAGCCGTTGCGGTCGCCGACCTTGCGGGGGAGTGTGCCGACGGTGCCGCAGTAGACCAGCGGCTTGCCGATGTAGCGGTCATCGAAATATTCCCACCCCACGGCATACGGGATGCCGCTCTGGTTGCCGCCGTCGATAACGCCTTTGTGGACACCATCGCGGAGACGGCGCGGATGAAGCAGTCCTTCCGGTACGTCTTTCGGGGCGGTGAACGGCGATCCGAGGCAATAGCCCCACACGTTCAAAAGCAGGTCTGCTCCTTGTCCTGTTCCCATCGGGTCGCGGTTGACGCCCACAATACCGGTCATGGCTCCTCCGTAGGGATCGAGCGCGGACGGGCTGTTGTGAGTTTCCGCTTTGTAGACGATGTCGAATCTGTCGTTGAAGCGGATGACACCTGCATTGTCGGTGAAGACGGAAACGAGCCACGGAATTTCCTGCTGGAGTTCCTTGGTGCTTTTCTTCACGAAGCTCTTGTAGAGTGAGGAAATGGAAATCGTGGCTCCGTCAGGCGTTTTGTATTCGATGTCGGCACTGAAAATTTTGTGCTTGCAGTGTTCGCTCCAGGTTTGAGCCAGCACTTCCATTTCCACGTCCGTGGGGTTGCGTCCGATTTTCTTGAAATATCCCTGAATGGACTTCATTTCTTCGAGGCTGAGTGCCAGAGTCCCTTTGTGGGAAAGTTCCATCAGTTCTTCATCGGAGACGTTCAGATTGAATTCGCGGACGATGACCTGCTCATGCCCGGCAATCAGCGGCTTGTTCAGCGGTATGCCCTCTTTTGCAATCTCATCGTATGAGAAAATGCTGATGGTTTCAATCAGAATATTGGCCAGCAGACCGCGGGCGATACTGTCGGCCTGTTCGCGTGTCATGGAGGGCGCATCAATCAGGTATTCCACGGAACTGAAAACCTGTTCCTTGCGGTCGAGTTTGCGTCCGATGATGTCGCCGATTGCTTCATGGGCGGTGCGGGCTACATTGTCGGTAACGCCCGGCTTGAAGCCAACGCGAATCAACCAGGTGAATGCCGGTCCTTGTGCGGCGGGCGTTTGACCGACGATTCCAATGCGTGTAACCGGGTCACTGAGTTCATGCGCAATCTTTTTTGCCTCTTCCGGTGTGATTTCTGCTGATACCGTGTAGACATCACGGGTGCGGATGCCGTTGATGGCCGGCATATCAGACATGGAGGCAAGACGGCGGACGAGACCTTCGCCGCGGGGATCAGGCCACTGGGCCTTGACCGACATTTCGATGCGGTAATCCATAAATTTTCCTTAGCATGGTTGACGGAATATGCTTTCAGATGATTCAGAACATATCCCGCTGATGTTTAAAAGTACAGTATTATTAAAAATATACCTCTCCTCAGCTGTTTTTTCAAGTTCCCCGTGCGAATATCGTGAAAAAGAAAAATGAAGTTAATTGAAAAAGTAAACGCAACATTGGAAATCTGAGTTGTGCGTTTAGTGTTACAAAGTCGATTATAAGCGTTTTGTGTTACAAATG
>DCIG01000025.1 GCA_002315855.1 Lentisphaeria bacterium UBA1732 | reverse complement strand
CGCCGGGTTCCCGAAGCTGTCACAGTCAAAAACGGAATAAATAGCACCGCAGGTGCGGCTTTATGCCGGATTTTGACTTGACGGCACAGGGGTTCCGGCTATCCCCCTGTTTTTCACAAACCGACGAAGAACCCGAAACTGCAAAAACACATGGAATCAGAGAGCCTGTCTGGAAAACATGGGGGCGAAAACTCTTCAAAAAGGGAAAAATGTATTATTGTGTTATCTCTTTTGCCTTTCTGACAAAATCCAGAAGAGAGGGGGGAGGAAAGCTTTTCCGTGATGTTTCACATCCCCAAATTACAAGCAGATCCCATCCAAGTTTTCTGAGTTCAACCGATTGAGCTTCGTCTCTCCTGACATTTTCGTGAAATTTTTTTTGCCAGAACTCGAGATTGCTGGCTGGTGTTGTCGTGAACTTGCATCCCGGATGCCTGTGCCAAAAGCAACCTCTGACTTCTATTATCGTTCTGTATTTCGGTAAAACAATGTCGGGATGTCCGGGCAGGACTTTGGAATGAAGACGAAAGCGGAATCCATGCCGATGCAGAAAGGAACGGACAATCATTTCAGGTTTCGTATCTTTTCCATGGATACGGCTCATGTTTTCACTGCGCTGAAATTTTGATTTTACATCCATTTCTGAAATTACCTGATAAAGCGTATCTGAAAGTTCAATTTCAGGCAGTAACATCCTGAATTTTCATCCCGGTATATTTTCCCGAAGTCATATCTTGATGTGCTGGCGGTTTTAAATTTCGTATTATTCAACAAGTATTGTGCAAATTGATTGTAATTAAATACATGATAACACAATACATCTCCATCCTCTTTCACAATAACATTGCCTCCTGTTGCATCCAGATAGCCGTTCCATGGTTTTGACGGAGACATTCCCAAAGCACTTTCCAAAAATAATCTACTGATTTTATAATTATAATATGAATGATTCCGGGAAATGTTGTAATTCAACGGGTTTTGCTGAGTAATCCTTTGTAATCCTTCCAAAACAGTTGTACTCCCATTTCCATAATAATCCAAAAGCAAATGTGCGCAGATTTCGGGCATTGCACTGTCAATAAGTCGAAGATTGCATTCATACGTTTCACTTTGCATCGAATGAAAGTGAATTTCACAGCCAGCATTTTGCAAAAGTGAAATTTTCTGACGGAATTTTCTGATTCCATTAAATTGCCGGATTATATTTCCCTGTAAATCCCCTGTTATCGTGTAAATAAAGTTTGTTGCTTTACTTGCATTGATAAGAGTAGATGCACCCCCAAGTATGTTCCAGATTGGTGAATAATCAAACATTGTGTCTCCTGTTGTGGGGTTCATAATTTGTTATTCTCTAATATAGCATTTTTCCTGAAAAAAACAAGTTGTTTCATTTATTTTCATTTGGTACTTTATTACGTATTTTTCAAGACTTATTTCAGAAAAAACAGTTTGATGCAATAAAGTATTGACAGTAATAAAATTCAGGGCTGGAGGCGTCCTGCGAGGTACGACAGGGCGAACTCCACACGGAGGATATGCGGTCCGAAGGTGATGCAACGGAACGAGGCAGAGGTGAACTGATCGACCTCTTCCGGGGTGAAGCCGCCTTCCGGACCGATGACCAGCGAGACGGGAGAATCCACGGCAGCGGGGCAGGGGGCAGCGTTGACCGGATGTGCAATCAGCGGCAGGGTGGTGCGGGTGAGTTCTTCGAGGAGACCTGAGGCGAAAAGCTCGCGGAAGGTGCGGAAGAAAGTGAGTTCGGGCAGGATGGTGGTACAGCCTTGTTCCAGTCCCTCCAGCAGGACGGACCGGATTGCCTGCGGCTCCATGGCTGAGCTTGACCAGTAGCTTTTCTCTGTTTTCGCGCTATGGAAGAAGACGGCGCGGCGGATGCCGGAGGAAGCGATGAAGTGAAGCGTCTTCTTGAAGCTCTGGGGACGCGGCAGTGCAATCAGTGGTATGATATTGGAGGGAGGCGGCGGGAGCCGGTCGGCCGATTTGAGCTGAAGGACAGCTTTTCTGCGTGTGGATTCCAGAACGGAAGCCAGCCCGATTTTACCGCCCAGAAGACCTGTGCGAACAGAGTCGCCGGGTTTCGCATGGAGGATGCAGAAGATGTGCTCGGCGTGTTCCCCGTCTACGGAAAAAATGCCGTCGGCATCGGGGAGTTCGGGGGGGATCACCAGCAGATTCATGGGAGGATTTCCATTATTTTCTTAAGGATATCAGCCGGTTCGGACATTCTGCCGATGCCCTCAGTTCCACATGCGAGGATGCCTTTTTCGGGACCGATGAAGTGAATGCCGCGACTGCGGAGCGTCGCCAGATTCGCCTGAAGTGCGGGGGCGTCCCACATATTGGTATTCATGGCTGGGGCAAGGAGGACGGCACCGCGGTGTGTGATGGCCGTCGTGGTCAGGGCATCGTCGGCAATGCCGTTGGCGAATTTGCCGATGAAGTTGGCGGTACACGGGGCGACGACCAGCAGGTCGGCGATTTCCGCAAGGCGGACGTGTTCGGGCTTGCCCTCCGGGATGCTGAAAAGGTCGGTGAGTACGGGATTGCCCGACAGGGTAAAGAAGATGCGTTCCGAAATCAGCCTGATGGCGTGTTCCGTCATGACGACATGGACATCATACCCCTGATGTGTGAGTTTGGAGCAGAGGTCTGCGGCTTTGTAAACGGCGATACCGCCGGTAACGCCGAGGATGATACAAGGTTTGCCGTGATTCATCGGGAAATCTCCTTCATACACATTCTCTGAGTGTGCGCACCAGTGAAATAAATTCAGAGACGGCGCATTCGAGGTCATTATTCACGATTGAAAAATCATAATCGTCTTTGCGGGCCATTTCTCCGGCGGCATTGGCAAGGCGGCGGAGGATGACATCTTCGGTTTCGGTGCCGCGGGAACGGAGACGGCGTTCCAGTTCTTCCATGGAGGGAGGCGCGATGAAGATGAATTTACATGCTTTGCAGAGTTCCGGGGAAAGCGCGCACTGACTGCGAATCTGGTCTGCGCCCTGCACATCAATGTCAAGAAGGACATCGATGCCGCGGGAGATTCTGGTAAGAAGCTCGGATTTCAGCGTACCGTAGCAGTTGCCGTGAACATCGGCGGATTCCACGAAAGCCTGTTCGGATTTGAGCTGAAGGAAGCGTTCTTTGGAAATGAAATAGTAATCTTTGCCGTCCGTTTCGCCGGGGCGCGGTGCGCGGGTGGTGCATGAGACGGAAAACTCAATATTGCCAAGTTCGGGAATGGCTTTGCGGTAGATGGTCGACTTGCCGGAGCCGCTGGGCCCGGAAAGGATGAGGACAATACCGCTCCGTACAGCGGAAGCGGCGTCAGATGAGGACTGATTCATGATGGCTGCCTGAAAGGGAATGCGGCAGCGGCAGAAACTGCGGCATGATAAAGGTTGTTTTCAGCGTTTCCGAGAGCATCCGCGAGGGGAATATCACGTGGGGAGACGCGGCGAACGCAAGCAAAGTAACGGTCGAGGAGTTCCTGCGGGGCATCCACTGCGCCCGAAAGGAGCATGACGGGGATATTCTCGCGCTGTGCGGCTTCGGCGACACGAGAACATAACTTGCCATGAAAGGTCTGTTCATCGGTGCATCCTTCCCCCGTAACCACGAGGTCAGCCCCGGAGAGGATTTCGCGGAATCCGACAAGCTCCATGACGAGGTCAGCTCCGGAACGGAAGCGAGCATGACAGAATGCGCGAAGACCTGCGCCCAATCCGCCCGCTGCGCCGTCTCCGGGCATTTCGGCGGGGGAGAGCATGGACTGTCTGCGCCAGACGGCGGCGAGATTGGAGAGAGCGGCTTCCAGCAGGGGAATGTCCGACGGGGATGCGCCTTTCTGTGGAGCGAAGACGCGGGAAGCACCGTTTTCGCCCAAAAGCGGATTGTCAACATCGCAAGCCGCGATAAACAGAGTTTTCGCGAGGCGTGAATCCGCGTGAGAGGCATCGATATACACCAGTTCGGAAAGGGGGGCACATCCGCAGGGCAAATCATTGCCCTCGCGGTCAAGCAAACGGAATCCGAGAGCCTGCGCCATGCCCGCCCCGCCGTCATTCGCGGCACTGCCGCCAATTCCGAGGATTATCTTATCTGCCCCGGCATCAAGAGCGGCGCGGATGAGTTCGCCTGTCCCGTATGTGGTGTTATGAAGCGGGTCATACTGATGGGGGGACAAAAGAGCAAGTCCTGAGGCGGACGCCATTTCAATGACCGCGGTTTTCGAGGACGGGCAAACGAAAAAGGAGGCATTCACCGGCTGACGCACGGGTGAGGAAACCGTCAAAGAGCAGAGATGTCCATCGAGAACGCCGCTGAGGGAAAGGATCAGTCCATCACCGCCATCCGACATGGGACAGGAGATGATTTCCGCTTCCGGATATACACTGCGGAACGCTTCCTGCAAAACGGAACATACCTGAGGAGCGGTGAGACAGTGTTTGAATTTATCGGGAGCAAGGACGATTTTCATGAGGATAAGGTGATGAGCGACTTCCCAGAACTCAGGAAAGAATGGATTCGATGATTCGGGGAGCTTCTTCAACGGAAACGGGGCGAGGCGCAGAAAGCAGCTTGACGGGATTCTTGACGGCATCCGCCGCAATCTTCTTCACGAAATCAGGGGTGAAGAAATCCAGAGAAGCAAGACTGCGGACTCCGCTGAAACGGACGATGAACGCTTCTGCGGCGGAAATCACGTCTTCGGGCGTGGTCCGGGCAGAGGCGGAAGGGAAAATCCCGGCGAGTTTCATGGTCTGTTCCGCGACCTGAGGGAGTTCGGCATAGTAACGCCAGAAAGGCGGAAGAAGGAGACCGACCGCAAGTCCGTGAGGGAGTTTGCCGTAAAGCGAAAAACTGGTGAGGTGAGGCAAGCTGGTGGGGCGTACCGCAATGGCTGCGCCGCCCAAGGTTGCCGCAACAGAGAGGTGTTCGCGAGCGAGCTGGTTTTTCGGGTCGTTGACGGCATCGGGGAGCGCATTGACAATCAGTTCCACAGCGCGAACGGGCCAATAATCGGACAGTGCTTCCACTCCGGCGGGAGCAGTATTCAGCAGAGCCTCGATGGAATGCACCATGGCATCAATGGCTGTGGAAACGGTGAGCGACTGCGGCATGGTAATGCAGTAATCGGGATTGATCAGAGCAATTCGGGGGATTATCTGCTTCTCGGAAAGCATACGCTTGACACCGGAAGCGGAATCCACAATACAGGCATAGGGGGTTACTTCGGACCCCGTGCCGGCCGTGGTGGGGACAGCAATAATCGACTTGAATTTGCGGTCCGGGAAGCGTGAAGATGCGACGTTTGCGCCGAAAAGTTCTGAGACGTCCAATCCTGTCTGATAGGAGAGATAAGCGGCCTTTGCGGCATCAATGACCGAGCCGCCGCCAATCGCCACGACCTCATTGGGGGCATCCTGCTTCAACGTATTCACAATGCGGCGGACATCGTCAAGAGATGGTTCGGATGGAATGCCGCTGATGATGGATGCCGTAAGATGATTCCGGAGCATCATGAGCGACATTTCGTTGTAGGAGCCATTCTGAATGGAGGAAGAAGAGCCGATGACGAACGTAACAGCAGGCTGCGGGTCAGACAGCAGAAATTCCGCAGAAAGGTTTGCAAAAGCGGCAGTTCCCAGGTCAATGCAGACAGGTTTGTAGTGTTCAAAGAAGACCATGTAATCACGGTCCGGATGTTCATGAGCAACCATCATGTGAAGACTCCTGATTATGGCATTCCGTTCCAAACGGGAAAGAGCCGAATGAACGGAGATGCCAATTCCAAACGTTCTTATTTTGCGACGATATTGACAATGCGTCCGGGAACGGCAATGACTTTGACGATTTTTTTGCCTGCGACCGCATCGGCGACGGAGGCATCTGCGAGCGCGACTTTCTCCATTTCGGCGGGGGAGAGTTCCGGGGACATCATAATGCGGGCTTTCGGCTTGCCGCAAATCTGAACGAGGATTTCGACTTCCCGGACCTTCATGTGAGCTTCGTCCGCCTTGGGCCACGGAGCATAGGCGATGGAGTCCTTATGACCGAGGTATTCCCACATTTCTTCAGCGATATGCGGGGCGTAAGGAGCGAGGAGACGCGTGTAAATCTCAGCGGCTTCACGAGGCATGGCTTCGAGTTTGCCGAAGTCATTGAGGAAAATCATCATCTGGCTGATTGCGGTATTGAAGCAGAGAGTTTCGGTGTCTTCGGTAACTTTCTGAATGGTGGTGTGGAGCAGACGCATCAGATTCGCGGGGACGGGGTCATCGGTAACGGGCGTCTGCATGATCATGCGCCAGGAACGCTTCAGGAAACGGAAAACACCTTCCACGCCGCGAGTGTTCCAAGGCTTGGTTTCTTTCAAGGGACCCATGAACATTTCATAGAGGCGCATACTGTCAGCCCCGTAGTCGCGGACGACATCGTCAGGATTGACCACGTTGCGGAGGGATTTGGACATTTTTGCGGGAAATTCGGTGAGCTTTTCGCCGGTAGCCTTGAGGACAGGTTCCGCGCCGGAGAGATCGACCTGATCGGTGGGAATCAGCACCCCGCGTTTGTCTTTGTAGGAAGTGCCGAGAATCATGCCCTGATTGATGAGACGATGGAAAGGTTCTTTCGTGGAAACGAGACCTGCATCGTAAAGGACTTTGTGCCAGAAACGAGCGTAAAGCAGATGCAGGACGGCGTGTTCCGCGCCGCCGACATAGAGGTCAACGGGCATCCAGTATTTTTCCTTTTCGGGATCAACAAAGCATTTGTCGTTGTGCGGGTCGATGTAGCGGAGATAGTACCAGCAGGAACCGGCCCACTGTGGCATGGTATTGGTTTCGCGGCGTCCGTGTTCGCCCGTAACGGGGTCGACATAGTCAAGCCATGCTCCGGCGTTTGCCAGAGGAGATTCGCCGTTTCCGGAGGGCTTGAAGTCGGAGAGTTCGGGGAGCGTGAGAGGAAGCTGGTCTTCGGGGACCATGCGAATTTCACCACTGTCCATGATGATGATGGGGAAAGGTTCGCCCCAATAACGCTGACGGCTGAAAAGCCAGTCGCGGAGTTTGTAGTTGACGGTGCGCTTGCCAATGCCGCGAGCGGCAAGCCAGTCGATGGTTTTCGCCTTGGCTTCCTGCACATGCAGACCATTGATGTCGAGACCGTCGTCATTGGCGGAGTTGATGGAGACGCCATCGCCCGTCCAGCAGGCTTTGCCCGCCAGAACGGCTTCGCAGTCGATTTTTTCTTTTGCGGCTTCGGCAGGATCGGGATTGATGATGCACTTGACGGGAATGCCGAATTTGACGGCGAAATCGAAGTCGCGGGTGTCGTGCGCGGGAACAGCCATGATAGCCCCCGTGCCGTAGGTGGAAAGCACATAGTCGGAAATCCAAATCGGAATCTTATTGCCGTTGACGGGGTCGATGGCATACGCGCCGGTAAATGCGCCTGTTTTCTCGTTGTTCAGACCGGTGCGCTCCAAATCGCTCTTGGAAGCGGTGATTTTTTTGTATTCCTCGACGGCGGCTTTCTGAGCGGGGGTGGTGATGACATCAACGAGTTCGTGTTCGGGGCAAAGCACCATGTATGTGGCACCGAACAGGGTGTCAGGACGAGTGGTGAAGACCGTAACTGTTTTGTCGAGGCCATCGATCCGGAATTTGACTTCGGCACCTTCACTGCGTCCGATCCAGTTGCGCTGCATTTCCTTGATGCCTTCCGGCCAGTCGAGTTCATCGAGGTCGGCGAGGAGGCGTTCGGCGTATGCGGTGATTTTCAGGACCCACTGCTTCATGGGGCGGCGGATGACGGGGTGATTGCCGCGTTCACTGCGCCCGTCGATGACTTCTTCATTTGCCAGAACCGTGCCGAGAGCCGGACACCAGTTGACGGGGACTTCGGCGATGTATGCCAGCCCTTTTTTGTAGAGCTGGAGGAAAATCCACTGGGTCCAGCGGAAATATTTCGGGTCGGTGGTATTGACTTCGCGAGACCAGTCGTAGCTGAAGCCGAGGGACTTGATCTGCCGCTTGAATGTGGCAATGTTTTTCGCCGTGGTAACGGAGGGATGGGTGCCTGTTTCGATGGCGTACTGCTCAGCGGGAAGTCCGAATGCGTCCCAGCCCATGGGGTGGAGGACGTTGAAGCCGTTCATGCGTTTGTAGCGGCAGAAAATATCGGTGGCGGTGTAGCCTTCCGGATGACCTACATGCAGACCTGCGCCGCTGGGATAGGGAAACATATCAAGGACATAAAGTTTATTTTTGTTGGAAAAGTCGTCCGATGCTTTGAACGTTTCATGGGCATCCCAGTAGGCCTGCCACTTTTTTTCGATTGCGGAAAAATCGTAGTCCATGAGGTAAATCCTTGTTGATGGAATGAATTGAGAACCGGGGAAAGTCCGGGGGATATTCGGGGCTTGTCTCCACGTCAATCCGAAGAGCCAATTTCAGACAAATAAAATCAGCTCCGAATAAGAAGATTGGTTGAAAAAATGATGATGCAGAGCTGATTCGGCATCAGCCCGTTATTTAAATATAAAGCGCGTGTGCGCGAATTGCAAGCGCGCGCGTTGGATTTCATTCAGAAAAGCTGAAAAAACGGGAAAAAACGAGGAAATGACGGGGAAACGGGAAAACCGGAGAGGAGAATTATTTCAGCTTATCGGGGAGAGCAAACGGTTCAATGGCATTGCTGAGGGAGGTCATGAAGAGCGTGAGGAAAAGTTTAGCATGTTCATCCGTGAGGGAGACATGGATTTTCGCCGTATCGCCGGAGCAGGAGACGACAAAGGCATTCACGAGGGACCGGGGGATTTTGCCGAGACGCGAGGCGTTTTTGTAGACACCATCGAAAAAATCTTTGCAGGCAGCGGCAATTTTCGCCGCGGATTCCGGAGAATTTGCAGGCATGACGATTTCCGTGTAAACGGGACGGGGTTCGCCCGCCAGATAGCGCACGTACATGGAAATGGACTGGAGTTCGCCCATCAGAGGGTACTCCGGAATGCCGCCGGGATTCGGCCAGAGGAAAGCAATCAGAGCATCGTCGGGGACCAGTTTCAGGAGACCGGGGCAGGCGAATTTCGGGACGGCACGCATGGGAATCAGCGGCTGAACGAGAAGATATTTTTCCTTCGGGAATGTGATGAAGAAAAGCTGTTTATCGGCAGTCTCCACCTTGAACTGAACGGATTTGTCTTCCTTGGTTTCCTCCGACCATACGAGCTTGTCGGAGAGAAGTTTGTACTTCAGAATGTAGCGCACCAAAGCGGGTGTGGCATTGGAATGAAGCAGAAAACCATCCTGAAACACCGAGACGGAGTCCACGGTGAGGGGCATTTTTTTGTCCGCGAGGATACGCTGGACATCTTCAATTTTCTGAAAGAGGGGAGTTTTGCGTCCGGGAGGGAAGAAATCGGCTTTTTTCAGCTTTTCCGGCACCAGAAAAGTGAGGGGACCGGAAGTGTCCGGCAGGGCTTCGGCATCAGGATGCGCCGAGAGCCGCGCAGGGAACATCCATGCGCCGCACAGGAAGAGCAGAGAGAAAAAGAGTGTCCGTTTACCGATCATTTACTGCGTTCGTCCGTAACCCAAAAGGTGTTTTTTTCGATGTCGGTGAAAGCATAGGCGCTGATGCCGAAAATCTGATGAGGAGCAGAATCGGCCTCGGAGATAAAGCCATGGTCTTCGTACCGTTTGCGAAATTCTTCAACGGAGTGAACTTCAAACAGACATGCAATGCGTCCGGGGGGAGGCGGTGGAATCTGCGCGGACTGCTCCAAACAGAATGACGCACCTTCTGAAAGAGAAAATTCGACCCAGAAATTGCTGTCGAGCGAGGGATCGCCAAGCCCCAGAATGTCGCGGTAGAAAAGACGGGAGGCCGGGAGGTCGCAAACCGATAAAATGAAGACAGAATGAGCGATGGACATGAGTTCAGCTCCCGGAGGAGAATCACATGGTGAAAGCAGGACCAAGATAAATCTTGCGAGCCTGTTCACTGTTAATCAGGTAATCGGAGTTTCCTTCGCAGCAGACAATGCCGGATGCCATCAGATAAGCACGATCCACGCAGGAGAGAGTTTCGCGGACATTGTGGTCCGTAATCAGCACACCGAGGCCGCTGTTGCGGAGTTTGCGGATAATCTGCTGGATGTCAAACACGACAATGGGGTCAACGCCGGAGAACGGCTCGTCCAGCAGGATAAACGCGGGATTGGTTACGAGAGCGCGCGTGATTTCCAGACGGCGGCGTTCCCCGCCGGAGAGGGTCATGGCTTTCTGCTTGGCGAGGTGAGAGAGGTCGAGACGTCGGAGCAGGTCGGCAAGACGCTGTTTGCGTTCCGCATGGGAGATGTCCAGCGTCTGCAAAATCGCCATAATGTTTTCTTCGACGGTGAGTTTGCGGAAGATGGAGGGTTCCTGAGCCAGATAGCCCATTCCCATGCGTGCGCGCTGGTACATGGGGAACTGAGAGACATCCAGACCTTTGAACATGACTTTGCCGGCATCCGGTTTGATGAGGCCGGTAATCATGTAGAAGCTGGTTGTTTTTCCTGCGCCGTTCGGACCGAGGAGACCAACGACTTCGCCGCGATGAACCGTGAGATTGACGTTGTTGACGACCTTTCGACCGCGATAAGCCTTGCAGAGACCGCGAGCATCCAGCAGGAGTTCGTCCTTCTGTGTGTCAGGGACCTGCGGGATGAGGGTCGTTTCATCGAAACGTGGATTCATCATTTGTCAGCTCCGCCTGAGGCTTTTTTATCAGAGGAACCGGAAATGCTTCCGAGGTCGCTGTCGCCGACGTACCGGACAACAGGATTGTATGCAAGCATACGGTTTCCTTCTTTCATGAAGATGTCGATACGGTCGCAGTTCATTTTGTCTTTTCCCTTGAGGATGACAGGATTTCCGGTCATGACAATGATGTCCTTTTCGACGTCGTAGGTCGCTTTGTCGGCGGTTGCGATTTCGTCTTTGGCATTGGGATTCGAGGTTTTGTCGGCGCGTTTGACGTATACGACATCGCCAGTGCAGACGATTTTGGAAATTTTTTTGCTGGTGCTTTCTTCATCGTCTTTGACGGACTTCATTTCGGGGAGTTTTTCGTCATCCTCATCGTCCTTGGCGGCAGGTTTTGCAGTTTCAGCAGGCTTGACCGTTTCGGCGGGCTTGCCGGTTTCTTTGGCTTTTTCCTCGCCGGAAACGGCGGAAGCAGGGGCTTTAGAGTCTGTTTTTCCGGTAAGGGTGTCCATGCCTTTTTCTTCAAAGTAGATGACCATTTTGTCGCAAGTGATGCGAGTTTTTGCGTCATCGATCACAACGCTTCCAATCAAGGTGGTGAGGTTGTTTTCCAAGTCAACGTCCATGGCGTTGGCGGTGATGACGGTGGGAGTTTTCGCGTCGCCATTGCCGCGGAGACTGCCGAACATATTGCCAAGTCCGGCTTGAGCGCGGAGTGAGGCGGGGACCGGGAAACAAAGAGCGGCTACGGCAAAGCAAATCGCGGGGATAGAGGAACGGAATGAATACATCATGGCTTGTCGGGTCCTTTCGTCGTTCGGGGCATCGAGGATGCCCCTGAAATGGAAGTTGTCTGTGAAGTAGAATTATCGGAAGTGATGTCCGCGGGAGGAGTTTCGCCGGGGTCGCTGTCGATTCGCAAGATGACATGGACATTTGAACGGACGTGAATAAATTTTTTCTGGGGGAAAGCATCGAATCCGATTCCATCGGCATCCATGAGGCGGGAACGGAAGAATGCTTTATCGTCACTGGAGAGAACACGCGTATTTTTGTCGTAAACGGCTTTGTTTCCGAAAATCCACGACTGCGAGTGCGAATAAAGCGGATTCTGCCAGAAGTCGCGGATTATTTTGGATTTTGCGCCCAAATCATAAGGGACGGGAACTTTATCCCCCGACTGAACGGTGGTAATCTGTTTCAAAGATTTGATTTCATTGCCCACAATGTCCATAAACGGGGAAGTGAGATAAATCGAGGCGCCTTTGTTGACGGCGGAAGCCCCGTAAATGAGGAATTCCAAATCGCCTTCATCTGTGCCGTACTGAGGGAGAACGTAATTGTGAAGAATGGTGTAGGTTTCCGAGGAAAACTGAGCAAAAAGAGGAGCGGCCGACAGCATTGCAGTCAGCAAAAGCATACCAAAGAGGAAACGCCGAAGCGAGGGGGTCAGCGATAATACTTTTCGGTGGCTTTTTCCCATTTTCCCTGTCCTTTCAAAATAAATTCGATGACTTCGCGGACGGCGCCATTGCCTCCTGCATGAGAGGTGCGCAAATCTGCGACCTCATCCAGCGAAGAATCGTTATCGGGGACTGTAACGCCAATCCCGGCGCGTTTCATGGGAGGCAGGTCGACAATATCATCGCCCATGTAGAGGCATTCTTCGGGGGTGAGGTTCTGTTCTTTGAGGAGAGTTTCAAAGCCTTCGAGCTTGTCGAAACAGCCCTGATAATCGAACGAGAAACCGAGCTCCTGAATACGATGAGTATTTGCGGCACACCGGCGACCGGAGAGGACGCCGATTTTCAGCCCGCCGCGCATGGCGATTCTGGCACCGAGACCATCGCGCACATTGAAGAACTTGATTTCCTCGTTGCTTCCGGTGCCATAGCCGATATGTCCATCGGTCATAACGCCGTCAATATCAAGGATAATCGTGGTGATACGCTGAATCTGTTCGTCAGAGATACTGTGAAGAAATTCCATGGATTTTAACCGTTTGTTCGATCGTTAGTTCCGCCTGCTCGAAATTCAAAGAATTGGGACCATCGGAGAGAGCGTGGTCGGGGTCGGGATGAACTTCAATGAAGAGAGCGTCAATCCCGGCAGCGGCGGCGGCACGAGCAAGCGTGGAAACATACTGACGCTGCCCGCCGGAAGCATTACCGAGACCTCCGGGAAGCTGCACCGAGTGTGTGGCGTCGAAAACGACGGGGACACCAAGCGCGCGCATTGCGGGGAGCGACCTCATATCGACCACGAGATTGTGATAGCCGAATGTCGTACCGCGTTCGGTCAGCATAATGCCTTTGCAATTGTGAGCTTTGAGTTTGCCGATGACTCCGGCCATATCCTCAGCGGCAAGGAACTGACCTTTTTTCACGTTGACGGGGAGCCCGGTTTCCGCACATGCGGCAAGCAAGTCCGTCTGACGGCACAGGAAAGCGGGAATCTGCAAGAAATCGACGACATCCGCAACTTTCGCAACCTGAGAGGATTCATGCACATCCGTAATGACGGGAATATGCAGAGAGCGTTTCACTTCCGCCAGGATTTCCAGTCCGGCTTCCATACCGTTTCCGCGGAACGAGGAAATGGAACTGCGATTTGCCTTGTCGAACGAGGCTTTGAAAATGTATTGAATCCCGCGTTTTGCACAGAAATCAGCGAAATGTGCGGCTGTTTTCATGCAAAGTTCGGGAGTTTCGGCAACACACGGCCCGGCGATGACCGTAAAGCGATCACCGCCAATGGTGCAGGAAGCAGTTTGAACGGGAGTGATTTTCATTGGAAGAATGGAAAAAAGTCGTTATTATTAAGATGCAGTAAAGATAAGATACTCCGAAAACAAGGAAATGTCAAGCGTGTTTTGAATGCGTTTCCAAAAAAATGCGGGCGCGTTCCAAATCATCGGGAGTATCAATGCCGATGGAGTCGAACGATGTGCGAATCACCTTAATGCGAATTCCGTTTTCGAGAGCGCGGAGCTGTTCCAGTTTTTCACAGCGTTCGAGGCGGCCTTCAGGCAGGGAAACGAATTTGGCAAGGGTTTCTCTGCGATATGCGTAAATGCCCCAGTGGCGATAGACGGGCATTTCTTCGCCGCCTTCGCGCAAATAAGGAATCATGGAACGGCTGAAATAGAGAGCATAATCATTGGCATCCAAAACGACTTTCGGGAGGTTCGGATTCGCGGCAATCTGTTCGCGGGGACAGGGAAGGACAACGGTCCCCATGCCGGGGGCATCATCGCCGTTCATGGCATCCATGAGAGAATCAATGACCTGATACGGCAGGAAAGGTTCATCGCCCTGGACATTGACAATGAGTTGAGCATCGGGGAACTGAGCGGCGGCTTCCCACACGCGGTCGCTTCCCGACGGATGATCGGGACGAGTCATGACGACCGTACCGCCGAAATTTTTCACCGCATTTTCCACGCGGACATCATCAGCGGCGACCGCCACATAATCAGCCTTGGAACGGATTGCATTTTCCCAGACATGCTGAATAACCGGTTTTCCGCCGAGTTCGGCAAGGACTTTTCCGGGGAAACGCATGGAGCCCATGCGGGCAGGGATGATGACAGCAGTTTTCAGAGCCATGACGACACCTCAGAAGGAATGGCAGACCAGACCGTCACGGAGTTTGGGTTCAAACCAAGTGGATTTCGGCGGCATAATGCTTCCGGCATCCGCAATTGCCATAAGCTGTTCCACAGTGGTGGGATACATGGAGAAGCAGAGGACGGCGCGACCTTCCTTGCAGAGGCGTTCCAGCTCGGCAGTGCCGCGAATGCCGCCAATGAAGTCAATGCGTTTGCTGGTGCGGGGGTCTTCAATCCCAAGAATCGGGCTCAACACGTGGTCCTGAAGGATGCTGACATCCAGAGAGTCCACGGGGGAAAGACCTTCCGTGGAGAATTTCGGGGTGAGGGCGAACCATTTACCGTCGATGTACATGCGGAAAGTGCCGGGGCAGGAAGGTTCTTTGGAGTCGGTCTCTTCGCATTCAAATTCATCGGTCAGGCGGGAGATAAATTCGGCAGGATTCATGCCGTTCAAATCTTTGAGAGCGCGGTTGTAGGGGAGGATTTTCAGCTCGGAAGCGGGGAACGCCACGGCGAGGAAATAATTGTATTCTTCCGAACCGGTATGGTCAGGATTTGCGGCTTTGCAGGCAGCGGCGGCGCGGGAGGCGGAGGCTGCACGGTGGTGTCCGTCGGCAATGTAGAAGCATGGGATGAATTTCACGAAAAGATGAGAGAGTTCGGCACTGCGGGCAGAGCCTGCTTTCCACAGCTGATGACGGATACCATCAGGGGCCGTGAAATCGTAGAAAGGAGTTTTCTGCGTGATTGTGGCGATGAGAGCATTGATTTTCTCATTATCGCGGAACGTGAGGAAGACGGGGCCGGTCTGAGAACGGAGAGTGAGCACGTGGCGGGCACGGTCGTCTTCTTTGTCCTTGCGGGTGGTTTCGTGCTTTTTGATGACATTGGTATCGTAATCCTTGGTGCTGGCGGCACCGGCAACACCGACCTGCGTGCGCCCGTTCATGGTGAGGGCGTAGATGTAAAGATTGGGGACGGGGTCGAAGTCCAGCGGGGCTTCCTGACAGAGACGCTTGAAGTTGGAAGCGGCTTTCTCATAGACTTCATCCGAGTAGAGATTGGTTCCTTCGGGGAGTTCGATTTCGGGACGCGAGACACGGAGGAAAGAAAGGGGATTGCCTTCCGCCATCGCGGCGGCTTCCTGCGTATTGACGACATCATAAGGAACGGCGGAAACCTGAGCGACCTGTTCGGGTTTCGGCATCAGAGCACGGAACGGTTTGAAAACAGCCATGGAAAGACTCCTTGAATTTTCTGCAAAAATGATTGTATTCATGAAAAAATTATCTATTAATATACACGCGCGGCAGCAGTCATGCAAGTTTTTTTCAGTATTTTCTGATATGAGGAGATGAAAAAAGACGGCTCAAATTGAACCGTCTTCCAAAAACTGAAATTTTCAGCAATATTACTTATTGAGGAAGTCCCTGATAAAGTCGCGCATGGCGGTACGCTCAATCGCGGCAGGATGCAGGATTTCTGCATTTTTCAGAGCCGCCAGAGGAGCAGGGATTTTCGTGGCGGAAACTTCGGACAGTTTGTCCAGCATTTCAAACTCGTTCGCGGGGAGTGCACCGTCGAAGACCGCAGGCAGCACGGAGGCCGCAAATTTGTAGGGGGATGCAGTCGATGCAATGACGCAGGGACGATTGTCGGCGTTTTCCGCGAGATACTGCCGATAAGCGTTGACCGCAACGGCGGTATGGGTATCGCAGAGATAGTGATGTTCGCGGAAAAGCGCGGAAATGGTGTCCGCCGTGGCCTGGTCATCGCAGCAGTACCCGACGAAATCACTTTGAAGCGCGGCCAGCACATCGGGGGAGACGGTATATTTGCCGTTTGCTTTCAACTGTGCCATCAGGTCGCGAATGGGAGCCGGATTGTTTCCATAGAGGTGGAACAGGAGGCGTTCCAGATTGGAGGAAATCAGGATGTCCATGGATGGGCTGGATGTGGTGAAGAACGGACGGTTGCGGTCATAAGTGCCTGTGCGGATGAAGTCGGTCAGGATATTGTTGCGATTTGAGGCGCAAATGAACTTATTGACGGGGACGCCCATGTATTTGGCATAAACGGCGGCAAGGATATTGCCGAAGTTTCCGGTGGGGACGGTGATATTGAATGTTTCGCCGGGGGCGAGACGACCCGATTTCAGGAGGTCGCACCATGCAGAAACATAATACACAATCTGGGGGACGAGACGCCCGAAGTTGATGGAGTTCGCAGAGGAAAATTCCATATTCCGGGACGCGAGGTATTCTTTCATGGCGGGATCGGCAAAAATGGATTTGACTCCGGTCTGCGCGTCATCAAAATTACCCTCAATGCCTGCGACTGCCACATTCGCGCCCCGCTGTGTGGTCATCTGGCGTTTCTGCATGGAGCTGACGCCGTCCTGGGGGTAGAACACAATAATGCGGGTGTTTTCAACGTCGGCGAAACCGTCCAAAGCAGCTTTTCCGGTGTCACCGGAGGTGGCCACGAGAATAATCATGGTGCGTCCGGGGGCGGTTTTCGCGGCGGAAACGGTCAGCAGATACGGCAGGAGCTGAAGCGCCATATCTTTGAACGCGCAGGTAGGACCGTGCCAGAGTTCCAGCAGATTCATGCGGGGAGCGACTTCGACAAGGGGAGCGGGGACATCATTCTCGAACGTACCCGTGTAGGCACCTTTGACACAATAATCCAGTTCATCGGGGGTGAAGTCGGTGAGGAAGAGAGACAGGACGGCTTTGGCGCGCGCCTGATAATCCATGTGAATGAGCTTGCCGACGAGGTCAGCATCAAGTTTCGGGAATGAAGTCGGGACGAACAGCCCGCCGTCATCGGCGATTCCCTTCGTGATAGCCGTGGAAGATTCGATGGAGAGAATGCTCCGGGTGCTGGTAAATTTCATGATATGACCTGAAAAGTGAGAGTTGAAGTGCGCAAAAGGCGAGGCAAAGACAAGAGAAAAGATTTCTCCAAATTTACCATATTAATATATAGCCGGGGAAACGTTTTTTCAATGGAAAAGAGATTATGGCACCTCTATAAATCGGGAATATTGTCTTTTCGAGGATGAATCAAGTCCGGTTTTTGCACTTTTGGGGGGAGCGATTCCAGTCGCCGACATCAAAAGCTGTTTCAGGACATTGATGAAAATACGATAATCCGAAAATCATAGAGATACTCATTGTTCTGCGGAATCGGGGGAGAAATGAGGGGGCGCGGGAGATTCGTGAAAGAGTCCGGCAGCAGAAGTCGAGGCTGGATGAGGGGCATTTTACGGAAGGACAAAGGCGAGGGACCGGGGGCCGGAAATGATGAAAAGCGCATAAAAATGAGGAGATTTTCACTTTTTTTGAGATTTGGGCTTGATTTTTGCTTTCCGTGAGCTATATTAAATCAACGCATCAAACGTTACGTTTTGCGGAGAGATGCCTGAGTGGCCGAAAGGAACGGTTTGCTAAACCGTCGTGGGGTTTAAAACTCCACCGGGGGTTCGAATCCCCCTCTCTCCGCCATTTTTAACCTCATTTTTACGTATTCTTCCCCATTTCTTCCCCGTTTAGATTGCAAAAAGCTTTTTTTGTGCTATATTGTGCCATAATCTGCCAAAACAGGTTTGACAAATGTTAAAAAACACACGAAGAAGAGGACGTTTCTCCCGAATGAAAGATTTGCATGGCAATTTGAGACAGAAGAGCAAAAACGGAACCTACTACTACCGCCTGACGGTAGCAAACGGGATTCGCAAGGAATTTGCTCTGAAAACCAGTGATTATGAGGAGGCCTGTCAAAAGGCATCTGATTTAGACGCTGTATGGGAAGCTCCTACCCAGGAAGTTGCCATTGCCCAGCTGAATGCGATAAAAGGTTTTTCCAAACAAGCACAGAATCTTCCTTTCAATGAAGTGTGGCAGCAATATGAAGTACATCCGAATCGTGCCATGCCTCATACTGTCAGCGAACAAACCGCATACCGAATTACCTTTGATGAGTTCGTAAATTTTGTTTCGACACCATTATCAGGGCGAAAACATACCACCGCCAGAGGTATTGGAGAAGTAACGCCTCAAGTTTGCGAGGAATTTTCAGCATATCTGAAAAAAACAAGTATTGCTGTTGATACGCATAACAGAAAAATAAAGCGTCTTCGCAAGATTTTTGACTGCCTCAAAGAATATTACGATGGGGAAAACCCGTTCCGTTCCAAAACGCTTTTGCGAAATCCTCGCGAAGAACAGGATACGATTGTACGCCGACAAGCCTTCACCAAAGAGCAGGAACAGGAACTTTTGACAGTTTTATCGGATTCAATTCATAAACTGAAGAACAAGGCAGAAATCCGTGTCGTTTACATCATGGGGATGTTCACAGGGCAACGATTGAAAGATTGCGTCTTGCTTCAATGGCAGAATATTGATATGGCCCGTCAGCGTATCTGGGTCAAACAATTCAAAACAGGGAAAGAGGTCACGATTCCTATTGCCCCAGAACTTCTTAAGGCCCTGCAAGAGGCTGAATCATGGAAAACGGATCAGTATGTTTGCCCCAGGTCAGCGGCTCGTTATAATAAAACCAATGCTGCGGGCAAGAATGTAGGGAATAACCTGATTGATATTGATGTTCTGCGCGTCATCCGCTGGATTGGTCTTGAACCATCCGTGGAAGTCCCCGGACGCAAGAAGAAGATGACAGTATACGGCTTCCATTCCCTGCGTCATAGTTTTGCGAGTTTCTGTGCTGAAGCGGGCGTACCCAAGGCGACTTTGCTTTCGATTTTGGGGACAGAATCGGATATTACCGACAAATACTACACGCACGTTGGGGACGAAAGCCAGCGCAAAGCAATTGAAGCAATCAGCGGTTGCAGCAGCGAAAAGTCAGCACAAACAAGGATTGATGAAGTGCTGGCGCTCCTGGATACCGCTCCTGAACCCAATAAAGAGCTGGTGAAGAAAATTAA
>DCIG01000006.1:27478-34649 GCA_002315855.1 Lentisphaeria bacterium UBA1732 | reverse complement strand
CTTCTATTTAGGGATATGTTCTAAATAAAAAAAACACTCACCTGTGCTTGTTCCATTGCATCGGCGAGTGTTTTTTATAGAGCTGATTGACCTTTTGGTGCGTTGTTACAGTTTTTTTCTAATCAAGCCCGTTTGACAATCGTTTCGCTTTCCGCGGATTCTTTCTCCGGATAAACTTCGGAATGGGGCTTGATTTTTTTCCATGGGATGGCATATTAATACAGAGCTGATTTCAAAAGTCATGTTTTTCTTTTATTATTTTGAAAGGTTCAAATATGAGTAAGTCTGAAGAAGCACGGAATTATTTTCAGTGCGGCGCGAATTGTGCGCAGGCGGTGCTCTGTGCATTTGCGAAAGAATGCGGTATCGACCAGGATACTGCGCTCCGTCTTGCATCCGGTTTCGGCGGCGGCATGGGACGTATGCGCGAAGTCTGCGGTGCAGTATCGGGCATGTTCATGGCTGCCGGTCTGCTGAAAGGAAATGCCGATCTTTCCGACAAGGCGGCAAAAGATGCAGATTACGCCCGCATACAGAAACTTGCGGAGCGTTTCCGTGCGGAAAATGGTTCCATCGTCTGCCGCGAACTTCTTGGATTGCCCCCGAAGCAAAGCGACAGTCCCGTTTCCGAGCCGCGCACGCCGCAGTATTACAAGAAACGTCCTTGTGCGGACCTGGTGGCCTGCGCCGCCGCGATTGCCGAAGAAGAACTCCTTTAACCTTTCCGTTTTGCCGATATGAATGCTCCACTCGTTACGATTCTGATTCCGAACTACAAAACTCCGGATTTGACGAAAATCTGTTTCCGTCTGCTGAACCGGTTTACGACGCCCGGACTTGCCCGTTTTATTGCGATTGACAATGATTCGCGGGATGAGTCTCTGGATTACCTGCGCAGTTTGGAGTGGATTGAGCTGATGGAACGCCATGAGCTCGAAGGTGAATCCGGTCCCGTCATGCACGCCCGCGCCCTTGATTTGGCGTTTGCGCAGGTTACGACCGAATTTGTGCTCGTCATGCACACCGATACGTTCGTAACGAATCCCGGCTGGCTGGAATATCTCCTTTCCAAAATTCAGGCGGATGAAAAAATCGGAGGCGTCGGGAGCTGGAAACTGGAGCATGTTTCCGCTTTCAAGACATTCATGAAGAAAATCGAAGACGATCTGCACCTGCTGTTCGGGAAAAAACGCCATGCGGATGACCGCTATCTGCGCAGCCACTGTGCGATTTACCGAACCGAGCTGGTGCGCCGTTTCACCAATGGTTTCAACGATGGACACACGGCGGGGTTATCGCTTCACAAGATGCTTGAGGCACGGGGCAATCCGATGATTTTCCTCAATCCCGACGAACTCGGCAAATACCTCTGCCACCTGAATCATGCCACCGGAATCCTGAATCCTGCCGCAAACAGCCGTCGCGACGGGACGGCAAAATCAGGACGGCGCATTCAAAAAGCCCTTGAGCTGTTCCGTCAGGTTCTTTCCGATTCCTCCCTTGATACGCGGAAAAAATAAACCGTCTGACAATCTTCAGAAAAGAGAAAAAACGCCTCGCAAATCCGAAAAAATGCGAGGCGTTTATGTACAGACGGGGAAGCGATTTTCAGCGCGTATTGTATTGGTCGTCCCAGGTCCGGATTGCCACGTTGTGCAGACTGCGGAACGAACACAGGTCCAGTATTTCCACCACGCGGCTGAATTCCGTTTCCTTGTCGCAGTCCACGCGGATTCTGCGGTCAGGCTCTTCCTCCGCCAGTTCCATGAGAATCTGGTTCAACTCGGTCAGCATGACGGGACGCCCGTTGTAAAACAGCTCTTTTTCGCGGTTGATGCCGATGACCATGGTATGGTCGTCGGGACGCACACTTTCTGCGGTTGTTGAGCTGGGCAGTTCGATGTCAATATCGCGGTTTTCCTTTTTGGCAACCGTTGTAATCAGGAAGAAAATCAAAAGCAGGAAGACGCAGTCAATCAGCGATGACATCCCGATTTCAATTTTCTCCGAGGGGGCACGTTTGATACGCATCGTGGTGTCCTGTTATTGTTTGTCCTGCTGTTCGAGGAAAGCGAAGATGTCTTCCAGCGTTTCTTCCACGGAAAGTTCCATGATAGCGAGTTTTTCCTTGAGGAAGTGATATGCGCCCAGTGAAGGAATCGCCAGCACGAGACCGATATCCGTGGTAATCAGGGCTTTGCTGATGGAATCCGCCAGCACGGCAGCGTCTCCGGTGTCGCCCAGCACGGCGACTTTGGAGAATGCCTCAATCATGCCGATCACGGTTCCCAGAAGCCCCAGCATCGGAGCCATCGTTGCGATGATGGCGAGCGGATAACAGCGCTGACGATGGCGTTCCGAAACGCGGGACGCCTGATCGCCTACGGCAGTTTGCAGACGCATGATATCCATGTCGCGGTGAGTCGCGATAAAAGCGCCGGCTTCAGCCAGAATGCTGGGGTTTTTGGTTGCTTCATCTATGATTGCCTGAGTATTTCCGTCTTGGATGGATTTCTTGAAGAACTCGCTGTAATACCCCGGTGCAAAAAATTTCCCGCGCATACGAATCAGCCGTTCTGCCAGGAAACCGATTGCCGCCGCGCTCAGAAGCAGAAGCACTGCCGAAGTAATGCCGCCGTTGATGATTTCCTGAATCCAGTCGATGGTCAACTCTTCGGGGGCGGAGGTGGTGTCTGCTGCTGCTGCCGTGGCGGTTTCCTGTGCGTACAGGATGGCAGCGGGCAGGGCGAGACAGATGGTTGCGGTCAGTGTTGTTTTACGGAAGAGTTTCATGATAGGAAAACCTTTCTTCGTTGAAGTATGTTTCTGTTTTGTTTTTTTCAATAGGTTTTGTTTCAGGCTTTCTGCCCGTTACGGTCTGAGGAGAATATTCCGGAGAGAAATACTGCCATTGCCCGGCAGTGTAATGCGTCCGGACGGGATTGTGTTGCCGTTGTTGACGCGCTTGATTGCATCTTCTTTGACCATCATCAGCGAGAATTGGCATTCGCTTGGACCGTTCTGAATGCAGTACAGCAGTGTATTCCAGCCTTTCTTGAAATGCAGGTGCAGGATTTCTTCGGTCAAAGCCCATGTACTGAGCTGATCGTCCATCCATACTTGTTCCCCGTTGAGCCACAGTGCGCTTGCATCGTCGGTCCCGACCAAAGCCATGATAGCCGTGTCTTCCTCAAAATAGACATCCGTATAGGCGTAGTAGAAAGAGTTTTCCATTTTGTCCGGCGGACGGATGCACGGGGTATCCGACTGAACATAACGCCACCTCAGGCGAATCGGTTTCCCTGTTTCCGGGTCAGTCTTCCCTGCATATTCTGCGTCCAGGTCAATGAGCGTTTCAGGTTCTTGCTTGACGCGTTCGCTCAACAGCTTTCCATTGCTTTCCCACGGGCCGATGACGTACCACGAATCCAGATAGACAAAACCTTTTTGCGCCGCATCTTTGGTGATTCTCCGTCCCGGCACGGATTCTGCAATCATAGCGTATGCCGCCGAGTCGGTGGCAACACGTTTATCGTCGGAGTTTCCCACGCGTCCGAACCCATGCCCATGAAACTGAAAGTCGAAATCGCCTTCCAGCCCGGATTCTCTTCCGTTGACTCCGCCATAACCGTTCCTGCTGCCTTGTCCCTGACCTTGCCCCTGTCCCTGACCTTGCCCTTGCCCCTGCTGCCCTTGCTGCCCTTGCTGTCCGTTCTGCTGACCGGCGCGGGCCACTCCGTCTTTTCCCATGATACCGAGCATTCGCATGGCATCCTGCAAACTTATGGAGCCGCTTCCGCTCTGTCGACCGCCCTGCTGCCCACTCTGCTGCCCGCCCTGACGGTTTCTCAAAGCTCTGTTCTGAATTGCGGTGAAAAGTCTCTGTGCGGACATCGGCATGTTGATTCCCGACATGCGGGCCAGACTGTTTGCTTTAGAGTTCAGCGAATCTGCGGCATCCTGCAAACCTTCCATTTGTTCCATCATGCGCATCAGGTCTTCTTTGGTCATGTATTGCCCCTGCTGCCCGCCCTGCTGTCCGCTCTGCCCGTCATCTTGCTGACTGCCCTGTGCGCCCTGTGCACCACCCTGCTGATTTCTCATGCTCTGCTTTTGCAGGGATTCCAGCAGTTTCTGAATATACCGGGTGCGTTCCCACGTGGCAAATTCATCATCGAAAACAGTTGTCTGGACATCCGTCAAAGCCTGTTCCGCATCTTTTATCATGTCCTGAGCCGCTTCTTTGATTTCTGCATATTCCGCCTCATCGGAATTCGTCCATTCATTCAGAATCTTTCTGATTTCGTCGGTGCTGTCATTTGCTTTGTGGAGCGAACGATAGGACATCATAATCAATTCACGCGAATAATCCTCGATTCCATAGAAATCCTGCTGGACGCCGCTGACATCGCGGGAGGCGGTTTTCAGAAATTCCAAGTCCTGAAGGGCATCCTGCGTATTTTCTTCTTCCAGTTCTTTCTGAATGCTTGCGTAGGCCTTTTCCGCCTGTTCAACGGCATGAGCATTGGTTTCGCGGTCTTCCTTGAGCTTCCGCAAATCCTTCTGCTGTTCCGGCTGATTGATGAATCCGGGCAACCCGCTTTCCACGGAGTACAGCAGTTCCTCCCGTCCGTTAATCATTCGTTCTGTTTCTTTGCCTGTTTCTCTTGCCGACTCAATCAGGCGTTTTGCCTGTGCCTCAATCAGCTTCGGGTCTGCATCTTTTCCATTCGGCTGCGCCAGATTGCGTGAAAAATGCTCCATCGAACTCTGGTCCATGTTTTCATTGATTGAGTCCATGCTCCGGATTGCGTTCTGATAGGCGTTCAGTTCTGCAAATTTTGTATCCAGCTGTTCTTCCATGCCGGACATGTAGTCTTTCAGCTGCTGCAATGATGCGCCTTCCTGCGGAATTGCCGGCGGCGTATTCATGATGTCGATGTCGTAAATTCTGCTGAAATCATGATTCATGATTGCCTGAATCATGCGTTCCAGCTCCATGGATTGCCAAACCGAGGTCGCCGGGTCCCGGAAATCATCTGTATACTGATACGGATTTGCCCGGAATGATTCGCTGTTCAGCTGCATTTGTTCCAGCATTTCGATGAGTTCAGGCGGAAGTTCTGCATTCTCTGCCAGTGCCTCCATTTTGGCTTGAAATTCATCTGCCAGAGCTTTGTTTTCCTGAAGCGGCTGTGCGTTGTCATGTTCATTGGCGAGATTGTTTGCGATGTCGGTCAAACGTTCCACCGCCTCTTTTTTCTCGTCCCGGAGTTCTTTGTAGATTTCTTTCAGTTCTTCCTTGCGTTCCTCCATCTTCTGCATGGTCTCTTCGACCTCTGCGAGCTTCTTGCGGAGTTCCTTTTCTTTCTTTTTTTGGGTACGATCGCGGATTTTCTTCAACTCTGCGGCGGGGGCATCTTTCAGTTTTCTGTGTGCTTCTTCCTTGATTGCCTGACGCTGTTCTTCACTGATTTCCTGAGCGGCTTTCAATGCCTCTTCCATGGAATAACGGCTGTAGCGGATAAAATCCAGATTCCACACGGCTGCCAGTGCGATGACATAGCAGAGCAGGGAGACGCCCCAGATGATTGCAGTATTCCTGCGGGTTTTGCTGTTTTTGTTATATGTCATAGTTTGCCTCAGATTGTCGTCAATAGGAGTTTGAACCCGGCACATATTCACGGGAACCGCGGTAGTCGCGCATACGGACATCGATTTTATCCAGATGATTTGCCTGGAGCTTGTCAATCATGTCGATGACGGTCTGAAATTCCACATCATCATCGGCATACAGTCTCACATTGACTTCATTTCCTGCGCTTGCACGTTTCGATAAATCCGCAACGAAGTTGTCGATGTTCGGAATCCTGCGGAAATCGGGGCGTCCGTCCTGCAAACGTTCTGTCGCGGAATAATAGACCCCATTTTTCCCAAGGTTGATGATTACCCGCTGCGGTTCTGCGTGCTCTTCGATTGTTACCGAGCTGTCCGGCACATCCACGCGAATCTGTTTTTCCATTTTTTTCATCATTGTGGTAACAAGGAAGAAAATCAGGAGCAGAAAGACGCAGTCAATCAGCGGCGACATTTCCAGTGTTACATCATCGTCATTTTGTTTTCGTATTCTCATAAGTGTTTTGCAGTTCGTTGGGTTTTGGGGATTTCCCGCTGGAAAATCTCCTTGTTAATCAATCAGCTCACCTGAGGCAAAAATTCATTGAATATTCGCCTGTTCATCCTGTGTTTGCATTCATTGTTATATATCATTAGACGTGTCATCTCTGTATATCTTATCGAAAATTCAGAAAAAATCGGGAATTTTTCTGAATTTGGGCGGATTTCAAAAATCTGCATTCACAGGAGAATTTCCCGTGACTGGCGGAAAAGAACAAGTTTTTCCGCCATTTTTTCTGCGTGTCAAAATAATCCAGCGTAAAATCTGTCCTCACCAATAAAAAAGTAAACTTGAATACTTGATTTTTTTGTGTTTATGCTGTAAATTATATGGATTTTATCTGCCTTTTGTCAGACAAATCATTATTTACCGTATCCTAAATCAATTATTAACCATATCCAAATTCAGGAGTAATCATGACAAATCTGGAATTGACCGCGATGATTCTATACTTCATTGTGGTACTTGTTATCGGGCTTTATTTCTTTGTTCGCGACAAAAAATCAGGCTGTGAAGGCGAGAAAAGTTTCTTCCTGGGCAATCGTGAAATGAATGCGTGGGTCGCCGCACTTTCAGCCGGTGCATCCGACATGAGTGCATGGGTTCTGATGGGGCTTCCCGGCTCAATTTACCTTTATGGTATCGGTAAAGTCTGGATTTCCATCGGTCTTCTGATTGGAACGATTTGTGCCTGGGTGTTTGTTGCGCCCCGTCTTCGCCGCTATTCGATTATTGCAGACGACTCCATTACCATTCCGCAGTTCCTGCGCAACCGCTTTCTTTCCTCCGGCAAATCTCTTCAGGTGATTTCCGCCATCGTCTTTATTGCCGCCTACTGCGTGTATGCTGCGAGCAGCTTGTATGCATGCGGCACACTGTTCAAGACGGTTTTTAATATCGATCCGCAGATTTCCATGATTGTCGCAGCTGTGATCATCATGATTTATACCTTCCTCGGCGGTTACAATGCAGTATGCTGGACAGACTTTTTCC
>DCIG01000006.1:0-27419 GCA_002315855.1 Lentisphaeria bacterium UBA1732 | reverse complement strand
ATGAACGGTTCGGATTATGTCCGTCCTGCCGGAACCATTCCTGAAAACTTCTACAGTCTTTTCAGCGGCGGCTTGAACTGGGCCGGTATTGCTACTGTTCTTTCCGGTCTTGGCTGGGGGCTTGGTTATTTCGGTATGCCGCATATTCTGGTGCGCTACCTCTCCATCAAGTCCGAAAAAGAAATGAAAAAGTCCCGTGTGATCGGCTGTGTATGGATTGCCGTGATTCTTCTGATGGCATCCATTGTCGGTATTCTGGGACGCTACTTCCTCGGCGACAGCATTGTCGATGACAACTCGGTCGTTTTCATCAACATGGTTCGTGCGGTCTTCCCCGCATTCATCGCCGGTATTTTCCTGTCCGCCATTCTTGCCGCATCCATGAGTACAGCTGACTCTCAGCTGCTTGCTTCCACTTCTGCGTTTGCCTCTGACGTCTACAAGCCGATTCTCCGCAAAAATGCCTCCAATAAGGAAATGCTGTGGATTGGACGCGGCGTGGTTGTCCTGATTTCCATCATCGCCTATCTGATTGCCCGCAGTCCGAAATGCGGCGGCATTATGGCGCTTGTGGAAAATGCCTGGGGTGCCTTCGGCGCGGCTTTCGGTCCTGCGATTCTGCTTGCTCTTTACTGGCGCAGATTCACCTATTGGGGAGCTGTTGCCGGTATCGCGGTCGGCTTCCTGGCGGATGCACTGTGGCTTGCGTTCCTTTCGAGCACAGGTCTGTATGAAATCATTCCCGGATTCATTGCCGGTTTGATTGCCTGCGTGGTTGTTTCTCTGCTTGACAAGGCTCCGTCTGCGGAAGTCCTGGCTGAATTTGAAAAATCATTGAAGCCGTTTGAGGAATAATTCTCCTGATTCAAGCTCTTTCCCGCCCGCCAGCTGATTTTTCCGTATGGCGGGCTTTTTCTTGATTACTCCCCCATGCAAACGCACTTTTTCTTTGAGGTATTTTATGTTGGACCATGCTCTGATTCAGTTCTTGAAAAGCACTTTTCCTGCGGAAATGTCTCCCGGCTTAATCGGCGTCGGTTCCTTTGGTTCGGAAATTCGTCGTTTTCTGCTGGATTCCGGCTGTCCCGATCCGCTTTTGTGCGATCCACCTCTGAGCCGTGATTGTGCGGAAGAACAGTTCGATGCGATTACAACGCAGTGGGGCAACGGCATGGGAGGCTGCAATCCCGTCATGCCGGATTATGAGACGTATCTTCCGAAAGAAGCTCTGGCAAAACGCTGCAACTGGATTTCCGTTCAGGTTCCGTATTCCTGCGGCGGACCTGATGCCACATCTGCTGTGATTGATGAATCGTTCTTGTCTCAATGTTCGCCGGAGACCGTGATCCTGTGCTTGTGCAATCCCCTTGTGGTTGCGGAAGACGTAAAAAAAGACTCGCGGATTCATTTCTTTCCGCAGGTCTGAATGGACTATTTTTCTTTGCTCATCCCTCAGGACAGCAGATAAATTCCAGTTCATAATGCACGGGGGAAGCGATTCTTCCGTTCGCACTTTCCGTATCATTGATGAATTTCAGTTCCAGCGTATTCTCGTCGCGGATGAGGTAGAGTTTCTTTTCTGAACGTATTTCGATTTCCGCATAAACGATATTCCTCTCCCGGCTTACCTTGAAGAATACGCCCGGCAAATCCATTTCGCTCAATGCGTTGCGCAGCTGCGGATAAAGTTCCCCTGCGGAAATATCACGAACATCAATCGTCCCGTGATAACGGGTCGGCTGAATCGATGAATTGAGCTGCAGGCGGGATACTCCGTCAAATGGATCGCTTTGAAGCAGAAGCGGGCTGACATCCAGCATATTCCCTAAAGACGGTTCATGCCCTGAATCTCCGGTGGACACTCTGCGGATGAGGTTGTTGGAAGGTGCCGAAAGCACAGGTACGGACGGACCTGAGTTGTGATTGGCGAACGGGGGTTGCTGTACTTCCGTGCTGACAGCCTGTCGCCGCAATTGTTTTTCCGCATTCACTCTGCGGTTGTCCACAACCAGATACACGAAGAATGCCGCCATTGCAATAAGTGCCGCGATGCGCAGTACCCACGCGAACTTCTCGTTGCTGTGTCCGTGCCATTCCTTGGACGGCACTGTACAGACCGCGTCTTTCTGTTCATGAATATACTGAGAAATCCGCTTGTTCAGGTCATCCGGCACCTGAATATCATTTTGCCGGGAGACGACCTCACGGATTTTGGCGCATTCGTTCAGATATGCCGTGCATTTCGGGCATTGTGCGATATGACTGCGTGCTGCTTCATCCGGCACAGTTTCCCCGTCAAAACAGGCGGAAAGATATTCGATTGTCGGGCACTTGGAAGGATGAGAATTCATTTCTTCACACTTTATTTTCAGATTGATTCCGAATCAGACAGTTTCGCACGGAGCATATCGCGTCCGCGAGCCAAACGTGATTTGACGGTTCCCAGCTTGCAGTGCAGTTTTTCTGCGATGTCCTCATACGGCATATCATCGAGATGCCGCAGCAGCATGACTTCGCGGATTGCAGGTGGCAGTTGATTCAACTCCGTCATGATTATCTGTTCCAGTTCTTTCTGTTCCAGTTTGCGGTCGGGTTCCATGCGGGAATCCGGCAATTCCAGTTCTGTTCCGGTGGCTTGGTCGTTGTCTCCGTCGGGTGTGGAAACAGTCAGGCTGACATTGACGCCTTCACCGTGCCTTTGATTCCAGTGATAGCGGTTTCGCGCCAGATTCACGGTGATGCGGTGAAGCCACGTTTCCAGCGAGGAATCCCCCCGGAATGCGTTCAGCCCGCGGTAAGCGCGCAGGAACGTATCCTGCACAACTTCTTCCGCATCCTGACGCGATCCCAGCAGAGCATAGGCGGTCTTGTAGAGCTTGGCTGAAAACAGGCTGATGATGCCGTCAAAAGCATCCATGTCGCCGTGTTTGAACGCCTCTACCAACACTTGTTCTGCCGGAACAGCGTTTATGTTTCCTGAATCAATAGACATGTGTTTCTGAAAAATGTTCCGTAATTTGAGAGTTAATTTCAAAAAGTCCTGCCGGGGGCTTTAAATTTCTCATCGGTATTTGCCGGAAGAGCGTTTTCAGCAATTGCTTTCCCGGCAGCCGCCTCAAACGACTTCCGCCGACTGTGCGAAGATTCTCATCAAATCTTTCCGTCAATGACTTTTGAAATCAGCTCTTGAGAAAAAGAAGTTCATTCCGCGTTTTTTTGAGCGTATTGACATCCCATTCCAAAGTCATGTTCTGTTTGTGGACAGGTGTGTCAAATATCCCTTTAATATAGCATTCCCGCGCCAAAAATCAAGGATTTTTCTTTTCTTCGACACCGAAAACTGCGCAGTTTGCAGCATTGCATAAACGGGCGATCTGTTATTCCTCGAATAAATCTTCGGATTTGTTTTTTCTCCGCCGGAGAACGCGGGCAGGGGTGTTTTTCCCCTGAAACTTCGGACGCCCCATGAAGCCGGTATGATGCCGTATGGCAACCGGTGTGAATCGCGTCCTTACAACCTCAATCAAATCAAAACGGAACCGCATATTTTTTGCAATGTCCTGAATGGATTCCATATAGGCAATTGCCCCGCGGTAAATGTGGATTTTCTGCGAATCCCTCAACTGTCTCCACGGCTCCGGCATTTCTTTTTGACCGGGACGGTAAAAACGTGTTTTGACTTCCACGAAAACAATCGTTCCTCCGTCCCGTGCCACAATATCCAGCTCTCCACGCCGGTTGCGGTAATCGCGGGCGAGAATTACATAACCGAGTCCGGTCAACAGCCGCACAGCATCCTGTTCGCCGGCGCGTCCGATGCGCTGACGCCAGGTTTTGAGCTTGCGGCTGAAAAACTTCGGGGGCATTACTCGGATTTTGCTTTCATTTCTTCTTTGCGGAAGAGCCCCCACATCCTGCCGTCAATCGGGAATACCGCGAGTGTGCTGTACCCTGCGAAATAACGATGCGAGATGATGGCTGTGATTTCGTCTTCGCTTCCGTCCGACTCCAAATCGGACAGGACGAATTCCTGAGGTGCTTCCTCTTCTCCGTTCTCACTTGGTTCAAAAACGAAGAGCAGTTCATGTTCCAGCATACAGACCCCATTGAAGCGGAAAGCGTGATTGCGTTTGAGCACTTTGGTCAGTGCTGAAGCTGCCCCTTCCGGATCAACGATGATTTCTTCGTGTGCCAGTGATACGATTTTAAACATTTTGAAAGTCTCTTGAGGTTATTTCCCGAAAGACCGGATGTCTCCGGCTTGAATCGGGGTGAGAACAGGATTATTCTTGAAAAATTCCACAGCGTCGCAATCATCCACCACACGGCGAGGCGAGATTTCGAGGATTGCATCCGTTGTTCCGTCTGCTTTGCGCGGCACTTTGATACCGGCAAGTTCCATGCGCCGTGCATCGCGTTCAATCAGCATTGCTCGGCAGGATTCAGCGGAGTCCACGCCGGTTGCGTTTTTGGTCGGGCCGAAGATTTCTTTCCGTGCGCCTTCGAGGATGATGGTTTTCGAGGCGAGCGGCAGAGAGTCGAAAATGAACGATTCCACCTTCACTGCGTTCGGGGTTTCCGGCTTGACGGTTGTCCTGTCTGCGCCCAGATACGGCACTTTCTTGTCCGCTCTGTGCCACGGCAGACTGAGTGTGCCGTCTGCGGTCAGCTGTTCTACGAAAGTACGGCTGATGACATGGATTGCCGGACTTCCTGAGAGGAATGCGAGGCTGCCGTCGGCGTTTCTGCGGTTTGCCAGTTCATACGGCATATCGCTGTATTCGATGACGGCCAGACGTCCGCCCGTGATGCAGAAATTCCCAAGTTTTTCGGTCGGGCATGTTTTCGGAAGCATTCGGCTGCTCATTTGGGAGCCTTCCAAGGCGTGCAGTCCCACAAACAGCGGGTCGGCTACCGGGACCAGCGGGTTGTCCACCTGGAAATAGGAAATGTATTCCACGCCGTTCGCCTTCATTTCGTCCAATGCTCCGGAGTTGCGGAGAGCCAGCAGGGTTCCGCCGTGTCCGTTGGGAGCCAGTGCCAGAGAATCTTCGGCGGCGATGATGAGTTTGCCGTCGAGCCCGATTGCCGGCATGGTGCCCTGCACGAAGAAATGCACCTGCTGATTGTCCAAACCGAAGAACTGATTGGCTTCAAAGAAATCTTTGGTCGCTTTGAAATTCAGCTCACTGCACATGATGTACCAGTGCAGTTTCGTGCCGGAACGTTCCGAGATGCGTGCGATGCTTTCCGCAAAATATTGGAACAGAGTCTTGTGCAGAACCGGTGTAATCGGATAAGTTCCTTTCGGTCCATCGAACCCCAAACGTGTACCTTGCCCGCCTGCTACGGTCAGCGAAGCTACTTTGCCTTCCGCAATCAGCTTTTCACCCAGTGCGGCTGCTTTTTCGTAGAGAGCCTTGTCTTCTGTGGTTTTCGGCGGGAACGGAAAGAACGGTGCGGGGGTCAGGTCGGCGGGAATCGCTGTTTCCGGGCGTTTCAGCACATAATCCGCGATGATTGCGGGCAGTGCTTCCCAGTTGATGTCGGCGAACTGGCGTTCCAGTTTTGCCTGTGCTTCTGCGGAAACTTGATCATAATGGGTCAGAAGATGCCCCTGACCTGCGGCTGAAATCCGGCTGCGGAGTTCGTTTTGCATGACGTGATAACCTTTCATCTGTAATTAAGGAAAACTCTGTTAATTGGGAATGTCCCGAATGAGCAGAGATTCTCTTTATTTTATTTTGATGAGGTAAATATATCACATTTTCCCTTAACAATCAAATGAAGATAACAAAAAAAGACGCTCTTATCCGGTAAGAACGCCTCTTTTTGCGTGAAACCGTCTGAAACGAAGGTTTCATCCTGCTTTATTGCACGAAATACGTCTTCATCGGCGGATAGCCGTTGAATTCCACCGAACAGTAACTTGTCGTGTATGCTCCTGCGGACAGGAAGTAGATCCGGTCGCCCTGATTCAGCCATTCAGGCAGCGGCACACGTGTGTCATCGTACAGAATATCCTGACTGTCGCAGGTCGGACCTGCCAGAATGAACTGCTGGCTGAGCTCGCCTTCCGCTTCACAGTAAACAGGGTATTCGATGCTTTCCCCGATGGTTTCAATCATGCCGTTGAATTTGCCGGCATCAATATAAACCCATTTGTCGGGGTCAACCGATGACTTTCCGGATACCTGAATCACCTCCGTAATCAGCACTCCGGCTTCTGCGACTAAAGCGCGTCCGGGTTCCATCATGATTTCAGGCAGATGATCGCCGAAGTTATTGGCGAGATACTTCGAGATTTCGTGGGCATAGGTACGCATGGGTTTGACGCGTGAGATATATTTTGCAGGCAGGCCTCCGCCCATGTTGATGAGTTTCATCTGAATGCCTTGTTCCGCCAGATCCTCGAAAATTCGCGTAACCTTGTTCAGCGAGGAACTCCAGATAGCAATATCACGCTGCTGGGAGCCTACGTGGAATGAAATTCCGTAGGGTTCCAGTCCCAGTTCGCGGCAAAGCAGTACCAGCTCAATTGCCGTATCGGGATGGCATCCTGATTTCCTCGAACTTGACCACTCCGCCGCATTTCCGCCTTCCGTCAGGATTCTGCAAATGATTTTTGCTCCCGGTGCATATTCCGCGAGATTGCGGATGTCGCATTCGCTGTCTGTGGTGAAGAGACGGATTCCGTGCTCATAGGCGTACCGTATGTCGCTTACTTTTTTGACAGGATTGCTGTAGCTGATTTGTTCCGGCTTGATACCCAGTTGGAGCAGTCTGTCCAGTTCGTAAATGCTGGCGATATCGAATCCTGAGCCCATGTCGCGCAGAACGCTGAGTATTTCCGGCGCCGGATTGGCCTTTACCGCGTAGAAAAGTTTTGCAAAAGGAAAGTTTTTACTCAGTTCCTCATATTTGCGGCGTACTACGTTCAGATTCACAATGAGGAAAGGCGTCTGAATGGCATCGGTTGACTGGCGAATCAGCGACCATTCTTTTGCGTGGAGTATGTCTGAAATTTTCATGGTTGTTCCTTAATCCAAAAAATAAAAAGTGTATCTTTATAAGATAAACCCCTTTCCAGTATTTTCAAATCAATTCATGAAAAAATCCCTCAAGACGCGTCTGCAAAAAGTCGGCAAGTTTCCGAAAAACGCTGTCTCAATCATCAAGTGAATTTAACTCTTAACACTTGAAAAGCGTCTGGAACGGGGATATAGTATATGTTAGGGTTACTTTCAAAAGTCCTGCCATAATCTTTGAAAATCTCTTCCGCATTTGTCAAGAGTGCGTTTCTGTGGCTGCGTTCCAAGCAGCCGCCTCAAACTGCGCCCGACAATTGCACGCAGATTTTTTCCCGATCTTTCTGACGATGACTTTTGAAATCAGCTCGTTCGTGAAAAATGCTTAAGGTGAATTGTCTGCGCACAATCATTGTCCGGGAGACTTTCGCCTGACATAAAAACATCCCGGGGCGGAAGTTCGCCCCGATTTCATCAAAAACTCTCAATCCAAATCGAAAACGCAAAAATGAACATCTATCAGGAACTCAAAGCACGTGGTTTCATTTACCAGGAAACCGATTCCGCAGCCATCGAAAAGAAGCTTACCACGGAAAAAGTCGTGTATTATTGCGGATTCGATCCCACCGGAGACAGTCTGCACGTGGGGCATCTTCTGCCCGTGATGGCAATGCGTCTTCTGCAGAAAGCCGGACATATCCCGACTGTGCTGGTCGGCGGTGCCACGGGGCAAATCGGCGACCCAACAGGACGCAGTACTGCCCGTGTGATGATGACGAAAGAAATCGTGGCAAACAATGTGGAATGCCTGAAAAAACAGCTGTCACGTTACATCACTCTGGAAAATGGCGAAGCCTACTTCGTGAACAACAATGACTGGTTCGGAAACCTGCTCCTTCTCGACTTTCTCCGCGACATCGGCAGCAGATTCTCCGTGAACCGTATGCTTGCGCAGAAATCTGTGGAAAGCCGCCTCGAAAACGGGCTGTCTTTCCTTGAATTTTCCTATTCTCTGCTTCAGGGGTACGATTTTTACCACCTGAACAAGGAATACAACTGCACACTGGAAATCGGCGGTCAGGATCAGTGGGGCAACATGGTTGCCGGTACGGAACTCGTCCGCCGCATGTGGAACGAAGAACGTGAGGTCGACTGCCTGACCATTCCTCTGCTGATGAATCCTGCCACCGGGCAGAAATTCGGCAAATCCATCGGTGGTGCAAGCGTGTGGCTTGACCCGGCGAAAACACCGGTTTTCGACTACTATCAGTTCTGGCGCAATACCGATGACTCGATGGTTCCTGATTTGCTGAAGAAATTCGCCATCGACCTGCCGCTGGAAGAAGCCATCGCGCTGGCAGAATGCGGCAACATCAACCGTGCCAAGGAAGTTCTTGCTTATGAAGCCACCAAGCTGACCCATGGCGCAGACGAAGCCCGCAAGGCTTATCTTGCCGCCGGTATGCGTTTCGGCTTCGCCGACCCGCAGCACCTGATTCCGACGAGCAGTGATGTCGGGAAAATCGATCCTGCCTCCGCTGCCGCCGATCTGCCGTCTGTGGAACTCCCCCGTGCCTCATTTGAAAATGACGGTATGGCGCTTCCGTCCCTGCTTGTGGAAGCCGGACTGTGCAAATCCACCAGTGAAGCCCGCCGCCTGATTCAGGGCAATGCGGTTTCGATTGATGATGTCAAAATCTCCGACTTCAAGCACATGGTGAAAGCCGCCGATATTCAGAACGGTCATTTCATGTTGAAATCGGGCAAGAAGAATTTCAAACAAATCATTCTGAAGTAACCCATCTTCGGGTGAACGATAAGGACAAATACGATGATGAAAACAGCCTTTGTTTTTTCCGGTCAGGGAGCTCAGAAAGTGGGCATGGGACGCGAATTATACGAGACTTCCCCTGCCGCCAAATCCATTTTTGACCGTGCGGATGCCGCACTTGGGCGTTCTCTTTCTCAACTCTGTTTTGAAGGTCCTGAAGAAGCCCTGACTGAAACTGCAAATTGCCAGCCAGCCATTTATACGATGAGTCTGGCTTGTCTTGCCGCCTACTTGGAACGCAACCCGGAAGAAAATCCGGTTGCCGCTGCCGGCCTCAGCCTCGGCGAATATGCCGCGTTTGCTGCCGCCGGAGCTTTTTCGTTTGAAGACGGTTTGCTTCTGGTCAGCAAACGTGCTGCCCTGATGGAAAAGGCTTGTCAGGAAAATCCGGGAGGAATGGCGGCTGTCATCGGCAGTACGCCGGAAGTCGTGGAAGAGGTTTGCTCCCTCTGCGATTTGGATGTCGCAAATTTCAATTGTCCCGGTCAAATCGTGATCAGCGGTCCGGTGGATCGTGTCAATCGTGCCTGTGATGAACTGAAAAATCGCGGTGTGCGTCGTGCTGTCCCCCTGAAAGTTTCCGGATCGTTCCATAGCCGACTGATGAATTCTGCCGCCGCCGGTCTGCGTCCGGCTTTGGATGCCACTCCGATGCAGACGCCTGCTTTCCCCGTAATTCATAACTTCACTGCCAAACCTGCGGGTGAGCCGGACTCCATTCGCGAGAATCTCATGCGTCAGGTAAATGGCAGTGTCCGCTGGGAGACATCCGTGCTTCTGATGGCGGAACAGCTCGGTGCGGAACGCTTCATCGAGTTCGGCCCCGGCAATGTCGTAACCGGTCTCATCCACAAAATTATCCCCGGTGCATCCTTGCAGAATTGCTCCGATGCTTCCGGCTTGTCTGCAAATTGAAAAAAGGATACCTCTTGTGTGTTGACTTTTGATAACCGTTCCGTTCTTTCGGAATTATCGGAAGTCATTCATCCGGGGTGAATGAAATCCAATAAAAGGAGAATATTACAATGAAAAAAATGGAAGACAGAGTCGCTCTCGTAACGGGCGGTGCTCGCGGTATCGGGCGCGCCATTTGTGAACGTCTCGCTCAGGAAGGCGCGAAACTTGCTGTCGTCGACATCTTGCTCGAAACAGCTGAAAAGACCGTCGCTGAGTTCAAAGAAGCCGGTATTGATGCCATCGCGATTGCCGCCAATGTGGCAAAAGCGGAGGATGCGGATGCCGCAGTGAAGAAAGTTCTGGATACCTACGGACGTATCGACATCCTCGTGAACTGCGCCGGTATTACCAAGGATAATCTGCTGATACGCATGAGCGAAGCAGACTGGGATGCCGTAATTGCCGTGAACCTGAAAGGCACATTCAACTTCATCAAGGCTGCTATTCGTCCGATGATGAAGGCTCGTTACGGAAAAATCGTGAATATTTCCAGCGTCGTCGGCAGAGCCGGAAACGCCGGTCAGGTGAACTATTCCGCTTCCAAAGCAGGCGTGATCGGGATTACCAAATCGGTCGCCAAGGAACTCGGCAGCCGCAATATCATGGTCAACGCTGTTGCTCCCGGCTATATCATGACCGACATGACCGAAAATCTCCCGCAGGAAGCCAAAGATTTCTTCCTCACGATGATTCCGCTGAAACGCGGCGGCAAACCCGCTGATGTCGCAAACGTTGTCGCATTCCTTGCCGGTCCTGATTCCGACTATGTTACCGGTCAGGTCATCAATGTCTGCGGTGGTTTTCTGATGTGAGTTGTCTGCATTTTTCTTTCTCTATACCTTTATATTTGAAAGAAATGCAGATAAAAATATAAAATAATGAAAATTTCTGTTTGTAATCGTCCTGAAACAGGTGTATATTATAAACAGAAACTGTTGTGAAATACAATGGGTGCCTCTATTAATTGATTGCTGATGTGTTTTTATCGGCGGTGATAATAAGGTCGTTTTCCGTGAAAAAACACCGGAAAAACTTATTATGAAGCGAAATGCGCAGCAAACAATTAATAGAGGTGTCCGAATAACCCAAAACTCTTGGAAAGGCATACAAAAATGTCCACTATTGCTGAAAAAGTTAAAGAACTCGTTGTTAAGCAGCTCGCTGTCGCCGAAGATCAGGTTACCGAAGATGCTAAGTTCATCGAAGATCTTCATGCTGATTCTCTGGATATCGTCGAACTGATTATGGCTTTGGAAGAAGAATTCAATGCTGAAATTCCCGACGAAGAAGCTGAAAATCTGAAAACTGTCGGCGATGCCATCAAGTACATCGAGGACAAGACTGCCGGCAAATAATCCGGGTTCTGTTTTCATCGGGTCATCTCCTTTGCCGGAATGACCCGTTTTTTTTAAATTTCCTTGGTTTTTACCCTTTTTTGAGCTTGTCCTGAAGTCTGTTCCGTCCGGGCTCTGATTCTTTCCTTTTGAGCTTGTTTTTGGTTCAAAATCATCTTTCAGATAATTCAATGAGCTTTTCCGGATGATTCAGACTTTCTCTCGCAAATCAAGGCTCGTTTTGAAATTCCGGAGTGTTCGTGCAGTCTTTGTGCGTCCATTCCTGTTTATTGCTTTTTAGGGGAGAAAAGAATATGTCAAATGAACGCAGAGTCGTAATTACTGGGTATGGAGCTGTTTCCTGTGTTGGAAACTCTGTTCCTGATATGTGGGATTCGCTTGTTTCCGGACGAAGCGGTATTTCGCGTGTTACTCTGTTTGACCCGTCTGAATTTAAAACGCAGATTGGCGGCGAAGTGCATGGCGTTGATATTTCCTCTTGGTACGGTGCGAAAGAAGTCCGCCGTACAGATACGTTTGTGATTTACGCTCTTGCTGCTTTTGAGGAAGCTCGCAAAGATGCCGGTTTGCCGATTGATTTCAGGACAGAAGGTTCTCCTGTTGATCCTGCCCGTGCCGGGGTATGTGTCGGAAGCGGTGTCGGCGGTTTGCGCACCATTGAAACTCAGTGCATGGTTTTGGCGGAACGCGGTCCGTCCCGTATTTCTCCGTTTTTGATTCCTTCCATTATTACGAATATGGCTTCCGGTTCCATTGCAATTCAATGCGGTGCTTGCGGTCCGAATTTCTGTGCTGTTTCGGCTTGTTCCAGCGGCTGTCATGCCATTGGTGAGGGTTTTGAAAATATCCGACGGGGCGATTCCGACCTTATGATTTGCGGCGGAGCAGAATCTTCGATTACCCGGATTGGCTATGCCGGGTTCTGTTCCATGAAAGCGATGAGCACCCGTTACAATGACTGCCCCGAACAGGCTTCCCGTCCCTTTGATATGGATCGTGATGGCTTTGTGATGTCCGAAGGTGCCGGCATTCTTGTATTGGAAGAATATGAACATGCTGTGCGGCGCGGTGCGAAAATTCGCGCGGAAATTATTGGTTATGGAGCATCTTGCGATGCCTTCCACATTACGGCTCCGGCTTCCGACGGTTCCGGTTGCATTCGTGCTTATGAAATGGCGTTCCGCAAAGCTGGCATTACCCCCGATCAGGTGGATTACATCAATGCTCACGGTACCAGTACGCACCTCAACGATCTGTCCGAAACTGCCGCAATCAAGAAAATTTTCGGTGATCACGCCCGCAAGATGGCAATCAGCAGTACCAAAGGCACCATGGGACATGCGCTTGGCGCTGCCGGTGGTCTGGAAACCATCATTGCCGCGAAATCCATTGAAACCGGCATTGTCCCTCCCACAATCAACTATACGACCCCCGATCCTGAGTGCGACCTTGATTACACACCCAATGTCGCACGGGAACGCAGCATTCAGATTGCTGTCAATACCAATCTCGGTTTCGGCGGTCATAATGGCGTTTTAATCCTCCGTAAAGTTTAACCTCATATTTTTGAATCCATATCTAACCGTACAGGTGGTATTCATGAAAACATTCGTTATCCCTTCCGCAATTCTGTTTTCTTTGCTCTGTGTTTCTTGTTCCACTAACCGTCCTGCGCCGAATGATGAAGAGGGACGCGAATGGGCTCAGGATATTCAGACTTCGTATCCCGATTGGCAGCCGCCGCAGGAAATGCCCGCCGGGAATCCTGCCTATGATGCTGTTTTCTCTCAGCCCGGTCAGTCTGCCGGACGTGAACAGACCGCGGCTGAACCTGTAGTCGAAACAGCCCCTGCAACTCCGGTTGCGGAAAAATCTCCTGTACAGTCTGAAGTTGTCGTATCTGCCGCAGAACCTGTTTCCGCCGGAACTGTTCCTCATGCCGTAGAGGTCAAAACCGCTTCGTTTGCCCGTGTCGATATTCGCAAATCTGTTCCCCTGACCGTGAATGGTTTTGAAAAAACGGAAGCGGAATTAGAGCAGTTCTTATCGGAATCAGCGAAGCAGAATCCTGATTTCGGTTTGATTGTTTATTTCGATGAATCTGCACAGGATGATTTGACCAAACTTGTGGCAGTCGCGAAAAAAGCCGGTGTTCAGAAAATCAATGCCATGTCCCGCGATGATTTGCTGGAAGCCCAGCTCGAATCCGTTTCAAAAAATAAAAAGGACAAGAATACGGTGAAGCCTGCGGAACAGCCCCATGTTCGCATGATTCGGGTTGTTGATTCTGAAAAGCCCGCTTCCGAATATGTCGTTCAGAAAGATGATTCCTTGTCTGTCATTGCCAAAAAGCAGTATCATGACGGCGCATTGTGGCCGATCCTGCTCGAAGCGAACAAGGTCATCCTCAACAACAATCCTGACAAGCTGAAACCCGGTTTGAAACTCAGTATCCCTGTTCTCAAGAGCGTGCCTGCCGCGCAGAAGTGAGATTCTGTGGAATGAGTGAACAACGTCTTCCCCATTCCGGGCCGGACGACGTGCTGCCTGAAAATCAGTGCGCCGTCCCGGGACGTGTTTTTTTTGAAAGCCCTGCCGCATTCAGTGAAGCATTCGCCGGTGATGTGTCAGGGAATTTGCGTCATGCCTCTCAGCGTCTTGGCGTTCAGCTGATTTCCCGTGATGTATGGGTTGCCGTTTCCGGTACGGAGAATCCTGCCGTTTCTGACCGCGTGAATCGTTGTATTGCTGAACTCAAGCGACTTTCCGGAGAACTTGGACGTGCTTTGGATCAGTCCGAGTTTGACCTCGTTTTGGATGCTTGGAGTGAAGGCCACGAATCGGATTTGAAAGTCTGTTTTGCCGAGCGGATTAAAGTCGGCCCCGGAAAGCCCGATGTCTCGGCTCGTTCCCGCAATCAGCTTGCCTATGTCCGTGCCATGCGCGAAAAAGACCTTGTTTTCGGTGTCGGTCCTGCCGGAACAGGAAAAACTTATCTTGCTATGGCGATGGCGGTTTCCTGCTTGCTGGAAGAAAAAGTCCGCCGCATTGTTTTGACCCGTCCTGCTGTGGAAGCCGGTGAAAATCTCGGTTTTCTGCCGGGTACGCTGCAGGACAAAATCAATCCTTATCTGCGTCCCCTTCATGATGCCATGCGCGAAATGATGGATTATCAGCAGGTCGAGGAATTGATTGCCCGCAATGTCATTGAAGTCGCTCCGCTTGCTTTTATGCGCGGACGCACTCTGAATCACTCTTTTGTGATTCTTGATGAAGCACAGAATACCACACGCGAACAGATGCTCATGTTTCTGACACGTCTTGGCTTCCATTCACGCTGTGTCGTTTGCGGAGACCCTTCGCAAATTGACTTGCCTCATGGGCATTCGGGGTTGCTTCGGGCACTTGACTATCTCACTGACATTCCCGAACTTTCCATCTGCCGTTTTGATGCCGGAGATGTTGTTCGTCATCCTTTGGTGGAGAAAATTATTCGTGCTTATCGCGCGAATGAAAAAGAGGCGGACTGAAAATGAGTGCCAAAAATTCTGCTGAACATCCTGCTTTTTTGGAATCTTTTTCCAATTCCCGTATTTTTTCTTTCTGTCTGGTTCTGTTTATTTTCCTGTTCAGTCTGCTTCTTTTGTCGTTGCCCCGTCTGAATTTGGATTTGCCTGAGATTTCAAAGGAAATGGAGATTCAGCACGACGTTTTTGCTTCGTTCAGTTTCGATGTTCCTGATTTGATTCTGGGCAGAAAAAATTATGAAGAGTACAAGGCTGCTTTCCCTGATGTCTATTGCTTCGATGATGTCGCCGCCAATACAATCCGCCGCAATTTCCACTTTTTTATTGATGAGGTGAAACGCCGCAGTGAATGCGAGCTGGCTGGTCTTTTGTATGTCGGAAATCCTGATTTATCCCGTGAAGATGCGAAAATCGTGGATGGCGTCAAATCGCTTTCTACCGGCCTTTTCAATCTTCTTACAAGCATTGCCGACGATGAAACTCGTTGCGGCGAGTTTTACAATGCTGTCAATCGCATCCTTTTGGATGGCATTATCAGCGACTACGAACGAAGCAATTCCGGCGAAAATCAGAAATGTATTATTGTGGATTCACAGAATCGCCGTTCATTCCCGAAAAATGTGAGAGACCTTTTTACTCCGGAAGATGCTTCCGACCGGATGATTGATTATACCGTGTCCATCTCTGATACCCGTATTTACGGGAAAGAACTTGACCTCGTGTTTACATCCATGTTCGGTCTTGGCAATCTCTCTTTTTCCAGCGAAAAAAAAGATGAATTGCTGGATGTTTCCTGGAAGAAAGAACCCTTGTCTCTCACGAATCCGGTCATTCATATCAGAGAAAACGAGCAGATTCTTCAACGCGGCAGTACGGTCAATGATTATTCCTTGATGATTTACACGGAATATGCGAAACTCTACCGGGAATCCGTTGTCGGAGTTTTTACCTTCAGCAATCTTTTTCCGAAAATCTCTCTGTCATTGATTCTCCTCATTTTCAGCTGCATTTATGTTGAGAACGTTCATCCTGAAGTTATCCGGAATAATCATTCGGTGATGCTGATTACATTCATTATTGTCTTGTCGCTTGTATGCAATCGCGTGTTTGTGGAGGTTTATCAGAAAGTGATTCCTGTATTTGACCGCAGTGTGTCTGTGAAACTCTGTTATGTGCTTCCTCTTGCGATTCCTTCTCTGATTATTTCCGCCATTTATGGCGGACGCACTGCCCTTTTTGCCGGACTTTACGTCAGTGGTGTTTCTGCAATTGCGCTGGGCAATTCTTTTGAGACCGTTTTGACCGGCTTGTTTGTCAGCGGTGTTTGTGCCATTTCGGTGCGCCGCGTTTATGACTATTCTCACTTTCTTTGGAAAGCGATTCTTGCGTCTTCCATTACAACGATTATATGTTCTCTTTTCTTCAAAAATGCCGCAGAATACGGAAATTACTTCAAAAACGAAGACTGGAATCAGCTTGGTATCGACATCGCTGTTCCTTTTGCCACGGGAATTGCTTCTGCTGTGGTTGCCGCTTTTTCCATCATGCTTTTGGATTGGTTCCGCAGTATTGCCAGCAATATGTCGTTTCTGACCATGACCAGCCGAGACCATGCTCTCCTGAAACGCCTTCAGATGGAAGCTCCCGGAACTTATCACCATTCCGAACGTGTTGCCCTCCTTGCGGAAAAAGCTGCTGTTGATATTGGGGCCAAAGCGATGAAAGTTCAGGCGTATGCTTTGTTTCATGACATTGGCAAAATCAATAATCCCACGATGTTTACGGAGAATGACCCCGGAAAAAAAGCCCATAAAAATCTTTCCCCGCAGGAAAGTGCCGCGATTATCCGCAAGCATGTGGAAGATGGTGTTCGCACGGCGAAGCACTGGGGCTTGAAAGTCCACATCCAACGAGCCATTCAACAGCACCACGGCGATGATTTGATTCTTTATTTTTACGATAAGGAATATAAACGAACCGGCACTGTTCCCGACAGAAATGATTTCGCATACAAGGGACCGCTTCCCGAAGAAAAAGAAATTGCAATCTTGATGCTGGCGGATTGTTGTGAAGCCGCTATGGCATCCATCCGCGAACCTGATGAAAATGCCATTCGTGAATGTGTGCAGGATATTATCGTTGGAAAAATCCGGCGTCATCAGCTTGACAATTCCCGTTTGACCATGAGAGAACTTGCAATGATTCGCGATTCATTTATCAAATCATTTGTATCAATGGGGCATACAAGAATCGTTTACCAGATTGACCCTGAAGTTTCCGGCGATACCTCGACCCGCATTGCTTTGCCGCCTGTTTCGGATATTTCCGGTGCAAAATTACCTGAATCCCCTGTAAAATCGGAGAAAACAGAATGAATGTCGTTAGTTTCTGGAAAGCGGGGGCTCCGTTCCGTGCTCCTGCTCCGCGTAAACTCAGAGCCATGATTGAGGCCGCCGCTAAACTTGCCGGTCTTTCGGATGATGATTGCCCGTGCGTGTGTGTGTCGTTCCTGTCCCCTGCCGGAATTGAGCGTATCAACCGTGAATATTTGGGGCATCATGGTTCGACCGATGTGATTTCTTTCGATTATCGCGCCCATGATGGCACGGACTGCTTCGATGAAGATGATCCCGCGGTTGAACTTTTTGTTTGTCCTGCGGTGGCTCTCCGCGAAGCCCGCAAACGCAATCTTCCGTTTGAACGCGAAGTAACGCTGTATGTTGCCCATGGTCTCCTTCATGCCGCCGGATTTGATGATCTGAACCCGAAAGCCAAGCGCGTGATGCGCCGCAATGAACGCCGCGTGATGAAGGGGTTGGATGAACGGTCTCTGGTTCCTTCGATTTTCGAGCCGGAAGGCGAAGTGAAATCTACGATTTAAGTTTTTCTCATACTGCCATGAATCGGAATGACACAGATATGGACTTCGGGCTTTTCAGCAATGAAAATCCAAGTTTCGATGATGATTTCCAGCATTCTTCGTCTGCTCCCCGCCGGGAACCGAAGCCGATGACGGTTTCCGAGCTGAACAGCATTGTCAAAAGCATGTTGGAGGAGACGTTCCGTCCTTTCTGGCTTACCGGTGAAGTCGGCAATATCACCATTCATCCCTCAGGACATGTGTATTTGAATCTGAAAGATCAGGCTTGTCAGGTGAAAGCCGTCTTTTTTCACGGTGCGCAGTTCTGTCGGAATACCGGCATTCGCATGGGAAGTCAGGTGGAAGTCCTCGGCACTCCGTCACTTTATCAGATGCGCGGTGATTTTCAGTTCAATATTTCCCGCATGAGGCTGGCCGGTGTCGGCGACCTTCACGAACAGTTTGAGCGTCTGAAAGCCAAACTTGCGGCGGAGGGCATCTTCGATCCTTCCCACAAACTTCCTGTTCCCTCTTTTCCGAAGCACATCGGTTTAATCAGTTCCCCGTCCGGGGCGGCTGTGAAAGATTTTATCAAAATTGCAGTGGCGCGTTTCCCCGGCGTTCATATTCGGATTTGTCCTGCTCCTGTGCAGGGGGAGGGCGCAGGCGCGAAACTTGCCCGTGCTGTTCGTTTTTTCAATCGCGTCGGCGGTGTGGATGTCATTGTCCTGACACGCGGCGGTGGTTCTCTGGAAGACCTTTGGCCTTTCAATGATGAGGGGCTTGCCCGGTCAATTTATGCCTCGAAAATCCCCGTTGTCAGTGCGGTCGGGCATGAAATTGACTTCTCGATTTCCGATTTCGCCGCCGATATGCGTGCTCCTACGCCGTCCGGTGCCGCGGAACTGCTTCTTCCCGAAAAATCCGTGCTTGTCTCCAATCTTCATTCTTTGGACAGTCGCATGTTTTCGGCGGCCAATTATGCTTTGGAGCGTGCCTCTTTGCGTCTTGCCCGTGTACTTGGTTCAAAAGTGTTCCGTGATTCATCGCGACTGACTCTGGAGCGTATGCAGAAAATTGATTTGCTTCTTCATGATGCGGAGACTGCCATGCTTCGTGCGTTTGAACGTGCGTCCTATCGTCTTGAACGCGCCAATAATTCTCTGGATGCTTTTGACCCGTTCCGTGTTCTTCAGCGAGGGTATGCGTTTCTGCTTTCCCCTGAAAACAATCATCAATTCAACGGCGTGGATGAAATCGCGCCCGGCAGTCATGTCCGTGCTGTCATGGCGGACGGAATTGCCGATTTGACTGCCAATTCCACCGAACAAGCCCCGCTTCGCCCCGATGGCCGTGCCGATTTGCTGGGGTTGATTCGTCGGCATACTGAAAAAAAGGACTACTGATATGAAATTCCCGCGAATCAGCATGATTTCTCTTTCCCTTTCCGTAATCGCAGTGCTTGTTTTGACCTTGGCCTGCCTTGCGGAAGACAGTGTATCCGAAATAATCACTCCTCCTGCGAAGCCGGACGGGGTGATTCAGGTTGCCACTTACAATATCCGGGGGCCAAGAGACAGTTCCCCAAATGATTGGAATTCCCGTTTCCCGCGTATGGTTCAGACCATTAAGGAAAATGGCTTTGATATTTTCGGCGTTCAGGAAGGCATGAAAGGTGCTATGAATGACCTTCTTTCCGAACTTGATCATTTTGAATGGTTTGGCATTGGACGCGAAAAGAAAAAAGACGGCGAACACTGTGCCATTTTCTACAATACCTTGAAATTCCGCCTCATTGAGAAAGGTACGTTCTGGCTGTCTGACTCCCCGAATACCCCCGGTTCAATCGCATGGAATGCCGGATGTCCCCGTGTTTGTACGTGGGGATTTTTTGAGGAACTCAAGACTCGCGTGCGTTTTTATTTCGTCAATACCCATTTGGACAATGCCAGCGCATTGGCACGTTCTCAGGGGGCATCGGCGATTATCATGCACTTCCTCCGTGAAATCGAACTCTATCCGTTTATTTTGACCGGTGATTTCAACAGTTCTTCCGCAGACCAGCCCTATTTGATTGTTCAGGCTCATGGTTTGACAGATTCCCGCATCATTTCGGAAACCGACCATTACGGAGCAGGCGACGAGACGTTCCATAATTTCAAGGTAAACCGCAAAGAGCGTACCAACCGCACCCCGATTGACTTCATTTTTGTCAATAAAAAATTGCGTGTTCTGACTCATGGCACCATCAATGATTTCCGTGATGGCTTGGCTTCCTCGGATCATTTTGCCGTTACTGCTCAAATTCAGCTCCCCGAAAAAAAGAAGTGATTGACTCCTGAAAGATGGTTTCAAAGCTGCCGGAAGGACTTTTGAAATCAGCTTCCCTGTCAGCTTTTGAAATTGCCTTTTTCATCGGTATATTTTCCATCCCTTTTTCATGTTTTTTCCCGATTGCTTTTGTTTTCTGAAATGGACAAAAACACCATAATTCGCCAATCGTGAAAAATAAGAACATCCTCTTTATTTGTGTACGATTAGAATAAAATGATTTCCCTTCGTTTTTTAGAATAAAATCGAATATTTTTATTCCCGTATTGCTTGACAATTGAGTTATCGGAATGTATATTATCTTTCCATCCCATCCCATAGCAAAAATTCCCGTTTCTATTTTAAAACATCTGAAAGACGTATTCCCATGAAAGACTCCCGCCGTCTCCTGATTCCCGCCCTTGCTGCCTCCTTGTTAGGTGCAGTTTCCATCTCTGCTGAAGATGTCAACAGTAGTTCGATCCCTGTCGTGACAGAAGTGAGAACTGAGGAAGATATTGAACAGGGAAAGAAAAATGTTCAGAGTGTTGCCGACCAGCTCCGCGAAATGTTCCGCCCGATTCAGAAGCAGGCTCGTGTTACGAAGCCGGTTGAACCTTATCTGAAAGTGGTGGACATCAGTGATGATTCCAGCATCCTGATTTACCGGTGCCGCTATGCTACTGCCTCCAAGCTCCTGAACAGCGTGGAAGCCATGGTTTCCGACAATGGCCTCGTGGAATATGCCGAAGAACAGAATCTGATTACCATTCGCGACCTGAAAACAAATATCAAGGCCATTTCCACTGCTTTGCCTGAACTTGACATTCCTTCTTCTCAGGTCTTGATTGAGGCGAAAATTGTGGAAGTCATGATTACCGACAATTCTCAGCGTAATCTTTCGTTCAATTTCCAGAGCCCGACTACCGTTTCCATGATTGATGCACAAGGTCAGCGTTATGACGGCGATACGATGAGCAACATTGGCACAGTCATGACACCCGTTGATACCTCGAATCCCACGGATATGGCCAACAGCTGGACTTTTGCATCCGGTCATAATAACTTCAACGTCGCATTGCAGTGGCTCCTTACAGCGCAGGATGCCCGTGTCCTTTCATCGCCTGTGATTGTCGTTGCCCGCAACGAAGAAGCCAAAATTTCCACTGGTCAGGATCAGCCGATCCAGTCTCAAACGATTACAAACGGCAGTATCAGCACCAGTACCACATTCAAACGCGTTGGCGTTACTCTCACGGTGGAACCCCTGATGATTAACGATGACAACGTTACCCTGCGTGTCGAACCTGAAGTTTCCAACGTTCAGTCGACCGAGCGTATTTCTGTCAGCGGCGGCGGCTCCTATTCGGTGCCGGTTATTTCCATCCGCAGCATTGCTTCCTACCTGCGTCTTTCCGATGGTCAGATTGTCATTATGGGCGGTCTCTATCATGACAGCAATTCCATCCAGCAGAAGCGCGTTCCGTTCCTGAGCGACATCCCGTATCTTGGCGAACTCTTTACCTCCAAATATACCCAGAAGAACGTTACTCAGCTTTTGTTCTTCCTCCGTGTCCGCATCCTGAATCCGGATGATTTGGCGGATGGCGTCCTGTTTGATCCTGAAGAATCCATCAGCACCACCGAAAAGATTGCCGAAATTATGCGCGGTTCGGAGCTCCTCCCTGAAATGACTACCAGCGTTGAAAAGGTCAAGAATGAATTCTTCGACAATCCGCTCGTAACATTCCAGTCCATCAAGGATTTCTTCTCCACTGACAAGGACAAAAAGGATAATGCCCGAAACGAAGGTGCAGACGCTGCATCTGACAAAAATGGGACTGCATCTGTCGGAGAGTAAGTTCCCATGAAAAAGTTTTTGAAATTTATCTTTTTCTGCGTTATTCCCATTGCTCTGCTTGCAGTGGGAATTTGGTTCGCAGTCCGCTTCCATAACAGAAAAAATCTTTCTGCCCAGATGGTTGCTGCGGATGTCGACCGCACCTTTGTCGTGAAGCGCGGCGAAATGACCCTGGGGTTGCGCCTGAACGGCAATGTCGTGGCAAACAAGAAGCACAAAATCGGATTGGAAGCCAGTTATTCCACCAAAATCCTCGACATCGTGGATGAAAACACGCATGTCAAGGAAGGTGATTTGCTTGTTACCTTTGAAGAGACGGAATTGCAGGAACGCATCGACGAACTGTCCACAAACCTTTCCAATACGGAAGAAGAGCTGACCGTCGCCGAGGAAAACGTCAAAATTCAGGAACGCTCCAATGCCGTTACTCTCCGCGAGGCGGAAGACAGTGTGAAGCAGGCTGCTTCTGCTTTGCGCAAATACCTGCGCCTGACTCGTTCCGAAAAACGGGACAGTTATGACTTGGGCATTATGAATGCCGAAACATCATTGAAAACTGCCGAAAAAAATTACAGCGACAAAAAAGACGAAATCAGCAAAACAAGTGCTTCCGATGAGTCGGAACGTGCTTCCAATGAACAGGCTTTGTCGAAATTGCAGGATGCCATTTCTTCTGCGGAAAATTCCCTGCAAACGGCTCGCAACAACCGGAAAAGTTTCAAGCGTTATGATGACCCCATTCAGAAAATGACCTTGAACAACAATTTGGAACACTCCATTCTGAACTTGGAAAAGGCTCGTATTTCCACGTCTTCCAGCCTCCTTCAGGCAAAAAAAAGAGTTGACAATCTGACTGCAAACCGCCGCCGTATTGCTACGCAGCTGACACGTTATCAGTCTTATTTGCCCATGATGAAAATTTACGCGCCCACAGACGGTATCGTGATTTACGGCGACCCTGACAGCCGCTATACAGCGGATGAAATCAAGCCCGGCACCGATGCTCACAAAGGTATGATTCTTCTTACCATCCCCGAAATGAGCAATCTCATGGTGGACTTCGATCTCCCCGAAGCTTTCCGATCGAAAATCAATCCCGGCAACAAGGTTATCATTACTCCGGAATCCATTCCCACCCTGAAAGTCGGCGGCTCCATCTCTGAAATCGCCACTTTGCCTGTGAACCAGTTCTTCTGGGACGACACCTCTCCGAAAATTTATCCTTCCCGCATTACGCTTGATTCTCAGGACGATCAGCTTGTCAATGGCATGAGTGTTCTGATTGAAATCATTTCCAGTGTCTTGCAGGATGTCCTTTACATTCCCGTCGAAGCTGTCTTTGAAAATGACAAAGGCTTCTATGTTTATGTCAATAAGGATGGAGTTCCTACGGAGATTCCGGTCAAGATCGGCGACTCCAATGATAATACCGTGTGTATTACCGAAGGCGTCAGCGAAGGTGATATCGTTTACCTCTATCGCCCTTATCAGAAAAAACAGACTGAAGAGTAAGAGTACGTCCTATGAACAACGATGTGGTAGTCCGGCTGACTGATATCCACAAAACGTATAATCCGGGCGGTTTGAAGGTGCATGTCCTCAAGGGCGTGTCGTTTTCCATTACCCGCGGGCAGTTCGTCGGTATCCTCGGTACTTCCGGCAGCGGAAAATCCACCATGCTGAATATCCTCGGTATGCTTGATGTCCCCACTTCCGGCAGTTATTTCCTTGATGGAATTGATGTCTCTTCCTTGAGCGACAGTGAACAGGCGACTTTTCGCAACAGCAAAATCGGATTTATCTTCCAGAGTTTCAATCTGTTCCCGTATCTGACCATCGAACAGAACATCGAGGTCCCGATGATTTATAAGCGTGAAGCACCCCGCAAACGCCGTGCCCGCGCTTTGGAACTCGCGAAAATCGTCGGATTGGGACATCGTCTCGGACATCGTCCCACTCAGCTCTCCGGCGGTGAATGCCAGCGCGTTGCCGTTGCTCGTTCTCTGTGCAATCAGCCTGCGTTCCTTCTTGCTGACGAACCTACGGGAAACCTGGACGAAAAGACCGGTAATGAGATTATGGCGCTTTTCCATAAGATTAACCGCGAGCAGAATGTTACCATTATCATGGTTACGCACAACCCGCTCTTTGAACATCATTATGACAAAGTCATCCGTCTGCGCGATGGACGTATCGTGGATTCTTTCTCGGATCCTCTGCCGCAGGAGCCGGCTCAATCATGATGAGGCTTTCAGATATTATTTCCCTTTCCATGCTGAACTTGCGTCTCCACAAGACGCGTTCGCTTTTGACCTCTCTTGGCGTTATTTTCGGTGTCGGCAGCGTGATTTCCATGATGGCCATTTCCGAAGGTGCCAAGCGTTCTGCCCTTTCTCAAATTGAATCCATGGGAATCGATAAAATCATCGTCTACTCCAAAAAGCCCGTTTTTGAAGCAAGCGGCGGCAGCAGCAGCGGACGCAGTATGCAGAACAGTGCGGTGGAGCGTTACGGCATTACGACCCATGATGAGGAATATCTCGCGAAACTGGAAAATGTGGAGCGTGTTACCACGGTTCGCAATACGCGTCAGTCCATCATCAAGGGACAGGATCGTTTGGATTTGAAGCTCGTCGGTGTTTCTCCCTGTTTTCTGGAAGACTCTTCCTCGAAACTCGCTTCCGGACGCTGGTTCTCTCCTGCCGACTATCAGGACGCACAGAATATCTGCGTGATTGGGGCAAACGTCAAACGAAAAATGTTCCAGCTCGGCTCGACGGATGTGATTGGCGGCACCATCAAAACACCCCTTGCTTCCTTCAAAATCGTGGGTATCCTGAAAAATGACAATGGTACCAATCTGCCGGAACTGGGCAGTCCCAACGACCTTATCATGATTCCCGCCAATACGGATAAAAACTCGTTTAACGGCTATGTTTCCGAATCTTCCGGACGGCGCAGCAGTAAAGTCGTTCTGGTGGACTATGACATCCTGATGATCAAGGTCCGCAATCTCGAATATATCGATAATACCTCGAAACGCCTTGCCAACTTCATGGAGAAATCGCATCCCAAAACGAAGGACTGGGACATCATTGTCCCCCTCGAATTGCTGAAACAGCGCGAAGCCACGCAGAATATCTTTACCATCGTGATGAGTTCCATTGCCGGTATTTCTCTTCTGGTGGGCGGTATCGGCATTATGAACATCATGCTTGCCAGCGTTTCCGAGCGGAAAAAAGAAATCGGTACGCGCCGTGCTTTGGGGGCGCAGAAACTTGACATCCTGAATCAATTCCTCATAGAAACGGTTATTTTGACCACGCTTGGCGGTCTGCTTGGGATTGCGCTTGGGGTTGGTCTTTCGGAAATCGTTACGCGGTTTGCCAATATGCCTACCATTTATTCTATGGTGAATATTCTGGCGTCAATTTTCATTTCATCTTTTGTCGGTGTGGTTTTCGGCACATATCCCGCGTGGCGTGCCGCGCAGCAGAACCCCATCGATGTTTTGCGTTCTGAGTGAGTTTGACCTATGCCTGATGAGAAATTCTCCCGCGTTTTTTACTATGGTTGCAGTATGACCCGTGTTTTTACGCCGGGAGATATTCTTTTTTGTGAACCTGTCTCTTTTGATGCCGTGGAACCGGGCGACATAATCTGCATAGAACGTCATGACGGGTCGCGTCAGATTGTTCATCGTGTGGTACGTCGCGTTGCCTCACCTCCGGCCTTGATTACGCGTGGAGATAATCGTGATACCGATGATGCCCCCGTTGCCTCGGATTGTACGCTGTTGCGTGTTGTATTGGTCAGCCGGAAAAATGCTCCTTCAACGGTCAGAGAGCCTGTTTCTCATGGCAAAGACGGACTTCTTCAATTTCGCCGCAATCAGCACCGCATGAAACTCAAATCTTCTTTTTGTGCTGTTATGCGCCATTTCTGGTTTCTCGCATTTTGGCGCAAAAAACTCTGTGTCGCCCCCGTCCCGTTTCGCGGGCAGCTTTGGTTTTTTGATGGGGCGCGACCTGTTGCACGTTTCCTTGATGGCAGGATTTCCTATCCGTCTTTGAAAGACAAACTTCTTTATCAGGTTGTCCTGCCTCCCTCGTTGAGTTCCCCCGAAAAAGACTGAATGACGGACTTGTCCTGTTTCCCCGTCAGAGTCATTTCCCTCACTTTCTTCTATCCCCGCTTTTCTGTAAAAAAAAGCAACCGGAACTTGCCGATTGCTTTTTTGAAATCAAATATCGTTTCTTATTCTGCCGGAGTAACCGGCGCTTGTTCTGCAGTCGGAGCTTCCGCTTTTTCTGCTTCGACAACTTTTTTCAAACGTTTTCTTCCGGGCATATTTGCTTTGCTTGCGAGTTTCTTTTTCGCTTTTTCCGCAGAGATTTCAGCCTTTCGGTCAATGCCTTTTTCAAGCAGTGCCGCGTAGAGTTCTTTCTTTCCGGCATTGAAATATTTGGTCAGTTCTGCAAACTTTGTTTTGTTCGGAATATTTTTCCCGGTTTCCCAGTGGCTGATGGTGAATGTGGTGCATCCGAGCAGGACCGCAATGTCGCTCTGAGAAAGTCCGGTTTTTTGACGGAACTTTTTCATGAAAGACGGTTTGAATTTGATTTTGCGGACTCTCTTTCCGCCTTTTGCTCCTTTCGGCGCTTTTTCTGTTGCAACGGTCGTAGTCCCGGTATCTCCGGCTGCATTCTCGTTTCCTGCCTGGATATTTCCTTTCGGAGCTTTTGCCAGCTCTTTTTCAAGTGCGGCAATTTGTTTGGTCAGGGCATTGATTGCTTTCTTTTGCTCCATTACCTGTTTTTGGACAGCTTCAAAATCCTGCTTGAGTTCTTTGCGGGCGAGGCGTCTGATTTCATCGTGGATGATGTGCTTAATATCCGGCATGATCAGGAATTCTCCTTATATCAAGTGTTTACGGCAGTTCCATCGCTGAAATTGCCTGATGTTATGAATGATTGTGTTTTCTAAAAATGAAAAAGGTATGTTTGGCGTAGTTCTTTTTAACATGAGCTGATTTCCGTAGCCGTTGACGGAAAGTTATGATTTTCTCTTCGGCAGAACTTTTGAATTCAGCTCTGAATCTTTCTATTGAAAAACATGTTTTGAAAAAAGACTTGCCCCTGCAAACCTAACATACTTTAGCACATTTTATGAAAAAATCAAATCAAATAATTGAAAAAATTGTAAAAAATGTAATTAATCCTTTCAACTCTCGAAAGATGCGACTTTCAGGAGTGAAAATGATGCTTTCGTGTGGATTGTAAAAACTGATTTCATAAGTCATTGACGGAAAGATTTGATAAGGATCTTTGCACAGCTGGCGGAAGTGTTTTTCGGCAGCTGCGGGGAAAGTAATCGCCGAAAATGCTCTTCCTCAAAATGCTGAAGAGAATTTCAAACATCCCGGCAGGACGTTTGAAATCAGCTTTCATTGTTTTATGTCTCTTCTCTAAGATGTCCTGTGATGCCTCTGCCAAAAAGTCGCTTCTTCCTTAATATGAAAACGTGTCTTCTGTCGGATTCTTATGAAAATGCCCCTTTTTTAATCTTTTTTTATGGAATGACCTTGTATTTTTCACGAAAACATGTATATTATTTAGTGTCGTAAGAAAACAAGTGCGCCCGTAGCTCAACTGGATAGAGCGTTTGGCTACGGACCAGAAGGTTAGGGG
>DCIG01000076.1 GCA_002315855.1 Lentisphaeria bacterium UBA1732 | reverse complement strand
CTCTGTTTCTGCTTCGGCTTTCGCCAGCGCGGTTTCGCCTCGTACCGGCGGCTCCGCATCGCCGGTTACTTGGCTCTCCTGCCTGGCTCTTGCCTCGCAGAAGCCGGCTCCGCCGGTTGCTCCGCGGCAGCTCAAGATCTTTGTTCAGGACATCTCAGTTTTGACCTGGGGCAAGCGCGACGCGGAAGCCGAGGTAGATGAACGTGCCCGACGGGCCGAGGCTGCGCCGGCTCGCTGCACGGCAGTCCCCGGCGCCGCTGCACCAGCTGCCGCCACGGCACACGCGGCTCCGGCCATTTTCAGGACCTGTGGGGTCTTTCACCTTTCCTTCTGGATATTCACCATACCAGTCACTGCACCATTCCCATACATTCCCCAGCATATCATACAGTCCCCATGCATTCGGCAGTTTTTTCCCGACTTCATGCATCCCTGCCATACCTCCGGGATACTGTTTTTCTTTCCATGACTTAGTATCAGCCCCTCTCGCGCCTTGATATTCCTGACTGGAATTTCCGCCATACCATGCAATCGCATCCAATGCCGGAGCATTGTTCTCTCCCAATATCTGAATATCACCGTTGTACAATGCTGTTTTAGTTCCGGCACGGCACGCATATTCCCATTGTGCCTCGGTCGGCAGTGTATACATGTAGCCTTTCGGCAAACGCCCCGCCTTCCGTTCCTGCTCCGTCAGTTTACGGCAGAATTCCATTGCTTCTTCCCAATTCACATAATAGACGGGGACATCATCTCCCTCATGATAAATTATTCTTGACACATCATCTGTTTCCCAGTGTTCCCGCCATGTTTTGTTGCCCAAATAATCATACTTCGTTTGATCGGACAGACATATCTTTATCTGCTTCCGCAAATCAGTTTTCATGACGGCTTTCCACTGCGCTTGGGTTACCTCATATTGACCGAGCCAGTAGCCTCGCGTCAGTTCTACAGAATGCAGTTCTTCATCATCATCGCGTCCTTCTTCCGGTTTCGGTTTACCTGGACTCCCCATTGTAAAATCTCCCGGTTTAATCCAGATCATCGGCATTTTTCGAGTTCCATCAAGAAAGACATTGCAATCCTTTCCCTCTACAGGTGTAAACTGAGACTCAAACAGATACCCTCTCTTATGGAAAGAAACAAAAATCCTCGATTTCAGTTCACCTTTTTCTTTCTCCGTAAGTGTCGGAGGTAAACAATTCAGAAACTTATCTTGAATCGCCTCCTCTTTCTCTGTACCATCCTTGGAATAGCAAAAGATGAGAAGTTGATGCCCCTCAGCTTCTAACAGCCATTTCGCTAACAAAATCCAAAGTTCCGTATCCGTTTCACCTAATGAAACTCCATAAAGGCAGACTATTTGACTTTTATTTATAACGCAAATTGCATTCTCTTTGTCTTCTTGGATACTTTCATTTCCTCTCCTGCTCACGAGCTGATTCTTAATAAACAATCTTTTGAAATGATTAATATTCTTTATTTCTCCGTTTAAAATCTGAGTTTCGTTGTAAACCCCAACGATAATATTCGATTCCAATGTTCCATGAGGATGTAATACATTTTCATCTATTTTCAATGATGATGAATCATCTTGAAACATCCCGATTTTATTTACGATTTGGTCAAGTGAATCGGTATAGTTCAAAGAAACAGTATGAAGCGATACATTTGCTTCTTTACCATTCCAAAAGTTTGGATGAAATAATCTTTGTCCCCATAGCACAGATTTGAGAAATTCAGCACTGCGCAGACTATTGTAAAAATCTAAGCATTCCGAAACCTGCTTTGATGTATCCAGTCCTTTGAGATAATCCTTTAGTATTTTTACGACTTCTGCTTTCCACGGATAAATACACTGCACTAAATCTTCGTTATCTATCCGTTTTGAGTATTCGCCAAGACCTTTTTCATAATCCGCCCAGTTTTCACAATGATCAAAAATATCGTTTTTCATTTCTTCGATATAACTGACCGTTGAAACAGGATGTTCATTTTTTAACCAATCATAAAAATCCCGATAGCTTGTCTTCAGCCCCAATGCCAGATCAAAGCCGTTGCCCACAATAAGAGTAATGTCCATTTTTGCTCCGTATATGTTATTTATCCCATTGAGCCTCCCGATCATGGAATATTTGTTTTCATTTTCACCATTTACTATAATGCGTTCTTCGGAAAAATCAAGGCATTCCCGGAAAAATCTGCTTTGTTTCCCGGACTTCTGAAAAGATACGTCTTCCTCCCCCTTTTTCCCCGCACCGCCTGCATCATTTCCGATACATTCGGGAATGCATCCCGCACTTTTTTCCTGAAATATCTGCGAAATTATTTGAAAAGAACGTCATTCGGGTGTAATTTAATAAGCTGTAAAAATTAAAAAAATACACTTAACATATTAGGCCTTTTTGTCTTCACGGGATTTTTTCATGTGGCTGAAAACCTTCCCCCGAATCGACGAATCTGCCTGACAATCAGGAGACAGGAAACTGATCATGAAGCTTGAGGATTTTTCTCTGACAGAAATCATCGAACTGGTCAAGAGCAACGATGAAGCTCTCGACGATTTGTGCAAACGGGTAAATTCCGCAACACTCCAGGACCTCAGAGCCGCCGCTCCGGCTTTCGAGGAACTTTTCTCACTTTGGATGGATCAAGTCGCTTCATCCACGGAAAAAGCTGAACTTTGCATCCGCCTCGCAGAATTTTCCGTGCTCGACTCGATGGGATTCCGTTCCGCTCTCAATTACGCAGTCCGCAGGCTTCTTCCCCCGTTCCTGATCAGCGACAGCGTCGTCAAATCTCTGGGCGCGCTGGATGGTTCCGTCGGCGTTCGCGAAGTCGCTCTTCGCATGAAAAAACTCCAGAACCTCCGCACCACTGCTGTGATTTACCAGCAGAAAACCCGTCAGTTCTGCCGTATCACCGGCATTGACAGTCGCCTCGGCACCATTACGATCGCTCCCCTGAACGGCACGGGCGGCGTTTCTCTTCCCATCGCCTCCGCCATCCTCAATTCCTATTTCTTTGAAGTTACGCAGGACCTCATGAAAGTTGTCGACCCGCAGCTTTCCATCCCCACGGCTGCCGAATGCCGCGTTTCTTTGAAGCGTCATGCTCTCTCCGATGTCCCCGACGACAAACTGAAGGAAATCATTCAGAGCATTCTCGTCCCGAACTATCAGTCTTTGGAAAAGTTCAATCTTTGGTGGGATGCCGTCCCTTCTCAGTCTTCCGCCGCTTCCTCGAAACGTTCATTCGCCGATGCCCGCAGTGTTTTGGAGCTTTACACACTGCTTGATATGGCCTCCTTGAAGGAAAAAGGCAAGGAAAAAACCACCATCTCCGTCAATCTCGATGACACGGCCGTCGCGAAACTGACAGCTCTCTTCGGTCGCATCCGCATGGGCCAGCCGAAAGACCTTCAGATGATGTCCGAATGTATCTCCGTCCTGGCGGAAAATGGCAAAGGCGATCAGCTTGCCTCCATGTTCAAGCCTCTCCGCGGACGCATCTCGTTCTGGCCTGCCAAAATCACCCCCGGAATGGACCTCAAGTCTTTGGAACCCCTTGCACAGACCGGCGTCCGCTATCTCCCCGGACTGAAAGAAGCCACCAAGCTCGTTTACACCCCCGAAGAATTTGTTACCCTTGCGCTTCAGCTCCCCATCCGCTGCATGAACGTCATCTTCGAAGAATCGGATAAGGAAACCGACCGCGAAATCCTTGAGCTTGCCATTCGCAAGATTGCCGACATGAAGTCGCTCAATTCCGACCACTCCCTTTGGATTTGGAAGAATGCCGCTCGCATCAAATCCGACATCATCTGCTCCCTCGTCGATATGGAAGCTGTTGCCGCCGCGCTCAATCAGACCAATCTCCCCAGGGAATGGATCGCTTCCCAGCGCGACCTGAAGAAAGCTCTTACCGAAAAGGCCGACTTCCAGAAATTCCTCATCCGCAACGCCGATGGCGACATTCCGTCCATCATTTACGGCTTGCAGAAATACCGCGCTCAGGCCGGCGAACACCAGAGCATCATGGTCAAAATGTCCCGCATTTCTCCTGAATTTAAGGATTACATTGAGAGCGGTGCCGGCAGCAAACTCATGGGCGGGCGTGCCGCGGTCCAGCAGGAAACCGCTCCCGTTACATCCAATGCTTCTCACAAGCGTTTGGAAGACGAACTCCAGAACATCATCAATGTTCAGATACCTCAGAATGCCGCCGCTGTCGCTCTTGCCAGAAGTTTCGGCGACCTTCGCGAAAATGCCGAATACGATGCCGCCAAGGAACAGCGCAGATTCCTCCACAGACGCCGTGCCGAACTCGAAAAGACTCTTTCTTTCATCGACAAGACGGACTTCTCAAAAGTCGACCTCTCTCATGGCATCGTCCCCGGCTGCTTCATCAGACTTGCCGGCAATTCCGGCAATACCCGCGAATTTTACCTCCTCGGCGCATGGGACGGTGATCCCGAACGCAACTTCATCTCCTACAAGACCAAAATCGGCGAAGCCGTCATGGATCACAAAGTCGGCGATGTCGTTACCATTCCGGATGTCGGTCAGTTCACGGTCAAATCCGTCGAACCCCTGCCGGAAGACCTCCGCAAGGAACTGGCTGGCGAATAACGCCTCGTATGCCCGTCAAATATTATCAGATGCCGCCTCACCGGAAAGCACCTGTTCCGGCATCCCTTTTGACGGCCGCATCACGCTGGCTTCCTGACACTTCGTGTTCAGATTGCACGATTACCGCGAGAACACTTTCATGTGGGCTCGCGGTTCGTTTTATTCGTCTGTCGCATCCCCGCATGACAGGCAAACGCATTCTGTTCTTTTCGGACACGCATTTTCGCACAGATACTTTACACTGTTTTTTCCCTCGCGCACGGATTTCCGGCGGTGTGGATTGGATGGAACGCGCCTTTTCCGAACTTTTCTCCGAAATCCCCGCCCCCGACTGCATCCTTTTCGGCGGCGATTTTGCCTCCGAAACATCATGGATTGCGCCCGCCTGCGATATGATGCGCCGTGCCCTCCCCGCACACGTCCCGAAATACGCTGTCAGCGGCAACTGGGAACACCGCCGTATCTGGCTCGACACCTCGAAACGCCGCTCATTTTTCGCCCGTGCCGGCTTTGAATTGCTGGACAATCCCTGCGGTGTCCGTTGCGGCGGTCTCGTCCTTCACACCTGCGGCGATGCGAAGGAAACCGACCGCATTCTCCCTCCCCCCTTTGAAAAGGACGGCGCATTTCACTGTATTCTGACGCACAGCCCCGATGCCGTCCCCCTTTTGGACGATGCCGGACTGCTGCAGGATGCCCGCCTCATTTTATGCGGACACACCCACGGCGGACAGTGCCGCATTCCCGGTTTCGGTGCGCTTGTAACCTCCTCCCGCTTCGGCAAAACCTTTGAATACGGCTTGTATCGCCGCACAGACTCCGGAACGCGTCTTTATGTAACATCCGGCATTGGCGGCACCTGGTTTCACTTTCGCGTCTTTTGCCCGCCCGAAGTCATCCTCATCGACTTCTCCTGATTCGTATTTCCGCGTCAGGTTTTCGCAACATCCTCTTGAAAAAACAGCTTTTTTGCTGTATATTTAATGATATGAAATTTAACTTTTACGAACACGGCCTGTTCTCCGCTCCTTTCCTGAACAGTCCACACAAAACGAGAGACTCACTATGAGCGAAAATGAATTCAATGTTTCCGACAACTTTATCCATGACATCATTCGTGCGGACATTGCCGCTGGAAAAAATGGCGGTGCTGTGCATACGCGTTTCCCGCCCGAACCCAATGGCTATCTCCATATCGGTCATGCGAAAAGCATTTGCCTGAACTACGGCACTGCCGTCAAATTCGGCGGCAAATTCAATCTTCGCTTTGACGATACGAACCCCGTGAAGGAAGACACCGAATACGTCGACTCCATCATGGAGGATGTCAAATGGCTCGGTGCCGATTGGGAAGACCGCAAATTCTACGCCTCCAACTACTTTGAACAGATGTACAACTACGCTGTCCGGCTCATCAAAATGGGCAAAGCCTACGTCTGTTCTCTCACCGAAGACGAATTTAAGGAATATCGCGGCACTCTCACCGAACCCGGAAGAGAAACGCCCGGTCGCAGTCTCTCCGTCGAAGAAAACCTCGACCTCTTTGAACGCATGAAAAATGGCGAGTTCCCCGATGGCAGCAAAGTCCTCCGCGCCCGCATTGACATGGCTTCTCCCAATATCCACATGCGCGACCCGGCCATCTACCGTATCCGCCACGCAGACCATCACAATACCGGCAGCCGCTGGTGCATTTACCCTCTGTACGACTTCGCACACTGTCTGGAAGATGCCATCGAAGGCATCACTCACTCCATTTGCACCCTCGAATTTGAAATCCACCGTCCCCTGTACGACTGGATTCTCAATACCCTGGACACCCCCTGCAAACCTCAGCAGATTGAATTCGCCCGCCTCAACCTGACCTACACCGTCATGAGTAAACGCAAACTGCTCACCCTCGTGAAAGATCATTACGTGTCCGGCTGGGACGATCCTCGTATGCCCACGATTTGCGGTCTCCGCCGCCGCGGCGTCCCGGCTTCTGCCATCCGCGATTTCTGCGAGACAGTCGGCGTTACCAAGTACAACAGCCTTACTGAAATCGAACTCCTCGACTTCTGCGTCCGCAATGACCTGAACAAGAAAGCCGTTCGTGCTATGGCTGTCATGAATCCCCTGAAAGTCATCATCGACAATTACCCCGAAGGTCTCGTCGAGGAGATGGAAGTCGTCAACAATCCCGAAGACCCCTCCGCCGGTACCCGCAAGGTCAAATTCAGCCGCGAGATTTACGTCGAACGCGACGATTTCATGGAAGTCCCCATGAAGAAATTCTTCCGTCTTGCAGTCGGCAATGAAGTCCGCCTCCGCAGTGCATATTTCATCACCTGCACCTCGTTTGAAAAGGATGCCGACGGCAATATTACCGTCCTCCACGCCACATACGACCCGCAGTCCCGCGGCGGTAATTCCCCCGATGGACGCAAGGTCAAAGGCACGATTCACTGGGTCTCCGCCGGGTTCGCCAAGGAAGCCGAAGTCCGCCTCTACGACAAACTTTTCACCGTCGCTGACCTGGGTACCATCCCCGAAGATGCGAATTGGCTCGACTATCTGAATCACGACTCTCTGAAGGTCGCAAAATGTCTCATCGAACCCGGCTTGGCGGAAATCGCCCCCTCCACAAACGTTCAGTTTGAACGTGTCGGCTACTTCTTCAGCGACCCGAAAGACTTCTCTGCGGAACACCCCGTGTTTAACCGCACGGTCGCTCTGAAAGATTCTTGGGCAAAAATCGCTCAGAAAGCCTGATTTGCATCTCCGCGCATAGTTGCGTATAACAAAAATCGGAAATCCTGTTCTTTGGAAATGGGATTTCCGTTTTTTTATACAGGAAGAATCATTCTTTCTGTTCTGCCGCCAGTCTGTCCCTCAGCGAGAACTCGCATCCGCAATAATCCTGACGGTAAATCCCCAGATCGCGGCTGATTGCTTTTGACCTTGCATACCCCCCGTTTTTCTTGAAGTCCCACGCCTCGAAATTCGCCCAGCCTCTGCCGATTTCATGAATCATGGCGGTGTTTTTGTACGGACTGACCGTCAGCGTCGTGGTGAAATTGCATCCCAGCTCCGCCGCTTTTTCGGCGGTTCGGGCGAGCTGCCAGTGAAAACACCCCCCGCATCGCAGACCGCGTTCCGGGCAGGCCCCGAAATCGGGAATGCTTTTCAGCGACTCCAGCCACCCGTCATGGTCCCACGCATCAGCAAGCAGTTCCGCATTCCAGTGTTTCGCCGCGATTTGTGCCGCTTCCAGCCGCCGTTCATATTCCGCCTGCGAGTTCAGGTTCGAGTTGGAAAAATACAGAATGACGCGCCGCCCTGTCTCCAGTACGGGATCGAGGCATCCGCACGCGCACGGTCCGCAGCACACATGAAGCAGCAGCGGTATTTCTTTCATGACGTTTGCGTCATAATCGGCAGGAAGAGGAAGCAAAAGAAAACTCCATACAGAATACGGAAACTGATTTCAAAAGCCGTTGACGGTAAGATTTGAAATGAATCTTCGCGCAGTTGACGGGAGTAGTTTGAGGTGTTTGCCTGAAACGCAACCGCCGAAAACGCTCTCCNNTCTCCCGGCAAATGCCGAAGAGGCTTTCAAAGCTCCCGGCAGGATTTTGAAATCAGATCAATGTTTTATTTTGATGTTTGAAATTCGTCCAATACAATACACGAAATTTCCGTTTTTTTCAAGCAAACTATGGAAAGGATACTTGCTTTTTTCTCTTTTTATGGTAACGTATTGTGTTACGGGTATCATCAACCGTTTTTCAGAACGTACTCTCATCCGGCTTCATTTAAGGATTTGCAAACATGGATTTCACGATTACGCCTCTTTCTCAGAAAAATCAAAGCACCGATATTGCCATTGCTCCTCCCTCGCTGGTTCAGGCTCCGCTCCCTGCGGGCAAATCATCGTCTTCTGCGCAGACCGCTTCTGACTCTGCCTCAAATGATAGTTCGGTATCGACCTCATCCACGATGCCCGAGCTTTCCTCTTCGGTGAAGAATGCAAACGATGACAAAACCTATGGGGACGTCCCCGCTGTTCCTGTCCTCGATGCGGTGCAGGGCATTAAATTTGACTTCAACCACGGCATTCGCGTCTTGTTCCCCCAGAACGGAAAAAGCTATCACATCACGTTCATGGACATTGACACCAGCATTATTTTGTACAGTGCGGACGTTGTGCCGGGGGCATTTGTTACCAGCGTGAAGAAATTCTTCATCCGTTTTCGCCTGATTATTTGCGAAAAAGGCTCCAAAGAACCGATTTTCACCCACGATTTCAATGCTGAAAACAAGGACGTGATGATTCAGCTCCCCATCTCCACCATCGGCGATTCCATCGGCTGGTTCAGTTATGTCGAGCGTTTCCAGCAGAAACACCACTGTAACGTCATCTGCGTGATGAAACCGTGGATTTCCGGCTTGTTCAAGGACCAGTACCCGACCATCAAATTCATTTCCCCCGAAGACACCCTGAAATACAAACCCTATGCCTCCTACTACATGGGACTGTTTTTCAAAGGTGATGTGGACAATCAGCCCATCGATTTCCGTTACATCGGGCTTCATCGTACTGCCGGGTACATCCTCGGCGTTGACCCCTCCGATATTCCTCCGCGCCTGAACCTGTCTGCACCTCGTCAAATCAAGGAAAAATACGTCTGTATCGCCGCTCAGTCCAGTGCCCAGGCGAAATACTGGAACAACCCGTTCGGCTGGATGACTGTGGTCCAGTTCCTGAAAGACAATGGCTATCGCGTTCTTTGCATTGACAAGGAAAAAGTCTACGGCACCGGTCTGAACTGGAACTTTATCCCTTACGGCGCCGAAGATTTCACTGGCTCAAAACCGCTTCAGGAACGTGTCGATTTAATCAAAGATGCCGACTTCTTCATCGGTCTGTCCAGCGGTCTTTCATGGCTGGCCTGGGCTTGCCGTGTCCCTGTCGTCATGATTTCCGGCTTCACCCATCCCACCAACGAATTTGCCACTCCCTACCGTGTCATCAACTACCATACCTGCCACAGCTGCTGGAATGACATGCGCGAAAACTTCGACCATTTCGATTTCCTCTGGTGTCCGCGCCACAAAGGTACGGACCGCCACTTTGAATGCTCTCGTCTGATTTCTGCGGAACAGGTCATCAACACCATCAGGCGGATTCCCTCGTTCAAACCTGCCGAATCCCCCGAACCGGCCCCCGCTCCGTCCGATCCCGCTGAATCCCCTGCCGCCGGCTCCCCCGCTCCGAAAAACGTTTTCCCTGCCCAGAAAAACAACAAACCCGGCAAAAAGCACAAATAATTCCCGTCCCCCCGATACTGAAATATCGTTGATAATCGGGGGGCACAGTACCTTCTCTTTCCCCACTCTCATAAAACAATAATATGTTCTCCAATCCTCAGTTCTACGAAGGCCTGATGCTGGTCTGTTTTGGCGCAAGCTGGCCTTTTGCCATCCTCAAAACCATCCGCGCGAAAAATCCCGCCGGAAAAAGTTTTCTCTTCGCCTTTTTCGTGATAACCGGATACATCGGCGGCTCCATTGCCAAATACATGCGTGGCGGCGTCGATTTGGTTTTCTGCCTCTACCTGATTGACATGACAATGGTTACCGCCGACACCATTCTCTGCTGGTATTACCTGAAAAAACGCCGCTCCCTCGAAAAAACGGGAAACTGACTTCCCTCCCATCTTTGACAATCCCGTCTTTCTCCCTTCCTCATCTCTTTTTTCATGTTTTGTGCCGTTTTTTTCTCTCGGAAACTTGACATTCCGCACGATTCATGATAAAGTAATGAAATAATTTTTATACGCATTTCCCCATTTTCGACAGGAAACGGAGATGCCCGAAAATGCCCCCCAAAATTGAGCCGGACTCAGAAGCCTCTGAACGGATGACTGATAATCTGCTTCCCTCATCCCATCGAAACTTCTGACCTTGGCTCGCAAGTTTACTTCAAAAGGACAGTCTTATGAAACCGATCCGCGAACAATTCATCGAACGTTATGGCAGCGAACCCGCCGTTTGCTCCTATGCTCCGGGACGTCTTGAAATCCTCGGCAACCACACCGACTACAACGAAGGCTTTGTCCTGAGTTGTGCCGTCAGCCAGTGCACGCATTTTGCCATGAGCCCCGTCGAAGGCTCCGTCTGCACCATCTGCGAACACGGCAAGGACAGCACGCTTGACCTGAACGACATCGCAACTCCCATTAAGGGCGACTGGCGCAACTACATCAAAGGTCTCCTCATGGACCTGAACCGCCGCGGCATCAAGTACGGCGCATTCAATGCCGTCCTGGACAGTGAGGTCCCCCTCTCTGCCGGTATGAGCAGTTCCGCCGCCCTCGAAATGGCGTTCGCGTTCGCCCTGAAAACCATCTACGGCATCGAACTCCCCCTCCCCGACTGGGCGCGCGTCGGTCAGGCTGTCGAAAACAAGTTCCTCGGTTTGAACTCCGGGCTTCTTGACCAGTTCAGCTCTCTCTTCGGCAGGAAAGACTCGTTCATCCTCTGCGATTTCCGCACCGTCGAAGTCCTGAAAAACGTCCCCATGCCTGCCGGTTACGTCTTCGTCGTCGTCAACTCCATGGTGAAACACAACCTCGTCGATTCTGCCTACAATGCCCGCCGCGTGAGCTGTGAGAATGCCACTGCCGCCATCAAAAAATCCCATCCCGAAATCAAGACCCTCCGCGATGTCGATTCCGCCATGCTCGAATCCTGCAAAAACGATATGGACCATGTGGACTATCTCCGCGCCCTCCACGTCGTCGGCGAAGACGAACGCGTCTTCAAGGCGGTCGATCTCCTCTCAAAAGACGATGTTAAAGGCTTCGGCGAACTCCTCTTCCAAAGCCACGAAAGCTCTCGCGTCAACTTTGAAAACTCCTGCCCCGAACTCGACCGGATCATCGAGCTTGCCCATACCATCCCCGGTTGTCTTGGGGCTCGTCTGTCCGGCGGCGGTTTCGGAGGTATCAGCATTCACCTCGTCGAATCCGACAAGGCCGCCGAATACGCGGATCGCATCAAAGCTGCTTACAAATCCCAGACCGGTATTGATGCCGCAACATTCATTTGTTCCATCGGCGATGGTGCCGGTATCGAATAATCCCCGGTCCCTCTTCTCCTGAATCAAGGCGGCTTTTGCACCCGCCGCCATGTTTTTTTCCTTGGCAGACGCGGCTTCTCCTCCGCGCCTGCCGTTTTCTCTTTCGCAGACGTGGCTTCTCCTCCGCGCCTGCCGAATCTTTCCCCTCATCTCCCCCGCCCTCCCGCTGTTTCTCATCTTTTCAGTAAAAAATTACTGATTTTTGCATCTTCCTGTTTGATTTAATCACAATTCCATGCTATATTAAAAGGATATTTTATCACAAGAGCTGATTTTAAATTAGCTCGCAAGTAACCATTTCGGATTTACTCAAACTGTCAACACCCGGCGGGATTCTTCTGAAAATCAGCGGGGTAGCAAGGAAATCATCATGAAAAGAACTTATCAGCCTTCCGTAATCAAGCGTGCAAGAAAATATGGCTTCCGCGCCAGAATGGCCACCAAAGGCGGTCGCAAAGTCCTCGCTCGCCGCAGAGCAAAAGGCCGCAAACGTTTGACCGTTATCTGAGCGGACAAGTCTCTGTGAACGGTGGGCGCATCACTCTGCGGAAATGCGATAAACTGCAGAACCGCAGAGAATTCGACCTCCTCAAGGAGCGCGGCAAAGCTGGACGGGACCCTTTTTTCACCGTCTTGATGCTCCCCCCCGGTAACGGGCTGGAATCCGAAATCCCGCGTTTCGCCGTGATTTGCAGTCGGCGTTTTCATCATCGCGCCGTCGTCAGAAATCGCGCAAGACGTTTGATTTCCGAGTTTTTTCGCCTGAATAAGCACCGGATTCGGTCATGTGCCATTTTGGTCATTCCCAGACGTGCGATTATCCCCGAAAATCTTTGGAGCGTAACCGCACACATGGAGCGGATTTTAGGAAAAGCCGGTCTGATGATTCCTCCCGCGGAGTTCCACGACCCGCAAACTCCTTCCGCCGTTTGATTCGCGAACTCGTCATCTTTCCGATTCGCCTCTATCAAATCTGTATTTCCCCCGTTTTGCCGCCGTCCTGCCGTTTCTCCCCCACTTGTTCCGCTTATGCCGTCGAGGCGGTTCGTGTGCATGGTGCCATGAAAGGTCTCGTGCTTGCCGCTTGGCGTATCTTGCGTTGCAATCCTTGGTCAAGTGGCGGATATGACCCCGTCCCTCCCCGTAAACAATCAAGGTCTCAACTGTGAAATTTGACAAAGAAACAGTCATTGTTCTTGTAATTGCAGGTGCCGTCCTCGTAGGATGGTCTCTGCTCTACCCCAAATATGCCGCCGGACAAGCGGCGGAAGCTCGTCGCATCCAGCAGGAAACCCTTCAGGCTGGCTCCGCTGACTCTTCATCCTCGTCTGTTCAGCAGGTCTCTTCTGTCCCGGATGCCGGACAGTCCCCGGTCGTCTCCTCTTCGGAGCAGATTCCCCTCCCCGAAACTTCTCTCGTCGAACTGAAAAACGAGCTCGTCTCTTTCCAGATTGACGCCCTGTCCGGCTCGTTCCATTCTGCCGAACTCCTCTCCGAAAAATTCCGCATCACACATTCCGGAAACCCCATTCAGCTTTACCCGGAACGCGCCCCCCACAGCACGTTTGAAATCCTCTCCTCTCCTGCTCTTCGCCCCGTCAAACTCAACGTCGCACGTGCTGATGAAAAAAATGAAAATCCCGCTGCTTCCAAATCCGAAGTAACGATTACGCGTACTTTCTCCAATGGTCTGATTTCAGCTCAAACCTATACCCTCGCAAATGACACTTATGCGGTTCAGTGCACCGTCCGGCTCTCCAATCTTTCGGAGAAACAGCTCGATTTCCAGCAGTTTGAAATCGCGCTCGCCGGTCTGCCCCCCCTGACCAATCTCACGGGCGACAAAGTCTACAGCGACCGCATGAATCTCGATTTCGGTGAAAGCCCCATTCACAATGCCGATCCCACGGTCGATTCCGATGAGAAATTCCAGAACAAAGCTCATTCCGGCGGCGCTGTCGACTGGATTGCTTCGTCCAATAAATTCTTTGCCTCCCTGCTGGTTGCCGCCCCCGAAAACCCCGTTTTCGTTTCCGCAAAAGCACAGCGCAGATTCTATTTCCCCGAAGGCAAAACCGACAAGAAATCCCGCTTCGTTGTCCCCTCTGTTACGGGCAGTCTTGGTGCATTGAGCATCCCCCCCGGAGCTTCCAGAACCTTTGCGTTCACCATGTACTGCGGCCCCAAGGAGATTTCACGCATCAAAGCCCTTCACAATACGACCATTGGCATCATGCACGTGTCGTATTATTCATGGTTTGAATTTATCGCACGTCCGATGGTTCAGCTCCTGAACTGGCTGAACAGCTTCTGCAATTCCTATGGCATCGCGATTATTCTCCTTACCATCATTGTTCGTCTGATTTTCTGGCCGGTTACCCAGAAGGCAAACAGCTCCATGCGCCGTATGCAGAAGATTCAGCCGAAAATGACCGCCTTGCGCGATAAATACAAGGAAAATCCCTCTGACTCCCCTGAAGAAGTCGCACGAAAAAAACAGGCTCTCAACCGCGATATGATGGAACTCTACCGCGTGGAAAAAGTCAACCCCATGGGCGGATGCCTTCCTGTCCTCCTTCAGATTCCCGTCTTTATCGCACTCTATTCCGCGCTGGATTCCGCGGTGGAACTCCGCCACGTCTCTTTCCTCTGGTGCACCGACTTGGCGCGCCCCGACCTGGTTGGGCCACAGCTTCCCTTTGCATTGCCGTTCCTTGGACAAATCGGTCTGCATCCCCTCGTCTTGATTATGACCGCCTTGATGGTGCTTCAGCAGAAAATGACGCCGTCCACGGGCGACCCCGCACAGCAGAAAATGATGATGCTGATGCCTGTTATCATGCTCTTCATGCTTTACAATCTGCCGTCAGGATTAACTCTTTACTGGACTGTGAGCCAGATTTTCAGCATTTTACAAATGAAATACGGACAGTATGCCGCCAAGCGGGATGAAGCGCGTTCCAATACCGCGCACCCGAAAAAAGCATGATTGATTCCGACAAAACGGAGACTCAAAATGGACCCCGAAGAAAACATGATGGATAAAATCCCCGAAAACGAAACCTGTTGTTGCTGCTGTCACAACGAAACCGCAGAAACAGCTTGCAGCGAGGATGCCGCTCCCTGTTGCTGCGATGACGAAAGCTGTTGCGACAACGAAGGCTGCTGCGATTCCCCCGCAGAAGCCGAAACGGACGCGGAAGAAAATACCGCGAAAGTTCCTGCCTCTTTCGCCAGAGAACCCCGCGTTTTCAAGCAGGCTTCTCAGGAAGATGTCGAAAAAGCGCAGAAGATTCTCGAAGACATGTTCGGTTTCCTCGGTATGCAGGGTACTGTCAAAGGCGAAAGCCGTCCGCGTTCCGTGAATTTCCTCGTTTCCAGTCAGGAAGCGGGCAAAATCATCGGTCACAGAGGCATTATTCTTGAAAGCCTCCAGCTCGTCCTCAACCGTATCATGCAGAAAGCCGATGAAGATTTCCCCAAAATCTACATCGACATCGATGGTCCCCGTCGCCCCCGCATGGATCGCCCCGATCGCCCCGGCTTTGAACGCCGCGAATTTAATGGCCGTCGCGAGTTTAATGGCCGTCGCGAGTTCGGCGGACGTCGTGAGTTCAATGGCCGTCGCGAATTCAATGGTCGTCGCGAGTTCAGCGGCAGACGTGATTATGATGGCCCCATCCGCAGAAAAGATGGCGGCGTTCGCTATGAAAACAGCGAGAATCGCTCCTCCGCTCCTGTCGAACAGAATGATGCCGCAGAGCGTTTCGAGTCTCATGACCATGCCGACCGTGCTTTCTATGGTCGCGATGACAAACTTCGTCAGCAGGCCATTGATGCCGCTAAGGAAGTCCGTCTCTTCGGCGAATCCAAGACACTCCCCCCGATGAATTCTCATGACCGCCGCATCATTCACATGACATTGAAGTATGAAGAAGGCATTTTGACCGAAAGCATCGGCGATGGCGAATGCCGTTCCGTGGTCATCACTCCGAAAGATGTCGTTTCCTGATTCTTTCCTGATTTTGCGCGTCCCCTTTTGTACGGGGACGCACTTCTTCTTCTGAAAATCGGATTTGAATTCATTCCGTATCTGATTTCAGCTCATTTTTTCAATGTCGCTTCCGTAAGTTTCCATTTGAATAAACTCTTCGGAACATATTTGATCTTGCTTTTTTTGACGCACTGGTTTCCGTGCGTCTTTTTTTGACATATTTTTCACCTTTCCTTGATTTTTTGTTTTTTCAATGATATATTCAAATACGTCTTTTATTTTTGAACATCAGGAGCTTTTATGAAACATTTCCCGGTTCTTTTACTGATTGGAGTAGCTTTTTCTGCATATTTTCTCACCGGCTGTGCTTCCAGCGAACGCGCTATGCGTCTTAGTTATGACGACAGTCATTATTCCGCCGCCTCTTCCTCTCGTATCGAGGGCAATCGCAAAATGATGGAATCGGCGCGTGCCGACAATGCCAGAAAGAATGCCACCGATTCCGATTTCAATTATTCCGGTCGTCAGGTGAACTTATGGCCTTTGTTCCTTGCCAATGATTCTTACTCCACGATTTTATGGCCCCTCATTGACAGTGATGCCTATGGGTTTGCTTTCCGTCCGTTCTTCAATCAGGAAGGCAACGAGTACAGTATTCTGTTCCCCTTGGCTGCATGGAATCCAGTCAACAAAGATGGATGGGCTTTGAATACGTTTTGGACGAAGTCGTGGATTTACTCTTTCCCCCTCTTCTATCATGACCGCGCCGCAGACAATCGCAGTGATTTTACATTCGTCGGTCCCGTCTATTGGGGGCATGACAGCTTTGCGGAAGAAGACATGGATGATGAAGACAGCAGCGTGAAATTCAGCCGGAAAACCTATGGCGGATTCTTCCCTCTCGCTAAATTCACCCCCGAAAAATCCTATGTCATCCCTGTTTATTACTGGAATCCCAAAACAAAATCATGGATGGTTCTTCTTGCGTTTCATAACGATGAAACAAATGGATTCTTCCCCCTCGCACGGTTCGCTGTTGACTCAAAAAAACACGTCAGTTATACCGGACCTGTTTGGTGGTACACAGGTGATGATTCACGTGGCGGGTTCTTCCCTCTCGCACGGTTCACCCGTCAGGATGACAAACTGAATTATGTGGGACCCGTTTGGTGGTACACAGGCACTGATTCACGTGGCGGATTCTTCCCTCTCGCCCGGTTCGGCAAAAAATATTCCTACTTCATGCCCCTTTTCTTCACTACTTCGGACGATGATTCCACATCATTCTATTCTCCGCTTTTCGGCTGCCGCACGAAAAACAACAATGATTTCTGGTATTCCCTGCTTTTCTACAACAGTAATAATTCCGGCGGGTTCTTCCCCGTCGTTCGCATCGCACATCGGGATAACAAACTGAGTTATGCCGGACCTGTTTGGTGGTACACAGGCGATAATTCTCGCGGCGGTTTCCTGCCTCTTGCATACTTCAGCCGGAATAAGTCTTTCGTACTTCCCCTTTATTGGAAGAGCAAAAGCTATTTGTATACTCCCCTCTTCGGCTGGAGTTTGGACAAGAATAAATCTTCTGCTTATTACCTGCTGGGCTATCACAACGAAAATGGACGCGGCGTTTTCCCCTTCGTTCATTTCGGAGATCATTGGTCGCACATTTTCCCCGTTTACGGCAGCGGACGGCATGATTACGCACCCTATGAAAATCCGGAACAGCTCGCCGAACTCAACTTGCAGTCAATGCCCGTCTCAAAAAGTATCCGTTCCATCATGATGCTATGGTGGGATGCCCACGAGAAAAAATGGACCATCGATCCCTCCGAAGTCCCCGGCGGAAGCGTTCAGGATTTGCTTTTCAAAATCAGTAGTGAAAAGCAGATTTCATATTCCGACGCATACGCCGAAATCAGACATAAGTACGGTCATGAAAGCACCTCCGGCGGGCAGCTCCTTTTCCCGCTTTGGTTCAATTCGACCGAAACTGACAATTCAGGAAAAGTCGAGCACACTTCCGGCGTTCCGTTGCTTCTCACTTTCGTCGGAGACAGTCAAACAAAAACGGAAAAATCTTCACGCTCATTGATTGGCGGCGTTTTGGCATCGTCCAATAAAACCGAACGTTTGGACAGGACAGAGGGCTCCCGCGATTTCAATCTTCTGCTCGGCTTGCTTGGCAAAAAAGAGTTCTCTTACACCGATACCTCCGAATCCACCGATTTCAGGTCTCTCCTTGGCCTTTTGCTGAAATATCATGATAGTTCCTCTCAGGATTATGCCATTCAGCATGTCGGCAGAAAAACATCCCTGTATTCTTTGATGTTCCTCCTCGGAGGCAAAAACTCGTTTAATGCCGAATTTGATTCGCGTTGTTATATCTTGAGTTCTTTGTATGATAATTTGCGGGTCAAAAATCGTTGGGAACAGGATGCTGATTCTCATGCTTCCTTTGTCAGCGACATCCGCGAAAATGTCAATGATTTGAAAAAAGCCATCGAGAATAACAGAATTGCTCATCAGGACGAAATCCTCGCTTTGCTGGCTCATCCTGAATCTTTGACCGATAATCAGAAAAAACAGGCTCAGAATTTGATTTACGATGCCATGAAGGAATGCAAAACCGGCTTCCGTGCTTCACGCCTCCGCTATTTCTTCCCTCTCTTTATATGGAATCGGGATGATAACGGTTTGAACGAGCCGTCATCAAGTGCCGCCTCTTCCGAGTCATGCACAAAATCTGAAATAATCTTCCCGGCATTGCTCTCAGGATGGGAAATCGAACGCGATGACAGTTATTCCTATGGTGTGCTCGCTCCCGTCGGTGTGATTGGCTGGCGCGATTCAAACAGCTATCCGGACGCTCGCTATGTCAGCCCCTATGAAATCGCCGAACACGGCAATATCACTTCTGACCCGGAGAATTATTTCAGACTCGAAAACAGTGGTTCCAGCTGGCTGGCGTCTCTCTTCATCCATTCCGGCAGAAAAATACTCGCTTGGAAAAAAGATACTTCGGATGAGGTTATACAGCGTTATGCTGAACTCTCACACATGAAAAATCAGATTCATGCCGATACCGATGAAGCGAACGAAAAATACAGAAAAATTGATGGGGAGAAAAAATCTCTGCTTCACGCTCATACCGATAGCATTGACTATACCTGCAATCGGGTCCTTTGGGGGCTTCTCGGCTATCATTCCCGCTTCATCGGAGAGAATAACAGCAAGTTCCAGATCATGAAAGGTTTGATTGCAGACTTCAGCGAAAAGGATAACGTGAAGAAAAAGAGTATCTTCGTCTTTGGCTATCGTTCATGGGAAAACGGCGACAACGCTAAAACTTTCATCTTCCCGTTCATTGCCACGAAGAAAACTTCCGATCGTTCCCGCTGGTCGTTTGGGTGGCGTCTCCTTGAGTTCCATAAGAAAGACGGCAAAACCACCGGCGGACACATCTTCTTCATCCCGTTCGGCTCCCCCGAAGAAGACTGACCCTTTGGAAAAACGCGTTTGCTGAAAACGCGGAAACGAAAAACGGATACCCTCTCGATTCCCTCGAAAGCGTATCCGTTTTTTTGCGGTCGGTTCTGACAACGCGATGATTACGCACCGAATGCTTTTTGCAGTTCCAGCTGGAACTCCTGCAAATCCTGTTTATCCGGCTTCCCGTCCAGCTTCTCGAACATCAGACGTCCCAGCTGGTCCAGACACCAGTCGCCGCTTGCGCCCGACCCGAAAAGCACACTGCCCGTCGCAAGAAAACCGGGCCGCTGAATCTGGCTGACGGTTACTGTCGTTTTGCTGCGCAGACCTGCCGCTTTTTCTTCCGGTTCGGCGGGGGCTGAGGTCTCTTCCTGCGGATAATCTTCCGCTCCCTCGTCGAATCCTGCGGCGGCATCATCCTCGAATCCCGTTGCGGCATCGTCCTCGAAATTGCCGTCTGCGGCGGGGGCGGCGGGCGTAGCGGGCGCGTCTTTCTGCGTCTTCGCCGGAGCGTCTTTCGGGTCGGCTTTCTTCCAGAATCCCGTTTCGATTTCAGAAGCGATCAGACGCAGTTCCATAAACGTCATTTTCGCTCCTTTTTCTGCCAGCATATCTTGAATTTGGGAAAGCGAATGCCCTGCTTCCGTTTGTTCCGCAATAAATAATTTGATTTCGTCATGTGTCATGATTGTATCTCCTTTCCTGAAAATAAAAGTGAGATTAACAACATAGACGGAAAACCGGAAATTTCAAGAAAAATCCCAGAAATTATGACGATTTTCCTTTTTTTCATTTGATTTTTTTCCGAAATCATTGTATTTTACTGAAAATCTTCTCCGTTCTTCTCGAACTGCGGAAGCCCCTTTGATTTGTTTTCTCTCTGTATTCCCGGAGGTACAAAAATGAAACACCTGAAAACATTTGCTCTCGTTGCCGCTCTCTCTTTCTCCATTTCTGCGGCTCACGCTCAATCACCCTCTGTGTATGATGCCACCGTTGCAAATCTCGACAAGGAGCACCCGATTGCGTTCTTCTATGTCGATGGGAAGGAACTCTCTTCCGGCATTAAAAATTCGGTCAGCGAAACCGTCGGCAAACTCGTCCCGAAAAACGATTCCAAAAAAGTCCATTCCATCCTCAAATGGCTTTGCGACAAGTCCGGCATTTGCTCCGTTCAGGGCTTCGGCGGCTCTCTCGTCCGTCAGAATAATGTCTACAAAGTTACGAAATTCGCCTATACCCCCTCCCACGCTCAGAACGGTCTTCTCTGGTCGCTCCCCGGCGCAAATGTCAACACCATGCTGTCTGTCATCCCTCAGAATGCCCTGACCGCATGTGTCGTCAAAGTCAATCCATCCAAGCTCTACGGTTTTATTTCCGACTTCTCAAAAATCATCAAAAATGACGACATTCGCAACTCCGTCCACGCCGGAGCCGCTCAATTCAGTGCCGATCTCTTGAACCCCTACGAGCTGAGCAAACAGATTTCCGGCATTGGCTTCTTCTTCGCCCCTGCCGAACCAGGCACAAGTGTTGAACTCCCCGAAGACGATATCAGCGGCATCGTCGCAATGCTCCCGTCCGCCTCCCTCATCATCGAACTGAAAAAAGCCGAATACTGGAACACCCTGAAAGACGTCCTCGTCAAATCCGGTCAGTTTGAATACGATTCCGCCGCCGGCTGCTTCAAAATCGCCTCCGGCATCACACTCTTCTGTCAGAATAAATTCGTCTTTTGCACCAATACCCCCCAAATCCTGAAAGACACCGTTTCCGGCAAATCCCCGAATCTTCTTTCCAACCCCGAATTTAAAAAATACGCGGATGTCCTCACCACAACAAACGGTTTCTTGCTCAGCTGGAACTCCAAGGACAGCAGTCAGTTGGCCGACCGCGTCAGACTCATTGCCTCCTCGATTGACGAATCCTTCTCCGAAGACATCCCCCCCGTCAAGCCCATCGCAGGCATTTCCCTCCTCTCCAAAAACCGCGACGGCATGACCTTCCGCACCGCCACCGACAGCAAAAGCTATGCCCTCATGCTTTCCGGCACGAACATCGGCACTTCCGTCGGTTTCCTCATGTCCCTGCCCGACTTCGCCTCCAATTTTGCCGAAGCCGTCGGAAAAGCCACGGATGGCAAAATCGCTCTGCCCGGCACCTCTGCCGCACGCAGTATCGAACTCGAAAAATACTCTGGAATCTTCTCCTCCTACCTCGAAAACTCCGATTCTCCCGCCTTCCCCGCGCAGGACGGTGTCGAGGGCTTGAACATCATTCTGAAGTTCCTTTCCGCCTCCGATGACGCCGCCGAATTATCCAAGCTACTCCCCCTTGACGGCTCACTCAAAGAAGACTCCTGCCCCGTCGCCTTTTTCTCCCCATACAAAAAGTTGGACGACATCGACGAAGACGACCTCGATATCCTCCCCGTCTTCATCGAAAAACCCTGGCTTCATCAGGGTAAAGGAAGCCTCATGTTCTGCAATCTTGATGGCACGGTTACGACCATTCACAGCTCGTTCAGTACGCTGGAAGATGCCATGAACACGCTCGCTCTCATGCTTGATTTAACCCCCGAAGCGCGCACCGCTTACATCAAAAAAGCCAAAGCATTGGACATCAAGTGCGACCACGGTCTCAAATAATCGCACTCCTCCCTCTCGTCTCTTGTTCAGGATGATGCTCTCTTCCCCGTCGTCCTGAATCTCATCTTGCACGCGCCTGCTGAAAGCCCTTATCCGTCTTTCGTCAGGCGCATTTTTTTCTCGCTTTTCACGCATACGCATACGCGTGCGCGCTTGTAATATCTTTTACGCGGGTGTATATTATTACGTCATTTTATCAAATCACTGCAAACATGGAGAAAATCATGTCTGAAGAAGAAAAAAATATCCCTGATATGAACGCCCCGGAGCAGCCCCCCGCCCCGGTCGCCTATGACGATACCGTTACGGAAATCACGGGCGGGAGCAAGCCCGAAGAATATACTGCCGATGAAATCACTGTCCTTGAGGGCCTCGAAGCCGTCCGCAAGCGTCCCAGCATGTACATCGGCGACACCTCCAAACGCGGCCTCCACCACCTCGTTTACGAGACCGTTGACAATAGTATCGACGAAGCTCTGGCCGGGTACGCATCTCACGTGGAAGTCTTCATCAACGAGGACAACAGCATTACCGTCCGCGACGATGGACGCGGCATCCCCGTGGATATGCACAAGGAACTCAATATGCCTGCCGTGGAAGTCGTTATGACCGTCCTCCACGCCGGCGGCAAATTCGACCACAACGCTTACAAGGTTTCAGGCGGTCTGCACGGCGTCGGCGTCTCCTGCGTGAATGCCCTCTCCCTTTGGATGGTCGTTGAGATTCACCGCGATGGCATGGCGTATGACATTCGCTTCGAGCGCGGCGTTACGACCCGCAAACTCCGCCCCCTCGGCCCCGCCTCCGACCGCGGCACTACGGTTACGTTCAAGCCCGACCCTGAAATCTTCCGCGAAACCACGGAGTACGATTGGAGCGTCCTCATGAAACGTCTCCGCGAGCTTGCGTTCCTCAACAGCGGAGTCCGCATCGAGCTCACCGACAAGCGCGAGCAGCCCGAACACAAGGAAGTCTTCCACTACGAAGGCGGCATCCGCGAATTTGTCAAGCTCCTCAATGAAAACAAGGAACTCGTACATCAGGATGTCATTTACATGCACAAGGAGCGCAACGGCATTGATGTCGAAGTCGCCATGCAGTACAACGGCGAGTTTCAGGAAACCATTTTCAGTTATGCCAATAATATCTGCACGGGCGAAGGCGGCACCCACATGGTCGGTTTCCAGTCCGCTCTCACTCGCACACTGAACAATTATGCCAAAGGTGCTTCCCTCATTAAAGGCGACAAGCCCATGACCGGGCAGGATGTCAAGGAAGGCCTCACCGCGATTATCAGCGTGAAAGTCCCCGACCCCCAGTTTGAAGGTCAGACCAAAACCAAGCTCGGAAACAGCGAAGTCAAAGGCATCGTGGACTCCGTCGTCAGCGAGATTTTGGGCTCGTTCATGGAGGAAAATCCCGCCATCGCCAAGCAGATCGTCGAAAAAGCCATCGTCGCCTCGCGCGCTCGCGAAGCCGCTCGAAAAGCCCGCGAACTCGTCCAGCGCAAAGGTGCTTTGGATGGGTTCTCTCTCCCCGGCAAACTTGCCGACTGTGAAGAAAAGGACCCTTCAAAATGCGAACTCTTCATCGTGGAAGGTCAGTCCGCAGGCGGCTCGGCAAAAGGCGGACGCGACAGTAAATTCCAGGCTATCATCCCCATTCGCGGTAAACTCCTGAATGTGGAAAAAGCACGTACCGATCAGGTCCTCGAAAACAAGGAAATCCAGTCCCTGATTGCCACCATCGGATGCGGCGTCGGCAATGACGACTGCAAGCTCGAAAATCTCCGCTATCACAAAATCGTCCTCATGACAGATGCTGATGTCGACGGTTCTCACATCTCCACGCTTCTCCTCACTTTCTTCTATCGTGAAATGAAGCCACTCATCGAAAACGGACACATCTACCTCGCCAAGCCCCCTCTCTACAAAGTTACAAAGAAGAAAAACGAACGATACATCGACAGTGATGAACAGCTCGACAAATATCTCGTTACGCTCGGATGTCAGGATGTGGAAGTTACAAACCTGAAAACAGGTGCCGTCCTCTCTCAGGATGACCTCATGCAGATTTTCGCTTTCGTTACCCGAGGCATTCAGGTTACGCAGGAGCTCCACCGCCACGGCGTTGACCCGAAACACTATCTCACTCTTGGTCGCGATGGCCTTTTCCCCTTCGAGCAGATTGTCATTCACGAAAATGACGGCACAATCTCCGAAAAATTCATCTACACGGAACAGGAGGAAAGCGAATACATCGCCGAGGCGGAAAAGCGTCTCCCCCCCCGCGAACGCCCCGAAGGTCTCCCCGAAGATGCCCCCCTCGGCTTGCATCCCGCCATCAATATCATCCGCTTGTACGAAGCTCAGAGCTGCGGCGAACTCGGTCAGGATGTCTTCAAATTCGGCTACGACCCGAAGTCTATCTTCGATGGCTCCGACGGCGCCCTCTTCCTCGTGAAACTCAATGAGGTTGAGGAGAAAAAGACTAACTCCATGTTCGACCTCTTCGAACTCGTGAAGCGCACCGGTCGTGAAGGTCTCAAAATCCAGCGTTACAAAGGCTTGGGCGAAATGAACGGCGAACAGCTCTGGGAAACTACCATGGACCCCGAACGCCGCAAAATGATTCGCGTCAGCATGAATGATGCCATGGAAGCCGAACGCCTCTTCACGCTCCTCATGGGGGATGCCGTGGAACCTCGCCGCGAATACATCGAACGCCACGCCGCTGGCGTCAAAGACCTCGATATCTGATTCTTGAATCTTTTCTCTCTCGTAAAGGACTCTCAATATGGCAGCAGACACAAAAAAAACAGCCGCTCCCGCAAATACCAATGACCGCGACAAAAACCTCAATGTCGCTCTTGCTCAAATTGAAAAAGAATATGGCAAAGGCTCCATCATGCGCCTCGGCGACAATCACGTCGTGGATGTCCCCGTCATCAGCACCGGTGCCCTTTCCCTCGACATCGCGCTCGGCATTATGGGACTTCCACGCGGGCGTATCATCGAAGTCTTCGGCCCTGAATCTTCCGGTAAGACCACCCTCTGCTTGCATGTCATCGCAAATGCTCAGAAAGCCGGCGGGACTGCCGCTTTCATTGATGCGGAACATGCCGTTGACCCCGTTTACGCCCGCAAAATCGGCGTGAATATCGACAACCTCCTCATTTCTCAGCCCGACTGCGGCGAAGATGCCCTCAATATCGCGGAAATGCTGATTCGCAGCAACGCCGTTGACGTCCTCGTCATCGACTCCGTTGCCGCTCTCGTTCCAAAAAACGAAATCGAAGGCAACATCGGCGATTCCTTCATGGGATTGCAGGCTCGCATGATGTCTCAGGCTCTCCGCAAACTCACACCCGCAATCAGCCGTTCCCGCACTTGCTGCATCTTCACAAACCAGATTCGTGAAAAAATCGGCGTGATGTTCGGAAACCCCGAAACCACTCCCGGCGGCAATGCCATGAAGTTCTACTGCTCCGTTCGCCTTGATATTCGCCGCATTCAGGCCATTAAAAATGCAAATGGCGATGCCACCGGCGCAAGAACTCGCGTCAAAGTCGTCAAAAACAAACTTGCCGCTCCCTTCCGCGTCGCGGAATTTGACATCAACTGGAACGAAGGTATTTCTCGCATTGGCTCCATCCTCGATGTCGCTCTCGATATGAATATCATCGAAAAACGCGGCTCCTGGTTCGCATTCGACGGCGAACAGCTTGCTCAGGGGCGCGAAGCCTGCAAAGTTTACCTTCAGGAAAATCAGGATATCGCGGATAAGGTCTTCCAGAAGATTAAAGAAGAGCTTGCGGCTCGCAAACAGCAGGAAACCGGATTCCCCGCCCCCGCTTCGGATGCCGCTCCCGTTTCGGATACCGTTGCCGTCTCCGCTGATAACGATGCCCCCGTCTCGGAATAATTGATCATGATGATTCGCAGAACACGCATCCTTTTGATTGCGGCGGCCGCAAATGCCGCCGCTCTCTTGCACGTGTCTGCATCCTCGTTCGATCCCTTCTCCGTAGACTCGCTCCTCTCTGCTGCGGAACAGCCCCGTGTCTACTCCTCCAAGGATTCCGGCGACCGCGCAAAAGCATTGACGGAATACGGCACCGCGGCAAGTTTCTATCATCAGTATCGGACGGAAGCGGCGGAAGCGGGCGACAGGAATGCGGAAAAGGATGCCCTCGCCTGCGAACTGGATGCCTGTATTTCGGCCAATCTCAGTGAGCAGGCTCAGAAACTCCTGGATGAATACAAATCCCTCTATGCGGATACCGCCGGCAGTTCCATTTCTCTCTGGCAGGCGGAAATCTTCCTGATTCAGCGCAATATCGACAAGGCGGATGCCATTCTGAAAGTCCTCCTCGACAAAATCGCGAAGAGCGACCCCGTCCGCCTCAGTGCTTTGCGTTGCGCCGCTTTGGTCGCCGAACGCAGAAATCAGGCTCAGACCGCAGCAGATATTTACGGCGAGATTGCCACCTCTTCCGGTCTGAAAACCGTCCTCGGACGGCGTGCCGCAGAACGTCAGGTGCTTGCACTTGGTTCCATCAAACGCTATACCGATGCCCTTAAAATCCTGGCCTCTCTTCCCGTTGCCTCTTCAGCACGCGATGTCGATGCCATGAAAATCCTTCGTTTTTATTTGACGTTGAAGGAAAAGGGGCTTCCCGGGGTCGGCGATGGATGGAACGCCGTTCGCGAAGTCGAGACCCCCTTCAAAGATGACCTCTTTTATTTGGTGGCATCCCGGATTTCGGAAGAATACGTCGCACTCAAGGAATATCGCAAAGCCATTGAAGCAGGTCGCCTTGCCTGTGAATTTGCCACCGTGCGCGAAGATGCCATGGAGGCGGTTCACAATCTCATTTACATTTCTCTTCAGCTGAAAGACACCGAATACGCCGCCGTCCTTTCCGAACAGCTCCTCACCATATTCAAGGACAGTTATCTTTCCCCCGATCAGAAACTCGAACTCGCCGAAGTCTTTTTCAAGGATCATCGTTCCTCTCAGGCTCTCGAACTTTGCATCAACGCGTTGGAAAGCGATGCCGATAACAAAGAATCCACGTACCGCAAGGCTCTCGCTCTTGCAATGGCGGTTTCCGACTTCGATTCCGCACGTGCTTTGATTCAGGCTTATGATACGGTTCCGGAAAATACCCCCTTGCGCGATTTGGATCGCGCCATGGTCCTCTGCAATGAAAAAAAATACGATGATGCTCTCGTTCTTTACCGGAAAATGATTGACGGCGGCTCTTTGTCCGGGGAAGTATTTCGTCGGGCTTTTTCCGGCGCAGTCGAATGTTTCGGCAAGCTGAACAGAAAAACTGAGGCACTGGCGTGGGGCAGGCAGCTCCGCTCCCGAAAAAAAGACGATGACACCGTTTTGCTCTTCGTTGCTTTGATGGAGGAGCAGAACGGCAATTTGAAAGCCGCCTTGGATGACTACAAAGAATATGCCGAAAACAGCAAAGCTCCTCAATGTGCGGAAGCCTTGCTCTCTGCCGGAAAACTCGCCATCCGCCTCGGCAATAACGAAGAAGCAGAAAAAATTTTGTCCCGGCTTCTCAATGATTTCCCCGAAAGCCCCCTCTTTGAGGAAAGCTCTTATTGGCTCGTTTATTCTTTGTGTGCCGCGGGAAAAGATGTCGCTGCCGAACTTCAGGCATGGAGTTTCTACCGCAGTCATCCCAAATCCCAATACTCATGCGAAGCCCTCCTGAAAGTCGCTCGATTCTATGCAGGCTCCGACTCGCAGTCTCATGCCATCGAACCTCTCACCCGCCTTTGCGAACAGGGTGATTTCCCCGAAATACGCATGAAGGCTTTGAGCCTGTCCGTGAAACTCTATTTGCGGCAGGAGGATACCGACCGCGCCGAATCCGCTCTTTCGCTTCTTCTCCAGTCCACCGATGACCCGGAACGCCTGGCGGAAGCCGCTTTCCTTTCCGGTGAAATCGCTCGTTCTCGCAATGATTTTAAAATCGCCGCAGAACGTTATGCAAAAGCCGCCGAATTGGCAAAGGGAACTGTCATGGAACAGGCCGCTCAGGGAGCCATTGCAGACTGTATTTTCGCCATGGCTTCTTATCGCCCCTCCGTGCAGGAAAAATCTCCGTCGGATTCGTCCGAACAGACTGACGCTTCTTCCTTGATTCCATCCTATCGTCAGGCGCTGGAGGCTTATCTGAATCTCCTTGATGTCCGCGACCTCGTCCCCGAATTTCGCGCCGCAGCCTTGTACAAAGCCGCCGTTTCCGCCGAACTGAACAACGATGACGAACAGGCTGTTCAGCTCCTGAAACGCCTCATTGCTCTCCTTTCCGCACGTGATGCCGCTCTGCATCCCACTGAAACATTCTGGATTGCTCGCGGTGCCCTCCGCTTCGAAAATCTCGCTCACAAAGACCCCGCTTTGGAACGCGTTCAGGCTGTCATCCCGGCTTTGATTTGGCTGAATAATGCCGGAATCATTTCCTCTGAGACAGCCTCACAGCGTATCAATGCCTTACGTAAAAAACAATATCAGCCTCTTACTCAGGAGTTTGCCAAACCATGAATTACTTTCAAATGCTTCAGCAGGGCGGTCCTGTTATTTACCTGATTGCTCTTTGCGCCATAATCGCCGTTTTTGTCTTCTTTCAGAAATGGTTCGAGTTCCACCGCGCAAAAGTCAACGTCGATGAAATCATTACAGGATTGTTCAATACTCTCCGCAGGGATGGCATGATTGAGGCCATTACCCTTTGCGATAACTCTCCCGGTCCCGTCGCCCGTATGCTCTCCAGTGCCATTTTGGCCTCAAAAAAAGGCGATGACATCCGCGATTCTTTGGCAACTCAGGCTTTGATTGAAGTCCCTCGTCTGGAATCCCGTCTGAACGTCCTTGCTTCATTGGCGTACATTACCCCCCTCCTCGGTCTTATGGGAACAATTCTCGGCCTTGTCGAGGCTTTCCATGCCATGGAAACCGCCGGCGCTCAGATTAACGCACCCGATTTGTCCAAAGGTGTCTACTGCGCCCTGATTTGCACCGCAGGCGGCCTTGCCGTCGCTGTCCCGTGCCACCTCGCATATAATTATCTGGTGTCTCTGGTTCAGGACTTCTGCAATGATATGGAAAAAGCATCCGCCGAAATCATCTACTTCTTCCGGCATCAGCAAACCGCCGCCTCCACCGGAGAACAAGCTCATGAAAATTGAGATTCCGGATACGCACCTGAACTACATCATATCGCAGGGCGGAAATGACTCCGCACCGGTCGTGGTTCGACCGAATGTGAAGATTTTCAAGGGGATTCCCGATATGATCCTCTACTATTCCGTCTTCTTTATCCTGATTATCTTCTTCATGCTCTGTTCTAACTTCGTCCCCATTCATGGTGTCGCGGTCAATCTCCCCGTCTCCGGAGGCGAAATGATCTACTCCCCTCGCGACCTGATTGTTACGCTTGACGGCGAAGGCCGCCTCTACTTCAACGATGCTCCTGTTGAGAACGAAGATAGCCTGAAGAGTCGTCTTTTGGCCTCAATCAGCCATTCCGCATCAAGGATCGTGTTCCGGTGCGACTCAGGCGTTCAGCTTCCGCAAATGCTTAAGCTCCTTGCACTTGCAGAAGAGCTAAACACCAATGCGCTGTTTATGACCACTGCCCCGGCAAAAGAAAAAGAACAGAGCTCCAACTTCAGCGAACAGGAGCAGTAAGTCATGAGGAATCAGTATCTTGCAGATGCGATGAACCATTTCAGCGAAACAGAATGTTCAGAATGTGTCGTTTCAGCAAAAAAACAGTGTTTTCGGAGTTTCTCTAAATAATGAATAATCAATATGATACGACACGTATTCCCGTGATTTACGGTGGTGCGGGAGAGCTGTTATCGCACAGATGCAAACTGCTCCTTTTCGGGACAGTTTCTGCTCTCTTTGTCGTTCATTTGCTTGTATTTGCGCCAATTCAGACACACTCTCAGACATCTTCATCCTCTGTTTCGGAAGAGCGCGCGACCCTTTATCTGGCACCAAAATTAATCAGTCACAACTCTAAGTTCATCAATGACTTGGAACAGAATGATCCGAAACTGTTTCTGCATCCATCTGTCAATCAAGGATTTACGACAGATTTGTTTCATCCTGACAAAAATCTGACGCAAAGTGCTGTATCCATTGACTTTATAACAGATTTTGATAAAAATGAGCTTACAGAAACTCCAACTATCTCATTTTCAACATCTTCCATACGCCTTCTAAACACTGATAATCTCCTCCTCGAATCTGTACCAGCTGCTTGTCCGATTTTCAGTTCTGATGCCGGAGTCATTGATTTTCAAGAACTTGCGCTTTCTTCGTCTGACAGACGACGTCTTGATCGAGAACCGCCCGAAGCACCTACAATTCTTAGACTTACAGCAGTTCAGGACGAAATTCCGATGGATGTGGAAGTTGTACGCTCCTGCGGGGTTGCACAGTTCGATATGATTGCGCGTAACCATTTGGAAACTCAAGTAAATACAGATGCATTCCCGAAGAAATTCCGGAAAAATGGACTGATAATTCGTGTTCTCTGGGCTCCCGGAAAATTCGCTATCCCACTCATTTCTGAACAAGATAGGATTTTCTTTCCATGATTTCCGCCACTCTCTTTTCACAATTCTATCCCGTTCATATTCAAAAAGATAGCATCGTTTTCAGCGGTTTTTTCACACCGAATGCACCTTTATTTTCTTCTGTATCTCATTTATCATCAATGAGATACAAACATCACACCGCACCGGAAAATATTTCATTCTTCACCTGTATCTCATTGACTATCAATAAGATACAATCTATCATCAGTTCTCCTCACTTTTTTGAGAGCATCTCATTTTTTCTCCGTATCTCATTGTTTATCAATAAGATACAATCACCCATCAATTCTCTGAAAATCAAGAAAATACACCATTTCTCATCTTATATTTCATTGATTATCAATAAGATACAATCACTCATCGACCCCCTGAAAATCAGAGAAATACCCCGTTTTTCCACTGTATCTCATTTACTATCAACAAGATAGGCACATCATGATTCATGTATCCTTAAGTCAGTTCTTTTTCATCGGGTTCGGATTACTGTTCATCCTCGTCATAACTCTTTGGATTTACTCGGAGATATGCAAAGTTAAAAATCCAAAGGCATCGGTCGTGGCCAAGGACCGCCTCCATCTCTGCCCAAAATGCCACCACTACTTCCTCGCGAAGAACGATTATGAGCACGTAACCCGCTGTCCGAACTGCAACGAGATGTGCTTTTTGCCCAAGCAGAAGCGCTTCTGAGCTCCAAAACGCTTTCCCGGCGGCAGCACCGCACCCTCGGAAGCAGTGTCCCGGCGGCAGCACCGCCCCCTCGGAAGCAGGCACCCCCGGTGCGGTTCCCATCCCCTTTTTCTGCTGCTCCGCCCCCCTGTTGTTACGGTGCCGGTGGTCCCGATACGCCCACTGAACGGACACTACGGCTGCCCCGCGCCAGTGAGGGGAGACGCTTTGAGATAGCCTCGGACTGAGGGGCGGGGATGGCTGTGAAGCACCTCGGCACGATGTGGGGGGGGGAGCGGGGACTTGAGATAACATCGGACGCACACTCACTCACGCTCACGACCAAGTCCGCTTTGCGACTGTGGCGGAACACCTGTGAAGCACCCCGGTTCGACCGGGGGGAAGACGCCGGATTGAGGTCAGGATGACTTTTTTCAGCTTTTTTTACGATTTTCACTTGCTTTTTCCGATTTCGGGTGTATATTAAATATCATGATAAACGAAATACCTCCTGCGGGTATAGTTCAACGGTAGAACATTAGCCTTCCAAGCTAATTGTGAGGGTTCGATTCCCTCTACCCGCTCCAAATTGTATTCCGGTTATCGCCCCAATGGTGGGGTTGCAGAGCGGTCAAATGCAGTAGACTGTAAATCTACCGGCCATGCCTTCGGAGGTCCGAATCCTCCCCCCACCACCAACTTGAGAATATCAGCCGTCGCAAGACGGCTTTTTCTTGTCTTCATCCCGGATATGAGTTCATTCGGGAGTCAAAGGGGATAATTTTTCGGCTTGCAGTCCGGAACAAAATTATTGAAAACCAATATTATTAATTTGAAATTATTGACAACAAGGGATATATTGAATTGTCAAATTTAAAAACAACAAATCGGAACCAAGATTGGGAATCCGACACCATAAAAACAGGAGCAACACAGCATGGTTAAAAATATTCTTGCAGCCAACGAGAACGTTATACCCGGTCAAAAAGAGTTACAGCTGCTCAAAGAGAATTTCCCAGCTTGCTTTGCCGCCGACGGAAGTTTTGATTTCTCCCGTTTCAAGGAATATCTGAACACTCAGATTGCAGTTAAAAACGAAGGCTACGAGTTGCGTTTTCTCGGCAAGAATTATGCGCGACTGATTGCTTCGGAAGATACTACCACAGTCATTGTTCCTGATGAAGAACACAACAGTAAACCGGAAAACTGCAACAGCAAAAACATTTATATCAGCGGCGATAATCTGGACGGGCTGAAGCATCTCCTGAAATCTTACGCCGGTAAAGTAAAATGTATCTACATTGATCCCCCGTACAATACCGGATCCGATGATTTTGTTTATAAGGATAATTTTAATTTTACCGCATCTGAACTGTCATCCAGACTCAGTATTGATGAGGAACAGGCTCAACGTATCCTTGATCTCACAAAACGAGGTTCAGCATCGCATTCTGCATGGCTGATGTTTATGTACCCTCGCTTGCTTCTTGCACGTGATCTGCTCTCCGATGATGGCGTAATCTTCATCTCCATTGACGATAACGAACAAGCCAATCTGAAGCTGCTCTGCGATGATATTTTTGGTGAAGAAAATCATGTAATGACTTTTTGCAGGAAAGGATATGGGGGAAAACAAGACAGTTCATACTTCGCAAAACAACATGAATATATTCTTTGTTTTTCAAAGCCAAACTTTATTGCGGGGGAAATACTGAAAGACGGGGAAACTTATCGTTTTTATGATGATCAAAAAAAACGTAAATACAATAGAATACTTTTAAGAAAATGGGGAGACGAAGCCAATCGCAATGATCGCCCCAATATGTACTATCCTCTTTATTTTGACGGAGTAAATATTTCTCTTACTCCGATTCCCGATGCGCGCCCTGTGTATCCTAAATTATCTGATGGTACAGATGGTCGATGGCGTCTAGGTAAAGACACAATGGAGCTTGCGATAGAAAAACAGCTAATCGAAATCGTTCCCAATGAATGCGTTTTTACAGCGTATGAGCGTATTTATGAACCTTTAGAAGGCGAGATTGAAACGAAATTGTATTCCAGCTGGATCGACATGATTGATAACAGTTCGGGAAAAGCATTATTGAAATCGCTGTTTGGCGGGGTGTCGCCATTTGATTATCCGAAACCTTTGGATTTGATTAAAAGAATTCTTTCCATGGGCAATGTGCAGGATGCTCTTGTAGTAGACTTTTTTTCCGGCTCGGCAACAACAGCACATGCTGTTATGGAACTTAATCAAGAAGACGGAGATCATCGCAAATACATTCAAATACAATTGCCTGAATTATGCAAACCGGGCAGCGAAGCAGAAAATCTCGGCTTTCACACCATTGATAAAATTGGAATGAAACGTATAGAATTAGCTGCGCAAAAAATCCGGGAAGAAAATCCGTTGTTCCACGGCGACCTTGGCTTCAAACATTACACTCTGAAAGAGCCGGGGAAACAGACTCTTGACAAGCTGGAAGAGTTTGACCCACAATGCGACTGGCTTACCAATACGCCATTACTGGAAGAATTCGGCAGGGCAACCGTATTAGAAACATGGCGTGTCCGCGACGGATACGGATTCAGTGCACCCGTACAGGAAATAGACTTTGCAGGATACAAAGCATACCACATTGACAAACATCTCTACCTTCTTGACAGCGGTTTAACCGAAGAGGTTACAACGGCTTTAATCTACAAGCTGGAGACAGACGGGAAGTTCAATCCTGAAAATATCGTTATTTTCGGGTACAGCTTCATACTTTTCCAGCTTGATGCGCTGAAAAACAATCTTAAACGGGTAGAACAAACCAAGAATCTGCGGGTCAACGTGGATATTCGCTATTGAGAGAGGCGACACTATGGAACTGATTCTACAAAAAGATTTACCGCATCAGCAAAAGGCCGTTGATGCCGTCTCGATGGTTTTTGACGGGGTTGATTTCACTTCACCCGCGGAGTTTTATGCCAATCCATTGTTTTCTGCAACGGATTCCAAAATAGCCTCCAATATCCGCCTACAACAGAACAACCTGCCCGAAAATGAGCGACAAGTTTCCTGTCAAGATGCGTGTCTCAATCTGGATATAAAAATGGAGACCGGAACGGGAAAGACCTATGTATACACGAAGACAATCTATGAACTTCACCGAAAATACGGGATCAACAAATTCATTATAGCCGTACCGTCACTCGCAATCAAAGCAGGGACATCACAGTTCATCAACGATGGCTACGTGAAACGTCATTTTGCCGACGGATGCGGATACGATACGGAAATTGAATTAGGCGTACTGGAGACACCGAAGAAAAAAAAGAAAGGACGCTCCTACTTTCCCAGCGTGGTCAGTGATTTTGTAAAAGGGTCCTGCCAAAACAGCCGGAAAATCTACGTCCTTTTAGTCAATATGCAGCTACTTGTTGTCCGCAGCAACGGACTTTTGAGCCGCAATGATTATGACTACGGCGTGGAAGGATTTTACCGTCCCTTCGATGCACTCAAGGCAACACATTCTTTCGTCATCATTGACGAGCCGCACCGATTCTCCCGCGACCAGAAAGCCTTTCAGGTGATTATGAACGAGATTGCACCGCAGTGCCTCATACGCTTCGGTGCGACTTTCCCAGAAAATGTCTCCGGTCGAGGACGCAACCGGATTGTGACCAAGGATTACTTCAATCTGCTTTATGACCTGAACGCCTGCCAGTCCTTCAATCAAGGATTGATCAAAGGAGTTATCAAGGAACATTTTCAGCCTATTTCGCAAAACTCAGAAAAAGTCAAGATTATTTCGGCGACGAAAAATACAGAGGCAGTCTTTCAACATACCATACAGGACGCTCCCACCAGACGTTATTCATTACATGTCGGTGATTCCCTCGCGGTCATCCATGAGGCATTCAGCGGCATTCTTATTGAGAAGATTGACTCCAGCAGTATTTCTTTTTCCAACGGAATCATCAAACAAACCGGGGAAACTCTTGACGTTGATATTTACATGACATCGTATCAGGAGCAAATGGTAGCGCTGGCTTTACAGCGACACTTTGAGATTGAACGGGCAAACTTCTGTAATCAGTCTTTCCGCATCAAAACGCTGGCACTCTTTTTTATTGATGACATTTCCTCCTACCGCGACAATGGAGACGGCAAAATACCCTATCTGCGCCAAAGTTTCGAGCGTTTACTCCAAGCCGAAATTGAGAAGACCATCGCGAAATTGACAAATCAGGAGAACGACTACAAACTCTATCTGGAAAGCAGTCTTGCGGATTTGAATGCCTGTCATGCCGGATATTTTTCACAAGACAATAATGATTCCGATGAAGCCATTGCCGAAGAGGTCGATACCATTCTTCATAAAAAGAAAGAACTGCTCCAGTTCACCAAAACAGACGGGACGAGCAATACACTGCGTTTTCTCTTTTCCAAATGGACACTGAAAGAAGGATGGGACAACCCCAATGTATTCACTATCACCAAACTGCGTTCCAGCGGAAGTGAGACCAGCAAGATGCAGGAGGTTGGTCGCGGACTGCGGCTGCCAGTCGATGAAAACGGGAACCGAATTTCCAACGGAGACTTTTACCTTAACTACATCGTTGACTTTACCGAAGCCGATTTTGCAGAAAAATTAGTGAAGGAAATCAACGCAGAAGTGCCGGATGCTTCCAGCATCAGTGAAGAGATGCTTCTGAATGTCGCAGCAAAACTGAATATCACACCTGATGATCTTTTCTTCACCCTTTGCGGAGCACGTTACATCGACCGCCATTATAACATCGTACCGGAAAACAGGGATGCGTTTTATGATGCTTATCCTGATTTCTTCGCCGGAGTAAAGATCGGTAAAGTACAAAACCGCAACAAAGAAAAACCCAAGCAAATCAAAATTCGCAAAGCAGTTTTCAGTGAGCTCAAAACCTTGTGGATGGCAATCAATCAGCGTTATCTGCTTTTTTACGACAATGAATTAAATGAGAAAGTCGATGAAATTCTTCTTTCGATACTGGAATCGCCAGGATTCTTTACGGATTTGGCAATTCAGAGTATTCGCAGCAGAATGCAAAGCAACGGGGAGCAGATGACCCTCGCGGAAGAAACGGGGACACAGGCAGTCATACAAAAAACAATTCCATATCGGGATTTTCTCAAGCGGATTGCACAAGCAGTCAGCATTCCCATCACCGCAACTCACAAGGCTCTTTGCACCTATGTACAAAAGCACGGATCTTTGGACAGTCGTTACATCAATGAAACAGTATTAACTGCACTATGTACTAAATTCATTGCATGGAAAAAGGAAAATTTACAAGGACATTTCCATTATACAAAAAGCAATGTCCCGGTCAAACTTACGGCACTTACAGAAAATAATGGAACAGTCAAAGCAGATATTGCCCAAGGAAAGCTTGGGACGCGTCTATCAGCTGAACGACCGTGTCCAAAATATCTATATGAAGAGATTGCCTACGACTCGCCACTGGAAAAGGAAAATATTCTTACCGATATCGATGAAATCATTGTCTACGGAAAAATTCCACGCAACAGTATTGCGATACCAACAACTACCGGAGGATTTTTCAGCCCTGACTTTATGTATGTCGTCAAGAAAACCAATGGAGAAAAACAGCTGAATGTTGTCGTCGAAACGAAAGATGCTCCCGATAAACATGGCATACGTGATGATGAAAATCAAAAAATCGAATGCGCCAAGGTTTTCTTTGCCACGCTCTCTCAAGAGGGTTATCCTGTCTCATTTGAAACACAATTTCAGAGCAACAAAATTATTCAAATCATTAAGAATATCCTAAACGGATAAAACATACTGCATTTCATACAATCCGGCAGCGTTTTTCGTTTGTTTTCGCGTATATATTCCACCAAAGAGCAAAGTCTGATGGTCTTCGGATCATCGGGCTTTGGTGTTTTTACGCTCTTTAATCCTCGATGAGGCGGGTGTAGATTGCGGACATTTCGGGGGAAAAGCAGCAGAAAATCACTTCATTCGGGAAATCGCCCCGCCAAAGTCGAACCTCGTCAATGGCAATGCGGGCGGCATCCGTTTTCGGGTAGCCGTACACGCCAGTGCTGATACAGGAAAAAGCAAGGGATTCGCATTCATTTTCCGCCGCCAACTGCAAAGAGTTTCTGTAACACGCGCGGAGCAGCTGAGGTTCGCCGCGGGTGCCGCCATACCATACAGGGCCGGGCGTATGAATCACAAATTTCGCAGGGAGACGAAAGCCCGGTGAAATTCTGGCTTCGCCGGTCTCACAGCCGTGGAAACGACGACAGAACTCTTTCAATTCCTTTCCGGCGGCACGATGAATCGCGCCATCGACACCGCCACCGCCCAGCAGAGAGGTATTCGCGGCATTCACAATGGCATCGACCTGCAATTCGGTAATATCACCACAGACTACACGGATTTTCATTTTATTCACGCCCTGTACTGAAAAAGATTTCCAAGAGCGGTTCAAAGACGGAGGCAAAGGGGGAAATGAGGGGTTATTTCCGCTTCGATTTGTCTTTGATCTGATGGATTATGATGTAAACGAAGAAGATTGCCAGAAGCCCAATGCCGCGCCATCCGCCAAATGAAACAAAGATGTTCTGCGGGATAAAATCAGGGGCATTCATGGGCGAAACATTCCAAGCGGAGATAAAGTCATGCCAAAGTCTCCAGCACGGCTTCGGCATCGGCAAGGCACTGTGCGGCATTCCTGAACTGCACGGCATTCCAGCCGAGTTCGCGGGCATGGGTGATAATGTCCAGACGGTCGTCAAAGTAAATGACAGGGCGGCCATAACGTTTCTCAAAGGCATCAAACATGGCAGAGCCCTCCATTTTGAACGCGCCAGCCTGAAAACTGAAAGTGCCGCCGGTCATATACGGGGCAAATCCGCAGTACCGCAAGGTCTGTTCGAGGTGAACAGGAGCAATATCGGACATGAACGAAAAGCGAACGCCGCGGGCCGCCAGAGTGCGGACAAAATCAGCCATTCCGGGCATCGGTTCGCTGACACCGCAAGCCCAGCGGCGGTAAAGTTCGTCCGGGGAATAACGGTGCGCCGTATATTCGTCGAGTCTGCGAAGGAACTCAGACGTACCAATCGTGCCGTGTTCGTAATCGTACCAGAAATTTGAAAACGGCGTCCAATGGGCAGAGTCGTCCGGAGAAGCACCAATACCGCTGTACATCTCGTCAAACGTCAATTTCATGCTGACATTGCCAATGTCGAGGGCAATGACGGGATTTGCGAAACGACCGAAGGATTTCATGACACAGCATCCCTCACGCTGATTGCCAGAAGCTCCAGAGCGGTGCGGGCATTGCCGCCGCTGCTGACCATGGAACGGTTGAGTTCGACGAGTTTCTGAAAGATTTTCACAAGCTCCTTACCGGTGTAATTCGAGGCGTTTTTCCATATCATCGAGGCGCGGTAAGGGTGCATGGAGAAAATCGGGGATTTGACAGGCTCCGCAGACTGCTTATTGGTCTCGTTGATGCGATAGAAATAGTCGGCGGAGGCACCTTCGGGAATGCCGAGGCGGAGACCTTCGCACTTGATGGAGACGAGGGAGCGAAATTCGTTCATCACGCCGTAAATGATTGCGATTTCAGGACGGCTGGAGCCTTTCGTCTGCTCCAGGCTCTCCATGATATGAGGAATCAGCTCAAGAGCGGTGCGTGTTTTGCGTTCCACGAGGGCAGAGGAAAAAGCCCAAGCAAGAGTTTCCGTGGCGCGGCTGGAAATATTGCGGCAATCCTCAAAGGAAATCATCTGGCAGTCGGCACAATATGTGATGAGCTTGTTGAGTTCGTTGATGAGACGGGCTTCATCCGCGCCGATGGTTTCGGCAAGGAACGAGGCGGCTTCATCGTCAATGCGTTTGCCCTGACGTGAAACGAACTCCTGAATCCTGCGAATCTGCATTTTCGCGAACCCGCGGACACGGGGATCAGCCTTTTCAAACCACTCCAATTTGCCGCCGGATGCCTCACATGCCGCAGAGGCAATCTTGTAGAAGGATTTGCGGCGATCCAGTCCGGGGCCATCAATCACGAGGGTCAGATCGGGAGGCAAGCCAGCCTGAAGAAATTCACTGAGGCGGTCAATCGACGAGGGGGCTTTTTTGGTGGAAGGCTCGTCCATGGCATCGGCGAATTTCATGAAGTGCTTGAGCCACACGATTTTTTCGGGGGAAAGGAACGCGGGAGCTTCCAGGGAGGTGAAAAGACGCGCCAGCACCTGAGGCGCTTTCTCCGTGTCGGAGTCGCCGCGGATGATTTCCAAAGACGGGTTATTTTCCGGCGGATCGCCGCAAAGGGCGCGAATCAGTTCGTTTGCGCGCTCCTTGACGGCGAAATCCTCATTGCCGGAAATCAGGTAGAAAGCCCCCATAAGAAACCTCAGTCAATTCCGGGAATGAAAGTTTCATTTCCCTGCAACGAGGCAATGGTCTCCACAATCAGACGGATTGCGGCTTCCACGTCGCGCAGGTCGCAAAGTTCCGCCGGGGTGTGCATGTAGCGGTTCGGAATGCTGATCAGGTTTGTCGCGACACCGGAACGGGAAAGCTGAATCGCCGCCGTATCGGTACCGCCGGTGGCACGATGACCGGTAGTCATCTGGTACGGGATGTTGAACTGTGCCGCGATTTTCAGCATACGGGCAAGCAGAGGAGGATTGTTGTCGGCATTGCGCTGGAGTTCCGCGCCGCCGCCCATTTTGATGTCGCCCAGGAGTTCAGGCTTAATGCCGGGGACGTCGGTGGCAAAGCCGACATCGACCGCGATTGCGGCATTGGGATGAACGCCGAAAGCAGACGGCGTTGCGCCGCGCAGACCGACTTCCTCCTGCACACTGCCCACACATGCGACACCGACTTTGAGGTCGCGTGCGGAGAGTTCGCGGAATGCTTCAGCAATAACGAAAGCACCGATTTTATCGTCCAGACTCTTGGAGTGGACGCATGTTTCGCTGAACATTTTGAAATTGCGCTTGAATGCAACGGGATCGCCGACTTCCACCAGTTTGGCGGCATCCTCTTTGGAGGAAGCGCCGATGTCAATCCACATGTCCTCCAGTTTCGGGGCAGTTTTGCGATCGTCCGGGGTCTGAAGGTGAATCGGCTTGCGTCCAATCACGCCGGAAAGATGACCTTTTGCGGTCAGGATTTCCACTTCGGCACCGGGAGTGGTGAAAACGTCGATTCCGCCGACTGCGCGGAAAGAAAGCAGGCCGGAGTCCATGATATGCACAATCTGGAAGCCGATTTCATCGTAGTGTCCGCACAGCATAAACTGGAACGGGGCATCGGGATTGAGGCGGGCAATGGTATTGCCGAGGACATCGGTGGAAACGTGAGGGGTGAACTGTCTGAGATAGTCGCGGTAGACTTTGGCCTGTTCAAACTCAAAGCCAGAGGGACCGCAGGTCATCAGCAGGTCTTCAAGAAATTTTGCAGAAGATTGAGAAAGCATTTTTTTGATTCCTTAAAAACAGAGATACCCTTGAACGAATCAAGGGAGATTATCCATTGTGTATCCGGGATGAAAGTCAGGAGAGACACGATTGCCTTACATGCCCGGAATGATGTGCTCGTTGTATTTGCGTTCGACCCCTTCCTTGACACCGTTGCGGTAGAAGACTTCGGACTTAATCATACCGTTGGGGTAGCAGCTGCGGGTCAGACCATGACGGACGCGGCTGCCTTTCTCGTTCAGAATATATTCGGTGAAAAAAGCGGGAACGGCATTATTGTCGCCTTCATAAATATTTTCATCCAGGACTGAATTTTTCTTTTTGATGTCCTCATAAACCGTCTTCATGGCCTCGACATCATCGGAAATCATCAGCTGTCGAATGAGCATAGCCTGAGGTTTGGCATAGTTTTCCGGCATTTCGAGGAGGAAGAATGCGGCGCGGTTTGCGTAATCGCCCGTACTAAACCCGAAACCTGAATTATAATCCTTTACGAAAAAGAAATAAGCACCCGTCTTTTCCGCATCCGCCGGAGCTTTCGCATCGGGGTAACGCTGCATCAACTGCGCCAGGAAAGTATCCCGGTAGGTATTCGTGAATGAACCGGAATCATCGTAGGATGCGATTTCGATTCCCGAACCATCGGCGGGTGAATAATAACGGGTGAAACTCATGGGCGCAGTGCCGCATGATGTGAGCAGAATGCTAAGCAAACCGGCTGCGAACCAATATTTTTTCTTCATGATATGCTCCTGATAAGAAAGAAACGGATGGACGGATTTCCAATGGCGCAAAACAGATATGCGAGGCAATTCGACTTGCAAAAAGCAGAGAACCGACCTTGTTTTCATGCGGGAACCATGAATCTGTAAAACCATGAAATATTCCTCGAAAAAAACTCTTACACTAATGTATCACAAAACATCCCGATTTCAAGCTGTTTCCGTGTTTCTATCCTGATTTTTTTCAGAGCCGCTTTCAAAAGACGCAGCGGCAAAAAGAAGAACCGTCTCCGGCACAAACTACAGAAAGGTCTTTTGAGTTCAGAGGGAAAGATTGAATCAGGATTATTCCCTGAGAATGTGCTGACTTCATGTGTAAAAAAAGGGACCCTCCGAAGAGAGTCCCAAACAATAATGAAAGGATTTACCGGAATCAGTTGCCAGCTGCGGGAGCGCCGCCACCGAAGCCGCCCATGCCGCC
>DCIG01000018.1 GCA_002315855.1 Lentisphaeria bacterium UBA1732 | reverse complement strand
GCCGTAACGGTGTTCATGGGATCGCCGTCACCGCCGACACCGATGCCCTGACGGTTCATTTCATCGTGCTTCTCCGGGTCGCGGGTCGCATTCCGCAAATCAAGCGGAACACATTCGCCGACGGATGTCTGGTAGGCCACGGCATGAACATCTTTTACGGTTTGCGTGTACATTGCGCCTTCGATACTGATTCCCAGTCCCGAACCGCCTTTGCGTTCGGCTTTTGCCATCTTATCCCCGTCAAGGGCAATGACTTCTTCACAGATGCCGTTGCGCCCGGTTGAAATTCCGCAGTTCACGCCCAGCGTTGAAGCGACATCTCCGGTGACCGCCATATTGTACGGGTCTATGCCGATGCTTTTTTCTCCTTCGACGACTACCGTATCGGTTCTTGCCCCGCCGGCGGTGACCGTGTTTCCGGCATCGGCTTTCGTAACATACAGACCCCCTTCCGGGCGGTCTTTCCGTTTGCCGTTGGCATCGCAGAAGGTGACGTTGTAGGCAATCGCCGGGATGACCTGACTCCGTACCGTCGGGAAGACTCCCGCCCAGTAACCCTGCTGTTCGCCGCCCGCATCGTTTTTGATGAATCCTATCGGCTCACCGGCATCCATTGCCTCGACAACGAACTTTTCACAGTCCTGAAAAGTATTCTTGTTGAAAAGGTTGGCTTCCAATGTCGGGCAGACGTCTTTCTCGCCGTTTATCACCAAAGGCGTGTTGTTTCCGCCGGTTCCCCAGCGTCCCAGAACGGTCGGCGAAACCGATACCGCCTTCAGTCTTGCATCGGAGGGGTTGTTCTCAAAACATACCGGCTCTTTATCTGCCATCACTGCTTTTCCGCCTTTGTAATCGGTAGCCATAAGTGTCGGGGAAATCCCTTTTTCATGGACTTCCAATTGCCGGATATCGAAGCAGTCTTCGCCATCGGCTGCCGGTTCCACCACGCATTGAAGCCGTCCTTTGTCCGGCATCAGCTGATTGTTGCTGGTAACCGTGAGCGTCCCGGCTTTGTCAGTGCCGTCCCACCACGTTGCCGTCTCCGGCTGGGTCACCAGTGTCTGGTCGTTTCCCGTGGCGATGGTCAGGCTCAATTCATGGGAGACTAAAGCCCCCTTACCGCCGCCGGGCTTTCCGCACCGCATCCGGATTGTGTCTGCCGAAGCAATGCCGCCTTCAGTACCGGAGGCAGCGGTTTGCCCCTTCGTTCTGCACGGTGGAGAATCCCCGCCGCGCATTTCTTCGTCAAATAATACTTGGGCGGGATATTCCCACGAACCAAGATATCCGACAACGAAGAGACGTCTCCGTCGCTGCGGGATTGCCCGCGGAAATTGGGAAACTCTGGTATATTGAGCGTCAAGTATGCGCCACGCCAGTCCGAAACATCCGGGGGCGGGAGAGATGATTCCGCATTTTCTCCATCCGTCTCTGGGGACTTCGATTTCCCATCCGCACAAGAGCGATAGGAAGCTGGCAAAATCCTTTCCCCCAGAGCTTGAAAGGACACCGGGAACGTTATGGAAAGTTGTGATTATGTAAACTAAACACAATTTTTAGCTCAGAAATAGATTTGAACTTTACATAATATTCATCTATTTTATGAATAACCATAAACAGAGAGGTGTATTATGAAACAAGAAAATCTACAGATTTTGTTGACAGACCTTAGAGAGCAGTATGCTGCTCTAAATTTCTGTCAAAATTCGCAACGCCGTATGTTTGAAGAAATGAACAGACTGCAGCGTTTTGCAACTTTAAACGGCTTTGAGAATTATTCTCACGAGGTCGGTGAAAAATTCCTTGAAACTCGCTGTGGCTTCCATGTAACTGATGAAAGTCGGAACCTGCGTCCATATCAGCAGCAATGTCGTTATCATGTTAATGTCCTGAATTATTTTCTGGAAACAAAAACCTTGCGGAAAGGAATTCGGCAGGATCTTAAAATTGTTCCTGCTGTCTATAAGATGTTGTACGATTCCTTCATAAGTTACCAACAAGAACGACTGACAAATTCCAGTTTGCTGAACTGTCGGCGACATGCGTTACATTTTTTCACATTTTTATCCGACAGGGGAATTCGCAGCATTGACACCATCAATGGTACGATCATCTCGGAATATTGCAAAAGTTTCACAAATTATGACAATTGTACTATCCACACATATATTTGTGATCTTCGTGCTCTTTTACGTTTTCTCTTTGAGTTTGAATATGCAAAAACTGATTTTTCAATATTTATTCCGCAATTTCGCTTGTACCGGGATGCACATATTCCAACGACATGGACGGCAGATGAAACATCAAAACTTTTGCAGGCAATCAACAGATGCGAATCTCTTGGTAAAAGAGACTTTGCAATGATTCTTTTGATCGTTCAACTTGGCATGAGAATTTGCGATGTCATAAACCTTCAATTCTCCAATATCGACTGGAGAAACAAAAGAATTATTCTGATTCAAAAGAAGAATCTCCGCCAAATCGAATATCCGCTTCCGCAAGAATCAATTAATGCCATCATTGATTATTTGCGTAATGGACGACCGAAAATTCAATCACCTTACGTTTTTATAAAACACGTTGTTCCGTATGGAAAGTTTTCAGAGCACAATAGTTTCTGGGTAATCTTTTTGAAATATCTTGCAAAAGCAGGATTACCCAGAAAACCGCGTGGAACGGCTCATTCTTTCCGACATTCATTTGCAACCAGACTTCTGGCAAATAAGACCGGCATGACACAAATTTCTGAATTGCTTGGGCATTCCTGTCCTAAGACAACACTTGCGTATTTGCGCATTGATACAACCGCACTTCGTTCCTGCTGTTTATCTTTTACGGGAAAGGACGAAACAAAATGATCAGTGTCCTTGAAAAATATATTACAGGCTTTATTCAGGAAAAACAGGCTTTGGGTTATGTTTTCAAATCCGAAGAAAAATATCTGCAAAACTTCGATAAATTCATTGCCGAACAATTCCATGATGCACATTCTCTCACAAAAGAGATGATAGAGCAGTGGGTGAATAGGTTTCCTCGATCCAATTGCACTAAATGCAGATATTATTCCATACTTAACGGATTGGGACGCTATATGATACGCTGTGGC
>DCIG01000028.1:2219-3306 GCA_002315855.1 Lentisphaeria bacterium UBA1732 | reverse complement strand
GCTGTTGTTCTACAACACATTGCAAACGTCCCTTGTCCGGCATCAGCTGACGGTCGCTTGTGACTGTCAGGGTTCCCGCCTGATCATTTCCATCCCACCATTTGGCTTCCCGGCAGACGCATTGAGGAAACTTTGCATCAATCCGGGTAATGGTGGATGCCACGCCGTCCTGATGTGCGCCGAGCCGCATCCCGTAGGGAATGAGACTGATTACGTCTTTTGAGCCTGTCTCTCCAGTGCAGCTTTCAGCACCGGGGGCAGCTCCTTGTTTCTTCGTTCGGCACGGCGGAGTATTCCCTCCGCACATTTCACCGTCAAATAATACCTGGGCGGGATATTTCCAATTACCAAGATATCCGATAAGGAAGAGACGCTTCCTTCGCTGCGGGATCGCCCTTGGAAATTGGGAAACTCTGGTGTATTGAGCGTCAAGCACTCTCCAAGATACACCGAAATAACCGGGGGCTCCGGTGACGATTCCTGACTTCCTCCAACCGTCACCTGGCACCGGGATGTCCCAGCCGCAGAGGAGAGATAAAAACGTTGCGAAGTCTCGTCCGTCATGGCTGGACAGAGTCGCGGGAACATTTTCCCAAGCGACCCATCGCGTTCCAGTTTCAAAGCACAGTCGAACAAAGTCGAGAGCGAGGACGCTGCGCTTACCGTCAAATCCCATTCGCTTTCCGGCAATGGAGAGGTCCTGACAAGGCGTGCCCCCGACGAGCAGATCAATTCTTCCATTATAATCACCTTCTTTTATTAGGGTAAAATCTCCGAGGTTCGGAACCTCTCCTTTTTCCGGCAAATCAGCAAGTTGCTTCTGCCAGCTTTCTCTCTGTTTCCGGTCTTTTTCATCACTTGCATTTGCCGGATCAAGAGGACGGAGAGGTCTTGTCGCCCCCAGCCGGTGGCAGAGGACGGCGGAAGGGAACGGCTCCACTTCCGAAAAGAACACCGGAGTCCAGCCCAGATCCCTCCAGGCAAGGCTTGCAGCCTCAACTCCGCTGCAAATGCTTCCGTATCTCATGGCAATCCTTTCATCGTTAAAATCAATGTGTCTCTATCGGGGTTATCGCCAGTCAGGGGG
>DCIG01000028.1:0-2192 GCA_002315855.1 Lentisphaeria bacterium UBA1732 | reverse complement strand
TTTTTTGTTTGAGGTAAGGAACAGAGACTTACAAACGGTTTTCTAAAAAAGTCCACGCACAAGAGCTTTTTCAAAGGAATAAACATGATTTGAAATTTATGTCGGATGCGTGTATATTATGTTTCAGAAATTAGGTCGAAAACTGGAGACCATCATGGGACAAGGAAGACATAAGGAAGACAACATCACGTTGAGACAGGCGGAGGTGATGCAGGAAATCTGCAGGCACTTCTCCATCTACAAGAAAATGCCGACGATGCAGCAGCTGGCGACCGCTTTCAAGATAGCGGTTCCGTCAATCTATGATATTCTGCAGGAGCTGGTCGGCAAGGGGTATCTCAAACGCATTGAGAAGGGCAACACCCGCCCGTATGTCATCAACCGAGAAGTGGAACCGGCGTCTCTTGTGACGGTGCAAATCCCCGTCCTTGGCGAAATCCCCGGCGGTGTTCCAGTGGAAGAAGAAGAGGATCGCAGCGGTGATGAGACTATCGCTGTCGATAAGGCTTTGACAAAAAACGGCGAGGTTTTCGCTCTTCGTGTCAATGGCGACAGCATGATCGGTGCAGGAATTCAGACAGGAGATATTGTGATCATCCGTCATCAGCCCATTGCGGCTGACGGTGATATTGTTGCAGCCTCCATCGGCTCTGAAGTAACGCTCAAGAGGCTTGTGAACAAGCCGGACCGCATTGCTCTTGAGCCGGAAAACCCGAACTTCAAGCCTATCGAACTCACTCGCTACGATACTTTTCGGATTATCGGTAAAATGGTAGGCATCATCAAGCGAAAGGAATCTGACGATGGCAGGCAGCAATCTCCGGAGATTTAAGAATCCGGAAGTATTACGGAATTTTTCGTTCAAGCATCTCATTGAAATGCTGAACCGGTACAAAGGTTATTTTGACCGGATGCAGTTTTCATACAGCGAAACGGATGAAGAAAACTTTGATTATGACGGTCTCGCAAACATTCTGTCCAACCAGATGTTTGTCGGGGAATATGAGGAACTTTTCAACGGTTTCGCCCTTGTTGGCGCGACCAGTCAGGAATGTTTCAACGAGGTCCTCCATGCATTTATCAGCAAAAGCGCATACGCCGGGGAACTGACACCGACCATGTCAACCGCCGACATGGCTCTGCTGGTATATCTGCATGACCCGGAGGAACTCAATGTTCTGGAATCCGACTATGCCGCAGTGAAAAAGAAATCTTTTTCCATGCGGGCGACCCGGCGCGATCTGCATGACCTCGTCATTACTCCGGAACAGATTCTGGCATTTGAAGAAAGCATGAACGATATATTCCAGTCAAAGAACTACGGCAACACAGCCCGTGTGACTTTGACCGAAAACGACAGTCATGAAATCGTTCTGCTCATCCGGCATGGAGAATCCTACAAGCGGCAGGGTATTGTCATGAACGGTAAAAAATCCAAGACCATCGGATTTCAGCCGGAAAGTTACAACACGCTGTGCATCAACCGGACAACAGGCGAACTGCGGCTCGGCATTCCGACAAGTCCCAAATGGATGGAGGATGCTTACAGCACTGTTCTCGGCAAAGTGCTTTTTGATGACTACGAGGCTTTTTCCGTTCCCCGGATCAACGATCTGGAAAAAATCAAGGAACTCGGACGGAATGTGCTTATATACCATGGGGATGCGAATGTCCGCATCTCTCTTGTCTCCGTGAAAGCCTATATTTCCGAGGAATCCGGGATGAAGGAAATCCTCGAAGCCGAAGACGGCGATCTGTTCCGGGATATGGAGATGTACAAATTCAAACTTTCATCGCGGGGACGGATCATTAAAGCAAAGTTCCTGGTCAAAATCGGCAAAGCGGAACGCACCATCACGCTGGATGCTTCCAACCGATCCGGTTACGACTATGATGATTTCGGCATGATCGTTGACGCATGGCTGCGGCAGGTCGGCATTATTCGCACACTGACAAAAGAGGAAGAGGCTAATTATGTGGGATTCCTTGCTGGCGAATGCAAGATCGCAGCCGCTGTTTGACTGGAAGCATGCTCTCTCCGGTGTCGACATTGAGCAGTTCCGGGGAAAATATCTGAACCCGGCTCCGGGAACGGCAATGCGCCTTCGCTGTCCGGAAGCTGCCTGTTGCCGGGAAGAATGTCATTTCCGAACCGTCCGGGAGTTCAGCATCGGGATGATGGCGTGTTGTCC
>DCIG01000061.1:59148-65410 GCA_002315855.1 Lentisphaeria bacterium UBA1732 | reverse complement strand
TTAAAAACTTTTGAAATTACCTCTGGAGTCAAATCTTATGATAATAAACAAAACATGTTTTTGGTGTTACTGTAACAAAGAAGGGGATTTTTTTTATTGTAAAAATTCCAAAAATCCCAATTTTCAAATTTGTAAAGGGAACAATTGTAAATATTTCAAAGAGAAAATAAACAATGGTAAAAAAAATACAAAGCATAATGGTAAAAAAAATACAAAGCATAATGGTAAAAAAAATACAAAGCATAATGGTAAAAAAAATACAAAACCATTATCTGGAAGTGAATGGGCTAATTTGCTTTCCGAACGCCCCCAATATGCTTTAGAATGCCCATGGTATTTACTGAATGGTAACGATTGGATTTTCTTGCTTTGCAATCAGCCTCAGTTTTGGGACAAATGTTCATGGGAGAAACTTAGTGGATGGAATTGGGCTGAATTGCTTTCTAAATATCCGTTCTTTGCTGAGAATCTGAAATGTATCCCATGGAGAAAACTGTTGGGAAAAGACTGGACTCATTTACTTATTAAACAACCTCAGTTTGCAAATAAATGTATTTGGTTATCTTTTGATGGAGAAAACTGGAGTAAATTGCTTCGAATTCAACCTCAGTTTGCAGATAAATGCGTTTGGAACACTTTGAACGGAATGAACTGGAGTGATTTACTACAAAAACAACCTCAATTTGCTCAAACACAAAATGTGCCTTGGAAAAAATTAGAGCAATGGGATTGGTATTATTTGCTACAAATACAACTACAATTCATTTTTATATGTCAAAAGATAGTTCCAAGAACTACCTGGGATTATTTGGTTAATGAGATACCGCAGATAAAGATGATTCAAAATGAACAATGGGAATCGGTAAATGGAAATGAATGGGTTTCCTTGCTTTCCAAATATCCTCAATTCGTCGATAAATGTTGCTGGAATACCTTAAGTGGAAGTAATTGGGCAAAATTACTTAAAAAACAACCTCAATTCGCGCAATCACAAAATGTTCCTTGGGATTTGATGAATGGTAATGATTGGGGCGATTTACTTTATGATCAGCCTCAATTTGCAGACAAATGTATATGGGAAAAACTTAGTGGATGGAATTGGACCGAATTGCTTCAAACACATCCTCGGTTCGCGCAATCACAAAATGTTCCTTGGGAAAAATTGGATGGAACCGATTGGGAGAATTTACTTAAAAAACAGCCGCAATTTGTAGACAAATGTCCTTTTGAGAATATTCGAAAAAAAATTTGCAGTCTTACTTCATGTAAAATGGAACAATAATTATGGAACATTACTATTGCTGGAAAACATGTAAAATCCGGGAAATTTTATGGTAGTGTCCAAAGTTTTGCGCACATTTGTTTTGACTGATTATCGTAGCCATGCGTTCTGCGCCGAAGCAAATGCCGTCCGAGCCATAGCTCCGGAGGAGCAGGACGGATTTGCTGAGGCGCCTCGTCTTTTACAATACACCCTCTTCGTATAATTTGCAAGTGTTCAGATATTGGCGAGTGCCCCATTTTGTCTTTGTCGAGGAAATGTGCCTTAGCCTCGCTCCGATCAGCATCACGGCGGAATCGCCGTCCGGAAACGACCCGATGACGCGCGTTCTGCGCCGGATATCCTTCATAATCCTCTCCAACGCGTTATTCGTGGATGGAAATACCTACCTCGTGCCATGCGACCTTATTCGCGCATGGTATGAGCAAGGCAAGCTGACACTCAATGACCGCAGGGAGATACTCAATCTTCCCGAATTAATCAGAGCTTTGCCGGATGAATGTAAAAGGGATGTCCATTTGAAAACATTCGTCCGCTGACATTGTTGTTTGAGGGGGGGGTGCCGTCCGTCCGTAATGGGCTGACGGCATTTTTTGTGTCCATGAACCACACGGAAACCACACGTAAAACACACGTAATTCACACGTAATTTTAAAAAGCGTTTAACCTCGAAACGCTATGTAAACACACGTAAACCACACGGAAAAAATATTTATCCTCATTTTATATTAAATATTCGTAAATTATTGATAATCAAGGCAAAAAAATGGCGATGCCGATGAGATTTGAACCCATGACCTGCGCTTCAGGAGAGAATAGGCTTTAACCTCAAAACAGTATAAAAAACATGCTTTTTCTCTAATTTTTCTACAAAACTGGTTTGCAAAGTAACGTATTATAAGCTATATTAAATTGTCTTACATTTTCAGAGAATAACCAAACAACCAAAGGAGAACCACAATGCCAAAAATGTTTTACAAAAAAGGCGGTAGCTACTACTACAAATTTATGCGGAAAGGTACAATATACAGCGGAAAGCTGGAAAACTGCGTTTCAGACAATGATGCGAAATCAAAAGCAAAAAATAAAAGGGATGAAGTAATCAGACTTGAGGTAGAAAACGGTATAGACCGCCTTGAATTACTGGACAGGGAAAGAGCAAAGATTATCAAAGAGCAAAACAATATAACTATTTCAGAAGCGTTTGACCTTTCATTATTGAAGCCAAGAAAACGACAACCATCTGAACACAAAATCAAAACGAAGCGCGGAGCGTGGAGCGATTTTGTAGCATTCCTTACAGCAAGGTATCCTGAAATTCACTACTTAAATGAAGTAACATCAAAAGAAGCAGGGGAGTATGTAAGTTTATTTAGAAAACAAGGGCGATTTGTGCAGGAAGTAGCATATAGCTATAAGGTCAAATCAAGAAAGGCAAGCTGGACGGAAAAGACTATCACAAGAAAGACTGCTGGAAAACCATCACCAGCAACAAGCAATTTCTATCAGAACACGCTAAAAGAGGTTTTTACCCTGCTGGCAGAAGATAGTCTAATCAGAAAAAATCCGTTTGACGGTATAGAGAAAATGAAAAAGGACAATCAAACAAGGGATATTTTCACGGAAGAAGAAATTTCTTTGATTATGGGCAATCTGACCCAATTCGTAGAACCGCTTTTTATTGTGGCACTTGATACCGCCTTGAGAGAGGGCGATATTTGTACTTTGCGCTGGCGCGATATATCACTGAAAGACGGCATTATCAAACGTCAAATGAATAAAACTGGTGTTAGAATAGAAATTCCAATGACAGACCGCCTTTTAGTATATCTTGAAAGACAGTATGAAAGAACAGGAAAAGGGGAATATGTTTTCCCCGAACATGCTACAGCTTATCTAAAAGACAGGAGCGCAATTTCTTACAGAGTAAAGTCTTTTCTTGAGGGGCTGGGCATTGAAACAACCTATACACCAAAAGGACGGAGCAGAGCCATTTCTGTAAAAGACCTTCATTCGTGCCGACATCAGTTTTGTAGCACAGCTGGAAAGCTGGGGATTCCCTTGCCAATCGTGCAAAGCATTGTGGGACACATGACCTCCGCAATGACATCCCACTATATGGCACACGCGACACTTGCAGACAAGAGAAAAGCTATTGCAGTAATGCCCGACTATATAGACGTTGAAGCCGTAGAGGTGAAAGCAGAGCCAACAGCAAAAGAAAGACTGATACAGCACATTCAAACACTTTCAGAAGATGAAGCCGAAAAGATTTTGCTGGCAATCAATGGGAAGAAATTGCTTTCATAATCGCAAAAAAAACAAATGTCCCCTTGATTTTTTCGGGAAACGTGATATATTATCAAGGTTTTTGCTACAACAGAAACACGGCTTAAATTCAGTTAAGGCTTGATACCCCTTAATTATTTCTAAACGAAAGAGCCGAAAAGAATTTATTTTTTTTACTGGCATATTTGCCCTTGCATGAAGTCGGATTATCAGCCGACAAGGTTTTGTAGAACCGCTTGCAGGGGCTTTTTTATTGCCAAAGGAGTAAACCCAATGAAACACACAATCCACCTTGATTTGAACGAAGAACTTTTCAAGGCACTAAAAGAACGTTGTGGAACTCTGCTGAATCCAGCTTCAGAAATCCAGCGCGTTTTAGTCAATGACTTAATGAATAGGGGTATATTAAAACATCCTGTAAAGATTGACGGTGATACCTGTTATATGTTCCGTAAATGGAAAGTAGAAGAACTTGCTACAATGCTGGCAGAAAAAGAATGGCAGTTAGGAGTGTATGACGGCAATTATAACAAGGTGCGCGAATGGGCAAAGAAGAAAGCAAGGCAGGGTCTTTTTAATCAGCGTGAAATATGGGATGAAACATCTGATATTTGCTTTAATGAATTTCAACAGAAACACAAAAAACAAACTGCATAATACTTTTTTGTACTCCATTATTCAAGCCTTTTTTCCCTGCTGGATAATACCAACAGGGGATTTTTTTTGTCCCTAAACAAGCCAAACAGCCAAAAAAACACGAAAAACAAAAAAAAATTTTTCATTTTGTGTAAATATAAAAAATGATGATTATTTTCCTATCTTAACTAAAAACAGTCTTGTATCATTGTTTATTTTGCTTGATAAGAATATTTGTATATCATTGAATCATATAAAGTTTCTGTAATCACAATCAATAAACATAACTATTTTGACTTTTTTTAATTTTTTTGATTTTTTGCTTGACTTTTTGATTTTTTGTGGTATAGAATTTTTTTAAGTTATTGATTAACAAGGATATAAACGGCGGTATCACCCCATTATCACCCACACAGAAACAGTAAACATGTTTTATAGAATACATATCAATGATTTATAACCTAAAACTAAACAATTAACTACAGTATTTAATTACTTATGAAAGAAAACTTTTTTCGTAGATTAGCTTGTATTCTTGAAATTTTGTGTTATTTTATATCGTAACAAAAAGAAATATACATGAAAGCACATTGTTTTAATCATTCCAATACATTCAAAACAAACACAAAATGAGGTAAAAAAACAAATGACGTACACTTACAATGACTTTGGAGAACTGACTGTAACAATGGGGATTGGTGAAGCCATGAAACACGGCTTTGAAAACCTAATCCCCGAACACCAGCGCGAACGCTGGGAAAGAACCCAGCAATTAGCGAGTAGAGAACCATTTGATGGGAACTATCTTGATGACGAAGTGAGAAACCTGTTATAAGGGGGTATGATGAGCGCAAAAGATTTTGAGTGTCATTTCTGTAAAAAGCGTTTTTGGACGGAAAAGAACGCCAAAGCGCATGAACTGTTTTGCACATGGAATCCAAGACAAAAAGCCTGTATGACGTGCAAGTTTTATCTTGAAGAAACATATTCTTGCAAAGATGACCCAACATTTAACAATCAAACAAACGTTTCAAGGACAATCAGAAGAAAGTCAAACTGTTATCGCTGGCAAGAGAAAGAAAGCCTATAATAATTACTATTATAAGATATTATCTTTACGGCGATAAATTACCCCACTGCACCACACGCGCCCAGCGTTGAAAACAAACCCAAAAATCAACATAAAACAACAGAGAAAAAAAAACATGAAAACAACCTGTATCCCCAAACACATTGCTTTGACCGTTACCGAAATTCTGAAACCTTACAAAGCAATCACACCCGATCAGCTGGAAACACTTTTTTCTGACGGTGTAAATCACAACACGGAAACAACACAGCTTAAAAGGGCTTTGACCCCAAAAGAGGCTTGTAGCTATTTGCACATTTCATTAATGACACTTTGGAAATGGCGCAAAAAAGGCATTGTGCAAAGCATCAAGCCCAGCGGAAAGAAAGTGCTTATTTTGCGCGAAAGTATCGAATCAATCTTACAGGCAAAACAGCAGTAAAAGGGTAAACTATGAAACAGCAAATCAAAACAGACAAGAAAACAATCAAGCCGACAAAGAAACGCCCGACACTGAAAAAGGGCGGGTATTTCAAATAATGAGGTTATAATTATGGCAAAATCAAAAATTATTTATCCGAAACTTGAAGAAATTAAAGATGAAGTGTTAAAGTATTTTCCAAGGGAAGATTTTTATTGGAGAGGTTATTTTGATACGTTTATCAGAGACACAGAAACACCAACTGAAAATGATATTTCCAGTATGTTTACACGAGAATTAAGCGATGATGAAAAGTTTGAGTATATCTTTTATCGGGCTATTAAGAACTACGCACAAAAACTTGAAGAGCCAAATTTTACAGGAACTATAGAGAAAAAATATTGGTTTGCTATCAAAAACAGAATCAACGGTGATATAGTAAAATGGTTTTTGGAAATAAAACGCAACACAGAAAACGGAGCAAAGGGGGCTTGCTATGGACATTTAGGCGGTAGACCCCAAAAAAACAATAAAACCCCAAAGGGGGATAATAAAACCCCCAAGG
>DCIG01000061.1:30458-59073 GCA_002315855.1 Lentisphaeria bacterium UBA1732 | reverse complement strand
CCCCAAGGGGGATAATAAAACCCCCGATATAGATATAGATAGTGATAGTGATATTGAAAATATCAATAGAACTATCTGTATCGATAGAAAGAATAATTCTTATAATAATAGTTATTTAAAGAGTAATTTTCATCAAAACAAGAAAGAAGAAAACCAAAATTTAAAAGACCCGCCGACAGAAACAAGCAAAACTGTTATTGCTTTTATGAATAAAGCAAAAGCAAACGGCATCATATATGAGGGATAAAAACGCCATGACAGACAAAGAAAAAATTATTATGGATTTACAGAATGATACATTATTTTTGCGGTGCTTTGTGAATATAAGCGGTAAATTTAATGTCAATATGTCTTTATGGAATGAACTTTCTTTGTATGAATTGGAACACTTTTATAAAATGAACGGCTTTGAACGTGCATTTGCTGAAGTCGCAAGTAAGTGGCATAGTCCCATTAAAACAAGTAGTGATTTGCTGGGGCTGATTATTGAGTTAGGAAACAGAACATGTAATCTTTCAACGTATCAGCCAACAACAAGCACAGAAACAACAAAAGGGTGGTGTGAAGTTTTTGACAGAAACAAAATCAAAGACCCGAACTTTCACACAGCGTTTAATAAAATCAATGAGGTTTTTGGAATAACAGAAAACGAATGGGACAGACAACAGTATGCAGTGCTGAAAGAATTTGTCAAGAAGCCTGATTATGAAGAAAGGTTTGCAAAGATGATTCGCACAGCAGAGTACATCAAATCAAATTTCCGTCAATTCATGCAATCTATGAGTATGCAAATCTACTGAAAATGAAAGGAGCAATCAACATGACAGACGAAGAAATAGCCAACGAAACGACACTGATTAATCTTTGTGGATTGATTACACATCTGAACAGGCGATTAGTAGAGCAGACTATGACTGCCGAAAGTCTTAATCAAGAAGCAAGATATTTTGAGAAACTTTTGTTTCAAAAGAAAAAGCGAAAAGCCAAAAAGAAAGCATGAAATCAAATCCCCCTTGCGATAGTATCAACAGGGGGCTTGTTTTAGTTAATTGCCACTGCACAGGGGCGCATAGAAACGGCGGTCAAGATATAGGTGGTATAATTTATAGGGTAAAACATTTCCCCTGTTTTATAGTGCCGTAGAGCGCACAGGAATGACAGTTAAGATGTAGACTGTATAAAACTGTAGGGGAATGGCTTTTCTTTCATTTGTCGCGCCGTAGAACGCACAGGAAAGACACAGAAAGGGCAAGGGGGTATATTCTATAGGGGTACAGTTTATCCCAGCAAAAAACGCTTGTTTACTGCATAAACTGGCTATCTGATGGGGCTTTCTCTAATTTTTCTACAATATGAGGTCAAACTTTCTCTAATTTTTCTACAAATTTGGTTGTTAATGCCCATTATAAACCATTAGAAATTGTTTCATATATTTTTTCTTGATAGTTTTGATAAAATGGATAAAAAAGTCATTTTGAGCTTAAAAAGAATGTAGAAAACCCCGAAAAAGGGCAAAAAAATGGCGATGCCGATGAGATTTGAACCCATGACCTGCGCTTTAGGAGAGCGCTGCTCTATCCAGCTGAGCTACGGCACCGTAGGAAGAAAAACTGCAAAGAATCATAAAATGAACTTGCATTCTTTAAAATATGCACTACATTTTAAAAAAGTCAAATCAAAAAATCAAAAAACACGGGGAAAACTGCGCAATCATGTACAAACAATTCTGGTCCTATTTCATCAAACGGCTTTCTCTGGGGCTGGTAACGATTTTCGTTATCCTGCTGGCGAGTTATGCTTTGATGCGTCTGGCACCGGGCGATCCGTCGAAAAGTTCGTTTCTCGGAGGCGGGGCAGGGGACAGCGGTGCGGGGACGATTTCCGGCGAAAAATCGGAATTGAACGGGAATAAAATCATCAAAGAAAAGCTGCATCTGGACAAGCCAATGATCGTTGGGTTTGCGCTGTGGCTGGCGGATGTCTGCAAAGGCGATTTGGGCACATCCGTGGCGGTCGACAAGGGGCGTCCGGTTACGGAGCTGATTCTTGACCGACTGCCGGTAACAATACGGCTGAACATTTATTCCATCCTGCTGACCTATCTGCTGTCCATCCCGCTGGGGATATTCACGGCAATCAAGCACGATACCATGGCGGACAAGGGGATTACGTTCGGACTGTTTTTCCTGTATTCTCTGCCGGTGCTGTGGACTGCCCTGATGCTGCAAGCCGCATTCTGCAAAGGCGGTCTGATGCCGATCTTTCCTCTGAAAGGCGTAACTCCCGATATTGCGCCCGGTATGAGCACATGGAAAATCATGGGGGTTACAGCCATGCACTATGTGCTTCCTGTATTTTGTCTGAGCTACGCATCGTTTGCGGGGATTGCGCGTTTCACTCGGTCGGGAATGCTGGATGTCATCCGTCAGGAATATATCCGAACTGCACGGGCGAAGGGCGTCTCGGAGCATGACGTCATCTATACCCACGCATTCCGCAACGCCCTGATTGTGATGATTACACTTTTCGCGGGGATTCTGCCGGGACTGGTCGCGGGCAGTATCCTGATTGAATACATTTTCAATATTCCGGGGATGGGAGCACTGTCCATGATGGCATTGAGCAGCCGCGATATACCGCTGATGATGGCATTGTTTGCATTCAGCGGAATCCTGACGCTGGGAGGAATCCTGGTGTCCGATATTCTTTATGTCATCGCCGATCCGCGAATCGGGTTTGAATCGAGAGCCTGAAAACAACAAAGAAGGAACACTGCAATGTATGAAATGACGACGACAATCCCATTTACGGAAGCCGGTGCAGACGGCAAACTGAAGCTGCGAGCCGCTGTGGCAATGATGATGAACTGCTGTCAATTTCAGGAATATCAGGAGAAAGCGTTCTGCGCGTTTCTGAGAGCGCATAATCTGGCGGTTTTTCTGTTTTCCATTCAGATTGACTTTTCCCGTTTTCCCTCATTCCGCGAGACCGTGAAAACAGCCGTCAAAATCTACGGATGCCGCTCCATTTACGGGCTTCGGCGCATCACAATGCGGGATGAAGCGGGCGAACTGTGCATGATTTCCAATGCGACAGGTGCATTTTTCGACATTCAAGCGGGAAAGGCAGTGAAGCTGTCTCCTGATGACATTTGCCTGAAATTCGACGAGGCGGAGCCGATGGAGTGTCTGCCGCGCAAAATACCGGTTCCTGCGGGGAATGGGTATGCCGCAGAGCCATATTGTGTGATGAAATCCGGTTTAGACCCCAACAAGCATCTGACCAGTCCCGAATTTTTCGCGATAGCCGAAGACCGTCTGCCGGAGGGATTCACATTCAATCGCGTTCGTGTGGAGTTCAAAAAACAGGCAAGTTTCGGGGAAGTGGTAACGCCGTGGATTTATGAGACGGCAGACCGTATGTGTGTGTGCGATCTTCGCGGAGAAGACGGACAGACATGCGCGCTCATGGAGTTTTCGACGGCGAATCTCTGAAAGAGTGAGAGGAAAAGGACGAAAAACGACTTTTTCGGACAAAATTCAGGCTTTTTTTCGTTTTCGACTTGACTTTTTGAAAAAAAGAAGTATTGTAAGATTGTCAAGTAAATGATGCGGGCGTAGCTCAGTGGTAGAGCGTCACGTTGCCAACGTGATTGTCGAGGGTCCGACTCCCTTCGCCCGCTCCATCTTTTATTTGGTACTTATGATGCGGGCGTAGCTCAGTGGTAGAGCGTCACGTTGCCAACGTGATTGTCGAGGGTCCGACTCCCTTCGCCCGCTCCATTTTTTTGTCTTGATTTCAGGAATTTGCCCCGTTCCAATTCGATTAAACTTCCCTCAAAAACTGATTCAGCCGTTGAATTTCCTGTGATTTGTGCTAAAGTATTCAGGGAATCTTGTCTTTTTTGTCTGCACAAAATTCAGTTTCATAAAAACCACTTCTGTTCCGAATGAACAGAAGTACGCTTATCATACTTCAGGAGAACACGAAAATGCTGATTGATATGCCCGTTTCCGAGCTGGAAACTTATCAGGGACGCAACCCGCGCCCCGCCGATTACGATGCGTACTGGGAAAACGCCCTGGCCGAAATGCGCGCCGTCAAACCGGATGTCGAGCTTGTACCGTTCGATATGAAAGCCCCGTATGCAGATTGCTTCGATATGTATTTCACTGGGACCGGGGGAGCAAGAATTCATGCAAAGCTGATGAAACCCAAACATGCCGTAAAACCGGGGCCGGCAGTGGTGTTTTTCCATGGCTACTGGTCAAATTCGGGGGACTGGGTGGACAAGCTTGGGTATGTGGCGGCAGGTTTCACGGTGGCGGCACTGGATGTGCGAGGGCAGGGCGGACTTTCGGAAGATAACGGCGGTCATATCGGCAACACCATCGGCGGCCATATCATCCGCGGACTGGATAATCCGGCTCCTGACAAACTGCTTTTCCGTCAGATTTTCCTCGACTGCGCACAGCTGACCTATCTGGTCATGGACATGCCGGAAGTCGATCCGGCACGCATAGGGGCGCATGGCGGGTCGCAGGGCGGAGGTTTGACACTGGCTTGTGCAGGACTGGTGCCGGAACTCAATCGGGCCGCGCCGGTGTTTCCGTTCTTATCCGATTACAAACGCGTGTGGGAAATGGATTTGGCGAAGGACGCCTATGCGGAGCTGAAAGAATATTTCCGCAGATTCGACCCGCAGCACAAACGCGAAGAAGAAATCTTCACGAAGCTTGGGTATATCGATGTGCAGAACATGGCGGCACGCATCACGAAGACCGATATTCTGTTTTTCACGGGGCTTATGGACACAATCTGCCCGCCGTCCACGCAATATGCGGCGTACAACAAAATCACGGCGAAGAAAGAACATATTCTGTTCCCCGACTATGGGCACGAATATATTCCCGACGTCAACGACATGGTATTCCGCTACATGATGGAAATGCTGTAAGGCGACAGGCGGCTTCGGCGGGGGAGGGGCGATGCCGTTCAGTCGTGGATATTCCGCAGAACACGATTCACGGTTTTCAGAAACGCCTGAGGAATCCTCGGAAGAAAATCATCGGCAATCAGTCCTGAACAGGGAAGCTGTCCAAGTTCAGGTTCTCCGATTTTTCCATGGAGGCAGACCCCGGTACGGCAGGCATCAAACAGATGAGCTTTCAGTGCGCAAATCTGCCCTGCAATCATCCCCGCCAGAATGTCTCCGCTGCCCGCTGTGGCAAGACAAGGGGAGCCGGAAAGATTCAGGGAACAACGTCCGTCCGGTGCACTGACGACCGTCCGGGGACCTTTCAGAACCACGATGCCATTCAGTTTCTGAGCCATCTTTTTCGCACGATCCATGCGGGAAAGGGAAGCGTCAAGGCCGAACGCTGTTTCCAGACGTGCCATTTCCCCCTCATGAGGCGTAATCACCACGGGGAAGGAACGTTCGGGGCGGCATAAAATATTCTGCAAATCAGGATTGCGTGCAATCAGCGTCAGGGCATCGGCATCCAGAAGGACAGGGCAGGCTGCTTTCTGGAGAATCTGTTCCAGAAAAAAGGAAGTTTCGGGAGCAAGACCGATTCCCATGCCGACGACAAGGACGGACGGTTTCGTCCTGAATATCCAGTCCGCCGAAGATGCCGTAAAATACCCCGGTCGGGTCGTTTCCGCCCGCCGGAGAATCAGAGCTCGTGGCGGGACACAGTACACGGGCGCAGAGTCCGGCAGGAAAAGGGTTGCAATGCCTGCCCCGCTTCTCATTGCCGCTTCGGCGGTCAGTAACGGGGCAGAGGGATAGTCGGCAGAACCGCCTGCAATCACGGCATGACCGCGTTTGAATTTATGCGTGTCTGCATCAAGGGGACGAATCAAGGGGGCAATCTCTTCTGCGGAAGTGTATTCGACGGTATCCGGCAAGCCTGCAAAACAGCTGTGGGGGATTCCGAGGTCGCAAACAAGCAGTTTCCCGCAGAAAGCAGGCGCATCACCAAGCAGGAGACCTTTTTTCAGCGCGCCGAAGGAAACTGTAAAATCAGCGCGGACAGAAATGTCTTCCACAATGCCTGTATCGGGATTCATGCCTGAAGGCAAATCCGCCGAAACAACCGGACAATTCAGGGAATTTGCAAGCACAATCCATGAGCGGACAGGCTCCTGAGGCGAACCGTGAAAACCTGTTCCGAGGAGACAATCCAGAATCATCGCATTTTTCAAATCGTCCGCACAGGGCATTTCAGTTGTCCATGGAATTTCAGGATCAAGTTCATTCCAGGCGTTCAAAGCATCCCCGGAAAGGGAATCGGGGGAGACCGTGAGATAAATTTTCACCTTGCGGCGGTTGCGCTGATGCAGAACCTGCGCGGCAATCAGACCATCGCCGCCATTATTGCCTTTCCCCGCGAAAACGGCGACCGAAAAAGTTTTGTCCCACGAAAAAAGAGTTTCCGCCACATCCGCCAATGCTGTACCGGCGGTACGCATGAGCGTCATGGATGGGATTTGATGATTTTGGATGATGTTTTGTTCGATGGAACGCATCTGACTGGCAGAAACAGCAATCATGGCAGAACTTCTCCGAAAGAAACGGACGAATTTTTAAAAAATAAGGAAATGTTTCAGATTTGATTTGTCTAAAACGCATTGACGGTGTAAATTTAAACCGTCTATCATGATTTTTCAACCCAATCCATGGAAACAACTCTGAAAAAATGGCAATCTTCGAAGAAAAACAACCGAAAGTCTTCCTGATCATTTTGGTGATTGTATGCGGTTTTCTGCTCGCCTATATGCCATTCGGGCCTCTGATGAGCAAAGAAGAGCTGATCGGTTCCGAGGGAACACAGGCCGTTCTGGTGCAGGAAACGCATGGTTTTTCGTTTCTTCTGACTGCGCACGGACAACTGGCGGAACATGTCTATCCGCTCTTTCCCGCATTTGCGAAAGCGATCCATGCGTGCGGGGTATCCGTCGAATATTCCCTGAGAATCGTATCGGTGGCTTCTCTGGCAGTCCTGACCTTGCTCACGGGCTTGATTGCCGGGCGTATGTTAGGGCGTCAGGCAGGGGCGGCTGCGGCAGTCATCACCTTCACCACACTGCTGACGGGAATACGGACAACGGAGGGGTATCCGCAGCTTCTGACGGCATTGGTCATTTACAGCGGTTGGATGCTGTGGCTGTACTGGGGTATGAGAGCCTCGTGGAATGCGGCATGGATTTTCACAGGACTTTTCGCGATTCTGGCGTTTTTCAGCGGAGGATTGACCGCATTTTTCCTGTTCCTTGTTCCTCTCGCATTTCAGCAGCGGCCATTTCAGGTGTGGACGCGACTGAAGCTGAAGCGTTATCTGGGCTTCCTCATCGCAATAACAGTCTGCATTATCGCATTTTCCGTTTGGCTGACCGTCAAACAAAACTTCATCGCCTCGAATCCTGGCAAAGCGGCTGTCCCTGCGGATGTGGATATCCTTGCCGTAATCAAACACTTCTTTGAATTTCCATTTCAGGCAATCTGCAAACTGTTCCCGTGGTCGCTTCTTCTGTGGGCGCCTTTCTGCCCCGCTCTGTATCCGCTGGAAGAAAAACCGCTGTTCCTGAAATATCATCGGGTTCTGTTTATCGTGGCGGCACTGCTTCTGTGGCTGAATCCTGAAAGCAAACAGAGAGACCTGCTGTATCTGATTCCGCTGATTGCCGTGCTGATTGCCTCCAAATACAATGTTATGGTACGCCGGTATTCTCGGCAGATTTTCTGGATTGTCCGCGTCCTGATCATATCGGGAGTGCTGATTTGCCTGATAATCGCGTTTTTCTGCATTTTCTTCTACAAACCGTTTGTGCAGTACATCGCCGGGACATTTACCACGATGGGGCTTTCCGAAGCCGTTCCAATCACAGGTCAGCCTCTTTGCATTATGATGCTGGCGGGGATTGCGGGAATATTCATTCTGCTCGGAGTGGCAATCCGGCTGAAAAGAAGCAAAAAGCCGATTTGGCTGGTGTGGCTTACCGTTTTTACCGCATTCATGCAGTTAAACTGGTTCATCGTTTCCCCGGTGAAAGCGGAATACTGCATCAACAAGAAAATATTGGGGCACCAAATCGCTGCCGCAATGGGAAAAGACGGAGTAACGCCGGAGAACGGTCCCGTCATCTACAAAGACATTGCAATCAACGGTTTGTATGCGGAAGGATATTATTCCGGTTTCCAATTCCGCGCCCTGCCGCAAGAGCAAATCCCGGAAACACCGGAAACAGTGTACATTCTGACATCAGGCATACCCTCGCATTACGCAAGAAGCTGGACACGGCTTTTCGGGCAGAAATACCGTGGGGAAAGCCTGTATCTGTACAAAGGCACGATGCTGAACAAAGAACTCTCTGAAGGGGAATCCATTTATGATGATTGAACAAAAAACTTTCCTTGCCGCCGCTTCCAAAGAAGAAATCGCCGAAGTTTTCAAAGCGTCCGGCGAAGCATCTTTCCGGGCCGGGCAGGCATACGACTGGGTCGTAAAAAAATGGACCGTCGATCCGGCGGCGATGACGAATTTATCCGCAAAATGCAAACAAATCCTTTCCGAAGCGTTTGAATGTGCGACCGTGAAAGTCGTACAGAAATTCAGTGCAGACGACGGCTCGGCAAAATTTCTGCTGGAACTGAAGGATCAGGAAAAAATCGAATGCGCCATGATTCCCGCAGAAGACGGGCGCACAACATTCTGTCTCAGCTCGCAAGTGGGGTGTCCCGTAAGCTGTGCATTCTGTTCCAGCGGCGAAAACGGACTGGTGCGCAACCTGACTTCCGGCGAAATCATCGAACAGTATTTCCTCCTGTGCCGCGATTTGGGCAGCGCTCCCGATAATGTGGTCTTGATGGGAATCGGTGAACCTCTGCTGAATTTCGACAACCTCGTGGAAGCCCTGAACGTTATCACGAACCCAGACGGCGTGGCACTGGCTCAAAGACGCATTACGATTTCCACAAGCGGCTGGACACCGGGGATTCGCGCATTGACGAAAATCGGGAAACAGTGGAATCTGGCCGTGTCGCTTCATGCCCCGGATGACAAAACTCGCGCCCTGCTGATTGCAACGCGTTTCCGTCGCGATATTCACGAAATCCTGGAGGCATGTCAGGAACACAGAGAAGTTACCGGACGTCTGCTGACCATCGAATATGTGCTTCTCGCGGGAATCAACGATTCTCCGGAACAAGCCCGCAAGTTTGCGCGGCTGGCGGCAGATGCCCATGCGAAAGTCAATCTGATTCCGTACAACAAAGCAAGAGGTGCGTTTGAGCGACCTTCCCGCGATGCCGTCAAGCGTTTTGAAAATGCGCTGAAAACACTGCATGTCCCGGTTACGGTGCGCGTGGAAAAGGGAAGTTCTGCAACGGCCGCCTGCGGACAACTCCGTGCATCCACCCTGAAAAATACGGCGAAAAAGGTTTTGCCCGTGCTGGCAGTGCTTTTGAGCGGAGCGGTCATGATGCTTGCCGCAGGATGCTGCTGTTTCAGTCGCGGCAGCAGCGAGCTGACGGAACAGCAAACGGCGTTGATGAAGGCTGTGAACAGTCCTGACCGTGATTTGACCGCACTGAACCGCGAACTGAAAGAGACATCTCCAAATTTTACGGAGCCGTTGTTGGGGCGATCCCCCCTGATGACGGCAATTCTGAATGCCGATCTTGAACGCATGGACGCTCTGATTGCCGGCGGTGCAGACCTGGAACTCACCGATCACAGCGGCAACCGTGCCATTCATTATGCGGCGGGACAAATGGATGCTTCCATCATGGAACATTTAATCAAAGCCCATGCTGACATCAATGCAAAAGGAAATTTAGGGAAAACTGCTGTCATGGAAGCCGCGCGTGTCGGCAATTTGGAAGTCGTGAAACTGCTCTGCAATTCCAAGGCGGATTTGTCCGCGGTCAGCAAGCAGAAACGTACCGCTGTCATGTATGCGGCAATGGCTCCGCTCGGCGCAACTCCCATTATTGATACACTGATTGCACATGGTGCCGAGCTTACGGCGTTCTCCGATGTGGCGGAAACTCCGCTCCTGCTTGCCATTGACTATCACAACACGGAAACGGCAATGTATCTGCTTCAGCAGGTGGACAAATTTGAGGGAAATCGTGAAATCCATTTTGCCGGAGCAAGCATGGAAATTACGACATTCAACCGCTACAATGAAGTAACCGTCATCGGTCTTCTCGCCATGAAGCACGCCATCGCGGCCAATGATACCAGAATCGTGAAAGCCCTGCTGGCCCGCAAACTGCCGCTGAATACAAGCATCAACCGGGTTTACCGGGGCATGGAGCTGGCAAACATGGAAGGCTTCCATGAACTGCTTGCGCGAAACGGTTTGATTGCGGACGGGAAAACACCGCTTTTCTGGGCTTCCGAAAACAATAATGTGCCAATCATGAAAATGCTTATTGAGGCAGGTGCAGATCCGCTCATGATCGATAATACCGGCAATACGGCATCCGAATACGCCATGACACGTGATGCTGTGGAATACATCGTCGGCATTACGGAGATTGCGGAAAAAAAAGAAGAAGCCGAACGTGAAAAAAGAATCAGAAAGGGATTCATTTAAGGCATGGCTGGTCGTTCCACCTCTGAAAAAACGACATACATGATTCTGCGGAAGACACCATTCCGCGATACGAGCTTAATCGTCGCCGGAATCAGCCCCGATTTCGGACGGCTTGATTTTATGCTGAGGGGCGCGCGCTCCATCGGAAAGAAATCATTTCCCATTGCCGGAGTCTTCCGCGAATACAGCATTTCTTTCCGTCCGTCATCCGCATCCGGCGGCATGTCGTCTCTGGTTTCCATGGAGCTGCTGGCGACACATGACAGACTGGCGGAAAGCATGGCATGTTATCTCTCAGCCTGCGATATGGCATCCATGCTGATTCGCATTGCTCCGCCGATGCTGGAGATTCCATATATCTGGAAAGCATTTTCCGTAATGCTTTCCCGCATGGAACGCACTGGAACCCCGGAACCGGCACGGATGCTGGCCCGCCTGGTCTGTCTGAAAGAACACGGGGGACTGTCTGAATTTGTGCCATTCGCCGAAACTTTACCGGAACTGTTCCGCTGTGCACTGGATGCGGAAAGCGATGTGCAGAATATACCGCAGGAACAAATCGACCGTATGATTTCCTGGGTTGACACAGCTTTGCGAAGTTATCATTTCTGATGTCGCTTGCGTTTCAATCCAATCTCCGCTGACCCTTTCATCATTCACGAAAGACACAAAAAATCCCGGCAGAGCGAGGTGCAGCTGCCGGGAAGGAAAAACTGTGCTGAAAGCGGATTACTGATTCAGCTGAAGCGAAGCTCGGAGAGGGAAGAACGGCTTGTCCGCAAACAGAAGGAATGTCGTTTCTGTCCCGTTTGCCGCGAAGTGGAATTTCATGCGGCCATTTGCAATGGACGAGCTTGCGGCAACGCCCGGAGTAAGCATCAGAAGATTCATATTGACCGAATCGGGTTCCACATTCGCAGGAAATTCATATTCAAGATTCCATGCGCCTTTTGAAAAGACGCGGTAATAATGAATGTAGGCTCCCCCCAGCGGAATACAGCCGGAACGTTCAAACAGAACACGTTCCGCATTCGACATCAGGTTGATTGATGTGAACGGGAAGACCGTGGATTTCGGAGAAACCTGATATGTGGATTCGTTTGAAACCTTGCCGCCAAAGACCATTTCGGCATCAGGATTCTTGTTGGCGGGGTCCGTTATCGTTACAGTAACACGGAATGTTTTTCGGTCCAAATCCCATGAAAAACGGGTTGCGGCTTTCAGACCGGACGCTTTGGCAACCGCTTCCACGATACCGGCAACTCCGTCACTGACACATCCGTTGGCCGCGTTGAAACTGAGGACGCGGGCAATCGACATGCGGGATGAAAGAGCCTTTTCGCAGGCCGCTTTCAATGCGGCCGGAGTTTTTGTGCTGAGGGAGGATGCAATCTGCGAAACAAGCGTTCTGTCCGCCTGAGATTCCACGGGCTGTTCAAATGTCAGTCCCAGAAGTTTTACGTCTCTCGCGGAAGAAATCTGAAAACGCTTTTCCATTTCAGCCGTGGTCTTTTCCAGAATGGCCAGATTGTCCTTGTTGTCCTGAAGAGCTTTTTCGGCATTGATGCGGGCATTTTCAGCGGTGGTGCGTTCTTTCAGTGCATTGGCGAGACTGGCATCTTTCTCCTGAAGAGATTTTTCCGTGGCGATGAGCTTTTCGGAAACAGATGCGGCTTTCGCCTCAAACTCGGCAAGGGCGGCTTTGTTTGTCTCGTTGATTTTTTCGAGTTCCGCCGCAAGATTTTTGGATTTATCGTAGTTGTGTTTATTCTGAAATGCGCTGAAAACGGTAATGATGCAAAGGATAATCAGAGCCGCAGTCAGCAGAGGATGCTTCCCGGAAGAAGAGTCGGAAGCCGGAACTTGTACAGAGGCTTGAGATTGTTCAGTGGATGGATTGTTTGACATAAGCATTTTCCTTTCAGTGGTATCATGAAAAAATTATGTTGGAATCGGAATTCAGAGACTGTCCGCAGTCCACGGGCAGAATGGCACCGGTTACAGATGGCACGGAAGCCAGCCAAACGACCGCAGAAGCAACATCTTCAGGTGAGACTGCCCGTTTCAATGGCAGTGCCGCAGGGGTGCGTTTCAGACCGTTTGAGCCGAGTTCGGGAGGCGGAATTACAGGACCGGGTGCAACGGCATTCACGCGGCAGAAAGGCGCAAGTTCCGCCGCAAGAGAGCGGGTGGCCTCCATAAGGCGGCGTTTGGAATCTTCGTAGGGGGTTTTCGCCTGAAAATCGGGGCGAAGAACAGCGGCGTCCAGAATATTCACTGCACAGACTTCGCGATTTCCCGCCGCAGACGCAAGCTCGCGGATGAGCTGGACAGGTGTATTCAGATTGATTGCATACTGTTTGGCTTCCAGTCCGGGCGTCATGCCGTTCGCGGAGCGAACCCATATCGCGGCATTGTTGACCAGAATATCCACAGGCGGCAGACTGCGGAATACAGCGCAGGCTTGAGGCGTATCCGCCAGCTGGGCGGATACCGTCAGATGCGGTTCACCGGAAGACGCCGCAGGAAGCGACTTCGCCAATTTTACGGCATCTTCTCCGGAATGGAGATAATGAATGATCAGATTTGCACCGGCAGCGGCAAACGCACGGCATAAGACAGCCCCCAGGCGGATTGCTCCGCCTGTAATCATAACACGTTTGCCGGTCAGCGGTTTCATATCAGATATTCCGTTTCCATTCGTCGGCTTGTTCTTTCGTGGCAATTTCGTCGAGAAGCTCGCGGATACGCGTTTTCAGCACATCAAAAGACGCATCTTCCTTGGCGCTGAGAGGGATTACTTCCAGACCTTCCGGCGTATTCATAATGAACTCGTCCAGCTTCGACTTGTCTTCCAGAATATCGGTCTTGTTCGCCAAAACAATGCGGGCTCGCTTGCTGAGTCCTTCCATGTACTGTTCCAGCTCATTTTCAAGAACTTGGAGGTCATGCAAAGGATCACGTCCGTCAACACCCTGAATATCGACCATGTAAATCAGAAGTTTGGTACGCTCAATATGACGGAGGAAGTAATGCCCCAAACCGACATTCAAGTGCGCACCGTCAATCAACCCCGGAATATCGGCAAGTGTAACCTTATGGAAATCAGGATATTCCATAATGCCAATCACGGGATGGAGGGTCGTAAATGGATATGCGGCGATTTTCGGCTGAGCATTGGAAAGACGGCTGAGAATCGTGGATTTTCCCGCATTCGGATAGCCCACGAAAGCAACATCCGCAATCAGTTTGAGTTCCAGTTCAAGCTGAATCGGGTAGGTTGCCTCTCCTCGTTCGCATTCTCGGGGGGCGCGGTTTGTCGGGGTGGCGAAACGGGCATTGCCGCGTCCGCCGCGTCCGCCTTTTGCAATCAGATACGGACGGTCAACATCATCAATATCGGCAAGAATATCGCCTGTTTCTTTGTTTTTGATGATGGTTCCCGGAGGAACGCGTATAATCAAATCATCCCCGCGTCGGCCATGACAGTCTTTGCCTCGTCCATCGCCGCCCTTGGGAGCAACGAATCTGCGGTTGAAAACGAAATCTGCCAAGGTCTGCTCCCCGGAAGCACCCATAAAAATAACGTCGCCGCCGTCAGCACCATCGCCGCCGTTGGGGCCGCCTTTCGGGACAAATGCTTCGCGACGGAAAGAGCAGCAGCCATTTCCGCCATTGCCGGCCTTGATCGTAATATCAGCGCGATCCACAAACATGAGAAAGACTCCGGATCTGTTTCCAAAAATCCGGCGGGGAGATTTGTGTGTTCAAATCGTTCCGCCGATGTCATTTGAAATCAGCTCACCAGAAAGAAAAGATGTAAGGTAATTTCAACAATCACAGCCGGTAAAAAGCGGGAAAGAACGTTTTGGAATGCCGACCTGATTTCAAAAGTCCGGACGGGAGCATTGAGAAAATCCTTCCGTCAAAGACATCTGAAATCAGCTCTGCTGTTTCCAACAGAAATTGCCTCGTTTTGAAAAAAATACCCCCGTAGTCGTCATCGGGCGATTTGCGGGGGTTCAGCAGTGTTGAAAAGAGTCTGACGGCAATCAGGCTTCAGCGACTTCTTCTTCAACAACGAACGGGAGAATTTCCACAGACTTTCTGGCTGCTTTGTTGAATTTGACATAACCGTCGCAAAGCGCGAAAAGTGTGAAATCACGGCCGAGACCGACATTCTTGCCCGGATAAATGCGAGTGCCGCACTGTCTGACGATGATGCTGCCGGCGGGGACTAATTCGCCGCCGAATGCTTTGACGCCGCGCATCTGCGGATTGCTGTCACGACCGTTACGGCTGCTGGATTGACCTTTTTTATGTGCCATTTTTGTTCTCCAAGTGTTTATGATGAGTGTTGAGTATTTGCAAAATATGAGATAATAATATACACTCTGTTATGTGAAATGCAAGCATTATCTTCAAAAAAATCAGGATTTCAGCCTGAAAAAAGAAAAAGTTGGAAGAAATTTCAGGAAAAGTGTCATATTTTGCACAAAAGATGAACTGTACCAAAGAGAAATGACGTTTGAAATCAGTTCTCGCAAAATCACTTCCTTCGGCATTGCGTCCGAAGATGCCGGACTGAACGAAAATGCGGCACAGAACCGAAAATCCTGCGCCGCATTTTTCTGCCGGGAAAGAAAATCACCCGGCAGATATGATCATCCGGTTGCAAGCGGAATCAATCAAAGGCGTGGCCGGCGGAGCCGAGGACGTCAATGACTTTGTGCTTGTAGAGTTCTTTCAGCATATCGCGGGCCGGACCGAGGTACTTGCGGGGGTCAAATTCGGCAGGCTTGGTGTAGAGAACCTTGCGAACAGCGGCGGTCATGGCAAGACGGCCATCGGAGTCGATGTTGATCTTGCAGACGGCAGACTTGGAGGCTTCGCGGAGCTGATCTTCGCCGATGCCGATGGCATCCTGAAGCTGTCCGCCGTATTCATTGATCATCTTGACATATTCCTGCGGAACGGAGGAGGAGCCGTGCAGAACAATCGGGAATCCGGGGATGCGTTCTTCAATCTGTTTGAGAATGTCGAGACGGATTTTCGGATCGGTGCCCGGTTTGAACTTGTATGCGCCGTGGCTGGTGCCGATGGAGATGGCGAGAGAATCAACGCCTGTGCCATTGAGGAAGGCTTCGACTTCTTCCGGACGGGTATAGGTGTGGGTTTCGGCCTTGACTTCGTCTTCAACGCCGGCGAGAACGCCGAGTTCGCCTTCGACTGTTACGTCGAACTGATGGGCAAATTCAACAACCTTGCGGGTTTCCGCGATGTTCTGGTCGAACGGCTTTGCGGAACCGTCAATCATGACAGAGGAGAAACCGAATTCGATGCAATCCTTGCAGAGCTCGAATGAATCGCCATGGTCGAGGTGAAGAGCGATCGGAATGACTTTTCCGCCGCCGATTTCACGGGCGTATTCCACTGCACCCTGTGCAAGGTAGCGGAGAAGAGTCTGATTGGCGTAGTTGCGTGCGCCCTTGGAGACCTGCAGAATAACAGGAGATTCCATTTCGGAGCAGGCGGCGATAATCGCCTGAAGCTGTTCCATGTTATTGAAGTTAAATGCAGGAACTGCATAGTGTCCGGCCATTGCCTTGGCGAACATGTCGCGGGTATTGACAAGACCGAGATCTTTGTAATTGATCATTGTATGATCCTTTCTTGTTGAATGGTTTGGAATAGGACTACAAGATATAATTTACCACGGAAAAAGGAAAAGTCAACTGAAAGAAAGCTATAAAATCAATTTTAAGTCATCGAATCGCGGCGAAAAGTTAGAAAAGGTTCACAATTCGGGGCGGAACGGCAAAACAGGGAGACGTTCATGTCTCCCCGCATGACTTTTGAAATCAGCTCAGAGGAAACAGTTCATCATCCGGAGGAAGTCCCATTGCCTTCCTGGCTGTTCTGAAGTGCATTTTCGCCACCGAACCAAGCAAATCCGCACCTCCGGCGTTGAATAAGTGTTTTGCAATCACGTCCACCTGCGTCCCCGCGCCTTTCGGCAAATCCATGCCGCATGACGCACTCAATTCTTTCATTTTTGCCACAAATGCGTCGCGGGCAAGAATGGATGCCGCCGCCACAGCGATGTCGCGTTCGCCTTTGGTAAACTGTTCAAGCCGGATGGATCGTCCATTTTTCAGCAGGGCGCGTTCGATGAGTTTCGGATTTGCGAACTGGTCGGAAATGGCGTGTGTGCATTCGGGCGCTTTCTCCAGCATGTTTTCAATTGCGCGGGCATGTCCCCATGCAAGGAGAGAATTCAGATTCCGCATGGAATTGTACAGCCTGTTGTATGCGGCAGGTCCGATTGCTACGATGCTGAACTGCCCGTGCACAATTCGTTTGATTTGTGCGGCAATGGAGGAAATGCGGGTGTCGTCTTTAATCAGTTTCGAGTCGCGCGCTCCGGCTTGCTCCAATGCGGATGCCGTCTGCTGATTCGCCACGAAAACACAGGAAATCACCAGCGGCCCGAAGAAATCGCCTTTGCCGCTTTCATCCGTACCGGCATGGGCGGACTGAAACGGAAGAATCGGTGCCGCGGCAGATTCGTTTTCAATGCCGACACCTGTCAGCGGCTCCAAAATAAACTCAACAAAATCCTGCGTCCCTTTCCCCTGAACCAGCAATTTGCCGGAACGATAAGCCGAAACCGATGTTTTTTCTTTTTTCGCATGGAATACGCAGGAGGGTGCATCGGACAATTCCCAGCAGGAAGTCTCCAGAACATGTTTCAGCTGGTTTATGAGTTCAGGGGACAGTGTGGCGACAAAGCAGTTCGTTTTTTTTGCAGAGGCTGATTCTGACATGGCAAAGATGATGTTGGCAGAAGTTGAAATTAGTTTTTTTGAAAAAAAAGCGTTTGACATCATATTATAGCTTGAAAAGACAAAGATTCAAGCTAAAGTAATAGATTTGAAGAAAAACGATTCAAAAACAACCATCCGAAGAGAGGTTTCATCGAATGAACAGACATTTACTCCTTACCGGTCTCTGTATCGCCGCCATCATCGCATTGACCAATCTGCCCGACGCAAATGCTCAGACTGCGAAAATCCAAAAAGGAACAGGCAGCAGCGTCCTGATCAACAGCAGTGCACAAAAGACAAGCAGCACAATCCCGTCTTCTTTTTATCAACTGTCTGTTCAGCGGACCGAACTCATCAAAAGTATCATCGACCTCAATGCAGATGCCGGAAAAAATATTGAAAGTGCCGCTGTAACTAAAAAAATCCTGGATGATGTCGCAAAACAGATGCCGCTGACTCCCGCTGCGCCCGTTGAAAACATGCCAGTGAAAGAACTGAACGACAAGGCTCGTGCAATGATGGAAGAGGAGTTCGGTTCCGATACAGCCAAGTACGAAAAACACCTTGACGATGAGGCGGCGAAGGAATACCCGATATTCAAACAGCGTGACACCGTAACCGTCCAGTACACCAAGGGGCGCAACCAGTACAGGATTACGGGAAAAGTCGTTAAAATCACGGATTCTTATGTGATTATCAACGATACCTCGATTGATATGGTCGATTTGTCCGGCGCAGAACGTTCCAAATTCGATTTGCAGAAGAATAAACAGTTGCGCGAACTGTACGTCGAAACTCATCGTGCGGAGTTTGCCCGCCAGCGAAACGAACGGATTCAGGAAAATATTCTCAAGCTGAAAGAGGAGATATTCAAGCATAACGAAGCCGCAGGCTACATCTATGACCCCCTTGCCGATACATGGAGCAATGCCCGCGAATGCGCACAAAGCCAAATCAAAAGCCGCAGTCAGAAAATCCAGGCTGAAAAAGAGGTGAAAGCGAAGAAAGACACAGTGAAAGAGGAATCTGAAAATAAGGCTTCCGGTGAAGCTGTCAAAAACAGTGCCGCCGTCAGTCCAAAAACAGACAGGAAAACACCTTCCAATACCGTCAGGAATAAGAATACGAAATAAAAACGCGTGCTTTATCGGGAAAGTCATACAAAACGTTCTGTCGAACCAATCGGGTTGGTCCTGATATTTTGTTCCTGAAACGCAAAAAATGATGGTTTCCTCGGTATTTTCCCATGAACAAACAGAAAAAGTACTTTTTTTTGTGAAAAAATGCGTTTTCAACGACATTACAGCTTGAAATGACGAAGAATCAAGCTAAAGTAATGGTGTTCTGTTTTTTTCAGGGCATCTCCGTTCATTTGGAAATTTGTCTTTCGGGGGGTGTGCAAAGTCAGGCAATATGCTTTTACTGACTTTTTGTGCATCCGTGAAAAATTTCCGTTCTGAATTGATTGGGGCACCTTGCAGAAAAACAAAACGAATAAAAAGCAATAACGAACTGGATTCAGAAAACAACCATCATCACTGAGGTTCCATCGAAATGAAAAGACGTCTCTTACTTACCGGAGTTTGTATTGCCGCAGTCTGCACTCTGGCAGATGTTCCCGCAGCAAATGCTCAGGCCCCGAAAGCTCAAAAGGGGTTGGGCAGCAATGTCCTTATAAATAGCAGTGCACAGAAAACCAGCAGCTCGAACCCTGCCGACATGTATCAGTTATCCATTCAGCGTACCGAACTCATCAAAAGTATCGTTGACTCCTATGCCGAAACGGAAGAAAATATCGAAAGCGCCGCTGTTACCAGGAACATCATGGACGATGTCGCCAAACAGATGCCGCTGCTTCCCGCCAAGCCCATCGAAAACACACCTGCAAAAGAACTGAACGACAAAGCTCGTGCAATGATGGAAGAGGAGTTCGGCTCCGATACCGCCAAATACGAAGAAATCCTTGCCAATGATGCGGCTAAGGAATTTCCGATGTATAAACTCCGCGACACCGTTACGGTCGAATACAACAAAGGTCCGAAGCAGTACCGTGTTTCCGGAAAAGTCATCCGTATTACAGATTACTACGTCATAGTGAATGACACTGCCATTGATATGGTCGACTTGTCTGATGAAGAACGTTCCAAATTCGATCCGCAGTGGAACAAGTATCTGCGCGAAAAGTATACGGAACAGCATCGCGCGGAGTTTGCTCGTCAGCGCAATGAACGGATTCAGGAAAATATCCTCAAGCTGAAAGGCGAAATTTTCAAGCACAATGAATCCGCCGGATACATCTATGAACCGCTCTCCGATATGTGGACCAATGCCCGCGAATGCGCGAAAAAATATATCACTGTCTGCGCCAAATCGATAAAGGCGGCAAAAGAGGCTGAGGCGAAGAAAGCCGCAGCAGAAGCCGCCCGCAAGGCCGCAAAAGAAGCGGTCGAAGGAAGCGGCGAAGACGGGGAAGTGGTTGACAGCGGCAATACAACGGAAGAGGTCGATGTGAAGTCTGCGAAGACTTCCAAAACAAGCTCCTCCAAATCGACTGCAAAGAAAACAATTGTAATCGAAGACACGGATGAGAACCAAGCCCTTTATGAAGAAGTCATGAACAAAGCTGAAGAGCAGATCAAGGCAATTTCCGAAGATGCTTCCGGCATTGATGCTTGTCCGGCATACAAAAATGCCATGTGGGGATTCAGTATGTCCGAAGTGCATTTGGTGCTGTGGAAGGAACCTGAATTCAAATATCTGACTCAGGGCGTGGGACGCGACACCATCGCTTTCCCCGCTGACTCCAAGGAAAAAGAAAGCGGTCTGCTGATTAAGAGCGTTGACCTCGTCTATTCCGGGAATCAGCTCAGCAAAGTCGTCTGTTTCATGAAAAATGCTTCCCGTAAGGAATTCAAGGATTTCAAAGGCGCTTTGACAGAACAGTACGGACGCGTCCGTGAAGATAAAAGCGGCGATTATCTGGCTGATATTTTCGCCGGCAAACAGGAATCCAGAATTCTGGCTTCCGCAAATGCCAAAAAAGAAGTTCAGGATCAACTGACGGAAGCAAAACGCCAGCTCCAGGAAATTCAGGGCAGTCTGGAAGAAGCCGCAGATGATGAAAAAGAAGATTTGATGGCGAAAGAAACAGAAGCCAAGGAAAAAGTTCAGGACTTGACCAAGGAACTTCAGGGCTTCGCCTCTACTTCAATGAGTGCACAGGAGAAGTATCTTTCTTCCCGCATGGATTTCAAAACCGACAGCACCGGTGCAACCGTTCTGCCGTTCATGCTGACCTGGAAAGGTAAAACATCCTCCGGCTGTATCGCATTCTACTACGATGAAGCCTCCGATGAAGTAACCGACATCGTCTTCATGAAGGAAGTTACGAAGTAAGAAGCGCATTGGTCCGGACAACCGGACAAAAACGCAGAAAATCCGACATCCGCTCCGGCAGCAGGGCGGATGTTTTTTTATACGAGCTCTTTTTCGATTTCTTTTTCGTCCGTCTCTTGAAATTCGTCAAAGTCGTGTTACCTTAATAGCAAACAACTGAACTGATTTCAAACAAGGCAAACAATGAGGTTCATCCCATGAAACACACTCTCCGTTCCATTCTCTGCTGTACCGCTGCGGTCCTGTCTCTCGCCGCATGTCAGTCCGTACCTCATCACGAGGCTGTCCCCGCAGGTACACGCTCGCTCTCCATCAATGGTCCGTCGGGCAAAATTTCGTCCATCATCGAGACCCCGGAAATTGCAGAGGACGCACAGTGTCCGATGGTGATTCTCATGCACGGGTACGGTTCGCAGAAAAATGACCCCATCATGGCAAACGTAGGACGCAAACTGAAAGAACGCGGCATTGCATCCATTCGATTTGACTTCGATGGACATGGTGAAAGCGAGGGTAAATTTGAGAATATGACCCTCACAACGGAAAAGAACGATGCCAAGGCCGTGTATGAATACGTCCGTGCTTTGCCGTATGTTTCCACCATCGGCATGGCGGGGCATTCGCAGGGGGGACTGATTGCCTCTCTGGTTACGGCGGAAATGAAAGATAAGGTGTCCGCAGCTGTGCTGATGGCTGCTGCTGCCTGCCTCGTGGATGATGCACGGAACGGTACTACGCTGGGCGCACATTTTGACCCGAAAAACATCCCCGCTGAAGGAATCAGCGTCGGCGGACGCCGTTTGGGGCGCAACTTCCTCGTGGAAGCTCAGAAGCTCGATGTTTACTCCATTGTTCCCGCCTACACGAATCCGGTTGCCATCATCTATGGTTCGCAGGATTTCGGATTCTCCCATGCACAGCGTTACAAAGATGCGTACAAGAATGCGGAATTGACTGTATTCCCCGGCGATGATCATGGTTACAGCAGAAACTTCGACAAGGCCTGTACCATTGCCGCCGACTTTCTGAAAAAACATCTGACGAAGTGAAAACAATAGGAGTATAATGATATATCATGAACAAAATCAGTAAATTATGCAAGATTATCGTTTTGATTTCATCCGGATTCTTCCTGTTTTCCGGATGCTCTGACAAAAAGCCTGTTCCAGCTGAACAGGACGGAGATACGCAGGAATCGGTTGCGATTGTCCCCGCCGGGAAGCCGCATGAAGCAGGAAGCAGCTCCAAAACGCAACCCGTGCCGCCCGGTTACAATGTCATGGTGCCGAATCCGTTCCGTGACTCCACGGCGGACGGTATCAGAAAACAGCTCGGTCTGGACTTCAATTTGCCGCAAGGTGCCGAAAATATGCGTTACTCCGTCATCGCGGGGAAAACAGCCCAGATTGATTTCGACTGGCAAGGCGCAGACTGCACTGCACGGATTGAGGCAAGCGGAGCAACGAAACTTCAGGATATTTCAGGATATTACTACACATGGCAGAATCAGGCCGAAGTCGCAGTTGGCTACAATAAAGCTCAGGCTCGCTGGACTGCCGCCGAGGACGGACGCATTGTCGGAACATGTATTTGGTGGGATGCTGTGCCGGGTATCATGTATTCGGTCAGCATGGACAGCAATGCCGACGAAGCATCGCTGGTGGAACTGGCAAATTCCGTCTATGTGCAGATGCAGGGCGAAACGCCTTGAAAAAGGTCTGAAAAGTGCTTTTGCGAGACAAATGGAATGCGTCTCGTTTCAGAGATACCCGTTAAACCTGTCTGTAAGCGTTTTTAAGACCGGGTAAATGTGTTTTATGTGTCTTTATATGGATATGCCGTCTCCCGTTGGAATTTTGACGGTTGTAAGCGATTCTGGCGGGAGCGCCGTCAAAGCCGTATGGATTTGCGGACAGCGTTTCCACGGAAAGCAGTTTTTCGGAAGTGAAGAACTGGTGGAAAAAACGTGTCCGCTGCTGCGGGAGACTGCATACTGGCTGGAACAGTATTTTGCGGGAAAACGTCCCGATCCATGCGATTTGCCGCTTGACCCTGACGGAAGCGACTTCCGAAAAGAAGTGTGGTCGATTCTTCGCGGCATCCCTTACGGGGAAGTCATCACGTATGGTGATATTGCCGGAGAAATCGCTGAACGGCACGAAAAAAATAAAATGTCGGCGCAGGCGGTCGGGGGTGCGGTCGGACATAATCCGATTTCCATCATCATCCCGTGTCATCGCGTCATCGGCGCGAACGGGAATCTGACCGGATACGGAGGCGGAATACGAACCAAGATATTTCTGCTGGAACTGGAACGCGTAAATATCTCCCGCATGTATGTTCCCGCTCATGGAACCGCACTGCGAGGCGGAAGTCTGTAAGGACAGCAGTCCGTTTCAAAAAGTCTTCGATGGAAGATTGTCCGGACAATGGAGTTTGAAATCGGGATTTTATTCTTCTGCGAGGCGTTTGAGGGTATCACCGGAAAGACGAAGCGGCATCCAGTCGCTCATTTCTTCCGCACCCAGCGTATGATAGAAGTCAAGAGCAGACTGATTCCACTTCAAACACCACCATTCCATACGTCCGCATCCCTCGGAAACTGCTTTACGGGCAACCATGCGGAAGAGCGTTTTCCCGATTCCGCGGTTGCGGTATGCGGGAACGACATAAACGTCTTCAATGTAAATTCCTGCACGGGCAAGGAAAGTCGAGAAATTGTAGAAGTAGAGAGCAAAGCCGACTGGCTTTTCCTCGTCAAAGACGAGCAGACACTCTGCGACTTTGCGTTCAAACATCCAGTATGCCAGCGTATCGCCTCCGCCGACCACCTGATTGCCTAATTTTTCGTACTCCGCAAGCTCACGAATGAAGTGGAGAACCGTCTGTAAGTCATCCGGTCCGGCAAGACGGATTGTGATGCCGTCATTTGCCATTTCGGGGAAATTCCGCTTTCATAAACTCGGCAAGGGCATCATGCCAGTCCGGCATTGGCGGCAGATTGCAAAGCCGGAGCATCCGCTTTTCCAGGCGGGAATTGAGCGGGCGAGGGGCAGGGCGCGGAAATTCCCCGGTTGTACAGGGGACAATCTGCTGAGACACTCCGGCAAGACGGAAAATTTCCTGCGCGAATTCATACCATGTGGCTTCCCCCTCACAGGTCATGTGGAACGTGCCGACCAGTTCAGGATGCGCCAGAAAAACTGCAATCTGACGCGCTGCCGCAAGGGTCGAGGTGGGATTGCCGTGCTGATCGGCAACAACTTTCAGGGAAGACCGTGTCCCGTCTGCAAGTTTGAGCATGGCATGAACGAAACTGGGGCCGCCCGCTCCGTAAAGCCACGAAATCCGGCAAATCACGTGATTCGGACAGTGTCTGCGAATCAGCTCTTCCCCCGCAAATTTGGTCTGACCGTAAACGGTATGAGCTCCGCCTGCCTCATCAAATTCATGGTACGGACGGTCAAGTTCTCCGCCGAAGACATAGTCCGTGGAAATCGCAATCAGACGAACCTTGTGGCGATTGCAGGATGCGGCAACATTCATGGAACCGACGGCGTTCAGACGATACGCAAAATCAGATTCCGTTTCGCATTTATCCACAGCGGTCATCGCAGCACAGTGAATCACCACGTCGGGCTGCGCCGCAGACAAAAAACGGTCAAAAACAGCGGCGTCCGTGATGTCGCATTCCGGCAAATCCGCAATAATCAGGTCATGTTCATGCAGAACGCCGGACAACGTGCGTCCCAGCATTCCTTTTCCCCCGGTAATCATGATTTTCATTGTGCTTCCTCCCATGGCGCAATCTCTGAAAATGCAGGATGGATTCTGTCTTTCGGGGAAAGATTCCATTGTTCGGGACTCACTTGCCAGTCAATCGCCAAATCAGGATCATCAAATCGAATCCCTCGTTCCGAAGACGGCATATAGATGTTGTCGCATTTGTAGGCGAATACGGCCTGTTCACTCAGCACCGCAAAGCCATGTGCGAATCCGCGGGGGATAAACAGCTGCCGTTTGTTTTCGCCGGAAAGCTCCACCGAGACATACTGACCGTAAGTCGGAGACCCTTTGCGAATATCCACGGCGACATCAAGAACCGCCCCCGAAATCACACGGACGAGTTTCGCCTGCGTATACGGTGCGGCCTGATAGTGCAGACCGCGAAGAACTCCGAAACTGGAACTGGATTCATTATCCTGCACAAATCGGCAGGTGATTCCGGCTTGAGCAAACGCCGCTTCGTTCCACGATTCAAAAAAATAACCGCGGGCATCACCGAAAACCTTCGGTTCGATAATCAGTACTCCCGGTATTTTTGTTTTGATGACATTCATTGCATAATCCTGATTTGAATTTTGATGGATTGATACTGAAAAATATAGACTGAATTTGTCGAAATGCAAGGCGAAAAACTTTTTTTATGCGGAAATCTTGTCTTTCTTTTGACATCAGCTCTTTGACGAGGGCAGGGGAATCTGAGCAAGGAGAACCGCTGTAAAAATAATCGCACATCCGAACAATTCAGGGAGCGTCAGCTTTTCATTCAGGAAAAGCCAGCCGCCAAGTACGGAAAAGACGGATTCCATACACATCAGCAGAGAGGCGGCCACGGGATGCACATATTTCTGACCGACAATCTGAAGCGTATAAGCAATGCCCGTGGAACCAATGCCGCAGAACAACAGTGCAGCTGCGGCTTTCTGAATCGATGCAATATCCCAGGAGTTTCCTGCAATCACAGCTCCCAGGGTCGACAAGACCGCTGTCGCAAAAAACTGAAGACAGGATAACCGTACACAATCCATCGTTTTCGAGAAATGATCGACCACCATGATGTGTGCCGCATAGCAGAATGCACACAGGAATAACAGCACATCCCCTAAATTCATGGCTCCGAAGCCTTCGCTGGCACAAAGCAGATAGGACCCGATCACAACCATGAAAACGGCAAGCCATAAAAGCCAGGTTACTTTCCGTTTGAAGAAAAGTCCAAGCAAAGGTACAATCACGATGTAGAGTGCTGTCAGAAATCCGGCTTTCCCCGCAGAAGAATACTCAAGCCCCCACTGCTGAAGAATGCTCGCCAGAAAAACCACTGCGCCGCAGCATAGTCCGCCGGTCAAAAGCCATTTGATTTCCTGACGTGTATGCGCGGCTCCGAAAAACGCTGGTTTGCGTCCGTTTGCTTTGTCAAGAATCAGGCACACGGGGAAAAGAGCGGCGATTCCAATCCATGAGCGTATTGCAAGAAACACAAGAGGCGAAACAAATTCGGCTCCCTGACGCTGTGCGGCGAATGCAAGTCCCCAAATCATTGCGGCAATCGTAAGGGATAAAATACCGCCGATTTGTTGAATTTTTGAGCGGGAAGAGAGAAGAATGGCTGTATGAGTATCAGACATGAGCAAACTGCGGGACGTGGTTCTTTTGAGGATACCTCTGTTCATGGAGTCATTTCTGATTCGCACAAAGATACCCTTGATTCCGAAAACAATCCGGTTAATATACCACGAATCAGACGTTTTTTCAAATTGAAACACGGTATTCGTGCCGGAAAAAACTGTTCCGCCGGATGCAGAATCGTCTTCCTGAAAATGTATCAAAAAAAGCCTGTTCCAAAAAACTTTCAGAACAGGCTCAAAACAGAAGCTGGTTTTTAAGGGAACTTCTGTTAATTCAGAATCATTTCATCAGGCTTTTTTCACAGCACAGGATTTCTGGCAGAAAAACAGCTTGACAAAGACCAGAAGCCCAAGCATGATTGCAACCATAATCGGGAAGACCACAAACCAGTTCTGAACCAAACCGGCTATCAGGAACCCGATAAACGACACAACGGCAACCGTTATTGAATACGGCAGCTGTGTGGCAACGTGATTCAGATGTTCACAGCGAGCACCGGCCGAGGACATGATTGTGGTATCGGAAATCGGGGAGCAATGGTCGCCGCAGACTGCTCCTGCAAGACAAGCCGACATGCCGATGAACAGAAGCGGGCTGGTCGCGGGGAAGATATTGACGACAATCGGAATCAGAATACCGAATGTTCCCCAGGATGTGCCTGTGGAGAATGCCAGAACACATGCAACGAAGAAAATCACGGCAGGCAGGAACATATTCAGATTCGATGCAGACCCCTGCATGAGAGAGGCAATGAATTCTTTTGCTTCCAGAGCGGCAGTCATATTCTTCAGGGCTGTGGCGAAACTGAGAATCAGGATTGCAGGCACCATGGCATTGAAGCCGGACGGGGAGCAGGACATGGCTTCCTTGAATGTAATCACCCGGCGCAGAACCAGATAAATCACCGTGAACATAACCGCGACCACACCGCCCCACGGAAGGCCGACGGTGGCATCCGTATCACTAAATGCGGAGATGAAGTCTTTGCCGTCAAGAATCCCGCCGACATAGACCAGTGCAAATACGCACACCACAATCAGGAACAGCACAGGTATGACCATATCCGCGACACGACCACGGGCATTTTCCTTGGTGCGGATTCCATTGTCAACTTCGCCGCCGCTGGTGAAAAGATCACCGTTTTCAATGGCATTTCTTTCATGAAGAGCCATCGGACCGAAGTCAACTTTCAGGAGAGTAATCCCGATGATGAACACAAACGTCAGAAGCGAATAGAAGTTATACGGAATTGCACGGATGAAAAGTTCCAGTCCGCTGAATTCCGTGCCTTCAGCATACTGTGATACAGCCGCCGCCCAGGAGGAAATCGGGGCAATCATGCAAATCGGTGCGGCAGTAGCGTCAATCAGGTAGGCAAGTTTTGCACGGGAAATACGCTTGGCATCGGTTACCGGGAGCATCACACTGCCAACCGTCAGACAGTTGAAATAGTCGTCCACGAAAATCATGACACCGAGCAGAAAGGTCGCCAGCATGGTCCCGACACGGCTCTTGATACGAGACTGTGCCCAGCGTCCAAAGGATGCCGTCGCACCGGTCAGATTGATCAAGGCAACAATGTTGCCCAGCATGACGAGAAAGATGAAGATACCGGCAGTGCTGGAAACGGCTGCAATCAAACCATCATTGATGACCGCATCCACGACTTTCAACGGGTGAAATTCGCCGACAAAACAGCCGCCCAGCAGGATGCCGATGAAGAGGGACGAATAGACTTCCTTCGTGATCAGAGCAAGGATAATAGCGACCACCGGGGGAACCAGCGCCCACAAATTGCCGGAAAAACGGTTTTTGTGAGCTTCTTCCGCAGGTGCTTCCTGGGAAGTTGCGGCTTCCGCAGTTTCCGCAGCGGCTTCCGCCTTTTTTTCGGTTTCCTCAGCTGCTTTTTCTCCGTTCGCAGTCATTGCGTTTGCTGCCGCCGCTGTATCCTGTGCAATTGCAGCAGCTGCGGCTTCGGTTTGCTGAGCCAATGATGAGGTGGAACCTGTTTCCGTTCCGGAAAGAGATGCCGTTCCTGTAAAATAGACGGCCGCGGCGGTAATACAGACCGCAACCAGCAGTTTCCAGTTTCTCATAAGATGTTCTTTCTTGTTTGATGTTGAATAAATCAACGGTTACAGAACTTTGGAGAAGAAATCCCTGATACGGGGATTGGTGGATTTTTCGATGATATCTTCAGGTAGACCTTCGTCAATTTTCTGGCCGTGATCCATGAAGATAATACGGTCTGCAACTTCTGCCGCAAATCCGATTTCATGGGTTACGACCGCCATCGTCATTCCGTATTGTGCAAGGTCTTTCATAACGGCAAGCACCTCGCCGACCATTTCAGGGTCAAGTGCAGAGGTCGGCTC
>DCIG01000061.1:8459-30365 GCA_002315855.1 Lentisphaeria bacterium UBA1732 | reverse complement strand
GGCGGGAAACTGTCGCGTTTATCGAAAAGCCCAATGCGTTTCAATAAACGTTCCGCTTTCTCGATTGCGGCGTCTTTGGAAAGCCGTCCCGTTTTAATCGGCGCAAGCGTAATGTTGTCGATAATCGACAAATGAGGAAACAGATTGAAATGCTGGAAGACCATTCCGACCTGCTGGCGGAATTGATTGATGGTGCGATTCGGATTCACCAATGGTTCGCCATGAAACAGCAGTGTTCCTGATGTCGGAGTTTCAAGCAGATTCAAACAGCGCAGGAACGTGCTCTTGCCGGACCCGGAAGGTCCGACAATGAAGACAGCTTCCCCCTGCATAATTTTGGTGGAAACATGGTCAACCGCGGAAAGTGTTCCGAATTGTTTGGTTAAGTCCTGAATCTCGAAAACGGGAGATTTATCGTTCATTTTTCTTAAGTCTCCTTTCGAGAATACCAAGAAGCCAGGTGAACAGCATCACCACAGCAAGATAAATTATCGCCACAGCGGTCAGCGGAAGGAATGCGTCATAGGTCTGACTGCGAATAATATCGCCGCCTTTGGTCAGGTCCTGCAATGCAATGTAGCCGGAAATACTGGTCTCTTTCAGCAGAGAAATGAATTCATTGCCCAAGGCCGGCAATACATTTTTGAACGCCTGCGGCAAAACAATCAGGTGCATTGTCTGCAGATAAGACAGCCCCAAACTGCGCCCCGCTTCCATTTGACCGTTGTCTATGGAGTTGATTCCGCTTCGGATGATTTCCGTAACATACGCACCGGAATTGACGCCGAATGCTATAATGGCAACCGTGATTTTGTCAATATCGTAGGCTCCGAATATCACGAAGTAGATAATCAGAAGCTGAACGACTACAGGCGTACCGCGGATTACGGTCAAATAGATTTTGCAGAGCGTATTGAGCACTTTCAGCTTGCCGGTTTTATCGCATGTACTGCGTATGACCGCTACAATAAAACCAATCAGCACACCTAACACGGTGGCGGCAAGAGAAATCAGCATGGTAACTAAAAATCCGTCCCAAAGATAACGCCAGCGTGATCCTTTCACAAAGTTTGTGAATGCGGATTCACTGATTCTCTGGAAAAAACCGGTTTTCCCGGACTGCCGGATATTGGAATCCTGACTGACAATCGGTGGAAGCGTTGTTTTCGGTAAAGATGATACCAGTGCAGAATCTGCGTCAGACGATACCGAAGCAACCGGTATTGAGGTGGTAGGCAGCCCTGAATCCCCCGCCTGCAGGAAGAATGCACCGCAAAACAGAATGGCTGTAAAGAGAAATGTGAACAGTTTTTTCATTACGGTATGTCAGATTATTAAAATATGGGAAAGGACCGGGGAAAATGTTCTGGATGCGTCAATTCCGTGAATGACGCGTCATGTCCCGGTCCTGAAAATCAGAGATTATTCCGGTTTTGCGTTCAGATACTTGTCAAGAATGGCCTGAAGTTTACCGTTTTCTCTCATCTTGATGAGTTCCTTATTGAAACCGTCCAGCAATTCCGTATCTTTCTTATTGAGCGCGAAAGCATACTCTTCCGAGGTCAAGGCAATCGGAAGAATTTTCACTTCAGGATGCTTGGAAACGTGTACTTTTGCAGGTTCACTGTCGCAAACAACAGCTTCGCACTTGGCCGCAAGAAGTGCGGCAACTGCAAGTCCGGCATTGTCATAGCGAAGCGGTTCATGCAGATTGGTTGCGACATAGCTGTCCCCTGTGGTTCCCTGCTGGACTGCAATACGGATTTTTTCATCCTTCAGATCTTCCGGCTTGGCAATCTTGGATTCTTTCGGAACGATGATAACCTGCGCGGCTGTAACGTATGGGTGGGTGAAATTGATCTGTTTCTTGCGGTCTTCCGTAACAGTAATGCCGGATGCGGCAATATCACACTTGCTGGTCTGAACAGAAAGAATCACAGAGTCGAATTTCATATCAACGACTTCAAGGTCATAACCAAGATTTTTCGTGATTTCGGTAACGATATCCACGTCAATACCGCAAACTTTTCCGTTTTCAAAATATTCGTAGGGCGGGAAAGTCGCTTCTGTTGCCATTTTGAGGACTTTTTTACCTCCATTCGCCTGATTATCACCGCAGCCGGTGAGGAAAAGTGCAGAACAGCAAAGGATGGCGGTCGAGAGAAGAGCAAGAGATCTTTTCATGATTTATTCTTTCTTTTTTGTTTTGGAAGGCAGAAAAGATGATGCCTCCGCGTTAAAGTGATGATTTTACAGAAATTTTCCGAGTATCGGGCGATAATCGAAAAAACTATGATACAATACACTCAATTATAGAATTATACAAATAAAAAGTCCAAAAAAATATGATATATCTTGTATAACATTCATGGCAAGACGGATATTCAAAAGAGGTAAATCGTCTTCGGATGTCTAAAAATAATGATGTTCCGTCTTTTTGCCAAGCCTGTTTTTTTGCAGATGCGCCTGTCATAATTCCCGTCATATCATATAAAATGGTACATCTATTTGATTGATTCCATCATTTGAGCCGATTTCATAAGGAGCTGATTTCAAAAGTCATTAGAGGAAAGATTTGAAAAAGAATCTTCGTACAGTTGGCGGGCGTAGTTTGAGGCGGCTGCTGAAAACGCAACCGATGAAAACGCTCTTCCGGCAAATGCGATAATATCAAAGCTCCTGGCAGGACTTTTGCAATTGGTTCAAAGAGAAAAGCGGCTTCCGGGTACAACCCGAAAGCCGCAGAATCGCTTGTTCAGAAGAAGTTGAAACTTAGAAGCCGTTCCTGGTCCTCTTTATCTGCAACTCCTGAAACAGCACGGAACATTGCTTCCTGATGAATCACCTTTGTGCCATCGGTACTTTTCCGTTCAAAACGGATCTTCCACAGGGAAACCGTAAATCTGGGATGTTCCAAATTGCCCATATAGGTGTAGGAAAGCGGTTTTCCGAGATTTTCAAGCATATCTTTTCGTGTTTCCTTGAATCCGTTTTCGCCGAATTCTTCACTGACGACATCGGGAAGAAGTCCGAGGAAAGTCTTGGAATCATTGTTCAAAAAAGCTTTGAGCAAATCATCACCGACTTTTTTCGGAGCATTTTCAGAGGTAACAACAGTCGTGTCCGGCTTAGGAAGTTCTTTCACTGTGGCACAGCTTACGAAATTCGCAAGAAGAGCCAGTGCAAATATCGGGAAAAGATGTTTTGTTTGAAATCTCATGGTATCGCTTTCCTTCATTCAATCAGAAATCCTGTTTCGTCCGATCAGTCGTCAAGAAGCAGCTGCTGGAAACCGGTTGTGGAAATCGGATTGGCAGAGGCCTTTTCAACTTTCGTCTTGGTGCTGTCGATGATTTCCTGATCATCTGCGCTGATTGTGCTGGCAGGATTGATCGGTTCCAACGAACCGTAAAGAACAAACTGGGATTTCTTGACCGTATCAGATTCGGTGGAGAAGAGCCAGCCGAGAACCGGAATATCCTTCAGGAACGGAAGACCGGAAACACTGCGCACGACAGATGTCTTTTCAATACCGCCGATTACGAAATCTTTTGCTTCGGATCCGATCTGAATCGTGGTGGAGTAAGAAGAGGTGGAGAGACGCGGAGTGCCATCGCCTTCCCAGCCGATCAGGGATGTGTTGGAGAGGGAAATATTCAGGTTGGATGCCTTGTTGTGAATATCGCCGTCGACATGGAGCTGGAACACGTTGTTTTCTTCACCGGGTTCAACTTCCTGTGTATTGCCATGCTGGATGACAAATGTGGAAAGCAGCTTGGCAAGACCGGAATCAGACATAATTTCCTGTCTGCGTTTTTCATAGGATTTTCCTTCTGCTCCTACAGGGGGAAGATCAATCAGGTAATCGTCTTCAATCTTAGTCAGGGCAACCGAGAAAATACCGTTGGAAATCGTGAGATTGGTACCATTTCCGCGAACATCTTCATCGCTGGCACTGCCGACTACGATTTTGCCGGAGGTAATGACCTTGGCTTTGCCGCAGGTGGTCAGGAAGTCCAAATACTTGGTGTTCCATTTCGGATTGAAATTGAAATATTCCGCATAACGATTGCCGCCGTTCGGAATGACGCCGAATCCCCAATCATTATTGCCGTACTTGCCGCCGACGGAGAACAGATTGACACCGTCATTGTTCTTCCAGGACTGGAAATCAAGACCGAGCTTCTGGTCGTTTTCAGCATAAACTTCGACCAGTTTGTAGCTCATGTAGGTTTCGGGGTTCGGAGTATCGATGGCCTTCAGAAAATCAAGAGCTTCCTTCATATCAAAACCCGGAAGGGTCATGATCAGGGCATTCATGTTTTCATCGGTTTCGACCCAGCCAAGAGAGCTTGGATTCAGCTTGTTTTCACTGAACCAGGTGGTACGGTTGGTGGGAACGACATTGGAGAAACCGATGCCGCTGCGCATCATCATGCTGAGAAGTGTATCAGCACTGTTGTAACGGGGGAAATACGCATAGTCTGCGGTGCCGACGGAGTTCGGAAGATCTTCCTTATCGAGGTTGGCCACGATTTCATCAATGCTCATGCCGTTGCCGGCATCCTTGAAGCGGTATTCTTCCGCAGACACGAGAATCACGCCGACGCCATCGTAGTACTTGACGGATTCTACGCCGACCGGATTGTCGCTGATGGAACTGGCGACGATGCGTCTGAGAACGTTGCGGATGATGTACGGATCAGCGTGCTTGAGCAAGTAGGCCTTGGTCACAACATAGGGATCGTTGTTATCGCGAATGAAATGCACGGCATTGGTGCCTTCTTTGATTTCGACATTGAGCTTGGTTTCAACGCGGGAAGGAGCATAAGCACCGGTCGGATCCCCGTTGAGTGCACTGACCCCGCCCGGAGCAGGGATGATAGTGGCATTAACGTCAGTCGGAGCTTGAGCAAACAATGCTGCGGACATAACAGCTGCAGAAACTGCAGTGAGAAGTTTTGTATTCATAGTTGTAAATATCCTCTGTTATTTGTTTCCAGTATCTTAGTTCTTTTTCCCGGAATTCGGATAGACCAGATTGGCTTCGACGGTAACGATGCAATGGGTCTTGTCCTTGATGGTAGTGGTGGTACCGAAGATATACTTCAGAATGGGAAGCTGGCAGAGGAACGGAACACCGGTGGTCTGTTCAATGTCATTTTCGCGAATGTTGTGAGCAAGAACCTGTTCCTTGCCGCATTCAATGCACTTGAGCCAGTTGGAATTGGTGAACTGATTGCCGATCAGAAGACCGTTATTATTGGCTTCTGTCGGGTCATTGGATTGTACCGTGTAGCCGAAGACAACGCTGCCTTTGTTCTTGTCATAGAATGCCTTGTCGGAGGGAATCCAGCCGTATTCGTTGATTTCGTCCTTGGCCGGCATGAAGCAGATACGCGGATTGGTAACGCTGATGTTCATATCGGAAAGGAAGTCAGCTGTTTCAACGTGGGACGCGAAATTCTGGTCCTTGGTCTGGTTCAGATAAGACGGAGCCAGAGAGATGGTCGCGCCGGACTGATTGTTGACGACCGTAACGCTGGATTCAGCAACGACCTTGGCATCGCCGGACTGCTGGAGCAGACGGATGAAGCTGAAATCGAAAGCAGGTGCGGTAAATGCTCCGCCGTAAGACCAGCTCATGGCACTGCCGATTGAAGCTGCGGTATTGAAAACTTTATCCCAGGCAATGCGGCCTGCATCATAAGCGAGGTCCACAAGATTCATACCCGGACCGTTCTTCCATGCGAGATAGTCAACGCCAATATCACGCAGGGTGCTTTCGCGCACTGTGTAATAACGGAAAGTAAGGGAAGCCTGAGGCAGAGGACGGTCAAAATAGTTCATCCATTCGAGAGCATAGTCAATATCTCCGCTGTCATCTTTCAGCCAGTATGAACCGTTCTGATTGTAGAGTTCGCCGCCGCCGGAAAGCATAATGTCAGCGATGGGGTCGAAATCAGCAACATGCCGGTAGTTCGGAGTCCATACTCTCCATTTCACGCCGGTACCGGCAACGGATGAGCCGAAATCATTCTTCTGGGTGCCTCGGTCGAGAATCGAGATGATCTGGTCAACGTAAGGAATGAATTCCTGCGGGGTGGTTACAATCAGGGTAGGCTGCGGCTTATAGTTCAGGGAACGAACGGAAGAGTTCGCCGAGTAACGGAGAACAGCCTGCTGGACATAGTTGTAGATGTCCGACGCCTTCAAATTTTTCAGCGTGTACAGCTTGGTCGCCATTTTTTCCTGAGCATCATCCTGAATCAGGCGGATCGTGCGGGTACCCTCATCTGCAGAATACATGGGCAGAACGACCGATGCAGCAGCGAGGATAGCAAATAAATGCTTTTTCATTAAAACGTCCTTCTTGTTAGAGTTAGTTTATGGTTGGTATTTCAAAAAGAAAGTATTACAGTAAAATACACTTATTTCTGTATGTTTTCAAATAAAAAGCTGAAAATACACCCTTTTTTTCGATATTTTGAGCTGTATTCGACACTCCTGCCGGAAAAAGATAAAATTCCGGATGAACCGGGCCGAGGTTAATCGCGTTCATCCATTTTGGCCAGAAATGCTTTGGTACGCGGATTGTTCGGCGTATCAATCAGGGCTTTTGCCGGACCTTCTTCCACGATTACTCCATCCGCCATAAAAATAATGCGGTCGGAAACGTTGCGGGCGAAATGTATTTCATGCGTAACGATGACCATCGTCATTTTTTCAACGGCAAGCTGGCGAATCACTTTCAAAATTCCCGAAGTCAGTTCAGGGTCAAGTGCTGAGGTCGGCTCATCGAAAAACAGAATATCGGGATGAAGTGCCAGCGCACGGGCAATCGCAATGCGCTGCTGCTGTCCCCCTGAGAGCTGCCACGGATAAGCATCCGCCTTATCTTCCAGTCCTTCTTCCCGCAAAAGCCGCATGGCATCTTCGCGGACCTCATCTTCATCGCGTTTCAGCACTGACACAGGTGCTTCCATGATGTTTCTCAAAACGGAATAATGCGGGAAGAGATTGAAGTTCTGGAACACCAGACCGAAATGCCGCCGGGCTTCCTTCTGAACTTTTTTCGGACAATACTGACCATCCTTGCATATAACGAGATCCCCGTAGGCCAGACTCCCTGAATCAATGTACTCCAGCAAGGTGCAGCACCGCAGGAAAGTCGATTTGCCTGACCCCGACGGACCGATAATCGAAATGACTTCACCTTTTTCCACTTGCAGGGAAATATCCCGGAGAACATTCAGTTCGCCAAATTTTTTCGAGATGTGCGATACGCTCATTACACTCATGACACCTTCTCCTTCAGCGGTAATAGTCGAGTTTCTTTTCAATCATCTGCATCCCCGATGCGACAACCAGATTGAATACGTAGTAAAAGATTCCGGCGACAACCAGCGGAAGAAGTGTGGTGTGGGTGCTTGCAATCTGTTTGGCTATCGTGAACATTTCCATAATGGACAGCGAGAATGCAAGGGATGTATCTTTTACCAGTGTGATTACTTCATTCGTAACCGGAGGAATCACACGTTTGATGACCTGCGGCAGAATAATCTTCCTGAATGTCTGCGCCGGGGTGAATCCCAGAACATTCGCGGCCTCATACTGTCCGATCGGAATAGACTGGATTCCCGCTCTGTAAATCTCCGCAAAATATGCGGCGTAGTTCAGGGAAAACGCCAGAATCACGGACATCATACGGTACCACACCGGAAGACTCCACCCGAAAAGATAATATGGTCCGAAAAAACAGACAATCAATTGGAGCATCAGCGGCGTCCCGCGCATGACGGAAATATACAGCTGGAAAAAAAGTCGAACCGGCAGAATCTTCGACATTCGCCCAAATGCTATCAGCATCCCCAGCGGCAAGGAAAATACAAGCGTGAAGACGAAGATATTGACGGATGTCAGAAGCCCTAAAGCAAGCGCGGACAGAAGTGATCCGAAAGTCATTGAAAAACAGCCTTATTTCAGAATCAGGACGTTTTTCCCGTTGAAGTACTGTTCGGAAATCTTCGCGGCTGCACCGTCTGCAACCATTTCTTTCAGGGTCGCCTGAACCTGATCGCGCAGTTCCGTATTGCCCAGCTTGAAGCCGATGCCGTATTTTTCCTTAATGACGGATTCTTCCAGAATGATGAAATTTTCATTTGTTTTGACTTTTTCCTGCGCGACGCCGATATCCATCGCAACCGCATCCACAGACCCTGCTTCAAGCTCCATGACGGCATTATTGTAGTTCGGGGTAATAATCATTTTCTTGAATGTTTTGCCCAGTTCTTCCTGATCGCCGTCCTTGGAAAGTGCTTTCTGTACAGGTGTATCGGTCTGTACTGCGACCGTCTTTCCTGCAAGGTCTTTCAATGTCGTGATTTTGCTCGTCTTCTTGGTCAGAACAACCTGACTGTTGTCAACATAAGGTTCGCTCCAGGTGTACTTGTCTTCGCGTCCGTTGATGGTAAAACCATTCCAAATGCAGTCAATCAACCCCGAATTGAGTTCCATGTCCTTGGAATCCCAGTTGATGGGCTTGGCTACAAACTCCCAGCCTCTGCGCTTGCAGACTTCACGGGCGAGGTCCAGGTCAAATCCCTTGTACTGTCCGTTTTCAAGATAGCCGTAAGGAGGAAATTCTGCATCAAAACCAACGGTGAACTTTTTGGCAGTACCGGCAGCATCGCCGCAGCCGCAAAGTGTCATCAGCGACACAGCACACACGATAAGAGCGAAAAAAAATGTTTTTTTCATGACATCTCCTTGAAAAAAGAGGTTCAAAATGATGGTTGAATAATAGAATGAACTCTAAATAATTTATCACTCTTACAGCTGATTTCAAATTTATTTTTACGAAAAACAGACTTTTCTTTCATTTTCTTAGGTGACTCTGTGAATAAAATGAATGGAGATTCCATTTTGTCGCTGAGTCAATTGTGCAGATTGAAGCAGAATGTGTTGGTTGATTTTACGCTCTCCCAAAAAAGAAACAAGGTTGTGTTCAGGAAAAAATGACTTTCATGAAGAAAAAAACTTTTGAAATCAGCTCTTTTGATATGAAAAGTGTTTCAGTTTATGTTTGAATTTCAAAAATAGTGTGCTATAGTATGGAGGAAACTTCTCTGCAATGACCATGTGTCTTTGCTGTTCGGGCAGTCTTCGGATTCCGGACCGTATGGAAATTCCGTTTCCGGCAGTGCTGATTTCAAAGTCGGGAATCGGGATTTTTGCTCCTTTAAGAAACTGCCGTCAGCAGGCAGGGAAGTGTGTTCAGCCGTTTTTCAGAAATCAAGGAGGAAATGACGATGAACTTCTTTAAAAGGTACTGTCTTGCAGCTGTTTTCATGCTTTGTACTGCAAATCTTCTGGCCACCGAATGGCTCACTGATTTTGAAAAAGCCAAATCGGAATCAATTCGTACAGGCCGCCCTGTTTTCATCCTTTTTACTCAGTCGGATTTTTCCTCTGCATGTATCAGAATGTCCCGTGCCGTGTTTGAAACCCGGAAGTTCTTGGAGTACGCCGACAAGAAACTTGTTTTGATGAAAGCGGATTATCCTGCTGCGGCGAATGCGGTTACAGCAGACGAAAAAAAACAGAATGATGAGCTCCGGATGAAATACAATATCACTTCCTATCCGACTGTGCTCCTGCTGGACTGCAACGGAAAAGTCTATGTCGATTTTGTCAAGGAAGAGGGCGATGCGGAAAAATATCGCCGCAAACTTGCTGAAGTGATGGATTTTGATGCCCCGAAAGGGTATTCAAACTATGTTGACGGTTTCGTGAAGAAATACAAAGCTCCTGCACCGGTCAGGAAAGAAGAAAAAAAGGCAGTAAAAAAAGCTGAACAGAATATTCCCAAAGCCGAAACATCCGGAAATGCCGCTGAAAAGAAATCTAATGCCCCCGAAAAAGAAAACAAGTTCGTGAAAACAGCGGGACCGGCATTGATTCCGCTTGATCCCGAAAAGGATATTGTTATTCCGAAAAAAACTGAAAAAGCGGCATCTGACACGAAGTCTGCTGCTTCAAACGGAAAAAAAGATACTTCGCCCTCGAAAGACAAGTGATTCCCCGAAACACAGATGCCTGAATAGCAGGGGATTTGTTTTCCGGCGTACTAATCAATGACAGGGTATCTCTGTTAATCGCGAGAGATTTTTTGTCAGGATTTGTTCACGTGTTTTTGATGCGAAAAAAACCGCTCATGGACAAGTGTCCGCAAGCGGTTGACAGAACGGTGAGCTGATTTCAGCTCCGGAATATTAAGAAAAAAGCTGATTTTCAAAAAGATTCAATCAAGGGAAAGCTCGTCATTTTCCAGAAGAGAAACCCGTTGATACATTGTTTCAAGCACGTCATGGAATGCTTCGATTTTTTCCTGCTCAATGTCTTTCATCAAGGCCGCAAAAATACGTTTATGCACATCGATTGCACGATTGTACATGGCGCGGCCTTCATCGGAAAGCGTAATCGAAACGATACGACGGTCTGTCTCTTCCTGACAGCGTTTCAAAATCCCTATCTTCTCCAGACCGTCAACCAACTGAGAAACGCCCCCGGATGTGATGCCTAATTCGTGCGCAACATCTTTCACTTTCATCTTCATCGATGGATGAGTAACGATGCAGCCGATTACGCGAAGCTGAGACAGTGTCAATTCCAGATATTCTTGATTGACATCGGGGATGCGGGTACGGGCATAGTAATTGCGAAGTCGTTCGCTGACACGATACAGCGAAAGCCACAATTCGTCCTTATCCCATGTTTTGTCCATTCGGTTCTCCTGGTGAAAAAGTTGTTGTAAAGTCGTGCTTTGGGAAAAGTTAGTAACTTAATATATCATCTTGCGGCACAATTGTCAAGTTTTGTGACAAAATAAAATCGGCATTGTTTCGGTGTAAAACAAAAAACGAGCCTGTCAATCCCCGATAAAAGGTTTTGACAGGCGTTCCGGGAAAAGGCGAAAGTATCGCATTTCCCCTGTGTTTGGAGATACCATTTACTTGGTTTCTTCCTCAATGCTTTCAAACTCTTCTTCAGCTTGAAGTTCCGCTTTGTTCATATTGCCGGTGGCTCGCATGAGGATTGCGAGGAGGGCAAGCAGGATGATGCTTCCGGCAAGCAAAGCGTAGTCTTCCAGACGAATCAGAACGAAAATCAGCAGATAGGCAAGAAGCATGACGCCGCCCAGCAGAATCGCCGCCGATTTTTTCTTCTCGAAAATCATGCGGCAATACATGGTCGTCAAACCCGAAATCAGGAACATGGTCAAAAGATAGCTCATGATGAACGGCATGTGTTCTGCGAATGCAAGCAGCAGGACATAGAACATCACCAGAGACAACCCCACGAAGAAATACTGAACCGGATGAATCCAGATTTTTGTTGCATATTCGCCGATGAGGAACGCTGCGAGGATAATCGCAATGACCATAAAGGCATAATTGGAAACTCGTTCCACCTGCTGATACGTCCCCGCTGGCTGAAGCAGCGAGACGCCGAGCGATTTTTGTCTGTCCCAGTCGGATAAAACCTCTTCGAGTTTGCCTGTCCAGGCTTGCGGGAATGAACTGTTCAGCTCGCTGACGTTCCATTCCGCAGAGAATCCCTGATCCGTAACTGTACGGGAACTCGGTAAAAATCCTCCCGTAAAGCTTGGATGTGCCCACGATGAATTCATCGCAAGCTCAAACGTGCGCCCGATGGGATGGAACAGAAGAGAACTGCACCCCTTCAAATCCAGTTCAGCAGTAAAGGAAACGGAATCGCCGGGCTGGAAACGCGAATCTTTCACGGGGCAGGTGATGATACTGCCCGGCATTGCTTTGATTGTGTCCTCTCCTTGCTTGACCTCCAGTTTTTCGATGCCTTTGACATCGGATACTCGAATCAGGAAGTCTGCGGCTGTACCTGTGATTTCCCAGTTATCATGGAATTTGCGTTCCGGCCACAGAAAGTTCCCGCTGATTTTGATATGGGATCTGTAGAGCATAACCTCATAGATGCCGCGGGAACGGACTTCAGGTACAATTGAGCTTTCTATTTTGAGGGAATCGGGCAAAACAAACAGATGCGAAGAAACCGTTGCGGTTTTGCCGTTTGTAACTTCCATGCGCTGAACAGGGAATTGGAGAACCGATGCGGTAACAAACTGTGTGCCGCCCCATTTGCTGCTGACTTCATCTTGGGCATGGGTGGAACGGTTTTCGCGATCCCGGCGCAAATCAACTGCCATAAAATAGGGGACCATGAGGATGAGAACAATAAAGCCCAGCACAAAAATTTTCGCGGTAAGAGAGTTTTTCATCCGAGTTTTGATGTTTGATGAATTCGGGAAAGTCGACACGTTGACCTTTTGCATAAGATACCTCCTGAAAAAAATGAACACACCATGCAAGGTTGATTAATATGAAACGATTCTTTGTAATATACGCTGAAAAAAAGAAAAGTCAAACGTATTTTATCCGGTTTCTGAAAAATTGTCCCGGAGAGCTGATTCCAAAAGCCGGAAGCCTCCGAAAAACACCTGTTTACCCATACATCCTGCCTCCTTTTTGAACCCCCTGTTCCCTATCTTGCCTGAAAAAAATGACTCCCCATAAAAGGCGCAAAAATGCTGTTTTCGGACACCGGGTATTTATAATTCATTTTCAAACAATAGTTTATCTTGGACACATCACTTGTCTTCGCTTCTCACTTCTCCCGCATTGTCCTCCTGCGTCTGCCCTCAAGTCCGGGCTCAGAGCTTGGGGAAGTAATTTTGAACTTATTTCGAGAGCTGATTTCTAAATTCATTGGCGGAATGATTCTTTTCAAAGCTCCCGGCAGGACGTTTGACATTGGCTCATCGGGAATACCCCGAATCCGTTTTCGGTTGCTTTTCGGCTTTTTGCAGGTGCGTCCATTTTGATGAAAACGCATTGATTCTTGAAAATTTTATTTTTTCTGCTTGACAAAATGCTTTTTTGTGGTAAATTAATTGGTGTACGGAAAGATTGATGAAAAGATTCCCTTGATTTTCGGGTTTCTGAATATATTTTCATGATACGCGATATTTCTGACTGCGGTTCAGAATATCCGCTCAAATCTGTTTCGACTTCACTTCTTCGTCGGGGATTTTGTTTTTATTTCGTTTCCAAACAACAATCCAACCATTCCCCTAAGAATCATCCCAAAGAGTTTTCCCTTTGAAATCACTGTTTGCTCTTACGGGTGGGATTTCCTGCGGTAAATCCGCCGCTGAAACTTGCCTCAAAGAATATGGTATCCGCTTTTTCATTGATACGGATGCTGTTTGCCATGAACTGTACGAAAATCTGCCGTTTCACGCCGCAGAACAGATTCGTCGCCGCTGGGGGGATGACTGTGTTTCTGCCGCGGGAAAAGTCAGCCGGACAAATCTTTCTGCAAAACTTTTCGGACAGGATCAGGACAAAAAACTCGCGGAAATGAATGCAATCATCCATCCTGAAATCAAAAGAGTGGTTGAGGCGCGTATTCGGGAATACAGACAGGCGGATTCCTCCTGTCCGGTTCTTGTTGCTGTGCCTCTGCTTTTTGAATGCGGATGGGAAAAAGAGTTTGATGCCGTCATTACCGTGTGGAGCAGTAAGGATGTCCAGCTTGAAAGAATGATGAAAAACAGAGGCTTTTCAGAAAAGGACGCGCTCAACAGAATCAATGCTCAAATCAGTACAGACCTGAAGCTGGAAAAAGCCGATTTCGGCTTAATCAACAACAGCTCGATGGATGTACTCCGTATCCAATGTGAAATCCTGGCGAATGAACTTATCCGCTCTTCGCAGAATTTGACAAGAAAATAAGCAACTCTCGATTACACATGTACTTAAATTAACATAATGTTTCACCGAAAGGAATTCCGCCATGTCGCTGGAACCTGACAAAAATCCCGAAACAAACAACGAAAACACCTCATCTGAACCGAAGATGGAAGCAGCTTCCGCTCCGGTCAAGCGCAGACCCGGCCGCCCCTCAAAAAAAGATTTGGCTGAACGGTCTCAAATGAAGAAGAGTCAGGAATCATTTTCAGATGATTTCTGGGATGGATCTGATTCATCCAAATCTTTCAATGACGACTTAACAGAGGACCGCAATTCATTCCGAAGCGGACGGACTGTACACTCCTATTCGGTTTCCGCCGGTTCATCTGCGGACGATGATGAGCTCTCTTGGGATGTGCCCGGCAGCTTACCAAAACGCTATCAGGAGCCCGGCTCATCTGCGGTTTCCGACTACAATCCCGGCCTCAAAGCTGTTCGGACTGCTTCTTATAATTCCCGGCGCAATCAGGAACAGGATGACAGCGACGACTTTATTCCAGACGACATCAGCCCGAAAAAAATCGTCGTTTCCGGCATGAATGATGAATCTTCCGGAGCAGGGGTCTCACTCCCTGATGATGATGACAGTATTACTTACGTGCCGCCCCGTCAGGAGGAACCGTCCCGGATGTCCCGTTTCCCGCAGTATCAGAAAGAAGATTTGCCTTCGGATGATGACGGCGAGGTGCAGAGCCCTGAAAATACCCCGTCTGAAACTCCCGTTTCGCGTCCGAAAACGATTCTTACCGGAGGAAGCTCACTCAGTTCAGCGGCCGCACGTCTGCTGCAGGAAGCGACCGCAAGTCTGCAAAACAGCACCATCCCGCAGGTGCAGTCCTACGGTCAAGGTCGTCTTCTGCAAAATCGCACATTCAGCTCGCAAGCTCGCAGCCCCCAGCAAAACAAGCAGAATTTCGGAAGACAGAGCTTTTCGGGCAATAACAACGGCAATAACAGCGGAAACGGCAGTAACAACAGTAAATACAACAAACACCAGAAGAATCAGGAGCAGCCGCAGAAACGCCGTTTCCAGCAGAATAACAACAGTGAAGACAGCGACAAGGGGAAATTCAACGACAACAGCCGCCCCATGCGGCAGAACGGCAATGCGCCGACTTCCGCTGAAATCCGCCGTTTGATGAAAATGACCCAGAACGGTCCGGAAGAGCCTGCCGTCGCTTACGATGAAGAAGGTGCTCCGATTCCCGTAACCACGCTCAATATTGCGGACCTCCAGCAGAAAAGCATGGCGGAATTGATTGATGCCGCCCATGAAATGGGACTTGAAAGCATCAACGCTCAGAACAAATCGGAACTCGTTTTTGAAATCGTCCGCAAACAATCGGAACACGGCAGCTGCAATCTGCTCGGCAGCGGATTCATCGAAATCCTGCCCGATGGATTCGGGTTCCTCCGTTCCCCTTATTACAGCTATCTGCCCTCGGCGGAGGATATTTACCTCAGTCCTGCACAAGTTCGTCGTTTCGGTGTGCGGACGGGCGACTTTATTGAGGGGCAGATTCGCCAGCCGAAGGAAAAAGAACGTTTCTTTGCAATGCTCCGTGTGGATAAAATCAACCACATGGGAACTGACTGCAAGAAAAATGTGATTCCTTTTACGGAGCTGAAACCCTATTTCCCGACCAGGCGCATTTTCCTTGAAAATGACTCGGAAGAACTTTCCACCCGCATTGTCGATCTGGTTACGCCGATCGGTTTCGGTCAGCGCGGTCTGATTGTCGCTCCGCCCCGTACAGGAAAAACGGTTCTGCTTCAGAAGATTGCCAATGCCATCATCAAAAACAATCCCGAAGCAACGCTGATTATCCTGCTCATTGACGAGCGTCCGGAAGAAGTTACGGATATGAAGCGCAGTGTCAGCTCAAATGCCGAAGTCGTCAGCTCGACATTCGATGAACCGCCGGAGCGCCATGTCCAGGTCGCAGAAATGGTGATCGAAAAAGCGAAACGTCTGGTCGAATGCAAAAAGGACGTCGTCATCCTGCTCGACTCCATCACACGCCTTGCCCGCGCTTACAATACGCTTCAGCCTCACAGCGGCAAGATTCTGACCGGCGGTGTGGATGCCAATGCACTCCATAAGCCCAAACGCTTCTTCGGTGCTGCCCGCAATATCGAAAACTACGGCAGTTTAACGATTCTCGCCACCGCTCTGATTGATACCGGGAGCAAGATGGATGAGGTCATTTTTGAAGAGTTCAAAGGCACCGGCAATATGGAACTCCACCTCGACCGCAGACTGGTCGACAAGCGTATTTACCCCGCAATCAACATCGAGGCCAGCGGTACTCGCAAGGAAGAGCTTCTGCTTCATCCTGATGAGCTCCCGCATGTATGGGCATTGCGGCGCGCTATGACCGGAGTCGCTCCTGTGGAAGCAATGGAGGTCCTGATTGCCAAGATGAAGAAAATCAAAACCAATACGGAATTTCTGCTGACCATGCCGGTCAACCAGAATGTGTAAATGAACTGATATGGTATTCCTATGATCAGCCGTTTTTCAGGTTGATTAAGCTCAAAAAAACAAGGTCTGCATCATGTTTGATTACAGTGCAGACCTTTTTTTAGAAACAACTTTGAAATCAAGTGCTTATGAAAAAGTTTTGCTTACGGTCAGCATGTCTTTTTCAGCTTCCGTAAGCTCGCGGATTTCGCCCAATGCAAGCGAAGAATCCAACTGAAGTGCACCAATCGCAACCCGTTTCAAATAAGTAACATGCTTGCCGATTTTTTCGCACATCCGCTTGACCTGATGAAATTTGCCTTCGGCAATTTCAATCAGTACCTTGTCAGGGGAATCGGTGAGCTCCAGCAGGGCAGGGGCCGTACAGAAATCGCCGAGGTCCATCCCGGCTCGAAAAGCAATGACATCGTCAGGTGTGGCAGGCGCATCCAGTTCCGCATAGTAACGTTTGTACACGCATTTTCGAGGTGAAGTAACCGCATGATTGAACTGACCGTCATTGGAAAGAATCAAAAGCCCCTCCGTATCCTTGTCCAGACGCCCCACGGGAGCAGGGGAGAAATGCTTCCATTCTTCCGGCACCAAATCCACAACCACGGGGTCCCGTTCATCTTCGGTCGCGCTCAAATACCCCTGAGGCTTGTTCAGCATCAAATAAATGAATTCACGATAAAGCATCGGAACTCCATTGACCTCGATACGGTCATCTGTAGAAACACGGTCTTTCACAGTACGGGCGGGGATTCCATTCACTGTAATCGCGCCTTTACGGACAAGTCCGGGAATCCCGGAACGAGGGTAGGGGGAGCAGATTGACAAATAGCGGTCAAGCCTCATGGATGTACGCTGTTTTTTTACCGTGGAATCCATCGTTTTGACCTCATTTTTTAAGTATTTTCTGCACGATGTCAATATCTTCGGGCATACGGAATACGTTGTGTTTGTCAGATCCGCTGAAAACACCTTTTTCACGGGTACGCAAAATCCACAGTTCAGGGGCACCGGTATAATCCTTCAGCTTGCATTCACTCAGACCGGAATGTGTATGAAACCATATTGCCCCCCTCATTCGCTCCAAATCGGCATCAATGAGCAGAGGACGTCCTTCTTTTTCCGCAAATTCCCTTACTTCCTCGCAAAATGGTCCGAGGTAGTTATCAGGGTAATCACGCACAGTAAAAATCCCGAAAACGGCATTGACGGTCAATCCGATCAAGCACAGTCGTACCGTGATATTCCTTAACACGGGTGAGGGTGATTTTACAAAAAGCAGGCATCCGGTCAGGACAAAAAGCACAGCGAGATAATACAGTTCAGAACCGCCCAAAACAAGGAAGACAACCATGGACAGTAAAAGCAGAACAGGACATAAACCCCATACCAGCTTCACAACTTTCTGAACAACACAGAGCCATTTCTGTTTTGCCTCCCCCAAAATATATTTTTCCAGGAAAAGACAGACTGTTTTTGCAGACAGCACTGCACATCCAGCCGTCAGCGGAAGAAGATAGACAACGCGTTTCCCTGATGAACAGCACAAAAGGAAGAACGGGAAAAGGATATATGCCAGGAAAAACAATGAGGTGGAATCTTTCTGCCGACGCACTTTCTGAAGTGCAGTCCAAAGACCAATCAAAACGAAAATCAGCCATGGTTCAAACAATTCCGGCAAAATCAGCAAATATCCGTAGAAAGGACCTGCATGATCTGCAGTTTTATTGCTGAAACGATGAATCCCGTTCTGCACCAAAAGAGTATGAATCGCTTCCTCGCCGCACGCACAATAGAGCGCAGTGCCCCATGCAATCAGCGGGAGAAGGGCAGCCAATCCGGCACATCCCAGCCACAGATAACGCGAGAGGCGGAATTTCCGGTGCAGCAGGTCATCTGCAACCACAAAACCGCCTAACGCACTGCCGGAAAGAACCAATCCGACAAGACCTTTCGTCAAAACGGAAAGCCCCATGGACAATGCCGTAATCAAACAGAATAAAAGTCGTTTTCGGAATGTTTCCGCGGATAAAAGACAGACATAACCGCAGATGGACGATGTAACGAAAAAGGTCAGCATCATGTCTGTGCGGCAATCCTGCGCATTGCTGATAAACTGAGCACTGCTCATCATAATAAAGCCGCTGAGGAATGCTTCAAAACGGGATGCACCCAGCTTACGCGCCAAAACGAATGTTACAAGGACGCACCCGAATGCAGACAGCAAAGTCGGAATGGACGCCGCCGCATCATTGCATCCGAAAATCTTCATACTGAACGCCATACACCAGTAATAAAATGGCGGATATTCCAAAAAGGGAGACCCATTCAATTTGGGAATCAAGTAATTTCCTTCAAACAGCATCTCTGCACTGATTCCCGCCACACGGGTCTCATCTCCGGAAAAAACATATTGCAGAGGAATGGAACTGAAAAACCATACCCCGGCAATCAGGCAAAGTGCAATCAAACAAGGACTATGATTCAGTGTATCAAGAATTGAATTGACAGTGGCTGAAGATGAAGAGCTGCAAAAAGACGGTTCTTTTTTCATAAGTTGATGAAAGTTAATCGTTAGAGCTGATTCCATGTTGAAACCGGCCCGTTATGTCTGAATCAATCTTCATCCAATCACACGGAATGCCAGTTTCAAGAAAGGGTATCTGAGAAACTCAAAAAACTTTTGATTTGTCATGAAGACGTAATAACATTACAATATAGCATAATCGGAAGAGCTTTTCAAGAGGAAAGCACAAAACATCATGATTTTGTGCGGAATTCCTTATTTGTTCATTCCTTTGCTTGTATTTTTCGTAAAAAATGCTATACTATTTTAGAATATCAACCTTGTTTTTTCAGAAAACCGCCACTTCATCCATCTCCAATGGAATACACCAATCCCATCTCAACTGTCTCAAACAGCCACAGCCGAAAACTGACTTGCAGTCAAAAATGGCTTGTCGGCGCAATTCTCCTGATGGCATTGCTTGTACGGGCAGCGGCGTCCGCCGTAAATCCCGTATTTGCCCGTGATTCCATTACGATGCTTGGCAAAATCGCATTGTGGGGGAGTGATATTCCTCTCGATAAATTATTGGAAATCAACGGAACAAAACTTCTTCCGCTTCCGCTTTTTCTTTTTGCACAAAGCGCACATGCCGGACTTTCTCCTGAAATCGGGGCAATCCTTTTCAATACCATTTTCGGCACGGCAGCTGTCTATGCGGCATATTGTCTGGCACGTGAAATGTTCGGCGGATTTGTCTTTGCCGCGACCTCAGCACTTCTTGTTGCAGTACTGCCGCTTCCCGTTTTCAGTTCCATCGAGGTCTTAAATGATTCTCCGGGGTTTATGTCGTGCGGATTCACGCTGTATTTTGCAATCAAAGGATACCGCCGCAAGAATGAAATCGACTGGTGTTTCTGCTGGTTCTTCGCAGGAATCATGCTCATGTGCAGACAAGAACTTTATGCACTGCCGCCTTTGATCGCCATCGTATGGATTCTTCAGGAAAAACCTGACTGGAAGCAGGGACTCAAGTTTATCTGTATCATGACCGGGGTGCTTGGAATCACTCTTCTTGTCTTGAATTTCATCATGGGGACCGGAGCCGTTTACGGGCAAATATTCACCGATATTCTCCGTCAATTGAAGCCTCAATCATGGCATTTTTCAGTGGAACATCTGCCGAATGCAGTAACGATACCGGTTCTGATTTTCGCCTGTGGGGGGATGTATTTTTACGGCAGAAAATACAAATGGAACAAAGTAATCCGCCTGGTCGTGTACAGCATTGCGGCAGTGATATTGATTGACAGTTTTTCCGACAGTGCGAACAAACAGTGTTTCATCGGTCTGGTCTATCCGTTCTGCCTCTTTGCCGCATTCGCGTTCCACAAAACGGGGGAATACATCGTCATCCTTTTCCGATACGAAAACCGAAGACTCCGCGCAGATTCAATTGCGTGGGCTCTGACCGCAGTTATGACCATATTCTGTTTCTATCAAACAATGAAACCCGATGAAGTGCACAGCGTTTTCCGCCGCGTCTGCGATGATGCAGGAAGAATCGGACAAGCAGATACGGACTCTCTGTGGTGGATGCCTCAGGAAACTCAGAGATTTCTCTACTATTCAGGGCTGCCCGTTTCCCGCTGTCCTGACAATGCGCTTTTGAATCAAGTCATGCAAAACGATCCGGGTGTCCATGTTTTCGTTCTGCTGAAAGAAGATTCCAAGAAACAGCAGCGGGGTCTTGCGCTTCCCGCAGACTGTGCTGAAATCAAATCATGGCAGACCAAACGCCCCGAAATCCGCTTTGCTCTGTACCGGCTTCATTCGTCCCCTGAACAGGAACTGAAGAACCCATAACCCATCGTATTCCAATGTTATTTCCGCTGAAACGTTCATGGCTTGAAATCAGACTTCCTGTTCTTGCTGAAAACTACCGAATCTGCCGTGCATGTCTGCCTCCGGGTGCAGACGTCATGGCCGTCGTGAAAGCCAATGCATACGGACATGGAGACAAGGTTATTTCCGCCTATCTGGCATCTCTTGGTGTGAAACATTTCGCTGTTTCCAATCTGAATGAGGCACTGGCACTGAGAGATGCAAGAGTTCGAGGCTCCATTTTGATTCTGGGATATACGCCGGTTGAATTTGCGGCGGAACTATACCGGAATGATTTTACACAAGCACTTGTTTCGGAAGAATATGCACTATCGCTTGCCGAACAGGATTTCCCTGTGAAATGTCAGTTCGCCATCGATACGGGGATGAACCGCATCGGACTGGACGCCGATTATCCTGAGAAATGCGCTTCCGTAATCCGTCATTTCCGCGACCGGCTGGAAATCAACGGAATTTTCACTCATTTGTGCGTGGCAGACAGCAATACCCCGGAAAACCGGCGTTTCACGCAAGCGCAAATCGCAAAATTTCAGGCAGTGTCAGAGCAAATTCAGGATTTACAACTGCCGTATATCCACTGCATGAATTCTGCCGGAGGACTGTTCTGGTCCAAAGAGTACGAAAGCAGCCTCAGCAGACTTGTCCGTCTCGGTATTGTACTGTACGGGATGAAGCCCGATATCGACAATGAACTCCCCGAAGGAATCCAACCGATCCTTACGTGGAAAACCGTTATTTCAATGATCAAAACGGTCCATGCAGGAGAATCAATCAGCTACGGACGCACTTTCTGCGCAGAGCATGACATGCGTATCGCGACCCTGCCGACAGGATATGCCGACGGGTACAGCCGCAGTCTTTCCAATCGCGGTTACGTGCTGATTCACGGCAAACGTGCACCAATCGTGGGGCGAATCTGCATGGACCAGATGATGGCGGATATCAGCGATATACCGGAAGCAGAGGAGACCGATGAAGTCATTCTGCTGGGGCGCAGCGGAAACGAAGTCTTTACCGCAGATGATATGGCGATGATGCTGGGAACCATCGGCTATGAAGTCGTCTGCGATATTAATGAACGGGTTTGCCGAAACTATGTTCCGTTTTAAATTACATATTATTCGGAGAACTGATTTCAAAAGTTCTGCAAAAGCGCCAAAACTGTC
>DCIG01000061.1:0-8342 GCA_002315855.1 Lentisphaeria bacterium UBA1732 | reverse complement strand
CTACTCAAACTACTCCCGCCAACTGCGCGAAGATTCTTTTCAAATCTTTCCGCCAATGACTTTTGAAATCAGCTCTTCAGTTCCGAATGAAAAGAGATACCCTATCCAAAATCAACTTTTCCCTCAACAGAATCGCATCAAATTTTTTCTTTTTATTTGAAAAACTCAAAATATGAGCTATTTTATTTATATGCAAAACGAGTTCTGAAGAACTGACGTAAAGAATGAGTTTTTTGCAAAGAAATCAACCATTTTGCAACCCAGAGATACCAATGAGCAAAAACATCATTCAACCGACCAATGATATAAATGATGAAAATACGCCTGATGAATATGGACTGATTTTAAGAGAACATCCAGATACGATGTGGATGTATTTTACAGCGAAACCACGTTGTGAACTGAATCTTCAGGAAGCATTAAGACGCCAGTCAATCCCATGCTATGTTCCGATGATTCGCAAGGTAACCACCTATTCCCGCAGTACCTATACAAGAATGCTGCCGATGTTTCCCGGATACGTGTTTGCATCGACTTCAAAAATGGGTTATGATCTTGTTATGATGAACTCATTTCTGCGCCGTGTGTACCATTTGGACGCAATCAATGCCAAGAAACTGCTGAAAGACCTGATTACAGTCCGTAAATTTGAACTGCTGGCAACGGAACATAAAGTCGAAGTACGCCCCGAACTGAAAGTCAAAACCCCGATTTTAATTACCAAGGGGTATTTCAAGGGGGAATATGCAACCATCACGCGATTCACCAAGCATGATGAAGTGGAAGTTCTTCTGACTTCACTCCAGATGGCTATTTCAGCGCAAGTGCCCCTTGATTTCGTTGAAAAAGCGTAAAAAAACGCTTGTTTTTTCCGGGGCAGGGCATTTGAGCTGATTTCCCAAAACAAACAGTCCCGGAAAATTTATCCTGCCTTGCGAATCAAATGCAGTCCATACAGGAAGAAGAGGGCTGTGGGTAAAACACCTGCTACCACCGGAGGAATAAGCCCGTTTTTGCCTGCCAGCATCAAGATTTCATCAAATACCTGATAGAAAACCGCCAAACCGACAGCAATCGCAATGGAAGTGAAAATGCCGGATCGTTCATTGCGTGCCGCAAGAGGCAATGCCAAAATCGCACAGATAAAACACGCCCATGGGAATGCCAAGCGATGATAGAACAGAGTTTTATAGATATTTTTCAGATTGTGAGCCATAAACGGATTATCTTTCAGCAGATGGTAGATTTCATAAGAAGAAAGCGCGTCGGGCTGAACAATGGATTTGACAATGATGTCAGGCGTATCCGGCACTTCATCGGAAGCAATAATCAACGGATTTGTCTCAGCAGGCATCATTTCAGAAGGAAGACCGCCGGGCACATATTCCCGGATTTCAGCGTCATAAAACTCCCAGCCTATATCCTCGACATAACGCGTTTTTTTCGCCTCAATCACTTTTTTCAGGACAAAGGATGACTTTGTTTCCGGGATACGCTCGAAAATTTTCAGCTTGACACGTTCCTGAAAGCCATCATCATTGAACTGACCGAAATACCAGCTGCGCAGCTTATCCCCGCTATGATACTGAAGCCGTGCATTCTGGTGTGCCACCAGTCCCGGTTTTGTGATTGAATTCAGTAAGTCCGATGCCTCCAGGGAAGAAGAGGGAACCAGTTCCTCATTCAGATAAAAATTGGCAAACATCACCAGCAATGCGACAAAAAACAGGGGAACTCCGCACCGGGAAAGAGAAATTCCGGACGCTCGCATGGCTGTAATTTCACGGTGCCGCCCAAAATTCGCCAATGTATACATGCAGCCAAGCAAAATTGTAATGGGGAGAATAAAGCGAATATTGCCGGGCAGTTTCAATGCGAAATAACGAACGGTCTGCGTTACTGACGCATTATTGTCCAGAAAATCGCTGATCTGCGTATAAACATCCATAATGATGAACAGCAGCGTAAATGCAAACATCAGGATGAAAAAAACAGTTAGAAATTCCTTCATGATATAACCGTCCAATATCGGCATCATGACAAATTTCCGTTTTTGAGGCTTTACCAGATTTTCAACGGACTGCTGTTCGGCATAAGATTTCATTGTCATACGTTTCTGTTCACTTAAAAAAGGTATTATAAAATGCTGACTTGACAAGATTCCGAAAGAGACACTACACAAGTCCGGCTTTCAGGACCTTCCAAACAAGCATGGAATGAGTAAGTAAAGGGAATCCCCGGAGTATCATTTGTGATGAAAACGCCGGGGATTGAAACCCAATCGAAAACGATCAGGAACGATGCTTCAGTTCGCGACGCTTCTTTTCACTCGGCTTTTCGTAGTGACGACGATTGCGGAGATCTTTCAGAGTGCCTTCTTTATCGAGTTTCTTTTTCAGACGGCGGAGAGCGCGTTCGATCGGTTCATCTTTTTTCAGTTGAACTTTCGTTTCTTCCATGGTGTTCACCCCCTTTCCTGAATGATTTCGTGATTCATATTTGCAAAAATCCTTGTTAAACTATTCGTTATTGAATCCGGCTTCGTCTTCCAGCATGGTGCGGAGTTTCGCCAAAGCCTGATTCTGAATCTGACGAACGCGTTCCCGTGTACGTCCGATTTCCTGACTGACTTCTTCCAATGTTTTCGGCTTTTTGCCGTCCAACCCGAAACGCATCTGAAGGATGAGACGTTCACGCTCTTCCAGTTCAGATAACAAAGCCAAAAGGCGACCGACAGACTCTGCATCGCCAAGAATGCGGTCGGGAGTCATAGCTCCTCTGTCCGGAATAATATCCTGAAATTCGCCTTCTTCGCCCTGCTGAATCGGGTCGTGCAAGGAAAAAGTACGCAAATCAGCCAGACGCAACCCGGCAACAGTACGTTCACTGAAATCCAAACTTTCCGCGATTTCAGCATCGGTCGGCTCCCGTCCGAATTTCTCGGTCAATTTCATGCGAACCGATTTAATCTTATTGATTTTACCTGCGGACTGAACGGGGATACGGATTGTTTTACTCTGATTTGCCAGAGCACGGCGCATGGACTGTTTAATCCACCAAGCCGCATAGGAACTGAATTTCGCACCTTTTGCGGGGTCAAACTTTTCCACGGCGCGCATCAGCCCGATATTACCCTCGGAAATCAAATCGAGCAGGGGCAATCCCAAGCCTTTGAAATCATGGGCAATTTTCACAACGAGACGCAAGTTTGCCTGAATCAGCGTATTTCTGGCTTCATCATGCAAACCATGATCCCGACCATGAATCTGGGCAGCAAGCTGGACTTCCTCGTTTTTGGAAACCAGCGAAATCTGACCGATGTCGTGCATATATACTTTCATGGTGTCGTTTTTCACAACCGTACCATGCTTTGCCGCGACTTTCGCATTCTTGCGGTCAAGAGACGGGTCGCTCTGAAGATTTTCTTCCGAGGCCATGATTTTCGCAAGTTCCTGATCCGTTACCTGCGTATTTTCATCTTCGGGATTCAGCTTTTCCGTTTCTTTTGCTTGAGGAGCGTTTTCTTTTACCTTAACGCTTTTTGCTTTCTTCGGGGAAGAAGCAACAGGCACATCTTCGGACGAGATTTCTGAAATTTCCGCATTTTCAGCAGGTGTTTCAGGAATCACTTTTTCGACAATGACAGGCGACTGCGTTTTCGCAGACGAAGATTTCGACTTGGAAGAAGACGCTTTTTTCGGGGCCGGCTTGACGGCAGGAGCAGGGGCATCCGCCGGGAGGGAAACAGAAGTTTCCGCAGGAGCGGCAACTGCTTCAACGACTTTCGCGACCTTTTCCGAAACTGTTTTTTTCTTGGAAGAAGACGTTTTTTTCGGGGCAGACTCAGCTGTTTTGACGGTCTTATCTTCGACGGGCTTTTCCTTTGCCACAATATCTTCGGAAACACCGGAATCCGCAACAGGCTCTTCCGTCGTTTTCTCCGATTTCGCAGACTTGTTTTTCTTTTGAGAGGAAACAGATTTTTTCGGAGCGGAAACCGCTTCCTCCACAGGGGAGGGGACTGTATTCAATGAAGCGGCTTTTTTCTTGGAGGAAGAAGTCTTCTTCACCGGTTCTTCCAGTTTGATGAAATCAGTCTTTTTTGCAGATTTCTTCGGACTACCGGAAGTTTTTTCCGAGCTGTCATCATCCAATTTCACGTATTCCGTCTTTTTCACTGCAACTTTTCCAGAGGAAGAAGCTGATTTTGAGGAAGGCTTCGCCGTTTTTGCAGGAGTATCAGACGCTTTTTCTTCAGACACTTTCGAGGACGCAACAGACTTTTTCGACGGGGAAGATTTCTTTTCCGGAGCCGCTGACTTTTCCGTGGTGTTTTTGGCCGCTTCGGATTTTTTCACTTTAACAGGAGACGGCTTTTCTGAAGACTTCTTCACGACATCATCAGAAGCAGTTTTCGCAGGAATTGCTTCAACGACTTTATCCCCCGATGTTTTTTTGCCGGTTCCTGATTTTTTTTCAGCAACAGGCGTAACAGCAGTCTGTTTTTTCGAGCCGGTCTTTTCAGCAGAAGTCTTCTCAACCTTTTTTGCAGAGGATGCTTCCGTCTTTTGGGCAGGGGACGAAACTTTCGCAGACGTTGATTTTTCCTTTGAAATAACTTTTTTTTCAGATTTCATGAAAAAACTTTACTTCCTGTATTTGGTTTTCTCGTGATCAGCGGTTATATTATTGTTGTCATCAGAGTGAAAAACAATGCACTGAATGACATCCGACAATATCTTGATTCTTATATTATACATCCAAATGTCAAAAAAGTCAAGCACAAACAACAAAAAAAAAGACTGGAAGAGTATTTTTCTTGAATTTCTCTCCCGGACAGCACCATTTTCGTCTAAAATCGGCCCAGTTGATGCCGATACGGCACCGCTTGCGCTGCTGCATTTGCTGCTTGCACTTGACCATAAACGTCCTGTCTTTTTTGCGTCAGCCAACCTGGCGCGAGCCGAACAATGCCGGGAAGATTTCACTGCATGGGCATCCTTTGTCAATCAAAACTTCACCAGCATGATTTTGCCGGATGGCTCCACCCTGACCCAGAAAGTCCTCTCATCCGATTCTCCGCGGGCGAAAGCACTTTTCCGCATGACACACGATTGTCCTGACGTCGTGTTCGGGTCTGTTTCCGGCTTAAGTGCACCGGCACCGCGACCTTCCCTGATGCGCGATTCCGAACTTCCGCTGCATACGGGAGATACGATCAAGCAATCCGATTTGGTATCACGTCTGGTAAGCATGGACTACGATGACGAGCCGGAAGTTTCCGCCGCAGGGGAATTTTCCCGTCATGGCGGATTGGTAGATGTATTTTCATCGAGTGAAGAACTGCCAGCCCGTATCGAATTTTTCGGGAATGAAATAGACAGTATCCGACTTTTTGATCCGGTTACACAATTATCGGTCAGGAAAGTGAGTTCATATCGGATCATTCTGAGATCGGGCAGTTCCTTTGCCGCTGCAGAACAGGACGAGCGTCACGTCATCGAAAAAGTATCAGGACTGGATTATCTGGACGATGGACATTACCTGCTCATTCAGGAAACGCCCGGTGATTTGCTTTATCAGCTGGAACATTATGGGACAGAAGAAGATGCCGACAAATGGCTTCAGTGGCTTGACAAGAATCAGGAAAACTCCATTTCGCTGGAAGATACAGCCGGCAGTGCGGCGGGGGAATGCGAACCATTTCCATGTTTTTCCACGGGAAAAGACGCGCTTGCGGCAAATCTTCCGCCGGAACAGCGGGAAGAACTGGAAACAGAACATGCGTTTTCCTTTCTTGCACAGCAAGTTGTGGCAAGCCGGATTCGACAGTGGATTTCGGAAAAAACGACAGTCAGACTATTGATACCGCCTGAAATCAATCAAGAACAAATTGATGAATTTCTGAAAGAACATCAATTGGAACAAAGCGACTTGCTGCGCATTGATCATGCGCGCATCCCATGCGGATTTTATTTGCCGGAACAAAAGACAGCTGTATTAACTCTTCGGGAAATTTATGCTTTGCCGCACAAGCACCGTTCGCTTGTACAAGACAAAATGACGGAACTGCTTCGAGAACGCAGTTCATCGCAGGAAAGCAATTCATTCCATGAACAAGATATTTCCGCCGAAGCATTTAATCTGTCTGAAGGAGACTATGCAGTTCACCTGAATTATGGCATCTGCATCTATCATGGACTGCGAATTACGGAATCCAACGGATTGCGGGAAGAAATGATAGAGCTTGAGTTTGATGATGATGTAACAATGAGATTGTCCATCAAACAAGCGCATTTGCTTACAAGGTATATCGGGGCAAAATCCACAGGTGTTATCCTCAGCAAAATCAACGGAACCCGTTGGAAAAACAAACGGCAGGAAGCATTTGAAGCAATTCGGACTTTGGCTTTTGACATGCTCCGAATCCAGGCACTTCGGGAAAAGTCTCCCGGAACCTCATTTCCCGAAGATACGCCGGAACAAACGCTTTTTGAACAAGCATTTCCATTCTATGAAACGGCTGACCAGCTTCGTGCCAATGCGGAAATCAAACGCGACATGGAGTCCGATAAACCAATGGACCGGCTTCTCTGCGGTGATGTGGGATTCGGCAAAACAGAACTTGCAATGCGGGCGGCTTGCAAATGCGCACTTTCCGGACGTCAAACGGCAATTCTTGTTCCGACGACAGTCCTTGCACAACAACATTATCTTTCGTTCAGGGAACGATTTGCAGGGACATCGATTGTGATTGAACAATTATCACGATTTAAAACGAAAAAAGAACAGGCTGAAATAGTCCAAAGACTGAAACAGGGGGCCGTTGATATTGTAATCGGAACACACCGGATACTATCCAATGACGTACAATTCAAGAATCCCGGGCTATTGATTATTGATGAAGAACAGCGTTTCGGGGTCATTCATAAAGAACGCCTGAAACATCTCCGCGCAACAATCGATGTATTGGCAATGACGGCGACACCGATTCCAAGAACATTGCATCTTTCTCTTTCCGGAATCAGAGACTTAAGCACACTGATGAATGCGCCTGTTCACAGACTTCCCATCAAAACGATTTTCGCACAATACGACATGAATGTGATCCGAAGTGCGATTGAACTTGAATTAAGCCGTGGCGGACAAGTATATTATCTTCATAACAGAGTGAAAACAATTGAACAGGAAGCGGCAATGATTCGAGCAATGTTTCCTGACATAGAAGTGGCGGTCGGTCATGGTCAAATGGATAAAAGCGAACTTGAAGAAATCATGACAAAATTTATTGAAGGAAGTGTCAAAATTCTTGTTTGCACCACAATCATTGAATCGGGCATCGATATTCCCAATGCCAATACCATCATCATTGATCGAGCTGACCGATTCGGTCTGGCGGAACTATATCAGCTCCGGGGCAGGGTAGGGCGGTGGGTTCGACAGGCGTATGCCTACCTATTCCTTCCCAAAGACAACATCCTGACCGGGAATGCAAGGAAACGAATTGCAGCTGTTCGAAAGTATACCCATCTCGGATCAGGTTTCCAATTGGCAATGAGCGACTTGGAAATACGCGGCGCAGGAAATATATTAGGCGCGGAACAAAGCGGACAAATCAATGCAATCGGGTTTCATTTATACTGTACACTACTGCGGGACTGCGTTGCCCATCTGAAAGGGGAAGTTACAGAAACACACAAGCCATGCACCATCCATCTGGATTTTCTCGTTTATGCAATTTCAACAAAAGATGACCGGATTTGTGCCTGCATTCCGCCGGATTATATCGAAAATGAAAGTACACGCCTGCATGAATACCGCAGACTGGCATTGTTCAACGGAAAAGAATCACAAATTGATGAATATTCCGCAGAAATGAAAGATCGTTTCGGTAAAATTCCCGAATCATTTGAACATTTACTGCTTGTCAATCGAATACGACTTTGTGCAGAAGGGCAGGGGATTGATTCCGTTTCCTGCCAGGACAATACTGTCTATCTTGAAAAAAACGGAGTCATTCAACGCATGAAAAATAAATGCTTTCCGGTTTTGCCATCGTGTCTGAAAAATCCACAGAAACTTAAAATGATTTTGAACATACTTCATGAAATTCAGTCAGGAAAATAGAACATTACTCTGACTGACTAATTTTTTATCAGATTGATTTTGCAGCTAAAAACAGACTCAACATTTCAATAATTATTTTTTTGGTTCTTCGTCGGTTTGTGAAAAACAGTGGGATAGCCGGAACCCCTGTGCCGTCAAGTCAAAATCCGGCATAAAGCCGCACCTGCGGTGCTATTTATTCCGTTTTTGACTGTGACAGCTTCGGGAACCCGGCG
>DCIG01000045.1:78108-82633 GCA_002315855.1 Lentisphaeria bacterium UBA1732 | reverse complement strand
GTTTGTAACACTAAACGCAACATTTGTAATACTAAACGATCAATTTGTAAGAGAAAAAGCTCGCTTTATAACACTAAACGCACAGCCAGATGTTCCCTTTTTCGCCTTTGTAACACTAAACGCACTTTTCCTCTACTTAATTTCGCCAGTTGTGCGTTTTCCTTTACAATTCACCCAAAAATGATTTTTTCGTATAAAAAACGGTATATACACAAAAAATAGATTAAATATACTTTCAATAAATATTCAATAAAGTTTCATTTTCTGATTGTATTTCATCTCGCAGAATGTATATTGTATCTGCCCGATTTCTCAGAACAGTCCTGATTTCAAGGCTCCCCAAAATACTTTTGAAATACGCTCACATATTGCTTTCCCCTCACAGCTCATGATGCCGTCTTTTCCATTCAGCGATACAGTGATTTCACCGGAGAATGCCTCGCTTTCCCCGGTTTTTCTGCATTCTCATCCGCTGTAATGAATGTCGCGGAGACTCTGCTGCCGCTTCTTTTGCGTCCTGCTCGTCCCCGCCTCATCTTGATAACATCATTTCTGCCGGAACTCTCCGTTCACGCTCTCTTTCAGCCGGACAATTCCTTGTTTTGGAAGCATTTGCTTCGATTAAAAAAATGGAATCCGTCCGGAACGGTGCCTTATTGTCTTTTTTACAGGGCAACTCCCGCAGATTTTTTCCTCATTTCCCCTCATAAAACGCGGATTCATCTTCTTTTTTCAGGATTCTTTCCGCCTTACTCAGGATAACTGTATCATGCCAAATTTTAACCCCGAATTTGTCGGCGACAAGTCTTTCGCCGCAAATCATCTCCTTGACATCATCACAAACTTACAGGAATGGAACAAATATTCTATGCCGGACACGGAATCTCTTCGCCGTATCATCTCTCTTGTTGACTGGGCAAGCCGCGAACCCAAACGCTGGCTTGTGTTTCGCATATTTTACCTCGAAGGCATCACCGATATTCACGCAATTGCCTCCCGTCTTCACATTACGGAGCGCACGGTCCGCCGCTATCTTCGCCCGGTGAAATTTCCTCATTCACTCCCCTGCTATCTTGTGAAATAACCACATTCCACCTGCCTCTTCGCAGATACACCGCAGACTTGATTCCCGATACCATCGTCTCAAAGAATCACTCGGCATATCTGCGGAGTTTTCTGTTTTCCTCCCTCATCCGCTTCATCCCGTTTGCTCCCCTGCCGGAGATTTCCCCTCCTCCCCCCGAAACTTCCTTTTTTCATTTTTTTCTCTTCGTGCATTTGAAAAAACACTGTTCGCGCTTTATATTTAGAAGAGTTGATTTCAAAAGACGTTGTCATCCTCATTGCCATTGGCATTCTTTTGGGAACTCGCTCATTTGCACGGTACTTTCAATCTCTTTTCACTTAAAGGTTTTATCTTATGGAAATGACTCATGTTAATGTCCCGCCCGTCAATCACGTGAAAGTCCTGGACGGTCAGGGGTGGGTCGGGCTTATCGACAAACTCGGCACGGAAACCACCATCGTGAATGCCGCTCGTGTTTCGTTCGGAAAAATCCGCGAAGAAATGAACGACAACGATGTGAAACTCCTTCATTATCTCATTGATAACCGCCACACCAGCCCCCTCGAACACATCGTGTTTACGTTCAGCGTGCATTGCCCCCTGTTCGTTCGCGGTCAGTGGCATCGCCATCGTACATGGTCATACAACGAAATCTCCCGTCGTTACACCGAGATTGACATGGAATTTTACGTCCCCCCCAAACTTCGCGTTCAGGCGGAAAACAACCGTCAGGCATCCGTTGCATGCGAATCCTTTGAAGACGATGCTCTTCGCGAACTCATCCGCAAGCAGAATGAAGCCTCTCTGAAAGCCTACGAAGACCTGCTTGCCGCCGGCGTCTGCCGCGAACAGGCTCGCGGTGTCCTCTCTCAGAATATGATGGTAACGTTCTGGGCGACCGTTGACCTCTCCAATCTCCTTCACTTCCTCGAACTCCGCGACAGTGACCACGCTCAGTGGGAAATCCGTGAATACGCCAAAGCAATCAAAAAGCTCATCAAACCCGTGATTCCCCACGTCGCCGGATACTTTGAAGCAAAAGGTCAGATTTGGTGATTTTTGCCCGTCTCCCGCCATCCCCCTTTAGCTCACACTCATGATTTCCGCCTTTCTTGACTCGTTTGCGGGCTTGCATTCATCCGCTGTCTGGGTTTTCATCTGTTCTTTGGTGATTTTCTCCGGCACGGGCAATCTTTTGCTGCATTGGCTCAAGCTCGCATGTCCCTCATTCGCGTTCCGTTTCAATACTTCTCTCTCTCTTGGCTTTGTCGTATCGGCATTCTTTCTTGCGCTTGGAGCCGAGGCTGGACACGGTCTGTTTGGTGCGGTTGCGCTCTTGTTGAAAGTCGCCGGAATCGTGGGCTTCTGGTTTATGGTGAAAGATGCGGATTTCTTCCGTTTTCTTGCCCGCCGGAACTACTGGTCGCCTTTCCCTCTTTTCCCGCTTCTGATTCTTCTTGGGTTGCTGATTGGTTCCATTGGGGCGTTTCAGTATCCGGCCAGCTGGGATGAATGCGTCTATCAGTTGGCGGTTCCTGTGCGCTGGGTGGCCGATGGCAGGCCGCATTTTTACGCAGACCTGCCCTATTCCGGTTTTCCCATGCTGCCCCAGTTTATATGGATGTTTGCCATTGCATCCGGCGGCGGACTTGCCGCGGTCAAACTCCTTATTTTCTGTATGACGGCCTCTTTTTTCATTCAGCTTTATTTGCTGATGGCGACTCCGCGCACGCGTCCTGCCGCAGGGATTTTCGTTTTGTCGTTTCTCTTTGCCCCGGTCATGCTTCACGTTCTGATCAGCGGCTATGCAGAACCCGTCCAAGCCTGTTTGACAGCCTCTGCCCTGTCGCTTTTGCAGAAAAAGGGCATCTCTCGTCAGACCATGCTTCTGACCGGGATTCTTGCGGGCGGCATTGCCTCCATCAAACTCACGGGCGCATTTTCCGCCGCCGCCGTACTGTTCTATGCCTTTCTCTGCGCGAACAAAAAACTCCGTCTCTCACAGTTTGCCGTTTTTGTCGCGTCTGCGGTCATGGTTGCGCTTCCGTTCTATCTTCGCAGCTGGATTCTCACGGGAAGCCCCTGTTATCCTTACTTTGCCGGGCTTTTCGGTGCCCCCTCTGCGGAAGTTTCCACGTTCCATAAACTTCTTGGCACATCCAAATTCGCATCCCGTTCCATTCCCACGCTCATTCTGCTTCTCCCCGGTCTTGCGTTCCCTGCCATTTCGGATATGTTTGATGGCGTTTACGGGCTTCAGCTCATCCTTTGGCTGATTCCTCTGCTGATTGCCTTTTCCATGCGCTTCCGCCGTTGTGAAAAAATCCTCATCCCGCTTTTCCCTCTGCTGTTTCTGGTCGTGTGCTGGTTCCTCTCTTCCCGTCAAGCTCGTTTCCTGCTCCCGGCACTTGTATTTTTGGCGCTGTCGCTTCACAATTCCACACCTGCCATGCTCCGGGCTGGCAAACACTTCCGCTTTTTCTTTCTTGCGGCAGTTGTTATGGCGGCGGCAATGGCGATTCCCCGGTCCGTTCCATCCGTCTATGCCTCCAATCTTCGTGCCATGATCTATCATGGAATGGATGGCAAACGCGACATTCTCTTCGGACGCACGGGCGACAGTATGCTGCCTCTTGCAGAATTGCTTCGCACCTCTCCTCTGAAAGACATCCCCGGCAAATGCCTCCTCATCCTTGAGGAACGCACGCTGTATCTCCCTTCAGGACGCTGTGAAATCGGCACTCCCTGTTTTCAGGATAAATATTTCCCGTCCGGTGTCATTCCCTCGAAAGATGACCTGTACGACATGTTGGTCAGACAGGATATTTCCATGGTCTTTTTGCGTATGCCCGAAAATAATCCCGATTATCTGCCACAGTATTCCGATGTCTGGTTCCCTGTCCTTTGGGATGCACTGTCCCGGCTTGTAAAAGAGGATAAATTGACCGCACAGGCTCTCCCCGGTCCGGCTCTGCTCTACATCCGCCGCGACTGCCTTCCCGCCTCGCCTGCAAAATAACGCATCCCCCCTTTTCCCTTTCTGCATCACTCCCCTTTGCATCCGTTATTCTTCAAGTACGAGTGCGACACGAAAACCGATATTGAATCCCCGGTCTGCTGGAACGCGGGAAGAACAGCCCATGCTTGCATCTGCCCAATCACCGCCGCAGATGGTTCGTTTCTCGGAGTCGTAGTCATCATCCATATCCTTTTTCTGTTGATTTCGGCTTTGATCGGTGGGATCGTCCAAACACCATTCCCGCACATTTCCGGTCATATCGTAGAGTCCAAGTTCGTTTGGCAGTTTCGCTCCGACTTCATGTGCATCTCCTCCTGAATTAAAACGTGGCACTCATCATGAAGCTCCCGGCCTCTACTTTCACAAACTCCATTGAAACCTGATCATTCAGTTTGATTTCCAGAATGTCTCCTTCATCCGCCTCTGTCTTTTTTGCTTCT
>DCIG01000045.1:0-78001 GCA_002315855.1 Lentisphaeria bacterium UBA1732 | reverse complement strand
GTTTTCGGCTGTTTCTCCATTGAAACCTGATCATTCCGTTCACTCATCTGAATATTCTTCCCTTTGAAACAATACCATACAGAAAAGGAAATAATGCAGGCTATACAGGCAAGAATGATTGTAATTAAAATTTTTTTCATTTTGGGTGTCTCCTGTGATATGAATTTAGCTCTTGAAAATGGTTTTTGTGGATGAATGCTGAAAAGAATCCCGATTCATTCATCAGGTAAATCGAATGGAGCTTTTAGCACTTTCATTATTTGACGATAAAAACCGCATAATCTTATTGAATAATCTCATTGAATTACTTTTTTTGATGTTTGAAATGAAACTCTTTTCAAAAAAAATGATTCCAAAGCCGTTTCTGCAACTTTGAAATCACATCTTCTGCTCAATATTTCTTTTCCGAATATCTTGCCGATATTCTTGAATATCATCCGGAAAAATCTTCCATGCCCTCGTCTCTTACTTTTTCGCTGTCATCAGCACGGCTTTCTTCCATCTTCGTTCATTTTCAGGACGTGTGGTCATATAGATATTCCCGTTTGTATCGATGCACAGCAGACTCTTTCGGTTTTCCAGATAGAATACATTTCGCAAATCTCCGATTGTCTGCGGTTTGATCTGTTCCAGCTTCACCGTCTCCAGCACTTCGGTTGACACGGGATCGACTCTGTCGATTTGCCCGTTGACCTGATAGCCCGCATACAGCGTTTTCCCGTCATGCGAGGTCAGCACATATCCTGCGCTTCGTCCGGCAAATTCAATCTTCCGTCCCCCGCGTATCAGCACCGCCGATGTGTTCCGGCTGCTCTCCGGCGACAGAACATAATTGCTTTGCGAATCCAGAAAACGCACCTGTACCGGAGCCCAGTTCAATGACACATTTTCTGCCGAATACTTCTTCAAATCGGACAGTTTGAAAAATGTCATCGTCTTGGCGGATACCGCTCCGAGGAATGCTCCGTCCGGCGTTGCCGACATCGCGGACACGCGTTCCGCAGTTTGGATATGCGTCGCTTTCAGTTCATCCCCGATCATGCGGTAGGCGATGATTTCCGCCTTGTCTTTTCGGGCAAGAAAAATAGTGTCTTTCATCCCGCACATGCAGGATATTTCCGCCTCGTTTTCCACGTCTGCGGCACAGATTTCCTTCCCCGTCTCCAGATTGACCGCGACAATCCCCTGCCCTTGCTTCAGGATACTCTGTTTTTCCTTCAGCAGTGCCATGTTTTTGCTGGAAGGCAGAAATGCGATTTTTGACACTTTGAAATCATAATACAGCACGCGGATTGCTTCCCATGTGCATGTATTCAGGAGGACCAGCCTTGTCCCGTTTGCTCCGTTGTGTGCCCCTGTCGTTTCTGCGATGGCCAGCACGCTCCCGTCTTCGGAGAGCTGCACATCCGGCAGTCGGATTCCCCTTGTATTGCCGAAATGAAAAATCGGTCTCCATTCCGTTATGACGGACGGATCGGCTAACGGCAGGGATGCTGCAAGCGACCCGCTTGGCGTTTCGCATGTCGTCGCCGGTTCGCCTTTTTTAACCGTTTTTTCTTGGTTTTGGGTTCGTTCAATTACGCGGATATTGCTCGAATCCACCTCGATTTTCTGCAGATTCCCCGTTTTCGTTCCTGCCCCGTTTTCCTCGGAAGCATTCGTCCCCGTCTTGATGCTGAAGTCTCCGGCTTTCAACGATTCGCGCTCTGTTTCGGCTGTCTTGCTGCCCGTGCTTGACGCAGAGACCGCACCTGTCGTCAGCATGAGAACTGTCATGAGAGAGGCTGTGAGACGGGTCATTTTGAATACTCCTGAGTGATGTAAAACATGAAAAAAAGAGCGCATACACGTTTGGCAATGATTGTCTCCCGTATGCGCTCCTTATTTGAGATACCTTGAAAACGGACTTAGATTTCAAACAGCCAGTTGTGGATGTCTTCCAGTTCGCCTTTCTGTGTTCCCAGCAGTCTGTCGTACAGTTTCTGCGAGATCGGACCGCATTCATGACCGTATTCAATCACTTTGCCGCCGATGGTAACGGACGAAATCGGCGTGATGACCACAGCTGTACCGCAGGCGCCCACCTCGGCGAAATCATCCAGCTCGCTTGCCGGAACAGGTCGCTTTTCCACGGTCAGACCCAAATCGCGGGCAACTTGCATCAGAGACATGTTTGTAACGCTTGGCAGAATGGACGGTGAATCGCTTGTAACGTACTTGCCGTCGCGGCTGATGGCGAAGAAGTTGCTTGTCCCGAACTCATCGATGTACTTGTGTTCGCGGGGATCCAGGAACAGCGGAATCGGATATCCGGCTTTCTTGGCCAGCTTGGCGGGCATCAGGCTTGCTCCGTAGTTTCCGGCGACCTTGTACTGTCCCATGCCTTTCGGGGCTGCTCTGTCGTAATCTTCGATGACCAGTGCGGGCACGCCTTTCAGTCCGTCTTTATAGTATGCGCCAACCGGCATGACCATAATCATGAAAACGTATTCGCTTGCGGGAGACACACCGATTTGCGCGCCTGTGCCGATGTACAGCGGACGGATGTACAGAGACCCGCCGCTTTCGTAGGGCGGCACATAGTCCACATTGTCCAGCACCACCTGATGAATGGCGTCCATGTACATGTCTTCCGGAATTTCCGGATGCAGCAGCTGATGACCCGTGCGGTTCATTCTGCGCACGTTTTCAATCGGACGGAACACTCTGACTTTGCCGTCTTTGCAGCGGAATGCCTTCATGCCTTCAAAGCAGGCCTGTCCGTAGTGCAGGCAGGTTGCGGCAATCGACATCGTTATGTTTGGATCGGTGCGGAGTTCGCCCTTGCTCCAGGCTCCGTTTTTCCACTCAAAATAGATGAATGAGCGTGTTTTGCTGTAGCTGAATGACAGTGATGACCAATCAATATCGGTCCGGATCGGATAAGGATAAGACATGTTATGTTCTCCTGTTGAAAATTTTGAAATTTGGATTTGTTTTCCGTTTTTTGTCGGGCAGCGTGCCTGTCGGAAAAGATATTTTCGTCTTTCAGGTTAATCGCGTCTCATTTCGTCTCTTTCTGAAAATACCCCTTGTATTTCTTGAAATCGACTTCTGGATACGCTTCTTCACGTTTGCCGGATGGCGCTGATGTGCTGTTTTTACAGAAAATCAGCTCCCATATATACAAATTTACACGATTTTATCAGATAGTCAATACTTTTTTTCATTTTTTGATTGATTTTTCTTAAAAAAGGGTTAATTTACTATGTTGGATGTTTCTGATTTTGTTTTGGACAGGGTGATTTCTTTCGCTTTTGCTTTGCCTTGTCTGCTCAAAAATCGCCGTGCATCTTTCCTTTGCATTTTATCCATAGAAAAGGGCATCTTGATTCCGTTGGAATGATTCATCCCGCGCAATTCAGAATGCCCGCAAATCACATACAACGTTAGGGATTTTCGACATGAAGCTTTTTCGCCTTGTTCTTTTCTCTGCTGTGGCTGTCTCAATGGCTGCTTTCCTCTCCTCTTGCGAATCCGGTTCCAATCTTGACCCCTTCTGGTCGGATGACGGTGGTGCCAATGGTGCTATGGGACGCGGCAATGGTCTCGCTGACCCCGATGCCGGCTTCGGTAACGGCTCAGGTCTGAATCCTTCTTTCGGTGCCGGTTCCGGTCTCTCCGGTGCTGACCTCAACTCTCCTACAGGCTACGGCGAAGAAGTCCCCTATATCGATGGCTTCGGGGCCAGAATCCCAAATGTAACTTTCCAGCCCGTCTACTTCCAGTATGACCAGAATACCATCACGGTTTCCGAGGAAAGCAAAGTCAAGAATGTCGCTGAATTTCTCCTCAATCACAGCGAAGCCGGCGTCATCATCGAAGGCTACTGCGATGAACGCGGCACCGATGAATACAACCGCGCTCTCGGCGAACGCCGTACTCTTGCCGCAAAACTTCTCCTCCTCGACTACGGCATTGAGGAATCCCGTCTGAAAGGTGTCAGCTACGGCGAAGAACGCCCCGCAGTTATCGGCTCAGGCGAAGCCGTCTGGAAACTCAATCGTCGCGACGAATTTATCCCCGTCTATCTCCTGAAGTAAGACGCATCGAACCGCTCGCCCGGTTGTCTCTCCCTCATTTTTGAACACCTCTCATTTATGACGCGTCTTCCCGAAGATGCGTCATAAAAATTTTTTGTATTCATCTTGACTGGCCCTCTTGACATTTCTCCCGTCATCCTGCCTGATGAGAACACACCCTCTCCCGTTCTCACCTCGGACGTCGCCCCTGCACCTCTGCCTCATACCACCTTCAAAATGGAACTCAGCTTTGACGGCACTGCATATCACGGCTGGCAGAGACAGCCCAACGGCCTTACGGTTCAGCAGGTCATTGAGGAACGCCTCTTTCATCTTTTCGGTCGCCGCGAACTGATTCGCATTCAAGGCAGCAGCCGCACCGATGCCGGCGTTCATGCCCTTGGCATGGTTTGTTCGTTTCAGGCGCCGCCCTCCCCGTACATCCCGGACTGGAAGCTCAAGAAAGCCCTGAATCGCCTTCTCCCTCCCGACATCCGCATTCGCTCCGCTGAAGTCGTTCCCGACACCTTCAACGCCCGTTTCTCCGCCGAGGGCAAATCCTACGTCTACGTTGTCAATACCGGCGATGAAAATCCCTTTTCCGGACGTTATTCGTGGCACATGACCGACTTCACCGACATCGATGCCCTGCGCAACGCAATTCATCGTGTTCAGGGCCGCCACGATTTCCGCACGTTCACGGTCGAGAATGCCAAACTCACCGACCCGTTCCGCACCATTATGCGGACTGAAGTCATCACCTTTGGCCCCCTCGTCTGCATGTATTTCCTAGGCACGGGCTTCCTCTACAAAATGGTTCGCAGTATGGTTGGCGCGCTTGCCTTTGTCGCCCGCGGCCGCATGTCGCCCGACGAATTTGAAGCCATCCTCCATGCTCATGACCGGGCGAAATGCAAAGACACTGCTCCCGCTTCAGGTCTCTTCCTCAAGCGCGTCTTCTACGAGAAAGACACTTGGCACGACGACCTCCCAGACAAGCCCCCCTTCTGGGTCAGCTGAATCCTTGCCCCTCACACCCTCATCTTCCCTCCCCCCGACAAAAAAAACGGCTCGAATCCATCTCGGAATCCAAGCCGTCTTGATTGCCTCTTGCTTGCTCAATACTCTTTCACGTGCATGGCTATGATTGGCACCATCACGCCGAACGCCATATACAGCAGCATCATGGCCGCGCTTTCACCGACCTTGCTCCACTCGATGAACTCGCTGTAAAACTGTATGTACGTCTCCATCATCCGTGTTTCCAGGAACGGCGCGATTACGTCCGTATCCATTGCAAACGGCAGATGTGCCATAATCAGGCTGATGAAGTAGAACAGCATTCCCCCCGCCGATGCCGCCAGTGCCTTGTTCATCATGCTCGACAGCAGGAACGGAAACATGCTTACTGCCGTGATTGCCAGCGCATAATACACCGATGCACGGAAATAATACCACAGCATCACGTCGCATTCAATCAGTTCCGGCTCGGAGATTTCCCCCGCCTGAAACAGCGTGACCTGCAAATCCGAATGCCCGAACATCACCATCCCGATCAGCCACGCCGCCAGAGAGAAGACCACCGCGTAAAACAGGTTGGTCAGCAGCAGCATCGAAAACTTCGCAAACACCAGTTTCACCCTTGAGAATCCTCTCGAAAGGTACGCTTTGATGGTCCCGTCGTGCACTTCCCCGGCGAACAGTTCTCCCGCGATGGTGAACGAGAATATCGGCATCACCACCCAGAACAGCGGGTATGACACCACTCTTGCGAACATCAGCCCGTCGGCCAGCTTCAGCGGATTGGGCACCAGCAGGCTCATCATCAGGTTTTGCCTCAGCATCCGTTCCACGTCATGGAGCATCGTTTCCCGCGTCTTGAAAAACACGATTTCTATCATCACGCACAGGAACAGAAAACCCGAAATCAGCACCAGATGTTTCTTGCGTCCGAATGACTTCTTGATCTCAAAATAAATATCCTGTATCATGCTGCATTTCCTCCCTTGCTTGCGCTCTGAGTTACCTCCAGGAACACTTTTTCCAGATGATCCGGCTCCGGTGCCAGCACGGACACCTCTATTCCCGCCTTAACCAGCAGTTCATTGATTTTTGCCGGCTTATTGCTTTCTGTCGTGGACACGATCAGCACGCCGTTTTCACAGCGTTTGACCTTTTCCACGCCTGCTTCGGGCGTTTCCGTCAGCAGTTTTTCAGCCGCCTCTGCGTTCGAGCAGACGATTCGTGTTGTCGGCTTCCGGTTCAGCAAATCTTCGATTTTCCCGCTTGCCGCAATTTTCCCGTGATTCAGAATTGCAATGTCCGTACAGATTTTTTCGATTTCCGAGAGCATGTGGCTTGTTACCAGAATGGTTGCATTGAAATCCCGATTTAAATTCTTCAGCAGCATTCGGATATCCACAATCCCGCTGGGGTCGAGCCCGTTCGTCGGCTCGTCCAGAATCACAAACTTCGATTCCGGCAGCATTGCCAGTGAAATTGCCAGTCTCTGCTTCATTCCCAGCGAAAATTCCCGCACTTTATGGTTCATCCATGCGCCGATTCCCGTATATTCCGCCAGTTCTTCGCGTTTTTTCTTGTAGGCGCGGCCTTTCCCGTGCGACATAATATCCAGATTCGCTCGCGCTGACAAATCCAGATAAAATGCCGGCGTGTCGATGATTGCTGCCGTTCCCGCCAGTGCTTTCCCCGGCGCTCTCTGCACGTCCACTCCGTTCATCAGGACGCGGCCCGATGTCGGATGTGCCAATGCGGTTGCCACGCGCAGCAGGGTGCTTTTCCCGGCTCCGTTCGGACCGATGATTCCGAAGGTGCTTCCCTGCGGTATCGTAAAGGATATATCATCAAGCGCATGAAACTTCCCGAAACGCTTGACAACATGTTCAACGGACATGATGTCGCTCATAATATTCTGACCAGTCTTTTTTGTTTGGTTGACGCATTTGACGGCATTCGTTCTTTTTGACGGCATCGTCTGAAGAATGATTCTCATCAACGGTGATTTTGAAATCAGATACTCTTAACTTAACATAGCACATCCGTTCTTGTTTTCAAGCCTCGCGCGAATTTTTTTTTCAACAGAGCTGATTTCAAAAGTCTTTGGCGGAAAAATTTGATAAGAATCTTCCGCCAAATGACGAAAAGTATTTCAAAGTTCCCCGCAGAACGTTTGAAAATAGATCAACTGTTTCCGTTTTCGCTTGCCGCAATTCCCAGACAGCTCACGGCTCGGTCTTCGTCTGCCTCTGCCACACGGAAATATTCCGGCTGGAAAAACACCCCGCCGAGCTTGATTCCCGTTGCCGGAAAGAGTTCTTGCAGAGTATCATATCTGCCCCATGCCTCGGTTACGCGTTCATCTCCTTTCCCGTTCAGCCGGTCAATCAGAATCAATCGGAAATGCACCCGTCTCGTCAGTCCTCCATCCACGAATTCTCCCCCGGATGAAGTTACCACCACCAGCGGCCCCGCCGCTCGTTCCGGATATTTTACCTTCGATTCGTTTAGCTTGAATTTATAGGTTTCCGTATCAGGCACCAGTCCGTACACGCAGTTCGGGAATACGCTTTCCACCCGTGTTTTCACCAGTCCAGCGATTTCCCGGTATTTCAGTACACTCATTGTTCCCCCTCGTTCCCGTCTTTTCCCGCGTCAATTCCACACTCCCCTTTTCGGGTCAGCCGCATTCCGAATCTGGACGACATTTCTCCGCAGTCCGCATCCAGTCCTGCCGCGTGAAGTTCTTTCACGATGCTTGCCAGCACTTCGCGTCCTTCTGTCCGTTCCGTGTCAAATCGCAGTCTTGGCATTGCCGCATCTTGTTCTCCGTAATAACGCATCCACGGCACGATCAGTTGCTGGTTGACTGCTTCCTCAATGGCTCTTGCATCCGCTTCCAGCAGGTCGTGCCGTACTTTCGATTGAGCATCGCTTTTGGACATTCCGCCCGGCTCCGCCGAACTTGCCAGCTGCCCCAGCAGTACCTTGGTGATTGCTTTGGAGGTATAATCCAGCAGTTTGAAGTACACCTCTCCCCCTGTACTGTTCGACTGAAGCAGTTCCAGCTCCATTGACTTCGTGAATACCCCGCCTCCGTTCGGTCCGAAGCTCCTGATTAAGTTCTTCATCACCTCCCGCTCATTCTCCCACGAATTTCGGTCCACTTTCGCCACTACGAACGGCATCCCGTAACGTTCCACGAACGATACCAGATCCTTGATCGGATAATTCTGGAACACGTGGAGCCAAATCAGGGTGCGGATGAGTCCGCTTCGTGCCGGGTCTGAGCATCCCCCTCGATTGCACACCACGAACTTCCCTTCCGGCAGTTTCTCGCCTTCGGGATGCTGTTCCGTGATCATCAGCGGTTCATGAGAATTTCGGTATGTGATATGCCAGCCCCCCACTGCCCGGAATCCCTTGATGCTTCCTCCGTCTCCCCAGATGATTTCCGCGATGGATACGGGCGAAATGACAGCATCCATCAGCGTGTCAATCAGCGCATGGAAGCTCCCGTACCCGTAATCTCCTCCGCTCCCGCGCAGGACTTCTTCAAATCGTTTGGCGGTGTCGGCGGAGGCTTTCCGCGTGTCGCCCGGTTCCACATGCCATTCCAATCCCGTCATGGCGCTTTTCCGCACCTGCATACTTTGGACGACATCCCAGTTGCGTTCTTGGATTTCCCGTGCCGCGATTGCCAGTTGGGAGATTTCTCCCGCATTGGCCGCATCCAGTATCTGCGTGATGGTGCTTGGCGTGTATTCGAAAATTTGCAGCCAGCGTTCCCGTTCGTTCCGGCTGAATTTCATGATGCTGCCTGACGCCGGGATGATTCCTCTTGCGTTTTTCTGTGTTTGGTTCTGTTTCAGTTTCATTGTTTCTCCTTCGGTTGTTGTTGGTTCTTGGTGCTGATTCCAAACGTCCTGCGGGGAGTTTGGAATCAGCGCTGATGAATAAAGGCTGCCCTGCCCCTCTTTATGTCAACCCGAAAATTGATGATAATCGGTCTGCCACCTCATTCCCGTCCACCTGTGTCCATTCATTTCGCCTCTGTTCCAGTAACCCGTTGTATTGTTCCTGTGCATGTTCCAGTGCATCTTTCAGCCACATGTTTTCTTCGGACAGTGCCGCTACTCGTTTCCGCAAACTTGCATTCTGGTTGTCATGCACCGATTTCGACAGGGTTACTGCCGATCTCGTCAGTCGTTCGATTTTCAATGGATCGTCGCTCGTTGTGTCGATACATTCTTTCACCAGTCTCAGCAAATCCAGCTTCAGACGTTCCGCGATTGCCCCGGTTGCCTCGCAGTCCCTCAACAGTGCCGCAGATAGTCGGATGTCTTCGTAGGCCTTGCTTGTCTTCGCTCGTTCCGCCGCAATTTTCTTGTATTCTTCACTGCTTTTGAATCCGCGGACTGCCTGTGCTCTTATGGTGATTCCCAGTGTGTTCAGCGTCTTGGCGATTTCAGGATTCTTCAGTACGGCCTGCGCTGTCGCCCCGTCGATTAGCATACAGGCGATTCGGTATCTCAGACGGAAAGGCAGTGCTTCAAACTTGATGTCCTCTTTTACTTCCGCCTCATGTTCCGCCGTTGTTTGACTGACCTTGTCTGCACCCGCTTTCACCTTTGCTGTGTCTTTACTGCATACGGTTGCGTTTCCTTTCTTGGTTCCCTGCCCGGTCTTCTTTGCCGTCGTTTTCTTTGCTTTCTTCTTTTTCGCCGTTGTCTTGATTTCCTTTTTTGCCGCCGTCTTTTTAGTCTTCTTGTCTGCCTTCTTTTTTTGTTTCTGAATTGCCATCTTTGTCTCCGTTTTTATCTCATTTCTCCTCATAATCCCGTTGTCCGGGGTATTGCACATGATTCAAAAATCTCACATTCTGCACCTCCTCTCATTGCGAAATTAGCTCAAAATTGCTCTCCCGTAAAAAAATGCCCTCCCATAAATAGCGCATTTTCCCCGTTTTCGGACATCATGTTTTTGCAATTGATTATCAGTCATGATTTTATCTTGGACAGACCTCCATTCTCCATTCCCCCCGCAATCTTTCTGGGTATCCTGATGATTTGTCTTGAACTGATTTCCTTTCCCCGCAGGTGATTTTGGAAAATTCTTCACAAAATCGCACATTTTTTAACTTTTTTTGCGTTTTTTTAACGTTCATGGTTGAAAAAAATCTTTTTGCATGGTAAAGTACGCTGTTATATTATTATAAAATAAAACAATGGCGTTTCTCGCGGAACGCCTCAAATGAGGATTTCTATGAAACTCAATCCGATGATCGTCTTGCGTGAAGACTTCGAGAATATGCCCGTCCTCTTTAACCCCGATGACGGCGAACTTCTTTCGCTCAATACCACTTCCCTGTTCATTTGGAAACAGCTCTCCGGGGATATTTCCAGAGATGAACTCATCAGCCGCATTCATCAGGCTTGCGGCGACTCCTTCCCGAAGGAAGCCGAAAAAGACATTGACCTCTTTTTGGACAGAATGAAACGAAAAGGCTACATTCAGGACTGATTGGATTCTCCCATCTCTATCGTAAAGCTGTTTTCAATTTTTTTTCATGAACATTTTGTTGGATTCAGCTCGTAAGGATTTTTATTATGGCAGACGCTAACAAACCATCTTATTCGTTCAATAACCCCGTCTTCGGGAATTTTACCCTCAATCCTCAGCGGGATCAGCTTCAGTCGGTCAATGCGGCTTCACAGCAGCCGCCCGAACCGCCTCGCATTGGTCCGGAAATCGGTCCCGATCCCCGCAGTGCCATCGGTGCCACGGTGAATATGGCGCAGGTCCCCCTCATGGAAGGCCGTAATCATTTCCGCTATGACTTTGCTTACGGCTACCGCATCGCATTCCCGAACCTCTCAAATCCGGATGTTCAGTTCAAACTCCGCGTCTACGACCTCGATTCCGCCATGCTGCTGGAAGAGCATTTCCACAAATCGGGCGAATTTTATGTCGGCACCAATAAATTTTATGTCCGGTACCGCCTCGAAGTTTACCTCAATGACGAACTCGTCTTTGATGCAAACTACGATTGTCAGGATCAGCGCGTCTATATCGTCATCCCCGATGGCGGACTTGGCGACAACCTCGCATGGCTTCCTTACATCGAACAGTTCCGCATTATGCGCAAGGCCAAAGTTACCGCCGTCCTCGGTGAATGGATGATTCGCCTCAGCGGAAAACTCTACCCCGGTCTCGAATACATCGCACTTGCGACGAAGCCGACTCTCAAAGATGCTTATGCCATCTATTTCTGCGGCATTTTTGAAGCGGATCGCAAGCCATGGCGCCCCGTCGAACACCAGCTCCTCGGAATGCAGCAGGCTGTCGCTCAGATTCTTGGACTCCCACTCGAAAACCTCAAGTGCCGTCTCCCTCGCGGGTCTGCACGTCCGGTCAAGGAACCTTACGTCTGCATTTCCACCATGGCGACGAACCCCACGAAATACTGGAACTATCCCGATGGATGGAATATCCTCATTCGCTGGCTCAAATCCTACGGCTACCGCGTGTTCGACATCGACCGCGACAGAAGACTGTTTTTCACGGCGCAGCATGACTATGTGATTCCCTCCGAAGCGGAAGACCTGACCGGCGTAATCCCTCTTTCCGAGCGTATTCACTACTTGGAACATGCCGATTTCTTCATCGGGCTTCCCAGCGGTCTCTCGTGGCTTGCCTGGAACTGCGATATTCCGATTGTCATGATTTCCGGCTTCACGATGCCGAACTGCGAGTTCCCCACCCCATACCGCGTTACAAACTTCCTGTTCTGCCACGGCTGCTGGAATGACACCAATTTCTTCTTCGACACCAAAGCTCCTGTCTGGTGTCCGCGCCACGTCGGTACTCCCCGCGAAATTGAATGTACCAAGACCATCTCCCCGAAAATGGTTCAGGACACCGTCATGCGCATTCCTCAGTTCCAGAAACAGCTTCAGCACATTTGCGATTTGCAGGTCATTGAGCAGACGAAATCCAGCCTGGTCACGGAGGTTCCCCCCTGCCCTTTTGCGGGGAAGGGCAAAAAATAACCGGAACAGCTCCTGAAACCGCACCTCTTCCGGCAAATCCCGATGCTTCACAGCAGGCACTTCAGCCGTCTCCGTCCGTTTCGGACACGGCGGCGGCTGATTCTGACCGTTGCGAAGCCACGTTCCTGCTTCCTGTCTACAAGGCGAATCCCGACTATCTCCGCCTCACTGTGGACTCGATTATCCGCGTCGTAAAAACTCTCCGAAGCAGTGAAATCATCATGTTCAACGACTGCTCGCCCGATGACTCTCAGAGTATCATTGACGAGTATGCTCAGCGTTATCCTGACATCGTCCGTCCCATGCGTTCCGAAAAGAACCTCGGCGTCGGGCGTGCCAGAACGGAAATGTGCAAGCAGGCGCGAGGTCGCTATATCCTGTCTTTCGACCAGGATGACATCATGCTCCCGTTTGACCTCGCTTCCGTCATTGCCATGATGGATGCTCACCCCAACTACAGTGCCAGTTATGCACGCAAGTTCCTGTTCAATGACAATGGCCTCACGGGCGAAGTCCACGGCGGCGAATACTCCGAGTTCAATGCTTTCTTCACCCCGAAAATCAACATCAATGCCATGGTCATCCGGGCGGAGGCTCTCGCCGCTCATAACTACTTCGAGCCGGTGGCGAACTCCGGCATTAATGACGATGTTTACCTCATGATGCGCCTTGCCGCAGATACCGACATCCACTATGATGCCGATACCCCGCGCACTCTCTACCGCGTTCATGACAAGCAGAACTCGCGTCTGCTGGATGCCGCCGCACAGGAGCCGTTCCGCTGGATGGGGGAACAGATGATTAAGCTCAACCCTGAGCTGTATCAGAGCGTTCTCAACCTCAATCCCCCTCCGCTGACACCCGAAAACCGCCACCTCGTGCTTGGCTACCTCGGTCTCGCCATGTTCCTCGAACAGAGCAACAAAGTGCTTGCCACCAGGCTGGTCGAAAAGGCTCTTCAGATTGCCCCGGATGACCTCGGTGCATGGGAGCACAAAATCTACTTCAGCTACCTCAGAAACGATGTTCAGTTCATTGAGGATGTCTACCGGTCGGCTTTGGGATGCCTCCCTTACACACTGCCCGTCCGCTGTATGATGTTCAATATGAAGCTGGTTGCGCTCCGCAACATGGGCCTCGAACCCTCGCAGGATTTGCAGCGTGAATGGTCGAATATGTACCACGAATACTGGAAACCGCCCAAAATCGTGCTGGATAACCTGCCGAAACCGGGTCAGAAGACTCAACCGCAGAAGTAAACCATTCTGTTTGCGGAAAGATACAATTCCTCTCATGAATTTTCATGAGGGGAATTTTTTCAGTTCAAAATGCAGTGCTTTTGAGCTCGAATTTGCCGTCTTTCAGCTCGACATGCGGCAGAGAATCCGTCAGCGGGTGCGAAGTATGACGGATCATCAGGATCGTTTTCCCCTCAAAAACCCGGAAAACGGTCTCAAGGAAGTTGGTTTCGTTTGCCCGGTCGAGGTTGGCGGTCGCCTCATCAATCAGGAGCAGGTCGCACCCTCGCAGAAGCTCACGGGCGAGGGAAAGACGGAGCTGTTCTCCGAAGGAAAAGTTGGTGCGGGCCTCCTGCAAAACCGTATCAATCCCCTCAGGAAGAGCCTGAATGAAGTCTGCGCCGGAGGCGTTCAGCGCCTTCATGATCTGAGCGTCATCCGGGCGTATCCGGCATCCGATCAGCAGGTTTTCGCGGATGGTGCCGTGGATGAAGTCGCCCGTTGCGCCGATGTAGCCGATTTTCCGGCGCAACACTTTCATATTGTAGTCAGTTAAATCAATATCATCAATCAGGATTTTTCCGCCGGACGGACGGAAGAATCCCAGCAGCAGGGCGAAAAGCGTGCTTTTCCCCGATCCGGATGCCCCCATGATTACGAGGTGTTCCCCCGGATTTACCCTCAGATTTGCCTGTTTCAGCACATCGTTTCTGCCGTGGTAGCCGAAGTCCAAATCACGGATTTCAACCTTGCCTTTCAGCTCAAAATCGGAGATTCCCCCCTCGATATGAGGTTCGCTGGTGTGCTGTTCCAGTTCAATCAGCCGCACCGCCCCCGCAAGTGCAGTCTGATAAGTAAGATACGAACTGCAAAGGCTTCCCAGCGGGGAAAAGACATTGTTCATGTAGCAGTGCAGAGCCCAAAGCATCCCAAGCGTCCAGTTTCCCCTCAGAATGAGGTAAACACCGACGGTTGCCAGAATGCCCTGACTGAGCATGGGAATCATGTTCGACAGGAAGAGAAAGATATTCGCAACCTTAACAGATTCAAGACGAAAGACCGTTTCACGTGCAAATCCGCTTCGTATTTTGGAGTTGACCTTGTCCTCCGCCGCATGACTTTTGACCATGCTTATGCTCACAATTGAGTTGGAGACCATGCGCTGATTTTTCGCCCGCTCCTCGCTCATCTGCTTCGACAGGCGGTAGTGTTTGCCGCGGAAGTGCATCAGAAGCAGCAGGTAAAGGGGGAAAATGAGGAGTGTGGCAAGACCGACTTTCCAGTTCAGAATGAAGAGGAGAACAAGCCCGCCAATGACCTGAAGCACGTTCAGAATCATGGAGAACAGGATATTCGAGAAAAAGAGCTGAATCTGTGTCAAATCGCTGTTCAGACGACCTGCGAGGTAGCCGCCGCCGAGCTGATTGAGGAGACCGACGGGCAGTTCCAGCAGTTTCGCCATAATCCGCGATTTGAGGCGGTACATGACCTTCTGCACGGTGGAGTTGACGGCATACATCTGAATGGAGTTTTCCACGCGGATGAATCCATACAGGATGCCCGTCCAAATGAAGACAGCCCAGACGCCGTCTTTCGCTGCTCCGTCCGAGGTGAGAATATTAATCAGTTTCTTCTGCAAAAGGGGCTGGATGTACCCGGCGGCCGCCGAGGCAATCATCAGAAGCAGAATCCCCAAATAGACGAAGCGGAACGGCCATGCGGCGTTCAGCAGATAGCGCAGGAACGCCAAAGCACTGATACGGTCCGGCACACCGTCAGTACGAGGTTGATTATCGTGAAGCATCTTCATCATTCCGCTTGTTTTCATTCAGCGGGATGCAGAATCATGCGGCGCAGGTGATCCAGCGCTTCCGCCGCGGCTCCGGCGCGAATCTGTTCGCGGCTTCTGCGCAGGCGCAGCTCGCACACATCCACTGTATCCCGGTAACGGACAGCGGCATAGACGAGACCGACAGGCTTGCCGACGGAAGCACCTCCGGGACCTGCAATGCCGGTCAAAGCGATTGCGGCATCCGAAGGTATGGCTGTACGCAGTCCATCCAGCATGGCGCGGGCAGTCTCCCTGCTCACGGCACCGTATTTTTTCAGGATTTCACCGGGGACCTGAAGCAAGGAGGATTTGACCTCATTGCTGTAGCTGACGACAGAGCCGCAGAACACCTCGGAACTGCCCGGCATGTCGGTCATCCACTTGGAAACGAGACCGCCTGTACAGGATTCCGCGACGGCAAGCGTCCCGCCATTGTCGCGGAGCAGCTCGAATACTTCTTCGGGCAGGCTGACGTGCTCATCCCGGAGCAAATCATCGCCAAATTCCGCCCGTATTTCGGAGATGGAAGCATCCATGACTTCAGGATTGCGGGAACGGATGAACAGGCGCACGAACTGGGCTGTGGCGCAGTAAGCGGCATCCAGAGAACCATGATGACGGCTCAAAACAGGAAGCATACGCTCCTCGACATCGCCCTCGCGCCGTCCGCAAATGCGAAATTCGCGGGTAAAGACCTGAGTTTTCAGTTCACGGCGCACCCATGCGGCAAGTTTTCCGGCAAGCATTGGCTCAAGTTCGGAGGGCGAACCGGGGAGCATGACAATGGTCTTCCCCGCAAATTCTTCCGAAGACTCAGGGACGGTCAGAATGAGACCGGGAGCAGAGCCGCAGTCATTCTGAAGGACTTTAGCGCCAACAGGAACAAGAGCCTGATTGAACACCCGATGAGGGACTTCCTCGCCGGGATGCTTCATTCTCCAGAAAGCCTGAACATTGCGCATGGCCTCGCCGTTCTCCTCCAGACGGATTCCGAGACTGGCCGCGATAAATTCCTTGGTAACATCATCCGCCGTGGAGCCAAGGCCGCCGCTGGTAATGACCGTATCGGCTTTTTTCAGGGCGAACTCAAGAGCTTCCTCAATAGCCTCCCGTGTATCGGGGATTTCACAGGCAAATTCGGGGATTATGCCGTATTCGAGGAGGAAATGCCCGATTGCGGCTAAACCGGTGTTTACGACGGCCCCTTTCAGAAGCTCATCGCCAATGCAAATGACTGCTAATTTTTCCATGTAATCGACTGTCTTTCCTGCAACGTAACCATAGAGACCCGGTCAAGTTCATCCTGAGCTTTGAGACGCCATTCCTCCATCTGATTGGCATTGAGGTTCTGCGGGACATGAAGTTCATCCCCGATTACGATTTTCATTTTCGACCAGGGCTTCGGAATGCGGAACCCGTCCCAGCTCCGGATTGACCAGTAAGCGGAATAGTTAATGCCGACGGCAATCAAAGGCGCGCCGAGTTTGGACGCGACATGAACGGGACCTTTGCTCATGCGGTAACGGGGACCGCGCGGGCCATCGGGGGTGAATGCCACAAGACATCCGCCCTTCACGGTATTGAGGGCATTGCGCAGGACGGAAACGGCATCGCCGCGGCTGGAGCCGCGAATGCTCTTCACGCCGAACTGAGCGGCGAAATCAGCGATATACTGACCATCGCGGGAGGCACTGATCACGGCAACCGTGCGCTGACGAATGGACTTGGGAAACGCCGGGGGAAGCATCAACAGGCGGTTGTGCCAAAGAGTAACCACACAGACACGGGAAGGAGTTTGCAGATACTCCTCCAAAAGGCCATTGGGGTCAATAATTTCCGTTGGCGTCAAATGCCGCCACAACAGCATAATGCGTGATGGGAACCAGTACAGCCAGTCCGGGAATTTGTGAATTTTCCGGAATGCTTTTTTGAATTTATTCATGATTGTTTTTCTTTCGTGGCTTCGGGGCGTTTGTTTTCATTTTCTGGGGTGTCTTCGAGGATGCTTTCTGCATGAAATCACAAAATTCGGAAATTTCACAACCGGCACAATCAGGACGGCGGGCGGGGCATCGGGTACGCCCGTGAAGAATCAGCAAGTGAGAGAACTGCGCCCATTTTCCGGGAGGGAGAATCGAACAAAGGAACTGTTCGATTCTGACGGGGTCATCCGTATCCGCAAGACCAATCAGATTGGTGAGGCGTTTCACATGGGTATCGACGGGAAGACCGGGCGTTTCAAAGGCATCGCCGAGCACGACATTAGCCGTTTTGCGACCGACACCGGGGAGTTTGGTCAAAGCGTCCATATTCTGCGGGACTTCACCGCCATACAGATCCACGAGCATTTTTGCCGCGCCGCGAATGTGTTCCGCTTTCGCATGGAAAAAACCGCAGACATGAATTGCATCCTCCAGTTCAGTCTGAGAACAGGAAGCAAAGGCTTTGGCATCGGGCCAGCGTTCAAACAACGCGGGCGTAATGCTGTTCACCTTTTTGTCCGTGCACTGAGCAGAGAGAATGGTGGCCACGAGGAGCTGAAAAGGCGTATTGTGCTCAAGGCAGCATTTCTGAGGACCATAAAGAGCCATCAGCGTATCGTAGATGAGTTCCGCTTTCCGGCGGATTCTGTTGTTTTTTCCGTTCATTGAGACCTGTTTTTTCAAATGGGGACATACAAGGCAAGACTCCGAATTGAAAGGACGCATCCGGGCGAAATTCAATTCAGAAGACTCATGAGCCAAATTCAAAAAAAGAAATCAGTTCTTAAAATTAAAGAATAGAAATCAGATTCGGTGATAAATATACTTTCATCGGGGGCGTGTTTCAAGCAGAGGCATCTTTTTTTTCATATTTTTCAATAAAATTCAGTTGATTTTTCAGAAAAAAGCCGTATTTTTCATAGGCGGGGACAAATTTTCAAAGTCCTGCGGGAGATTTGAAATTTTCTTCGGCATTTGCCGGAAGAGCGTTTCCGGCGGTTACTTCCCCAGCAACCGCCTCAAACCATGCCCGCCAACGACTTTTGAAATCAGCTCAAAAAATACAGTATTCCTCACGGGGATCATCCAATATGCTAAACTGGCTCAGTGTACAAAATCTGGCAATCGTCCAAGAAGCCGAAGTCGAATTCGGATCATCATTCAATGCAGTTACCGGGGAAACCGGAGCAGGCAAATCGGTTTTCATGGGAGCTTTGTCGCTGCTTTTCGGAGCGAGAGCAGACAAATCCGCCATCCGAAACGGAGCGCGTCAATGTGAAATATCAGCAGAATTCAGCATTGCCCCGGGGACACAGCCGGTCCTGCGCGCGATTCTGGAAGAAAACTCGCTGATTTCGCCGGACAGTCCCGACACCATTCTGGTGCGGCGCGTGATGACAGCAACATCCAGCCGTAATTTCATCAACGGGGCATCGGTAACACTGGCACTGCTGAGGACGATTTCGTCCTATCTGGTGGATGTTCACGCGGCGAACGAAAACGCGTCGATTCTGGATTCCGCCAATCACCTGATCGTACTGGACCGTTTCGCCGGACTGCATGACGAATGCAACGCAGTCCGCACCGCCTGGGAAGCACTCGCCGCACTCCGCAAAGAACGGGAGCAATTCGCCGAAGACCTGCCCTCCCCCGAAGAGGCAAACCGACTCCGCCGCGACCGCGTGGAAATCGAACAGGCGGGACTCCATGCAGGAGAAGACGACGAACTGGAAGCCCGGCATACACTCGCCGCAAACGCTCACACCGTGCTGGAAATCGCATCGGCGACCTGCTCGGCTCTGACGGAAAGCGAAGAAAGCCTGAGTTCGCGTCTGGCAGACTGCCGACGAATGCTGCTTTCGCTGGACCGAATCGAACCCGTGAAAGCAGGAGAATTTCTGACCGCACTGGACGGGATACGGGACTCCATCGACGGACTGTCATGCGATTTGGCATCGTTCGCGGACAGCGTGGAAATCAACGAAAACGATTTCAATGAAATGGAAGCCCGAATGAGGCTGATTCAAACGCTGAAACGGCGTTACGGTCCAACACTGGACGATGTACTGGAGCATCTGGAGAATCTCAGCGAACGGTTGAACGCATTCGACGACGCGGCACTGAAGAGAGCAGAATTCGACAAGCAGGAAAAGGGTCTGTATGAGGTCTGGCACAAGGCGGCGGAGGAACTTTCCGCAAAACGCAGGCAGACCGCGCGGGAACTGGAAGAGGTACTGTCCAGCGAGACCCGCAAACTGGGATTTTTGCAGGCATCCTATCATATTGAATTTTCAACGGCACAGGACGGTGCGAACGGATTCGACCATGTGGAATTTCTATTCTCGGCAAATCCGGGAATGCCGCTGATTCCGCTCCGCGACGTGGCAAGCAGCGGTGAAGTGGCGCGTGTCATGCTGGCCGTCAAAACCGTACTGGCCAATGCAGACGATATTCCGACGCTGGTTTTCGACGAAATCGACGCCAACATCGGCGGAGAAACGGCGTGCCGCGTAGGAGAAGAACTGGCCCTGCTGGGCAAGAGCAAACAAATCATTTCCATCTCGCATCTGGCACAGGTGGCAGTCTGCGCCGACACCCATTTCCGCGTAGTCAAAAGCGCGGAGGACAATACAACGGTGTCGCGCATCGCAAGACTGGACGACGCAGCAAGAGTCAAGGAAATCGCACGAATGCTGGGCGGCGGAGAATCCGCACTCACTCATGCCGCCGACATGCTGAAAAAGCGCAAGACAAAGGCATAGGCAGCAGGGAACGGGAAATTATTTTTCCGGAGATAAATGCACTAAATCATAGGACTTATGTCCAAGACGGATTTTGCGGACGATTTCGCCGCGAAGCGAGAGCCCTGAATCGTGAACTTCGTTCATCAAAGCATCATAATCTTCAGGATTTTTCCAATCGGGGTCGCCGGGGAGAGACGAACCGTTTTCACCATCACGAACAATGACATAAGCATCTGAAAGATCAGAAGGTAAATGGTAAATCACCTGATACATATTGCGCGTCAAATCACTGCAGTCCGGGTCCACGAAGAAAACTTTTTTCACCCGGTCGCGGTCGATGAAAATCAAATACTTAATTCCATCGTGATCGGCATCGATGTGATAGAAATAAACACTGCCGTTTCCGACAAGGTCCTCCACGACACGCACAGAGGGAGAAGTCTGCTCATTGGTTGAAATAATCGCATTCGCCAAAAAGAGCGTGGCAAGGCATCCACCCACCGCAAACGAGGCGAAACTGTACCAAAGTTTCAAGGGGACAAGTTTCCAAACCATACAGGTGAGCAGGATGGCAAGGAACGCGCCAATCAGCATGACATAACAAACACCAAATCCAAGTACATAGTAGACAACAGCAGTAATCAGACAAGCGAAAATCAGGACAAAACAGGCAATCCTGACGATGACGGATGCAGTGAGGGTCATCACGGAAAGGACTTTGTGCGAAAGCGGGAAACGGATATTCAGCAAGCCCCATGCGCCAATCAAAGCCATCGCCGGAACACCAAGCGTCATATAGCGCAAATGCTGACATCCGGGGATTGTTAAAAGGAGTTCAATGGCAAGGAGATACGCAATCCATCCGAAGACTGGGCGGGAGAAAAGTCTGCGACGACCGAACAGGAGCGTAAAAAGCAAGGGAAGACTGGCGGGGCAATACATGGTATAGCTTTGAAGCAGATAAAACGTGTAGTCAATGCCGCGTGTATCCATGCGGTTGCCGACCTGCCATTCGCGGCAAAGATTCCATAAATCCTCGCCGCCCTGCCAATGGAGTATGAGATAAATCGCTCCGATGCAAGCAGAAAAGGAAACTGCTCCCACTGCGCCATAAGAAACCAGGCCAATCCAGCGGCGTTCCGCCAAAAGCCATGCGGCAGTACCGGTGCCAATGAGAATCGCACCAATGGGACCGCGAATGGAAAAGCCGATGATCAGCAGAAGCGCAAAAAGGAGATGGGTGCGGAAGATGTGATTTTTTTCATCCAAAAGGAGATAAAGCATGGCGGCACCACAGGCACAAACCGGAGCATCCAAGCCAAATCCAAGGAAAACGCTCATAAACTCAAACGAAGAAATGGCAATCAGGACGGCGATATGCCCCAAGCCTTTCTGAACTTTTTCGCCGGTTCTGCAAATCAAAACGGCAGTCAAAGCACCGCTCAAAATCGAGGGAAGACACATCGTCCAGCGGTTCAGGAAATGACCGCAAAGAGACGTCAGCCAGGCAAATACAATCCAAGTGGAGGGATAGTCGGGGTACGGATTGCCGTTGATGGTGGCGGTGGCACGAATGCCGTATTCGGAAATGTCCTCCACGATGTACATGAAACGGACATCCAGTTTGACGGCTTCCAAGCCAATCAGGGCTAACGAACAAAGGACAGTAAAGGAGAAAAACCAAAATGTACCGGGTCTATTTTCAGCGAAAGAGCGAATTTTCTGGAAAAGAGTCATAAAGAACCTAATTTCGGGAGAGGAAAGAGAAACGGAGGCAAAAGAGAAAGTTGTTTGACGGGATTCTCATTTCGGGATAAAAAACAGTTTCTTTGCCGGGGCAAGAGGCGCTGCAAAAGAAGAGATGAAACACGTTACCATTATTTAAAATAGCTTTTTTTTCATGATTTTCAATTGAAATTTTTTAAAATTGTGATATTTTTTAATGTTAACGTATTTTTCCGTAATTAACTATATCAACCCAACAAAATCCAAGGTAAAATAACAACAATGGATGTCAAAACACTTCGCAAAGCAGCCGACACCGTCCGCATTCTCTCTGCGGAAGCCATTCAGAAAGCAAAATCCGGACATCCGGGTATGCCGATGGGCAACGCTGATTTCGCCATGGTCCTCTGGGCCAAATATCTCCGTCATAACCCCGCAGATCCGAAATGGATCGGCCGCGACCGCTTCGTGCTTTCCGCCGGACACGGGTCCATGCTGATTTACTCTCTGCTGCATCTTTTCAACTACGGACTTCCGATGGAAGAACTGCAGAACTTCCGTCAGTGGGGAAGCCTGACGCCGGGCCATCCGGAATTCGGGCACACCAAGGGCATCGACATCACGACAGGACCGCTGGGAAGCGGATTCGGGTCAGCCGTGGGCATGGCAATCGCAGCCAAGCAGTTTGCGGCAAGAACGGGGCTTGACAAGACGGAGATTCCGCAGAGCCGCATTTTCGTGATTTCCGGCGACGGGTGCATGATGGAAGGCAATACCTCCGAAGCAGCCTCTCTGGCAGGGACGATGAAGCTGGACAATCTGGTGGTTTTCTACGATGATAACGGAATCACCATCGAAGGAAACACCGGACTGGCATTCACGGAAGACGTGGCCGCCCGCTTCGCCGCCTACAACTGGCGCGTACTCCGCTGCGACAACGCCAACGATATTGAAAAAGTGGACGCCGCACTGGCAGAAGCCGTCAAGTCCGATGGACGTCCGACCCTGCTGATCGGCAAAACCACAATCGGTTTCGGCGCACCGAACAAGGCCGGAACTCACGGCTGCCACGGCGAACCGCTGGGCGATGAGGAAATCGCCGCCACCAAGAAGGCTCTCGGCTGGGAAGAAGCACCGTTCACCGTGCCGCAGTCCGTCAAAGACATGCTCGCCGCCCGCACCGCAGAACTGGCGACGGAAGCAGCCGCATGGAACAAAGAATTTGCGAAATTCCTCGAAAGCGCAGACAAAGGTCTGATTGACAGCCTCCTGAACTGCACCGTACCGGAAAACCTGCTGGAAGAACTCCTGAAGGCCGCACCGGTCGAGAAGCCGATTGCCTCCCGCGCCTCCAGCGGAACAATCCTGCAGAAAGCCTCGGCACTGGTTCCGGCACTGGTCGGCGGAGCAGCAGACCTGGCACCGTCCACCAAGACGAACGTGAAAGACGCAGGGGATTTCAATGCGGAATGCCGCAGCGGACGCAACCTGCATTTCGGTATCCGCGAACTGGAAATGGGGATGGCCGGCAACGGCATGGCGCTTTACGGCACCGCAATCCCGTACACCTCCACGTTCGCAGTGTTCTCCGATTACATGAAGCCGGCAATCCGTCTGGCGGCGATTCAGAAACTGCATGAACTGTATATTTTCACGCATGATTCGTTCTATGTGGGCGAAGACGGACCGACGCATGAGCCGATTGAACAGCTCACGATGCTCCGCACCATTCCCGATATGACAGTGTTCCGTCCGGCAGAAGCCCACGAAGTGGCGCACTGCTGGGCAGCGGCCCTGAAGAAGCAGGGACCTGTGGCAATGATGCTCACACGCCAGGATCTGAAACCGTTCTCCGAAGAACTGTCCGCGAAGATTGATGTTACCCGCGGCGCATACGTTCTCAGCGAAGATGCAGGATTTGAGGCAGTCATCATGGCATCCGGAAGCGAAGTGAATCTGGCACTCGACGCCGCGGCAATCCTGCGCGCCGAAGGTCTCAAGCTCCGCGTGGTCTCCGTGCCGTCCCTGGAAACGTTCCTCAAGCAGGATGCGGCATTCAAGGAAAGCATTCTCCCGGCGGTCTGCCGCAAACGCATCTCCATCGAAGCGGGCTGCACGGCGATGTGGTATGCACTGGTCGGTCTCGACGGTCTTGCAATCGGACTGGATCACTTCGGCGCATCTGCACCGTACAAGAAACTGGCCGAAGAATTCGGTTTCACGCCGGACAAGGTTGCGGCAAGCGTTCGCGCCTATCTGAAGGCGTAATCAGGATTTTCAACAGAGAAAATCCATACAGCTCCGACGTATTCCCCGAAAGGGGGGTACGCCGGAGAGTTTTGCATATCATTTCGCGAGGGACACAATTTCCGGGGGATGCGAAACGTTAATTTAAGAGGGAGTATTTCCGTCAATTGTTTGCCGGGCATCGGGGAAAGATGCTTCGGCGAGCCATTCACAGAGACACTCTTTCGTATTTATTACAAAAGCTGCAAGGGGAGACCGGGAAAAGGATTTTTCCTGACACGGCTTTGAAAATCAGCTCATAAGAAAGGGAAAATTTCACAACGATGATGCACTTTGCCTGTCCATTCTGCCATTATAAACTTCAAACAGACGCCCCTGAAGCGGGCAAGCGAGTTCTGTGTCCGGCCTGCAAGAAATCAGTGGTGGTGCCGGCCTCGCGCTTTGAAGTGGGGTGCATCATCGGCGACTTTCTGATTCTGGCCCATCTGGGGTCAGGCACAAGCGGGATGGTTTTTCTGGCGCAGCAGATTTCGCTGGAACGACAGGTGGCACTGAAACTTTTCCCAACCGAAAAAGACGACCATTCCGGCAAATCAATCTTTCTCAACGAGGCCCGCGCCGCCGCGCAGCTGAGCCACGCCAATCTGGTGCAATCCATTGCCGTGGGCGAAGAAGACGGATTCAGCTACATGGCACTGACGTACATTCGCGGCGAAACGCTGAAATCGCGACTGTCCCGCGAGAAGCGGATTCCGGTGGATGAGGCACTGCATATCGTGCAGCAGATTGCCGAAGCACTGTATTATGCGTGGGAAGCAAGCCGTCTGATTCACCGGGACGTGAAGCCGGACAACATCATGCTGACGGATGACGGGATAGCCAAACTGACCGACCTGGGACTGGCAATGTACCAGCAGGACTGGCGGAAAAACATGGATATTTCGGGCAGTCCATCCTACATGAGTCCGGAGCAGTTTTCCGGGGAGCCGCTGGACACGCGCACCGATATTTACAGTCTGGGCATCACCTTGTATCAAATGATTACGGGAATGCTGCCGTTCCGCGCCAGCGCGATACCCGATTTGGCCCGACAGCACATTCTGGAAAAACCGGAACCGCCGGAAAACATAGTGCACGGACTGCCGAATCCCGTGGCCTCCCTCATCAAAAAGATGATTGCGAAAAAGCCTGGCCGCCGTTTTGCCAATATGGAAGAACTGCTCAATGCGATTTGGAAAGTGCGCCAAATCACAGCCCCGAACAAGTCCTATATTCCGGCGGTACACACCATATCCATCCGAAGACTGAATTACGAAATCCAGAATGAATATGCGGCAACCATCCGAAGACGGGAACGACTGCAACGCAAAAACGCGACAACGAGAAACCGAGCTTTTCTGCATCTGATGTTTATCCTGCTGCCAGTAACACTGGTTGTGGCAATCTTAATTTTCATGCTGCTGGACAACATCCAAATCAAGCGAGAAAATTCGTCTTACGCGAAGATTGATTCCTTTGAACGGCTTGCCTCCGATCCGAACATTCCGTATTCAAGACTTGTGGAAGAAGCGGAAAAGGCATACAAGGCATTTGAAGAGGAAAACCGTCAAAACGAACGCCTCATGAGTTACATTTCCTCGCATCTCAACTATCTGCTTGCCAGACGCGCGCCCATCGTGAGCATTCAAAATCAGGACACGAACGTCAACAACAGCTATCTCGAAGATCTGGAGTATGACTACATCGTACTGTCCAACGAGCTTTATTATCTGCAAACGAACGACATTCCGCTTCTGAAAAGCCAAAACGAAGAGAATTTAACGGAAATTGAATCTCTGGAAAACGAATTGTATCTCGCAACGGAAGAACTGAAGCAGGAAAAGAGCCGTTCGGAACAGTTGAAAAAAGAAATTGCAGAAAAAAACAGCGCAGATTTGAATGAACTGAAAGACAATCTGCGTCAAAGGCTCTATCAACTGCTGATCACGGGGCGATTCTCCGGGGCAAGACAACTGCTGTCCTCGCAAGTCGTGCAACAGCCTGAACTGATCGAATGGATTGTGCAGGGGACAGCAAAAATCGATCAGCTGGAAAATGTCTACAAGGCACTGACCCCATCTCTGGATGTAGCCGGAAGTATCGAGTATCTTTCGTCCAGTATCATTGTATCTTCGTACCGAACGGCTTATCCGACCTCCACAATACCCGACGACACGCTGATCGGAGCGGCGGCAATTCTCAGCGGGAATCTGAAAACGGCGGCAGAACTGATGCCGGGTGAAACCGAAATCACGGCAACCGCAGACGCCGTGTCTGCCGGCCTGCTCTCGGCAATCCGCACCCTGCACACCTGCAAAGTTCCGACCTTGCCGGAAAAAATCATTGATATGATCAACAAATTGCCGAATACGCCCAAAACAGCCCGCAATCTGGATGATATTCAACAGCTGTACCCCAACATCAAGTAATGGGAAGTTCTTATTCCTTGAGATAATTTCAGCTTTCCTGAATATTGACTTTCACCGATTCGCAGACCGCGCCATACAGGTATTCATTCCAGTGATTTATACATGAAGCGAAGCTGTTTTCAAAGCAGTTATTCCTTATCAATGAAGCAGCAGGAAAAAGATGCAGTCCATCATTTGAAAAAAAAGAAGACTGTGCTATATTTTCCAATGCTGTCAAGCAATCGGAGAAAACAACGATTTACACAATATTGTGAACAAAACACAGCAAGGAGCCGGAAATGAAAAAAAATATCATATTCCCCATTTTATTCTTTATCCTCGGTATAACGATATTGTTTTTTTTAAGCTACTCAAAAGACAAGAACAACAACAAAACGAAAGAAAATGTGCAAATATCTTCCATTCAGGGAAATGATAATCAGATTCCGTCTGTTACAGAAAATATTCTGTCAATCAAGCTGAATAACAAGGTTTCACTGGAACTTGTGAAAGTGGAAGCGGGGAGCTTCACGATGAGTGCCAAAGATGGAGAGAACTTCTCTGATGAAAAATCGCACACCGCGACCTTGACGCAAGACTTCTACATCGGGAAATATGAGGTAACGCAGGAACAATGGGAATCGGTGATGGGAGGTAATCCATCATGTTTTAAGGGTGATAAACTGTCGGTGGAGAGTGTCAGCTGGCACGATGCAATGGATTTCTGTGAAAAGCTGAATAAGAGCGGGAAAGCGCCGATTGGTTATCACTTCACGCTGCCGACGGAAACGCAGTGGGAGTATGCGGCACGAGGAGGGAAGAAGAGTAAAGGATACAAATACAGCGGGAGTAATACTGTAGGAGAAGTGGCGTGGTACGAAGGAAATTCAGGAGACAAGACACACGAAGCAGGAACGAAAAAGACGAATGAGTTAGGACTGTACGATATGAGCGGAAACGTGTGGGAGTGGTGTCTGGATGATTGGACCGATGACAGTCGCGAAGCGAAAGCGGAGTTTACGCGGGGGAAAGACAGCAGCTCGTCGTTCCGCGTGTGCCGTGGCGGCAGCTGGGACAGCTTCGCCAGGTTCTGCCGTGCAGCGTACCGGAGCTGCTGCGACCCGTCGGACTCGATCAGCTTCCTCGGCTTCCGCGTCGCGCTTGCCCCAGTGGAATACAGGAATGCTGAAGAAAAACAAACTCCATCAAAGCAATCTACAGAGGCTCCATCGGAAACGGCAGAAAATGAGACAGATGAAGAAAATATTCAGGTTATCGAGCTGAATCTGAATAACAAGGTTTCACTGGAACTTGTAAAAGTGGAAGCGGGGAGTTACACGATGAGTGCCAATGATGGGGAGAACTACGAAAACGAGGTACCCCACACCGCGACCTTGACGCAAGATTATTACATTGGGAAATATGAGGTGACGCAGGAACAGTGGGATTCAGTGATGGGAAGTAATCCGTCATATTTTAAGGGTGATAAACTGCCGGTGGAGCAAGTCAGCTGGTATGATGCGATGGATTTCTGCGAAAAGCTGAATAAGAGCGGGAAAGCGCCAAGTGGTTATCACTTCACGTTGCCGACGGAAACACAGTGGGAGTATGCGTCGAAGGGAGGGAAAAAGAGTGAAGGATACAAATACAGCGGGAGTGATACGCTTGACGAAGTTGGCTGGTACTATGAAAATTCAGGAGACAAAAAGCTGGACGACTCAAAATGGGACGTAGAACAATTATTAAAGAACAACAGTAAGACACACGAAGCAGGAACGAAAAAGGCGAATGAGTTAGGACTGTACGATATGAGCGGAAACGTGTGGGAGTGGTGTTTGGATGATTATACTGATGACAGCAGCAAAGCGAAAGCGGAGTTTACGCGGGGGAAAGACAGCAGCTCGTCGGACCGCGTGTACCGTGGCGGCGGCTGGAGCAACATCGCCAGGAGCTGCCGTGCAGCGTGCCGGAGCAGCGGCGTCCCGTCGAACGCGAGCCTCGGCCTCGGCTTCCGCATCGCGCTTGCCCCAGGTCAAAACTGAGATGTCCTGAACAAAGTTCTAGAGCTGCCCGCGGAGCAACCGGCGGAGCCGTCCTCTGCGAGGCAAGAGCCAAGCAGGAGAGCCAAGTAACCGGCAGAGCGGAACTACTGTTACAGGACGCAATCGAAGAAAGAAGACAAGGGGCTGACTTTTGCAAGAAGAGAAAAGATGATTGTTTATTCCGTCAGAGGCATCAGAGGATGGAAAAAACTGATATTTCCATTCTTTTTTTCGTAAAACAGTGGAAAAAGCAAAGATACGTGTTATATTAAGGGTATCTCCATTCATTGGGAATCATATTTTTGTCAGCAGGGCTAATTTCAAACGTCCTGCCGGGGACATTGGAAGTCTCAACGACATTTGCCGGAAGAATGTTTTCGGCGGTTGCTTATCCAGCAGCCGCCTCAAACTGCGCCCGGCAACTGCGCGAAGATTTTTTTCAATCTTACCGTCAATAACGTTTGAAATCAACTCTCTTGAAATCAGCATTTTCCAAACGCGGTACTGAAAAATGCCGCACATACCATCTGATGGAAAGCCAATTCAAACAAAGCGTTATGGAATCGGCGGGAAATCGGATTCATCATGCCGGAGTCGGATATGTCCAGGTTTTCATACAACCAGAGAGGGGGAACAGGTACCCATGGTATCAGGTACGCTGACCCGCAACGTTTCCGCCAAAAACGTTCGAAAGCCCCAATTGTCATCATACTGATTCTGCTTACAGCAGCAGGGATCCTATGGAGTACCGTTTTTTTCTGGGGGAAATACGGGGATTATGTGCGCCACTGGTTCTCGCGCAGGGAAAATCCGCCCGCGACACAGACTCAAGCGGCGGCAAGCACACAAGGCAATGCAGGCAGCAAATCAAAAGCCCCCGATACGACGCCGATTTCCAATCCTGCGACGGAACGCCCCAATGTCAATCAAACGGCTGAAACTCAAAAGCTGACGACACGGCAAAAGGCGTTGAACGATCAGTATGAAAAAGCGTATGTGGAATTTTCCCGCAAAGAATATACAACGGCAAGAACCACATTGCGGAATCTTTTCGACACGGCGACCCCGAAAGACCCGGTCTATGACAAGGCGGCCAAACTGCTGGGACGAACAAGTCTCGAAATCTATCATTCGGGAGACGATCCAGAAACATTCGAGATGTATAAAGTCGTCAGCGGAGACAATCTGTCCAGCATCGCGAAACGCACACAGACGACCGTGGAAGCGATTCAGCGAGCCAACAGCATGGCAACCAACAATACAAGGCTGAAAATCGGTCAGGAACTCAAAATACCGCGGAGCACATGGTCCATTTTCATCCGCAGAGACTACAACAAACTTCTGCTTTTTTCCGGCGACAAGCTATTCAAAATCTACAACATCTATCCCGGCAGCAGTATCTCCGACACCTTCGGAGGGAAATTCAAAATCGTGAACAAAGAACCGGCCCCCGTCTGGACCGTCAACGGACAAAAGTATTCCTACGGGTCGCAGGAAAATATCTGCGGAGCACGATGGATGGCACTGAATCCCGTGGAAGGGAGCGGCCCCTCAACAGCGATTCACGGAACCAACCAATCGGGAATCCCCGATACAACCAGCGGAACGCCGGGATATTTCCGCATGACCAACGATGACGTTACCGAACTATACGAACTTGTTCCGAAAGGGACACCGGTGGAAATCGCGATACCGATGCTCTGATCAGCAAGAACCATAACATCAGGAACTTCTATGCCTGCATCCCTTGATTTTGAAAAACCAATCGAAGTAATCGAACAGCACATCATGGAACTGATTCGTCAAGATGAACTGAACGGAGTCAACAACCATGCGATGGAAATTCGACATCTGCGGAGGGAACTCACCGCCGCGAAGAAAGAAATATACTCATCCTTAACGCCATGGCAGCGGATTCAGCTGGCACGGCATCCGCGCCGCCCGTATTCACTGGACTACATCGGGCGAATTTTCACGGATTTCATGGAATTTCACGGGGACCGGAGATTTGCGGACGACGCGGCAATCGTGGGGGGCTTCGCGAAACTGGACGGAAGCCCTGTCATGGTCATCGGGACCCAAAAAGGACGCAACACCAAAGACAATATCCGGCGGAACTTCGGGAGTCCCAACCCTGAAGGCTACCGCAAAGCCCTGAGGCTGATGAAGCTGGCAGAACTGGCTCATTTTCCGATTGTAACATTCATCGACACGCCGGGCGCATATCCCGGAGTGGGAGCAGAAGAACGCCATATCGGTGAAGCAATCGCCGTAAACCTGCGGGAAATGTTCGCGCTGAACGTGCCCGTGGTCTGCATCGTCATCGGCGAAGGCGGGTCCGGCGGAGCGCTGGCACTGGGCGTGGGAAACAGAGTGTATCTGCTGGAAAATGCGTATTATTCCGCCATCACGCCGGAAGGATGCGCCGCAATCCTGTGGAAAGACCGAGCCTACGCCCCCCAAGCAGCGGCGGCCCTGAAACTGACCGCAGACGAACTGCTGAAACTGGGCATCATCGACGGAATCATCCCGGAACCAATCGGCGGAGCACATCATCATTATGCCAAGGCGGCGGCGTATCTGAAGAGAGACTTGAAAAAAGCGCTGGAAGAACTGAGTCCGATGACAGCTGAAGAGCTTCAGGAACAGCGTTACCAAAAATTCCGCAACATACGCTTTTTCCAGGAAAATGACTAACGAAACCGCATATACGCTCCGGGATGCAACCCCGGAGGATGTTACGGCAATCCATGAAATTGTAACGGAATATGTACCGGAAGGTCTGCTGCTGCCGCGTCCGGTGGAGGATATTCTCCAAAGGATCGGGAATTTCATGGTGGCAGAGAACGAAGAGGGCAAAGTCATCGCCTGCGCCGCGCTGCGGGACTTCGGGAACTCGCTGTATGAAATCCGGTCATTGGCCGTGCGCAAAGCACTGATTGCCAAAGGTATCGGGACGGCACTCATCAAAGCTCTGATCGTGCGGGCAAAAAACAAGGCTGACCATGCAAGGGTATTCGCACTGACCTACCGCGTCCCATTTTTCACGCGGATGGGCTTTGAAATCGTGGACAAGCAGAGTTTTCCCGAAAAAATCTGGGCAGATTGCAGATTCTGCAAGAACAGGGAACAATGCGGGGAAACAGCAGTCGCCATGGAAGTGTCAAAAGAATGAAGCCGTACAACTGCGACAACCGCCCCGTGGGGATATTCGACTCCGGTCTGGGAGGCTTGACCGTGGTGCGGGCCGTCCAAAAGGCCCTGCCCCACGAAAACATCATTTATCTGGGCGACACAGCCCGCGTACCATACGGAAACCGATCGCCGGAAACCGTGCGGGCTTTCGCTTTGGACGACGTGGAGTTCCTGCGGAAATGGAACGTGAAAGCAATCGTGGCCGCCTGCAATACCGTGTCGGCACTGGCTCTGGACACCATACGGGAACGAATCGGAGGATGTCCCCTGACAGGAGTCATCCTGCCGGGAGCCCATGCGGCGATTTCGGCAAAAGGGAAGCGCATTGCAGTGCTGGGGACACGGGGAACCATCGACAGCAAAGCATACGAAATCGAGATATTAAGAGAAAATCCATCGTATTTCATGCAGGGCATCGCGTGTCCGCTTTTCGTGCCGCTGGCAGAGGAAGGCATCACGAACGGGTCAATCGTACAGGGAGTGCTGGAACTCTATCTGAAGCCGCTCAAACAAACGCCGCCGGATATTGTTCTGCTGGGATGCACCCATTATCCATTGTTCCGGGAGGCAATCGCGGACTATCTGCCGTCCACCGTGACGATTATCGACAGTGCGCACTCCACCGCAGCGTATCTGGCGCAAATGCTGAAAGAAAACCAAATGGAAGCATCGCCGGAACAGGCGGGATTCGCACAGTATTATGCAACCGACCTGACACCGGGATTCGACCGCATCGCACGAAGATTCCTGAACGCCTCCAATACGGATTCGGTTACAATCCGGCTGGCATCGCCATTCCCGTAAGGATGGCATGAGGGAAACGGAGGGAGAGGCGCAAAAGCATGAGGGCAAACAAGATTACCTGATTTGCCAAATGCCCGCCGCTAAATTGAATGCAGTCAAACTTTTCACGGATTTGCTGTTCTTGAGGAAAGCAGGCTCTTCCGTCATCCCCGGAGGATAAACGCTCAAGAAAAAGACGGGACGACCGTCGGCCAAGATTTTATCCAAAGTCTGAGGAGAATCCGACAAAACGTCAGGATAGACAAGGCGGCAGGCATCGGATTGAAGCAAGCCGGGGCAAAGATGATTCACGGCATTCACAGGAGCGGGGGTGATTTGCGAAACATCAAAGGGACGTTCGGCAACGATTTTGCCCGCATACTCCATCTGACGGCTGAATGGAATCAGACGGCGATCAGGGTAGTCCTTTGTCAAATAATAGTCTGCAAGACCGGGAGAGAACGGAGAAAGCAAAATGGCATTCTCCGGCAAAACGCGGCTGATTTCCTGCATCCAACGGTGTTCGGCATCATGCTTTTTGAACGAAGGAGAACCACAGGAAGCAAACCGGAACAGCAAGGCAAGGAGCAAAAGGATTTCCAAAACACGTCCGCCCCCAAGCCATAACGGGGAAGAGAAGCGTTTCCGCAGAGCAAAATGCAAAATGTCATCCAAGACTGCACAGGACGCAGGCAAAGCAACCGCCACCGCCGTAACATACAAGCGACCTTCATAAAAGAAATAGCCAAGATAAAGCGACAGAATCAGAACGGCATGAAACAAAGAAAAAATGACGGCACAAAACAGGGCAGGACGAAACGGGAGTTTCTTTCCATGGACAAGGAAAATCCATAATGCGCAAAGGATTAATTCTGCAACGAGATACCAGAGCCAGCTTTGCGAAAGCATCTGCGAAAGATTAGAGGGGATACAGGCAAGATTAAACGTAAGTCCGGGAAATTCGTAGGGGACGGGACACCAGAAATGATAGCCGCTGCGGAACGGAGTGCCAAACGTCAGGAAATTGTAAGTGCCGGTGGCACAAACCGCAAGGACGCCCCAAAATCCCAGCAAAGCAAGAAGGAGAATGCGGCGGCTCCATGTTTTTTCACGCACAAGAATCAGGACGGACGGAACAAGAAACATCACATAGCCGCTGGAACGCATCAACCCCGCCAATGCGCCGAAAATACCGCAGACAATCACCTGTCGCGACGAAATGCGGGGGGAAGAAGACATGCGCATGAGGGTACAAAGCATCAGCAAAAGGAATGCAAGATACGGGTATTCCGTCATGGCAATGCCGTGCAGGCGCAGCAAATACGGACACGACAGAAACAGCAAGACTGACAAAAGACCAGTGAAACGGCGGCACCCCAAACAGAAGCCGACAAAAAACAACAGGGAAACCAGCAGATATGAGGCAAAAAGAATACCCCAGGATGCACCAAACAGAGAATGTGTCAAATACTGGAACGGCAAAATAAAAATGAGAGAGTACCAAGGGAGATAACGGGAAGGATACCAGGCATTATTCAGCCAAATCGAATATCGACCGTCCTGCAACAAGGACCAGGGACAAAGGACGTTTTCGAGGGAATCGGGGACAACGGCAATGCAGGATGTTTCAGGGCTGTAACGATTCATGCAAAAGAGGAGAGCAGCGACCGACAGCAGGACCAGAAAAGAACCAATCACGCCCCATGGTAATTTTTTACGAGACGGGGGATTGGAAGAAGGCGGAAAAGAGGGGGAATCGCCGCCTGTTTTCAGGAACGGGGACAGAGCCGAAGCGAAAAAAGAGGCAAGATTGATGTAGCCGAAGTCGTTCAGGTGGACACCGTCGGGCGTGTAAAATTCGGGATGAGAAAGCGTGGCGGCGTGGACATCGACAAAGACGGCATCAGTGGCAGCGGCGGCATTTTTCACGCGGGGAATGATTTCGCCAACAAGGGACGGTTCGTTGATGGTCCAGTTGGAATGTTCGACCATGGGGGGCGCGGCAAGAAAAACTACGGGATGTGAGGGGAGCTGCTGATAGCTCCGGACGAGTTCCATCATGTCAGGCTCGAAATGAACGGGCAAAAGAGGCGCATTGATTTCCTTGGTGTCATTCGTGCCGAACATAATGAGAACAATGTCCGGGGCAAAGTCAAGACTTTCACGATAGGCGGATTCCAAAACATAGCCGCGGCGAGTGCCATCGCCCTCGAAGCCGAGTTTCATGCCGGTACGGGCACCGACGCCGAAGTTGCGGACCAGAACGGAGTCGCCAAGGAGTGACTGAAGCCGGGCAGGATAGGAACATACGACAGGATTTGAGGAGCCGTGTCCCTCGGTGATGCTGTCTCCGACACATGCAATCCGCAAGGGGGATTTTTTCTCATGGAAAAAAGCGGTCATATCGTTGAAACTCCGGGAGGAAAAGTGATTAAAGTTTTATCAATATACTGTCAAAATGCGGTATTTGCAATCAGGATTCGGAATTTTTGTGATGAGAAGTGCGGCGGCTGTTCGTCAGATAGACACCGCTGATGACCAAAACAGCACCGACAGCTTCCATCCATGAGAAGGATTCGTGGAGAATCAGGACACCGGCAAGAATGGAAACGACCGTTTCCACTCCAATGAAGCTGGCAAAACGAACGGCACCAATGCGGGCAATGGAAAAATTGCAGAGGAAAAGGGCAAGGAACGAACAACAACCGCCAAGGTAGAGAATGGCAATCAGGAAATCACGATTGCGGAACGGCAAGGTAAGGAAAGAAGAAAGCGTACCGGAGAAGGCATGTCGAATCAAGACGAACGAGGAGTAAATCACGGCGGCAGTTACGACGATGCAGCAGGTGCGTTCCACAGAGGAAAGACGGGGATCGAGTTTCATCGAAAGGACGCCGTAAAAACAATAACAGACGATTCCGCACAGGAGCATGAAATAACCAAGTGGGCTGAAACTCAAATCCAGGCCTTTTGAAACGGCGCAAAGGATGGTGCCGATGACAGCACAGGCAATGCCGATGCACTGGAATCCGGCGGTTTTCTCATGGAGGAAAAGCATGGAAAGCAAGATGGACATGACGGGTGCAGTGGCAATGACAATGCCCGTTTCCGAGGATGTGGTGAGGATTACGCCGCGGACTTCAAACAGGAAGTAAAGGCAGGGGAAAACAAGTCCGATTCCAAACAGCGGGAGGACTTTTTTGCCGCGGAAATCCATGCGTATCAGGCGAGTCAAAGCACCAATCCCGAATATCAGAGAGGCGACCAGGAAACGCCAGCTGAGCAAATCCATGGGAGAAACAACGGAAACCGTTTTTTTCGTGAAGAAAAAGCTGAAGCCGAAGATGATTTCACAAAGGATGGCAGTGAGGACACCGGCAAGGAAGCGTTTTTGAGAAAGAAAGGCTGAAGAGATGAGTTTCATACAAAAATGTTATTTATCACCGTGAGGAAAGAGTTCCGGACGGCGGTTCGTCAGATAGACACCGGCAATGACGAGAGCCGCGCCGAGAGCTTCCATCAACGGGAAAGATTCGTGTAAAATGAGGACACCGGCAAAGATGGAGGTAACCGTTTCAATACCGATGAAGCTGGAAAAGCGAATTGCACCAATGCGGGCAATGGAAAAATTGCAGAGGAAAAGGGCGAATACGGAACTGCATCCGCCCAAATATAAAACGGAAATCAGGAAATTACGGTCGCGGAACGGCAAAGAAAGATACTGACTGAGCGTTCCATCGGAAATGTGGCGGGTCAGGGCAATCGACGTGTAAATCACAGCGGCAATCGAGACGATGCAATAAGTACGCTCCACCGCAGAAAGACGAGGGTCAAGACGAGCCGAAAGGACACTGTAGAAGCTGTAACAGGTAATCCCGCAGAACAGAAGAAGATAGCCCAACGGACTGAAACTCAGTTCAAGGCCTTTCGCAACGGCACAACAGGCTGTGCCGAGGAATGCGCAGGCAATCCCGAAACACTGGTATTTGGAAGGTTTGCTATGGAGAATCAGGAGCGAAAGGAAAAGAGTCATCACGGATGACGTGGAAATGATAATGCCGGTTTCGGAGGCAGTGGTGAGTTTGGTCCCGGTTGTTTCGAGGAGGAAACAAAGGCCCGGAAAAAGAAGTCCAATGCCAAACAGCGGGAGAACTTTTTTGCCGCGATAATCAATGTGGATGAGACGGGTCAAGGCTCCGACTGAAAAAATCAGAGAGGCAAGGACAAAACGCCAGCTGAGCAAATCCGACGGGTGAACCGAAGTAACAGTCCTCCGCGTGAAAAAGAAGCTGAAACCGAAGATGATTTCGCAAAGGATGGCAGCGAGGAGACCGGCAATGAAGTTGTGTTTGGAGTTAAATTCAGAGATTTTCATGTTTGTTCTTTGTTTGTGGATGGCTAAAGATACTCAAATCCCAAACAGACGACAAGTCATGGTAAAATGTGCCGTGCTTTTTGAGGATTGAACAGGAAGGAATCTCCATGAAATCCGCACAGGAAACAAGCGTCTCCAGGTATTATCCTGCCAATCAGCAACAAGCAGCCACACTGATTGTCCTCCGGCTTATTTTCATGAACAAGAAGTTCACAGAATCCCCTGTTGAGGTGATTGCTTCATCAACTCAACATTCATAATATATCATTTTTCAGGGAGAAAATCAAATGAAAGAGGGAGAAAACGAAGGGAGAGAATTGCGGAAAGCAAGAAAAGGCGTGATCCAGAGTTTCAACTGGATGAAAGGTGTACTTACGCATAAATCATCCATGCGCACGAAACGCCGTAGGCAATCAGAGCCAGAAAGAAAGTTCCGTGGTCAAGTTTTTTGGACAAATGCTCTTTTCCTTGATTATAGAGAGTGAGGGATAAAATAGATTCCGCCAGCACGATAAAAATAATACCCAAAGAGATATAGGAAATGATTTCGGCACAAGTAGGACTGGGAGATTTCGGCAGTTTCTCCGACAGGGTGTAAGAACATCCTACATTGGCGAAGAGCGAACCAATCGCCATGGAAAAACGAGGGCCTAAATTTTTCACACTGATAAACATAGCAAGGAGACCAACGATAACCGAAACGAAGATTGTCCAGAAATATTTGAAAACTTTCTGCATAATGGAGCCTCGCCGGTCCAATTCCAAATCGACGCATAGTCTTGAATAAGTGCTGCCCTGCCCGCTTGGGATGTCCAAATAACCGAAACTGGTCTCGCAGCGGCAGGATTTTACCGAATACGATATTTTTTTAATGTCCCACTCGCACATCTGATAATGTTTGTCATAACCGCTATTCAGATGGTCCGGCTTAAAAATCATATCATCTTCGGTAAGATTGCTATCCTCAAAAACAAGAGAGACAGTTTGTTGGTCAAACGGGAAACGATTGAGATTAATTCCTCCGTAAACCGTGGCAAGATACCTCTGCGATTCATAATACAAACCGTCTTTTTCCATTCTGACCGTATCCATCAACTGAGGTTCCAAATGACCATTGCAAAGTTCAAGAGTCGAAAGCTGATTCTCAAATTCGGCGACAGACCAGTACCAAAAATCAATCAAAGCCTCCCCCGTTTTAATGTCGAACGAATCAATTCGATTGATTAAGACACCGGAAGTAACCACAGCCTTTTCTTTTTTTTCGGAATCATCGGCTGCATACAGCGTGAAAACAAAAGAAAACAAAACAGTGAATATGGTAAACAGCAGGGCTATTTTTTTTCATCAGAAAGCCTTTCACTTCAGGAGATTCATGTTTCACACACCGCAAAACACCGTAAAAATAGCATTGTTTCAGTGAAAATCAAATCAAATCAACGATTTTGCCCAAAATTTTGAGTGAAAGTATGCAGTATCAAGAAAAATGAAGATATTTCTCTTTTTTTTGAATATTTCTTTTGATATTTCCGAAAAAGGGTGTAATTTAAACATGCTTTGTTTTCATAGCCGGCATGAAGTCCGCGACATCAAGATGACCGCGAGAGGACGACGGGACATGAGAACAGGGTGATCCATAAAGGCTGATATTCCACCGTCCAATGGAACTCAGCCGTTACTTTTTAACAAGAAACACGGAAGCGAGGCTCAATTCCGGAACAGAGAAGGGTTCTATTAAAATGGAACTTAAAAAAGAATTTCAGGACGAAAACGCCGATTATGGCGGGAAACCGGTAACGAATGCAGATTATATGGTTCGGCAGGCACAAACCGAGTCGAACGCAAGAAGTTACCCCAGAAAATTTCCATTCTCGTTAGTCAAGGCGAAAGGTTCATGGATTGAAGACGTCGAGGGGAACCGATATTTGGACTTCCTATGCGGAGCCGGTACCCTGGCACTGGGACACAACGATCCCGAAATCAAAGAAGCAATGATCGAAATGCTTCAGAACGATGCTCCTCTGCATACGCTGGACCTGATGACGCCCGTAAAGGACAAATTCGTCCATACATTAATTTCTCTGCTTCCGAAAGAAATGCAGCCTGTTGCGAAGATACAGTTTTGCAGTCCGTCCGGCACGGATGCCGTAGACGCAGCCATCAAACTGTGCAAAACAGCGACGGGAAGAAGTTCCGTGATTGCCTTTTCAGGCGGCTACCATGGCATGGGTCATGGAGCGATGTCACTGACCGGCAATCTGAACGCAAAATCCAAAGTACCCGCGCTGATGCCGGAAGTGCATTTCATGCCGTATCCGTATTCCTACCGCTGCCCGTTCGGTCTGGGCGGAGAAGCGGGTACACGCGCCTGCTGCCAGTATTTTGAACGTGTGCTGAAAGACCCGGAAAGCGGGATTACGCGTCCTGCGGCAGTCATTCTGGAACCGATTCAGGGAGAAGGCGGCGTGATTCCTGCTCCTGTGGAATTTCTACAGACCGTGCGCAGAGTGACGAAAGAACTGGATATTCCGATGATCGTGGACGAAATCCAGTGCGGCGTGGGACGTTCCGGCCGCTTCTTCGCATTTGAATACGCCGACATCGTGCCGGATGTGATTCTGGTCTCGAAGGCAATCGGCGGATCCCAGCCGTGCTCCGTCGTTGTTTACAACAGCGCCCTCGACAAATGGCAGCCGGGCGCACATGCGGGGACATTCCGCGGCAACCAGCTCGCCATGCGTGCCGGGACCGTGGTCATGAACCGGGTTTCCAAGCCGGAATTTCTGGCGGAAGTACGCGAAAAAGGCGAAATTCTGCGCAAGCGGATGAATGAACTGAAAGAAAAAGTGTCCATCATCGGCGATATTCGCGGCAAAGGTCTGATGTCCGGCTGTGAGTTTGTAGACCCGAACGGACAGCCCGACTGTCTGGGCTCGCTCCCCGCCAGCGGAGAAATCGCCGCCCGTGTCCAGCATGAATGCTTCCTGAACAAACTCGTAATGGAAAAAGGCGGACGCAACGGAGCCGTGATGCGCTGTCTGTGCGCCCTGAATGTGTCGTTTGAAGACCTCAACACCATGCTCGACATCTTCGAAAAAGTTGTCGTCGAGGTGGACAAAGATGTCAAAAAGTGATTATTTTCTGACTTCCTGCGAGTCCGACAAAGAACAATATACAGCCATCATGGAAGCGGCGATTCGAGCAATCACCGCCTCCATGACGCATGAAAAAGCATACGCAGGAATGCCGCCGCGAGAATTGCGGGAATTTCTGCATACGGATGAACTGCTTCCTGAAACGGGAGTGGGGTTCGACGAAATCCTGAACGAAACGCAGACGAAAATCCTGCCCAATCTGGTGCGTCCGATGTCAACGTGTTATATGGCACATCTGCACGGACCGGCACTGCTGGAGTCCATCGCCGCCGAACTGGTGATAGCGACATTCAATCAGTCCATGGATTCGTGGGATCAGTCGCCCGCCGCAACGGAAATCGAGGTGGAAGTCATCCGCAACCTGTGCAAGCTCTACGGGTATGACGAAAAGACGAGCGACGGAGTTTTCACATCCGGCGGCTCGCAGTCGAATCTCTCCGGACTGCTGCTTGCCAGAGACCGTTACTGCAATGAGGTCATGCACCGGGACATCCGGAAACACGGACTGCCTGAAAATTTCCGCAAGCTGCGCATGTATACCTCGGAAATTTCTCATTTCTCCATGGAAAAGAGTGCACAACTCATGGGGCTTGGCTGTGAATGCGTCGTGAAAGTGCCTGTGGACAACGCCATGAAAATGGATGCCGTGAAACTGCGGGAACTGGTCGAACAGGATGCTGCGGAGGGGAATCTGCCATTCTGCGTCGCCGCGACCGTGGGAACAACCGATTTCGGAAGCATCGACCCGCTGAAAGAACTGCGAAGCATCTGCGATGAACACAATATGTGGCTTCATGCAGACGCGGCTTACGGAAGCGGCGTGATTCTGTCGCCCAAATACGCCTGCCGGGTGGACGGACTGAGCAAGTGCGATTCCATCACCGTGGATTTTCACAAGATGTTCCTGCTGCCTATCAGCTGCAGTGCCTCTCTGATTCGGGACGGGAAGTATTTCGACATGCTGACCATCCATGCGGATTATCTGAACCGGGAAGAGGACGAAGGAGACGGGTATATCAACTTGGTCAACAAGTCATTGCAGACGACCCGCAGATTCGATGCGCTGAAAGTGTGGATGTCGTTCCGTATGCGCGGACGCGACGGCTGGGCAAAAATCATTACAACGTGCATCGACAATGCCGCGTATTTCCATGGACTGCTGAAAGCGAACCGGGAAATCGAGACCGTTACAGAGCCGGAAATCAGCTCGGTCGTATTCCGTCTGCTCCCGCCGGAAGGCTGCAAGGAAGATGCCGACACGCTGAACAAACGTGTGCGCCGAGCCCTGATGCATCACGAAGGCGTGGTCATCGGTCAAACCGTGTGCCACGGACATGTGTGCCTGAAATTCACCCTGCTGAATCCGCGACTGACGCACGAACGACTTGATGAACTGTTGAAGTTAATCCTGTCGCTCCGATGAGGGACGCGATCAAAAATCGAGTTCAACGCCCTGCCCCGAATACAAAACGAGGCGGGGTGTTTTTTTTGTCCTTCAAAAGGGGGAAATCAGGCGGCGTCAAACAGAAGGAAGAGAAAACTGCATGAATAGGTAATGAGGTTGGCAAGGAACGTAAGCAGGAAAAGGCGTTTCGCCTGAGAGCGTTCCAGCATGTAAAGGAGCGCAAACTCCACGATGACCACCACCACTTCGCCTGCCAGAACCAAGGGGGACAACAAACTATTCACTGCATAACTGTGAAATCCGAGGAAGACATTCAGGGTGATATTGGAAAAAAGATTCACCACGGCGCACCACAAAAGGAAGCGGATGCGTCGATACGGGGGGAAAAAACACCAGAAAAGGCATTCAATCGCGAGGGTTATCCCCGCATAAAAGAAACAGGACAGCAAGTCTTTCAAATCAAATACCCTCCTTGTCTTTTTGCGGGTGATTCAGAAGAAGACGGGATGCAACAAAAAAGCACAAAACACTGCACGCGGAAAGAGTAACCAGAATCATATAAGGCGATCCGGTCAGGCGAATCAGACTGCCGGGATACAGCACCGAGGCGGCAAGTCCGAAAGCAAGTCCCGGCGTCTGCGGCAACGCCCGCGCCAACAGAAACAAGGTCAATGCCATCAGGAAATTCATACAAAACTGTGCGGCAAGGAATGTATCACTGCTGTGTCCGAAACAAAGGAGAAGTGTACCGGCAATCAAGGCGACAACGCCAACAGGAGTTATGCCGAAACAGTCGCCGAAAGCACCGCCCCAGAATTTGCCAAGGAAGACAAACAGGACAGGAACCCATTTCCAGGAAAGAGAAAAATCATCGCCATCAAGAGCAACACTGCCGGAAGCCGCACGGCAGACAATGCAAGTCAGGACAAGAACGGCAATGAACAAGATTTTTCCGGCAGAAAGAGGCAACGGCGAGGAGAGATTTTCTGCGGGAGAGGCAGCGGGAGCAGTTTTTTTCATGAGGAAGCACAAGACCCCAAGATTCACAATGAGACAGATGCAGAGAAGCGGAAGAAGCCAGAAAAACGTGCCGCCCAGCGAAGTTCCCAGAAACAACCCGATTGCGCCGGGAGCAACAAATGCCCCCAGAGGAAAAGCCTTGCCGCCGCTTTCACGAATGACACAGCGTCCGCCGGATACGTGAAAAAGACTATTGCCTATCCCCAGCAAAATGGCGGCTTTTATGGGAATCAACATACTCAGGAATACACCGGAAAGAAGCAGTGCCACCGAGGCAATCTGAACGGAGCGGTCGCGGTCAAGAAAGTCGCAGAAGAGCCCGGTCAGCCACTGGGTGCAAAATGCCATGGTATTGTAAACGGCAATGGCAATTCCGGCGAAGAAAACAAATTTATCCTCATCCATGAATACAACACCATTGTACTGCGCAAGGCGTTCGCAGGCAGGGGCAAAGATGGCCGCCGCACAAACAGCATCCACAAGGAGATGCTGAATACCAAGATGAAGTTGAAGGGGAAATGTCCCGAAATCATGTGAAAGTTTCATCAGTTTATCCTAAAAAAAGAAGTTAATCTGAAAAAGGAAAGCCCCGTAAAGCAGACTCATCAGCAAGAACGAAACAAGCGAAATCTTCAAAAGGACAGACCGCCGCTTTGAAGTTTTATTGAGATAAAGAGAAATGCGCAAAAAGATGAAAGGAATGAACGGAATCAGGACGAAAAGCAGCAGCAAAAGGGGCAGAGACAAAAACTTCAAAAGAAAAGAGGAAGAAGAAGGATCCGGGCCGTATTCGCCCCTGATACGAAGATTGCTATATAGCACTCCGGGAACACAAGAAATCCATAACAGACAGTCATACATCAGATATGCTGAAAGAATCGTACAGGCTTCGGCAAAAAGATGCCAGCTGAGAGAGGAGCGAAATGAGCAAAAATGAGGCTGTTTCAGAAAAATCCAAGCCAAATTCGTGAGACAGGCGATGAAAAGACAAGTCAGCATACCTGGCAGATAAGATAAAAAATTGTCAGACAGAACCAAAATCAGAACAGACAGACACGGCAAGGAAACCGTCAAAAGGAGTTCGGAACGCGAAGGCTTCTCCGGCGGAGTAAAATCCTGCGGCTGCCGGACAATCATGGTGAAAGCCAACGCATACAAAAGAATGCCCCAGCCAAAAAAAAGATACGGAATCAGCTTATGAAGTGTATTGGGAGCTCCCATGGAGAGAAGTTCATTGTACATGCAAAAAGGAGCAACCATTTCTGACAATAAAAACAGATACGAATTATTCGGTTGAGGAGGAATGTCCGGGCTAATTATATCCGCAAAGACATACGGACACAGAGCAAGCAAAAGAAAGATGATGAGAGATTTACATTTTGATAACATATTGAAATACCCTTATTTTTTTCGTTTTTACGGAGATACTATAACATGTGCGGACGAAAATGCAAGGGAAAAAGATGCTGTAAACGGATTTTTTTCTGCAAAAAATGAGGCATGGGAAAATCACGTAAAGGATTGAAGAGAATGGCACAAAAAAAGCGAAAAACGCATGATTCAGAATTGAAATACGCAAGAAAACAGAATATATTATAGTGCGAAGAAATGATTTGCGAGGGACAAGAGATTCTATCTGCAAAGGGAACACATGCAAATCAGGAAAAATCTTCCACAAAAGCAAAAAGCAAGGTCAAGAAAGCATGTCGGAAACATTGCAAAACATCCAAATGAAGCTGAAGGCAGAAGCAATCGAACGCAAGGCCAAACGAGCTAAGATATGGGCCGTGCTGATCATCGTACTGCTGACACTGCTGTGCATCGCACTGGCCGGAGCGGGAGCCGTGGCACATTTCGGACCGCAGCTGATTGAAAACAAAATCAATGAGCTGTTAAACTCGATGTCCGAAAAAGGGAAAATGGATTTCCAAATCAAATACATCAATTTTCATTCGGCAGAGGTGGCATGTACGTTCAAAGAGGAAAGTGCGGATGCCAATCAAGCACACCGCGTGGGCAGCATCGGGGCAATCACAATCCAATACCGTCCACTTGAGCTGATGAAAGGGAAAATCGAGAGCGTCGAACTGAAAAACTGCGATTTTCTGTGTACACAAACGGATGAAATGTCTTTCAAGTTTCCGATATATGAGCTTTTCGTAAAAGGATTTATGAAGAAAGACGGCGGGGAAACAAGCACAAGCAAGAATGAACCTGTCAGCGACCTGAACAAGGTTATTCCTGTGCAGGTCGAGAAAATCATAGTGTCGGGGAATGTCATTCTGACGATTCTTGAAGAGGAATCGGTCGATTTGGTGTATTTCGCCTACCGCGTCCATGCAGAAACCGATTCCGAAGAAAAGTGGAACAAGCTCAAATGTGATCTTGCCATCCACAACGCAAGCAACAGCATAAGAGTACAGGCAGAATACCGGCACAAGGACAAACGGCTGAAAATCAGCCCCGGTCAAATCAATGTGTCCACCAATTCTCTGTCGAGAACGATACGCAATTATCTGCCGCGCGGACTGAGGGGAGGCATCAATCTGACTTCGGAAGCGGAGCTGGACCTGAACACGCTGAGTATTCAGGAAGGGACGTCGGTCAGCGGGAAACTCAATTTCAGCCTGAGAGATCAGAACAAGGTCTATCAGTTGAAAGTGGAATCGCCGTATCTGCTTCAGGTAAAAGAAAACGGATGTTTCGCATTTTCGCTGGATGAGCTTGCCGCCGAATATGGGGGAATCCCTGTGGAAGTCAGCGGGATTGAGGGGGAGCTGTCTCTGCCGAACCATACGGTCAAGGGGAGTTTCAAGACGAAAATCGCAGATTCGGAGGCGGCACTTTTCGAGATAGAGGGGACAACGGAGCCGGGTTACTCGAAAGTTACTGCGGCACTCAGCAACCGTCCGAAATTCAGGCTGAACTATCAGGGGATTCAGACGGGGTGCATCCCCGAAAAACTGGAAGTGGCGTTCGAGCATAACCGGGAAGAAGAAAGCCTGAATGTTACAGGAATTTTCAAGGCAAAAGACCTGACGGCAGAACAGAACGGAATCACGGGGAAAATCGGGGATGTCATGCTTGAGGGGACATTCGCCGGCAAGGGGACCTCAAAAATGATGACGGCCAATCTGGGATGCAATGAAATCGAGGGGGCTTTCAACGGCATCAAGGGAAATTTCGAGCGTTTGAATATGTATGCCCAGACGCACGATTTCAAGAAATATGCAGCGGAAACGATACTTTCCGGCATGAAAGTCAAGATGGAGTCGCCGAATCTCACCTATACCGCGCCGGAAGTGAAGCTGAACGCACAACTGAACGGCGGGGCCGTGTCAGGCAAGGCGGAATGTGCCGTGTCGGATTTGCTTATGCCGGATTTCAAGACGGCGGCAATCGGAATCAATTGGAGTCTGCCGTTTGAACAGACGATTGCAAAGTCGGAAAAAACGGAGGAAGAGGAGACTGAAAAGCCGGAGGACAATGAGGTCATCGCAGAAGCAGAAAAGCCATTGCAGGGAAAAATCGGCATCAAAAATGTGATTTACGACGGGATTGAAACTGCCGCAGCAGGTGGAAAAATCGGCTGGACCGGAAAGGGGCTGAAACTCGATTCCGGGATCGATGTGCGCGGAATCAAGACAAATCTGAAAGCAGACCTGGATTTGCTCGGCGGTGTCATGATGAACGGTATCTTTGAGATTCCTGAACAGGAGCTCAATCTCACCGAAGACATCGGTGTCTTCTTCCCGCAGTTTGAAAATATTTCCTGCACGGGAAATGTCAAAGGAAAGGTCAACTGCAGTTTCACGCCGGGGAAAAAGCCGACCGGAAACGCGGAAATCAATGTGCACGGGATGGATGTGGCATTCCCCGAAAAGAAACTGGAAGTCAAGGGGCTCGATTTAGGATTCAAGGTATGTGATTTGGCAACGCTGAAGTCAGAACCGGGACAATTGCTGACAATTCAGAAAATCAAATTCGACAAAATCGAAACGGAAAACTGCCGCGTAACATTCCGAATGGAGTCGCCCACGACATGGCAAGTGGAAAACGCATCAATGAAATGGTGCGGCGGGCATATCAGGCTGGGGAGTTTACTGCTCAGCAAGGAATATCCGCTGTCCGAAGCAATCATGTACTGCGACCGGCTGGATTTGGCGGAATTTCTGACGCAAACAGGCGTGGGCGATATTCAGGGAGAAGGCGCACTCAACGGAACAATCCCCGTGTATATCACACCGGACAGCATTTATTTCGATGACGCATTTCTGTACTCCACGCCGGGCGAAGACGGGCTGATCCGCGGAACAGTGAATGAAAACCTGATGAACGAAAACGGGGGTATCACCATGGAACTCTCCAAGGATGCACTGAAAGATTTCACGTATTCATGGGTGCGCATGAGCATGGCAACCAGCGGTGAAAAAATGGATCATCTGAAAATAACACTGTCGCTGGACGGGAAGCCCAATCAGCCGCTGTATTATTCCTTTGACGGACAGCAGAATTCGTTTATCAAATCCAGCGTGCCATGCCGATTCCAGGGAATCAGGCTGGATGTGAACGTGAATATTACAGCAGAGAAAATTCAGGACTTAGTCAAATACCTCAAAAATATGTTCTCCAAACAATGAAAGGAATCCACTGTATGAGAATGAAATTTATTCCGGCATTTCTCGCCATCGGGGGTGCAATGATGTTTTTCCCGGTGTCCTGCATCAAAACCCAAAGCGAGATCAAACCCATCGAAATCAAACCGGTTCACATCACACTCGACATCAACATCCGCGTTGAAAAGGAACTGAACGACTTCTTCGACGACATTGATTCAATTTAAGGAGATTACCACATGAATAAAAGAATGATTGCAACAGCCGCCTGCCTCGCGATGACGATGTTCGTACCGATGCTTTCCGCCGCAGATGAAGCCCCGAAAGCCGCCGCGACCGCCGCAGAAACCGCAAAGTCCAGCGAGAAAAAAATCACTATGGACGACATCAAGAAAAATATGATCGCCCGCAAGCCGAAACTGGACAAGCTGAAAAAAGCAGGATCCATCGGTGAAACGCTCGGAGGTTTTCTGGAAGCCATGAAAGACGCAAAACTCAGCGCCGAAGAAACCAAGCAGATTGCGGATGAAAACGAAGAACGCAAGCTCATTTATGCGGAAATCGCAAAGAAAGAAAGCACAACCGTAAGCAAGGTGGGCGAACTCCGCGCCAAGAAGATTTATTCTACGGCAGAAGAAGGGACCTTCATCCAAAGCAAAGACGGCAAATGGGAGAAAGCTCCCGCACCGAAAAAGGAAGAGAAAAAGTAAGAGAAAATTTCTCTGCCGAGTCAAATCATCCAGACTGATATGCTCAAGGGTACTCCGGGATTGTTTCCGGGGTACCTTTTTTTCGGACACAAAAAAATACCTCGAAATCAATCGGGATATCTGAACCGATTCTCTGCATATCCCCCTGCCCCATCCCCATCGAAAAAAGGAAAGGGCAGGATTGCATGATTGCCTGACAGGATGTCAGAAAAGATTGGGGAAGAAGCGTTTGGCAATGCCGATTCCCCAAATCAGGAAGACAATCACGGGGAGACCCCAGCGGCAATAATGAATCATAAACGGACGGACTTTCCAGCCGGCACCGGTATTGATTTCATTCAGGAAGTTCTCACTGCCCCATCCTTTCTTCATGGTACAGAAAAGGACGAGAGTCAATGCGCCCAAAGGAAGCAGGTTATCGCTGACAATGAAGTCTTCCAAATCAAGTACGCCCGTGCCTTCGCCCAGCGGCTGGAAACTGCTCCAGATATTGAAGCCGAAAATGCAGGGGAACGAAGCAATACCAAGTATAATACCGAAAATCGTGCAGGATTTGATGCGTTTCCAGTGGAACACATCCATGCCAAACGCGACAAGGTTTTCAAAGACGGCAATCAGCGTGGACAGAGCCGCAATGGACATGAACAGGAAGAAAAGGCTTCCCCAGAATGCACCGCCGGGCAATCCTTGGAAAATCTTCGGGAGGGTAATGAAAATCAGGGCAGGACCGGCATTCGGCGTGATGTCAAAGGAAGAACAGCAGGGGAAAATAATCAGTCCTGAAGCAATGGCAACAAGAGTATCCAGAATGATAATCCATGTGGCTTCGTTCGCCAAAGAACGTTCACGCTGAATGTAGCTTCCGCAGATGGCGATACTGCCGATACCAAGACTCAATGTAAAGAACGCCTGTGCCATAGCGGCATGAATGGTTTCCATAAGACCTTTGTTGACAAAGTTTTCCGTGGAAGGATACAGGAAGAATGAGAACCCGTCAACGGCTTTCGGCAAGACGGCTGAGCGAACCACCAGACCAAGGAGAATCAGGAACAGACCGGCCATCATGAATTTGATGACCTTCTCAATGGATTTCTGAATGCCGCCGAAGCAGACAACCAGCGTAATCACAAGCCCAATCAGCATGAAGACAATCTGAAGTCCGGGCGCACCGAGAAAATCACCGAAAAATTTGTCGGGCTGAGACTCGTAAATCTTATTTGCTCCGCCGGAACAATAGAACCATGTATAAGCAAGCATCCATCCGGTTACGACCGTGTAAAACATCAGCAGAATCAAATTGCCGGAAAAGAGAATAAAACCGGGAATGCTCCACTGAAATTTTGTTTCAGGATTCTGAAGAGTTTTGAAATCAAGAGGATAGACATTCTGTCCCGCACGACCGACAGCAAGCTCCATGCACATCACGGGGAAGCCGAGAATAAGCAGGAAGAACAGATAGAGGCAGACAAAAAGACCGCCGCCATACTGTCCGGCAATAAACGGGAAACGCCATACATTGCCAAGTCCGATGGCACAACCGGCAGTCATGAGAATGAAGCCGATACGGGAGGAAAAGTGCTCTCTGGAAGAACTCACGATGAAACTCTTTCTTTTTGAGATGAAGCAAAAGTGGAACGGGGAAGAATCTCTGCTCCGACGTTTTCTGACCGGGATTCAAAATCAAAAACGCGGAATAAAATGAAACAGAGACACGATTCAGACGCAGCGCGGAGGAAAATCTTCCGGTGAATACGTCAACAGCAGTGTTATTAATATATCACGCAAATACAACAATATCAAATTTTTCCCCGATATATGACGGAGAATAAAAGTTTTTGATTGATTTTTTACCTGAAAGAGGTATATTAAATGATACATCTGTTATTGTACAATCAGGGCATCCTGATTCATTGGAGAACTGATTTCAAAAGGGACAGAGATACCCTTCCGAAAAAAATGCAATGACAGAATCCGGAAATCACAAGGGATTTGCGGCAGTAAAACGAACGACGGAAAAAGGAACAGCATTTTTATGCACATGTCAGATGCACTCATTTCACCCGCAGTCGGCGGTGCCATGCTCGCGGTGTCTGCCGGAATCATCGGGTACAGTGTCAGGGCAATCCGCAAAGACTTCAAGGAAAGCCGCATCCCGCTGATGGGAGTATCAGGCGCATTTGTTTTCGCTGCACAAATGATCAATTTCGCCATTCCGGGAACCGGATCGAGCGGACATATTGCAGGAGCAGTTCTGCTGGCGGCATTGCTGGGACCTGCACCGGCATTCATCGTAATGGCGGGGGTGCTATTGATTCAGGCGGTACTGTTCGCGGACGGGGGTCTGCTCGCCTACGGATGCAATCTGTTCAATATGGGATTTTTCGGATGCTTTCTGTCCTATCCTTTTGTATTCCATCCAATCGCGGGAAAAGACGGGAAGCCGGGGCGGATTTTTACGGCGGGAATCGCGGCAAGCATGGCAGCACTGCTGTGCGGAGCATTCGCGGTAACCATCGAAACACTGGTTTCAGGGATTACAGAACTGCCGTTCGGAGTATTTGCGGCGGCAATGATGCCGATTCATGCGGCAATCGCAATCGGGGAAGGACTGGCAACTTCGTTTGTCCTGCTTTTCGTGCGGAAAAACCTGCCGGATTTTGAATCGGTCAAGCAGGAGGCGAAACGGTTCTCTGCGGCAGGCATGGTATGGACTTTCTCGCTGGCGGCATTGGTGCTGGGCGGAGGATTCTCCCTGCTGGCATCGGGCAAGCCGGATGGTCTGGAATGGTCGATTGAACGCACCGCAGGAACAGAAATCGAAAACGGAAGCGCAGTCCATGGATTTTTCGCATCGCTCAGTGATAAACTCGCACTTCTGCCGGACTACGTCATTCCCGGAAAAAATGAACAGACGGGGACGATTTTCTGCGGGATAGCGGGTGCAATTCTTTGTGCGGCATTGATTTGCCTGTGCGTGAGCATCATCCGGTTCCGAAAGCAAAAACAAGAAATCTGCCATGCGGGGAAGTAATCAGACAAGAAACGTTATTCCTCCGGATATGCAAGACAACTGAAACAAAGCACGGTTCATGATTGACCCGATTTCAACATTATCCATACACAGCCATGCGGAGAGCAAAAGCTCCGTGCTGAATGAATTTGCGCCGCTGCCCAAAATGCTGCTGACGGTGCTTTTCCTCTTTCTGACCGTATCGTTTCAGCGATATGACTGGACAGGGACACTGATTTTCGCAGGAATACCGTTCGGTCTGGCATGGATTACGGGACATGATGCGGGGAGATTATTCAGGCGGACGCTTATTGCACTGCCCTTTATTCTTTGTGCGGGGATTGCCAACTGCTTCTTCGACCGAAGTGCAGTGGCAATGCCTTTCGGAGGAACGATGCCGGGGGGATTCGTATCGCTTTTCGTCCTGATATTCAAGACACTTGCGACCGCGGGCTGTGTACTGCTGCTTTCCGCAAGCACGCCGATGAATGACTTGTCGGGAGCAATGGCATCTCTGCATATTCCGTGCGTACTGATTCTGCAAATCCAGCTGATGTTCCGTTATCTGGGGCTGGTCATGACCGAGGCCGCGTCCATGAAAACGGCGTATTTCCTGAGAAATCCGGAATGCCGTCATATCCCGGTTCAGGACTGGGGACACCTGACGGGGCATTTGTTTCTCAGGACGGTGGAACGTTCGGAAGCGGTTTACCGGGCCATGCAGTGCAGACTGTTCCACGCCGGAACACCCCTGCCCCGTTCAAGGGCGGCAAGCGGACCGGAACGAATGATGGCAGTCAGTACGGGAATTCTTTTGATTTTTTTGAGGTGTTTTCTGTGAAAGTTTCGTTTCGACAAGCAACCGTAGAACGCACGGGACATATTCCCGCGTTGAATCAGTTAACCTGCGATTTGGAGTTCGGAGCCAAGGGAGCAATCGCTCTGCTGGGGGCAAACGGTGCGGGGAAATCAACCTTTCTCAACGCAATCCTGGGGCTGTGTCCGCTGAAATCAGGAGAAATCGAGATTGACGGGACAAGATTGCAGGAAATCAGAACGCATGAACTGCGGAGACGAATCGGCATGATTTTCCAAAATGCAGACGATCAGCTGTTCTCGCAAACCGTATATGAAGATGTGGCTTTCGGCCCGACACACCTGCAAATTTCCGATGAGGAAGTCGCAGAACGAGTTCATCATGCTATGGATGTCATGGGAATAACGGCTCTGGCGAAACGCGATATTATCCGTTTGTCGGGAGGCGAAAAACGAAGAGTGTCGCTGGCAGGGATTCTTGCCATGCAGCCGGACTTGCTGCTCCTGGATGAGCCGACGGCAATGCTTGATCCGAGGGGATGCAGAGAATTATCGGAATGTCTGAATAAATTTCCGGCGGCAAAACTCATCGCAACTCATGATTTGGTTTTCGCGGAAAAATTGTGTCCGCAGTGCGTGATTCTGAAAGACGGAAGCGTTTTTGCGGAAGGGAAAACGGAAGAACTGCTGAAAGATGAAGCAATGCTGATGGAATGCGGGCTGGCATAATGCAAGAGAGAGACAGATGGAATAAAACGTCTTATTTATGTTATTATTTCACAAAAGGAAGATAAAAACTCAAAAAAAAGATAATGCAGGCTTGAATTAATCATAGGGAACATTATATTTTATAGGGATTGAGCTGACTGTGCGGCAAGAGTAAATCAGCTCTCATTTTTCATAAAAATATGATTTTACACATTTTTACTATTCAACAAAAGGAACAAACCATGAAAGAACATTCGAGAATGCTTTCTCTCTGGAAAAGACTGCTGCCGGCAATTCTGCTCTTTGCGGCAAGCGAAGTGAAGGCGGAAACCGATTTGAAGGTCATGCGCGATGGCGGTAACTCAGCCGTCGGACAACTCAATCCATTCAACGGAGCCGAAGAGATTGTACTGGCGGAAAACGGGAAAGCGATACCGGTTGTCATCTCGGATAAGGATTATGAATGCGTCAAAATCGCGGCAAATCTTTTTTGCGATGACGTCAAGCGTGTGGCGGATGCGAAACCGGAACTTTTCAAGAGTGAACTGCCGAAACAGGCGGATGCAATTCTGCTGGCAGGAACACTGGGGCATTCCGATGCGATTCAGAAGCTGATTGACGCTGGGAAAATCGATGTTTCACAGATCAAGGGCGGCTGGGAAACAACCGGATGGTTCATGGTTGACAAGCCGTTCGACGGCATCAAAAAGGCTCTGGTCATCGTGGGAAGCGACCGGAGAGGGACCGCATACGGATTGATGGAACTTTCGGAAAAGATGGGAGTTTCACCGTGGTACTGGTGGGCTGATGTGCCTGTCAAAACAGCCCAAAAGGTGGAAGCGGCTCTGGGCAGAAAAACCGTGGATGCACCGAAAGTGCGTTACCGCGGCATCTTCATCAATGACGAAGACTGGGCTCTTCACGAATGGGCGAAACAGAACTTTGAAAAAGATACGACCAAGCGAATCGGTCCGGGTACCAATGAAAAGATTTTCGAGTACATGCTGCGTTCCAGAATGAATCTTTTCTGGCCTGCAATGCACGAAATCAGCGTGGAATTCTGCGCGATTCCCGAAAACGTTACACTGGCGGACCGTTACGGCATCGTAACAGGCGCAAGCCACTGCGAACCCATGCTCCGCAACAACTGCCACTGGCCGAAATCAAACGGAGCATGGAATTATTCGACCAATCAGGCAAAAATCGACGCATACTGGCAGGAAAGCGTGGATATGCGCGCCAAAATGGAAAATGTGTGGACGCTGGGAATACGGGGAATCCACGACTCGGCAATGCAGGGCGCAAATACCATGGACGAGAAAAAAGCTCTTGTGGAAAAAGCCATGACCAATCAGCGCGCCATGCTGAACAAAGGGATTACGAAGGAATTCGGACGCATCCCGCAGACATTCATCCCGTACAAGGAAGTGCTGCCCGTGTATGACGCAGGACTGAACGTGCCGGAAGATGTTACACTGATGTGGGTGGACGACAACTACGGTTATATCCGCCGTCTCAGCTCCCCCGAAGAACAGAAGAGAAGCGGCGGGTCGGGCGTCTATTATCATATTTCCTACTACGGAGGTGTGCACTCCTACTGCGAACTGAACACAACACCGCTGGCTCTGATGCAGCATGAAATGCTGAAGGCTTACGACAACAACGCCCGCGACCAGTGGGTTCTGAACGTGGGCGACAGCAAACCCATGGAAATCGGAATGGATTACTGGTCAAAGCTGGCCTGGGACCCCGAACTGCACCGGGGAAGCAATGACCAGATGGATTATCTGAACGCATTCTGCGTGGAATATTTCGGCAATGCAATCGCACCGAAAGCCGCGAAAGTGATGGATGATTATTTCAGACTGGGCATGATTCGCAAACCCGAAACCATGAACAGAGGCTGGGCAACCGCACTGCGCGATGAACAGGCCGCAGAACTGAAAAACGCTTATCAGAAACTGCTGGACGACTGCAAGGCCGTGGAAGCGATGATGCCAGATCAGGAAACCAAGGACGCTTGGTTCGAGCTGGTGGGATTCTCAACCAATCTCTTCGGCAATGCCGGTTTGATTTTCATGACCGATCGGGATGCTGTGAAGGCAAATCAGAAACTGACGCTCAACAGTCCCGAAGTCGCCCCGTATGTGGCGGCAATTGATGCGGGACGCAACCGACTCAACAAGGAAATCAAAAACGGGAAATGGGATCATTTCGTGCCGGATACCCTGCGCAGCCGCACCGGACAAAACGACTGGTGGACTCACATGCAATGGCCGTGGAATGAACCGAACCGCAAACGCGGGTCAAACACGCACAACAAAGACGGCTGGCAAGATGGTCTGAAATTCCTTACGGCGGCATCCGCGAAGCTGAAACCGGGCAAAAACCGGACAGAATGGAAGATTTTCAACGGGCTGGGATGCTCCGGCTCCGCAGCGGCACTGCTCCCGCTGACCAGAGAGGCTTGCTTCGAGCCGGGTGATGAAGCCGCACCGAGTATGACGTTTGAATTTACGGCAGGCAAGACGGAAAGCAATATCCTCGTGAACTTCCTGCCGTTCCATGCGCTTTATCCGACACTGAAAGCCCGCGCTGAAATTCTGGTGAACGGGAAGTCCGTGCAGGTGGTCAATATCACTTGTTCTGAAAGCAAATACGACGGTTCCAGCGATCCGCGCGGCACACTGGTGGACGACAATTATGTCCGCTTCGTGATTCCAGTAAAAGACCTCAAACAGGATGAAGTCAATACTGTTACGATTCGGGCGGTCGATCCGGGCGTGGCAGTCGATACCATCGCTGTCCCCGCGAAATAACTTTTACGGACAGGAAAGCAAAATAAAAGCCGGGCATCTGAATCAGGTGTCCGGCTTTTTTGTGAGGGGAAAATGTATGCAATGAGCAATCATGGCTTTTTCGTCTGCAAAGCAGGGCCGAGAGCCAGCTCCATGGAAAGCAGAGAATAGGTTGTAACGAGTTCACTGCTGGACTCCATCCAGCGTCCATTGTCGTTCAGCCATTCGCCGCCGCCTTTCTGGTCGGAAAGGAGTTTTGCAATGACATCTTCGCGCCATTTGTGAGACTTGCCATCCGAAGATTTCACGGTCTCCTCATTCAGGACATCATGAGTTTTGGCAAACGTCTGAATATAATAGTAGAGACCGGCGGCGCCGACACCGGGATTTTCATTCAGGGTATAATGACGCGCCGACCATTCGACGGCGGCCTTCACACGTGAATCATCGGGCTTGAGTTTGGCATAAATCATGCTTTTCAGTCCGGCATAGGTCATACTGCCATAGGTGCGCAAGGTGGGCTTCCGGGCAGTTTTATCGTCGGCTTTTTCCCCGGCGGCATCTTCGGGGGCGCTCTCCACCTGATACACGAAACCGCCGCAGGCATCATCGGACTGATCTGCAATCACCCAAACGGCATGATTGGTTTCGGGGGCATTCTGCATCCCCGTCAGGAAAACTGCGAGTTTGTCCCACGCCAAATCGCCCTCTTTCGCCTCACTCTGAGATGCGGCGTAGGGTTCTTTCGTGATGTATTCCGAAGCATGAAGCGCCTCGGCGACCCATGCGGTATTGGAAAGGTCGGCATGGCTCATGCCGTCTTTGTCGGGACCATACCCGAACCCGCCGTATTTCGGGTCTTCTTTCTGCGTTGGAAGAATCGGATTGTCCTCATCAAGCTGAAGACCGATGAGAAATTTGCGGGCGGCACGAATGACCTGTTCATCCTGCGGATTGCGGAGACTTGCAAGGAAAGTCAAGGCAATGGCCGTGGTGTAGGTGGGATATTCGCCGGAAGCACCGGTCGCAAGATAAATCGATCCGTCTTTCTGAACGTGTTTCAGGACGAATGAACGAGCCTGCTCCACTGCTTTCGTGCGGACAGCCTCAGCCACGGCATTGCCGCTTCCGTAAATCGCCATGCCGGCAAGGGCCGTAATGGCAGGATTTCCCACCGCACGTCCGCGGGAAGCCGAGCCCCAGGAACCATCGGGGAGCTGACGCGACAAAAGATATTCCACGCCGCGGCGAACGGCGGCGGAACCTTCCTGACGGAATGATTCATCGATTTTGACGTTTTTGACGGATTCTTTCGGCAGAGATTCACTCTTGCCGGCGGGAAGAGATTCGGTGCCGTACAGAGAACAGCAGAGAAACGCAGAAGAAAGAAGCGGAAGATAAAATTTACGGATTGAGTGCATAAAACAACCTCATGTAAACGGGGAAAATTTCAAAGTCCGGAAGAACCGTCGCGAATCAGTTTCAGCGGGTTGGCGCGACCGGAAATCCATGCGGGAATCAAAGACGCAAGAATGCAGAGACCGGTCGTTGCACCGAATCCGAACAGGACGCGGAGCCAAGGCACATCGAAACTCCAGCCCATCCCGCCGAAGAAATCGGAATGAGCCGTCATCTGGGCACTGCAAAGCCCCGCAATGATGCCGAACAGCAGACTGATGACCGTGGATGTGATGGCTATCATCATCGCTTCGGTCAAAACGAGCCGGAAAAGTCCGGAAGCACTGAGAGCAATGGAACGCATCATGCCGATTTCCACACGGCGGGCCCGGATGGACGCCAAAGCTGTATTCGCAACCGAAATCGAGACGACAAGCAGAATCAGCAGAGGCATTTGCAGCATTCCCTCAATCATGCCTTTCGCGCGGTTGAAAAGAGACTCGGTCAAGCCGTCGCGTGTAGTCGATCGGACCACCTGTCGCCCAACCGCGGACGCTCCGTTCATGCCCGCGACATGGAACGTTTGCCCGATATTGGTTACGGCAAGATTGGACAATCCGTCCGCCACTGACTGCACATCAGCACCCGGCAGAAGATTCATCCAGAAATATTCGCATCGGTCCAAACGGAATGCCTCCTGCATCGCAGCGCGATTGGCGAAAACCATGGCGGCAGTGCGTCCGCGATTGCGGCGCGTACCGGACATTTTGGAGAACCAGTGCCAGCCGTTCTGTTCGATGATGCCGGCGACCTTGAATTGAACATGTTCGCCGTGTACGCCGGGCGCAATCACATCCAGCATATCACCGACGGCATAGCGTTTGCCTGTGGCGGGATTAGTGGCGACATTGACGAAGTAATGAGGCAGAAGACAGCTGTATGGAGTCGTTTTCAGCGTCTCAAGCGCAGCATCCTTGTCCGTGAGAAAACGGAACGGGAACAAAGCATCTTTGCCAGTATAAGCAGGAACAGCATCCACACCGATCATCACGATATTGTTCTGCCGGACTACGCTTTCTCGTTCCCCCGAACCGGTAACATCAGAACCAAGCAGGACCTGTTCCACGGCGACCGCCATGCACTGTTTCGGATTCACTCCGGGCAAATCGGAAACGAGCTGTGCAGTTTCTTCATTGATGCCGCCCGGAGTCACGGAAAGGAAAAGTTCGGGCATCCATTTTCCGGGAATGTAGGGAATCAGCATGGAGGAACTCCAAATCAGGACCATCATGTAAAATCCAAGTCCGACCGACAGGGACACCACTGTCCCCGTAATGCGCCAGAAATTCGAGCGGAACTGTGATGCGGCGAAGAGAGGTTCGAGACCGAACAGGCAGGAAACGGGTTTCACGAGAATCATGCCGCACACTTTCACGAACAAGGGAGCAAGGCAGATAAAGCCGATTGCCAGCAGAGGCACCCCAAGCAGACTGTACAAAAGGACTCTGGGCATATCGCCAAGCCCCGGCACAATGGAAATCAGAGGGTCCGCGAGGAGACAGAGCGCGCCAATCAGCGAGGCCCGTGCGGGAAGTGCCGGAGAAACACTCTGAACAGCCGGAGCAAGCCCGGAAACAGGACGAATCCGCGAAACTCGAATCATAGGCCACACGGCGGCCGCCGCAGAACCGAGCATACTGCAGACCCCCGTCAAAAGAATCGTCCATTTCCCGATGTGAAGCGGAAGATTGATGTCTTCCGCAGCATTGACGAAATGCTGCAGAAGCAGGCCGGAAGCAAGTCCGCCGCACCAGCCGATCAGACCGAGCATGAGGCTTTCAAAGAAAATCAAAAGAACGGTTTGACGGCGCGTCAACGCCACTATACGAAGCATGGCGAACTGACGGAGACGCTCATCAATCCCCATACTCAGTGTGGTGAAAATGATGAAAAAGGATGCAAGAATGGAAAGTCCGGTGGCAGAATATGCCTCCATCATACTGCGGCTTCTCCCCGAATCAGGCTCCTGAAGCACGGCATCAATCTGCGCGGAATCAGCCAGCACAAGACCTTCGCGGTCGACTTGCTCGCTCCACCGCGAGAAAAACTCTTTCTGTGCGTCCGCTGAAATGAAGTTGAATTGAATCGTAACTGCATTCTGTCGTCCTCCCGAAATACGATCGGCGGTTTCCCATGTGGTGAAAATACCGCTGGAACCGCTCATTGTGGCATTGGGATGAGTGGAGGAGAGTTTTGCAAGACTGCGGAAACTGGGACCATTTTTCATGATGCCGATGACTTGAAGCTGGAAATATCCGGCATTGGAAACAACGGTCAGCGTGTCGCCGAGTTCGGCGCGGGACTGTTCCGCCGCGGCTTCCGTCAGGACGGCTTCGGGCAGAATATCGGTCATGCCTTCGCCGGGAGCGGTCGCCGTCAGCCAGCGTCCGCTGTCAAGCTGGAAAGGCGGAAGTTCGGCATCAGTTCCCTGAAGCGGTATCCCGCCGCCCGTGGGCAAGCCATACACGACAGGGGCTAATTGTCCGCCGCCCATGCCGCCGCGTCCGCCGCCTCCTCCGCGAGATCCGCCGCCCATGCCTCCGCGTCCGCCTCCGCCGCGAGGACGGGAAGCCTGTTCCGCCATATTGGCTGCGGCTTTTTCCGTTTTGGCGCGGTTTACGACACTGTTGACACGGGTAACGGGGGTATAGATTCTGCTGATTTTCACTGCAGGGTCGGCGATGATTTTCGTAACCGTTACGGGGTCGATTTCAGGAGAATCCGCTGTAATCGTGAGGACGGCATCCAATGTGCCGGAAAGAAACGTCTGCTTGCGGGCAAACTCGGCAAACATATCATCATATCCGGCGACAATCCATGACACGATACTGGAGGCGACTATCATCGCGAGGGCGGCAAGAATGGTGCGGACGGGACTTTTCCGCACAAAAGCCAGCATCAATTTCAGAGAAACAGGCATAATCAGAGACCTTTCAGGCGGGATTCCAGAATCTGCTGATATGAGGCGGCAAGTTTCGGTGCGTTTTCGTGTCCGCTGCCCGGCAGTTCCGCGGCAATCTGACCGTCCGTAAGCACAAGGGTGCGATCGGCCCATGCCGCGACTCCGGGTTCGTGAGTTACCATCAGAATCGTGCGTCCGTAATCGTCGCAGACCGAACGGAGAGAACGGCAAAGGTGCTGTCCTGCTGTCGTATCAAGGCTCCCCGTCGGTTCATCCGCAAGGATAATCGCAGGTTCAGGAAGAAGTGCGCGGGCGATGGCAGCACGCTGCTGTTCCCCGCCGGAAAGATTGCCGGGGAAACGGGTCAGTTTATCGGCAATATCAAGTCGTTTCACGAGGTCGGACAAACGGGCTTCATCGACTTTCCGATGTCCGGCAAGAATGGGCAGAACGATATTGTCGTGAACATTCAGGGAAGGAATCAGATTGAACGACTGGAAAACCACTCCGACCTGCGTCCTGCGCATTTCGGTAAGCTCCCTGTCATTCATTTTGGAAATATCCAGGCCATTCACAAGAATCTGACCGGAATCAGGAGCAATCAAGCCTGCAATGAGGTGAAGCAGTGTACTTTTCCCGGAGCCGCTTGGCCCCATAACCGCAATGAATTCTCCATTTTTCGCGGTGAGAGAAACTTCGCGAAGAACAACATTTTTAGTTTGTCCATGCTCAAAACTTTTGAAAAGACCTGTAATCGAAAGCGGATTCATGCTGTTTGATTCCTTATGCACATTGATTTTTGTTTTTCTGTAAATATAAGTGTAAAAATTTTTTTTTCAAACCAAAATCGCAAAAATCGATGAAATAATCGTTCGTAAATAATCCGGGAACAAAAAAGCCGGATATGGAATGATTTTGAAGACAGAATTTGACTTCAAAATGTAAAAAAATCCATCGTTTGCAGATGATGAATTGCAGACGATGGAGTTAAAACAAAATAAACGGAATTGAGCTTATTCGGAAGGAAGCGAGCGGTCAGGCGTCACTGTCCGGCTGTTCGTGGAATCGGGGAATGAAAGAAATTCAGCCTGAATATGGGTTTTGTAAACTGATTTCGTAATGGCGGAATCGGGGAAATATCCGGTCATCCATTTGGCACTGAGAAACGCGCCGTCGCTGGTGTCTTTGGTATTCCAGCCGGGAGAACTCGAATTGCGGAGCTGGTCGGTGCGGGCTGAACCATCCGCAACTTTTTTGACCTTGAGCAGATGAATCCCGTTGGCTCCGACTTCACGGGCCTTTGAACGGAAAAGTTCGCGTACTTCTTCCGAGCTTTCGGAAAAACGTGTGGTGCATTCAGCTGTGCCGAGGACTTTCGCACCGACCGGGACTTCTTTCGGGTCTGAGATGAATGTGATTTCTGCATTTGCAGGCAAAGGCGCAAGTACTTCCCCCTCGTATTGAACAGATTTGCAGGAGGTCGCAAGGCATAAAACCAATCCCCCGATCAAAGCGGGAAAGAAAAAGCGGATGTGAGAAAAAAGTTGTTTCATTCAGTCGCTCCGTGAAACGGTAAACAGGATGATGGATACAGGGTGATTTCAGGGTGATTATTTAATGTAACATCATGTTGCCGAAAAAGCAAGCGGCAAAAAGGAATCCATTGCTCAAAAGAAGAGTTTTTTGCAGGTTCCGCCCGCTTGATACGCAGTCATCGCAGGCAGGTCTATTGTTTTTCACCTGTAAAAATGTCGAGATTCAGGTGTTTGACAAAATCTTCCAGTTCGGTTTCTTCCGCTATCAGCATCTTCGGGAAACGGCGTTTCAGCAGCTTGACGAAAATCCCGGCGGCATCATGTCGAATAAGCTGACCGCGGGAATCCAGAAGCGCGGCACTTTTCAGGGCACAGCTGGGGGATTTTGATTTGCAGAGAAATGCCGCAAAATCACGGCGTTCAATCTGGTCGAGCTTGCCTTCTGCCCACTGCTCCATGGTGAGCGTAAGGTCGCGTCCGTCCTCCGTAACTTTCAGACGCGTTCCCCCGGATGAATGCTCCAAGTGCATTTTCGGACGGGGAATGGGCAGTCCGCACTCGACTTCGGGGCAGACGGGAATGAAATCGACTTTATCAAGAAGCATATCGACGACTCGCTGATCAAGTTTGCATTTGCCGTCATAACGGAAACGCATCCCCAAAAGGCAGGCACTGACGCCGATTTTCAATTTTTTCAAGGGCATGATTCAATTATCCTGAGTATGAAAAGAACGGTAAACCGCACAGACACGGCAGTAAAAACTATTGGGTTCACAATGGGCTTTGTAAAGATGAATCAAGCCCTGCTGAACAGCGGCGTTTTTCACAAGTCCGGCACGCCCGCCAAAACATGTGGAACTCATCAGTTTGGTCGTGGTGTTCGCCTGAAGCGGTGGAATTTGCAGAAAAAGCCTGACTGTTCGCTCCTCCAGCGCATCATCCCGGTTGATTTTCGCAAGCGCACAGACAAAGGGGAGTATCACATCTACAAGAAGTTCCGCGAGGCGGGCGGAGGAGAAAAGTCCGGCGCCGCGTTTGAGTTCGCAGGAACGGAATGAGGTATGATTCGTCCAGTACGGGTCGACGTCAAGTTGTTCGGCAAGGGCTTTGAGAAGCTCTTCCGGCTTGTCGTGAGCAAGAATGAGAGACGTCAGTTTGACCTGAATATTGTTGAAAAACGAGGTCGCCCAGGCCGAAAACATGGCGAGGCGGCGTTCGGGACTGTTCAGCGGTCGGCAAAGACGGGAAAACACAAGTTTTTCTCCGGCTTCGCGGCGAAGTGTCCACCATTCATTCCAAAGACGTTCCACAAGCACTCGCCCCGCAGGATTGAGACGTTTTTCGGCGGCGGGGTCGGGGAGAAGTCCTGACTCCCCCCAGGCAATCGCCTCACAATGCGCTTCCAGAATAGAATCGGGATATGCGAAAAGACGTTCACCGAGTTTGCGGAAAGGATCGCGGTTGTCGGGAACACCCAGCTGTTCGGCAAGAGCGGAGAGAAATGCTTTGCCAGCACCATGGGTGATAATATCGGGAAGACGTAAAGACGCACGCATTTTCAGTCGGTCAAGCCCTGCTGCTTCAAGAAAATTCCCGGCTTCGGACAAACTCATTGCGGAGAAAAAAGATGTGCAAAGCGTATGCGGCAGGGTACGTTGCGGATTTTCGGGGGTGCTTTCAGGCAGACAGAGTACAGGGACTTCAGGCAGAAACGGCACATTCGACGGTGCAGAATCATTCAGGCGCACCACATGCAGTATGACATTATCATAATCGGGGTTGCCGCTGTGTCCGTGAGAAATCCAGTCGCTGGTTTTCCGGTGAATCTCAATGGAGCCTCGTTTGAGCGTGCCGTTGAATTCCAAACACGCATTCAGAAAGTCGGGACCGGCTTGCTTGTTCAGGACACCGGGAGAAAGCACGCGCACGACGGTCCCGTCCATGAGGGAAAATACCGCTCCGGGTGCCGTTTTGCCCCACTGCTTCTGCAAAATGCTTTCGGGTTCGTGTGGAATTTTTTTTGTCATAGCCAATTGAGGAAGATATGAGCTTGAACGGAATCAAACAAATGGGACTTCTGTCATATTCGCCCGATTGCAGATTGCCGGATTTTCATGGAATCACCCTTAAACAATACTACAGAATTTCAGAAAAGTCAAATCAAATCAGCAAGGTATTCTTCCAAAAAAAATGAGGAATATTTTTCTTTTTCCTGAAATCAGCGGACAAATAATAGAGAACATTCCGTAAAATAATACCGAACCTGCACAATTTAAAGAAATTAACTCAAAGTTTTTTGATTTTCGTGAAGAAAAACACTTGAAATGTCATTCGCTTTCAATTATATTATGAGAGAAGAAAATAAAAACAACCATTCTTTGTGGAATGAAACTGCATGGAGACCAATGCCGGATTGCAGGTCGCCCTTTTGGGTGCAGAATGCAATGGATTCGGAAGATAGAAACGTAATTCAGGGTTTCCGGTCGATGAAACGGATTGGCTTCACAGGTTTCATTTTCGTGAAGGTGTTGATTCCAGAAGTCCGCTTTTGAAATCAGCTCAAAGGATAAAACAGATGAATTTTTTGAAGTGCTTTGTGAAATAACCGTGCAGACGCGTCATTTCTCAAGGAAACTGATAACAATTCAACTGAAAACAGGATTTATGATATGAAATTCCGAAAATTTCTGCCCGTTCTGTTCGTATCGGCGGCGGCATTGATTATGGCCTCCTGCGATTCGAAAGGTTTCCCCAAAATGTCTGACAAAAAAGAAGACTTCCATGTTTATCTTTTTGTCGGCGGTGATAATATGTCAGGACGCGGGATAATCGCCCCCGACGATAAAGAGCCGGAAGATGCCCATATCGTGATGCTGGATAAAAACGGACAATGGGTTCCCGCTGTCGAACCGGTTCAGTATGATTCGCCGGAGGCGGCAAAAGGACCTGCCTTGGAATTCTGCCGGAATGCCGTGTATGACTTCCCCACATGCAAAATCGGAATTATTCCCGCCGCATGTTCGGGTTCGCTCATTTCGGAATGGAGCAAAGGCGCAACCTGCAAAAAGAGCGGAACTAAACCTTTCGACAACGCCATCGAACTGGCTAAAAAAGCTCAGGCGGAAGGAACGCTCAAATGTATCGTGTGGGCTCAAGGCGAAAATGAAACTTCGGGAAGCGGTTATGGAGAAAAATTACAGCGGCTTATGGAATCATTCCGCAAAGAGCTGAATGCTCCGAATCTCCCGTTTGTTGTATCGGAAATCCTGGTCGACCCGATGAAAAAAGTTCAGGAAGACATCAACAAAGGTATCCGCGATGTGGCAAACAGTGATGAAAAAGCGGAGTATTCTTCGTGCAGAGAAATGCTCGTGGGACCTGACAAAATCCATTTCGATGCCATGGGTGCTTCCATGATGGGCGGTCGTCTCTATGGAGCTTATTACTCCATCATTGAGAATGACCCGTTTTCCAATATGCCGGCTATGGAAGAAAAATAAAACCGTTACGAACAAAAGCAGCAACTTTATTTATACAAGGAGCATAAAGTTATGAAAACGACCAGTCACATTACCCGGCATTTCACATTGATTGAACTGCTGATCGTAATCGCCATCATTGCAATTCTCGCAGCCATGATGCTGCCTGCTTTGAACAGTGCGAAAAGAACGGCAGCCAATGTGCAGTGTATCGCAAATCTGAAGCAGATCGGTGTACTGAACCAGTCATACGCGACAACTTACAACGGGTATGTAACTCCGAAGTCGGAATACGATTCCCAAATGTGCGTTTGGTCGGGACACCTCTGGAATCAGCTGAACGGAATTGCCACTATGCCGATTACAAAAAATGACCCGAATTTCAGTAAATCACTCTGGAAAGAAGTCGCCAAAAAACAGAAACTTTTCGTTTGCCCCGCTGATGAAGGCAGTAAAAAAGCCAATGATTCCGGCGTATCCGATCTCCCGAACACCTCATACGCCATCAATCGTTTCGCCTGCGTCAAACACGGCGAATGGCATAGCTCGAATGACATTAAGAGCGGTTCGCTCAAACAGTTGAAAGTAACGCATTTCCTGCGTCCGTCCTACATGATTTATGTGACTGATACATATATGAATTCGCCGATTGACACAAAGATTCGTTACGGCAAACTGTTCTATAACAACAACGGGTCCTACTCTCAGTTCACAATCCACCCATACGACCAGGCAATCTACTTCCTGGATTCACAGGGCGGCTCGACCTCGGATTCCAAACAGCTTCCCCCGTGGCATACTGGCGATACATGGAACTATTCATTCATCGATGGTCATGCTGCCGGTCTGCATCCGATGGATACTGTATCCTACCGCAAAATCACGGACCGTTATGGTGATAAAATGTGGACTTGGAACGGGAGAAAAGATGGAAGCGGAAATGATTGATTCATAATCCCTTTCATTTTCTGTTGAAAGATGATGTACTGATTCTTTTTCGGTCTGGAAGAAGAATCAGTTTTTTTTCTCGAGAAAATCACATCATTTTCTAACATCCCCTCAATAGCTTGCCGCAGGAATTGAAGCTCCATATTGCTCCATGTACTGCCTGTCACATGTCTGAATAAAATCGCCGAATCTGTTTTTCCTGTCGCCACAAGTTGGCTTCATCGGACAAATCCTGTGCGAATTTCATCGGCAGACCGTATTTCATATTTTAAAGGCGGAATAAATTGACTTTCTGCAAAAATGTGCTATATTATCTATTCAAATGAATTAAATTCAAGGGTATCACGATCAATGAAACATTGTTCCATGCTTGGACAATGAATGAAAACTGTCGACGATTCATTTTCTGAGATACCCTCAAGGCTTACCATATTTCACCCAAAAAGGAGTTTATCATGAGCTGCACAATCCTCGTTTTTGTGAAGCAGGTGCCGGACACAAAAAATATTACCGGCGATGCCATGAAGCCGGACGGTACAGTGAACCGGGCCGCATTGCCGGCCATTTTCAACCCCGATGACCTGAACGCTTTGGAACTGGCTCTCCAGCTGAAAGACCGCTATGGCGCCAAAGTGATTGCGGCAACCATGGGACCGCCCAATGCCGCCAATATCCTGCGTGATGCGTTGTTCAGAGGCGCAGACGAAACGATTCTGCTGAGCGACCGTGCGTTTGCCGGATCGGATACCTTGGCAACCAGCTTCGCCCTCAGCCGTGTGGCGAAAAAAGTCGCCGATGCGGATATTATCATTTGCGGTCGTCAGGCCATCGATGGCGACACTGCGCAGGTAGGACCGCAGATTGCAGAAAAACTTGATATTCCGCAGATTTCCTACGTTCAGGAAGTGCTTGATCTTCAAGACGGAAAAATACGCGCAAAACGCGCGATTGAAGGCGGATATGAGGTATTGGAATCCCCGACTCCGGTACTTTTGACCGTTATTGACGCCAATGATCCTCGCCCCGAAAATGCTTTCCGCATTTTGAAATACAAAAAAGCGAAAACCGCCTCCGAAATCGCGAAGAATAAAGGCGAAGCGGCAACGCAGGATGAGCTTGCGGAAATGCAGAAAAAAGGTTTGCTGATTCAGGAATGGACTGCAAAAGATGCCGTGCCGGAAGCGGAATTCAGCCGTCTGGGGTTCAGCGGATCGCCGACCAGCGTAAAAGAAATCGTGAGCGTGGTATTGAAAGGCGGCGATTTCAAGGAAATTGCTCCCACTGCTGAGGGAATCAATACCTTTGTCCATGAACTTATCGAAGATCACACGTTAGGATGATAGCCATGAGTGAAACACAGATTGGAAATGTATGGGTTTTCGTTGAACAGGAAGCCGGGAAAATCGCAGATGTGAGTTTGGAACTGCTGTCCCGCGGACGCGAACTCGCCGCAAAACTTGGTGTGCTGACCGAAGCCGTGCTTTTGGGCGGGACAGGCGTCAAAGAATGCTGCGCAAAATTGTTTGAATACGGAGCAGACAATGTCCTGCTTGCCGAAGACGACCGCTTGGAACCGTTCACCGTGCTGCCGTTTGCAAAAGTCATCACGGATTTGATTCACGAACACCGTCCGAATATTCTGCTTTTCGGCGCAACCATGAAAGGACGCGAACTCGCGCCGAGAATCGCCTCCGCGAATTTGTGCGGCCTGACCGCAGACTGCACCGACTTGCGGATTGATGATTTCGAGGACAAGCGGAAAGGTGTTCTGCTCCGCAATAAACTGATGCAGATTCGTCCGGCTTTCGGCGGAAACATTATTGCGACCATCGTGAATACCTGGGCCGATCCTCAAATGGTTACAGTTCGCCCCGGCGTTATGAAAATGGATGAACCTGTGTCAGGGCGTACCGGCAGAATCATCCCCTGCCCCGTGGCTTTGACCGGAAAAGAAACCGCCGTCAAGGTCATCGAACGAATCCGGCAGGAAAAAACGGTCAACCTGAACGCCGCGCAAATCATTGTGGCTGGCGGATACGGGGTTGGCTCCGCAGAAAATTTCCGGCTCATCCGCGATTTGGCGGACGCTTTAGGCGGTCAGGTGGCGGCCTCGCGTCCTGCGGTTGATGCAGGATGGATTGACCACGATTATCAGGTCGGTCAGACCGGCGTAACCGTGCGCCCGAAACTGTATATCGCCTGCGGAATCAGCGGGTCGGTTCAGCACACCGCAGGTATGGCGGAAAGCAAAAAAATCATCGCAATCAACAGCGACCCCCATGCCCCGATTTTCTCAATCGCCCACTATGGGATTATCGGCGATCTGAAACAGGTCATCCCGATGATGATCAAAGCCTACAAATCGAAAGCATGAGGTGATGCCATGTCTAATTTCTATACTGATAATGCAGATCTGATGTTCACATTCGGCAGCCTCGATTTGGATGAGGTGATGCGCCTGATTGAAAAAGATTATACTGCCTGCAAGGAATTTGATACAGCTCCGGAAAATCTCGAAGACGCCAAAGACAGCTTCCGCCGCATTCTGGAAGTCGTGGGCGGAATTGCCGGCGACCGGATCGCCCCCCGTTCGCGTCAGGTCGATGAAGAAGGTCCCCGTTTTGAAAACCATGAAGTCGCTTATCATCCTCTGACACAGCAGAATCTCGATGACTTGAAAGCCGCCGGTCTTCTGGGCGTGATTCTCCCCCGCGAATACGGCGGTCTGAACTTCCCGCTGACGATTTACACGATGATGACCGAAATGGTCAGCCGTGCCGATGCCAGTTTGCAGAACCTCTTCGGGTTGCAGGACATCGCCGCGACAATCTGCGAATTTGGCTCGGAAGAACAGCGCAGAAAATATCTGCCGTTGTTTGTTTCCGGTGAGGCCGATGGGTCCATGGATTTGACGGAACCGGATTCCGGCTCGGATTTGCAGTCGGTGAGACTGAAAGCCGCGCAGGATGAGAACGGAAACTGGTATCTCGATGGCGCAAAACGTTTTATCACCAATGGATGCTCGAAAATTCACCTCGTTCTGGCTCGTTCGGAAGAAGGCACAACCGATGGACGTGGCTTGAGTATGTTCATCTGCACCAAAACTCCGGATCTGGTTGTGCGCCGCATCGAACACAAACTGGGGATTCATGGCGTTCCGACCTGCGAACTGCAGTACAACCATGTCCCCGCCGAACTCTGCGGAATGCGTAAACGCGGCTTAATCAAATATGTTATGTCTTTGATGAATGGGGCCAGAATCTCCATCAGCGCACAGGCTGTCGGTATCGCTGAAGCGGCATACAACGAAGCCCGGAAATACGCTTCGGAACGTATGCAGTTCAAACAGAGCATCGACAATTTCCCCCCGGTTTATGATATGCTGGCCCGCATGAAAGCATCTTTGGCCGCATCTCGTGCCGTGCTGTATGAAACCACTCGCAATGTCGACCTGAGAAACGGCTATACGCACCTCAGCGACAAGCTGGAAACACCCGATCCGGAAATCCGTGCGAAAGTGAAATATTATACCGCAGTCACGGATACTCTCACCCCGATTTCCAAAGCTCTTTCCACCGAAACCGCAAACAAAATCGCTTACGATGCGATTCAGATTCACGGCGGCGCAGGCTATATGCACGATTTCGATGCGGAACGTTATTTCCGTGATGCCCGTATCACAAACATTTATGAAGGAACAACTCAGTTGCAGGTCGTCGCGGCAATCGGCGGCGTCATGGCACGTTCTTTGGACAAGATGTTTGATGATTTCTTCGCGGCAGTTCCCGATGGTGAGTTGAAGTCAATTCTCGCAGATATGCGGAAACAGCAGCTTGCCGCAGTGGAATATGTGGCTTCCCTGAAAGAATTTTCGAAGGAATACCACAGTCTCCGTGCACGCAATTTAGTGGAAAATGAAACGTTTATTCTGGCTGGTCTTCTGCTTCTGCGCAATGCTCAGGCAGATGCCTCTCGTATGCCTGTCGCGGAACGTTACATCCGTGATGCGAAATTTGATTTCCTCCGCAATCATGAGCTGGTCATGAGCGGGGATTTCAGCGTCATCCGGCAGCACTCTGAAGTTATTTCATATTAATCTTTTCAATATTAAGGAGTTCCCATGAACAACGAATATCTCGAACGCGCAAAACAGGTCATTCCTGATGCAAAAACGCTTATTGTGCTTGCCTCCAAGCGCGCTGCTGATCTGGCAAGCGGCAAAAGCCGCGCCACCATCAAATCTGATAAAGATATGGATAATTTCCTTGACATCGCTCTGCTGGAAATCGCCGAAGGACACATCATTGCCGATTTCCCGAAAGCCGGCTCCAACACGATTATTGATGAACTCGCGGCCCTGCGCGATGCCAAAAACAACGCCGCTGACCCGCTGGATATTCCCGGAGAATAAACGGTTCTTATGGCAAAAGTTACGATTATCATGGGGAGCAAGAGCGATCTTGACTCACTGAAAGGTGCATTTGATACACTGAAACAGTTCGATGTATCTTTTACCGCCCGCATTTTGTCCGCACACCGCACTCCCGATGAAGCCGCAGATGTGGCGAAAAATGCAGAAAAAAACGGCACTTCCGTCTTCATCTGTGCTGCCGGTATGGCGGCTCATCTCGCCGGAGTGATTGCGGCACATACGATTTGTCCTGTAATCGGCATCCCGATGGCGTCTGCGCCTTTTAACGGGCTGGATTCTCTGCTCGCTATGGTGCAAATGCCCCCCGGAATCCCCGTCGCTACGGTAACTGCTGGTTCTGCCGGAGGAAAAAATGCCGCTCTGCTGGCTGTCGAAATGCTGGCAATGAATGACAAGGCTCTTGCCGCCAGGCTGCTGGAATTCCGCAAAGCACAGGCAGCCAAGGTTCTGGCGGATGATGCTGCTCTTCAGGCACAGCTTGCTTGACTGCATAACTCGTCTGACCTTTTATGAGGGACATTTTTTGTCCCTCGAACTTCTTTTAAAGCTGCGGTTTCGTTGCTTTCAAAAGTTGCATTTTTGAGTATTTTTCCAAACATAAGCAGAGTGATTTTGCAGAGTTTTTTCTTTGAAGAATTGTAAATGTCCTTCGACAATGAGAAAACTCTTTGCGATTTGCTCCTCAACTTTTTTGAAAAACAGCTTGACACATCCCCCTTTAAGCTCGTTTCAAAGTCATTGCCGGATATTTGAAATGAACTCCTTTAACTTTTCTTTTTAAGGAAACGTTCCATGAGTACACCAAGAGAAAACGCGGTTTCATCCGTCGCCGCAAACGGAATCCCCCGGAAGTGTGAGGGGTGTTCTGTGGAAGAAGTAACATCCTCTTACGCCGAAGATGTCTTCAATACGCGACAAATGAAAAAATTGCTTCCGAACGAAACGTTTCAGAAACTGATTAAAACGGTCCGTGACGGCGCAGCCATCGACCCTGCAATCGCCGATGATGTGGCCACCGCAATGAAAAACTGGGCGATTTCCAGAGGCGCAACCCACTTCACACACTGGTTCCAGCCTCTCACGGGGACAACTGCGGAAAAGCATGATGCACTTTTGGAACCTGATGAAGACCAGAATTTTATCGCCAGGTTTTCAGGAAAGAACCTGATTGTCGGCGAATCGGATGCCTCAAGTTTCCCCTCCGGCGGTTTGCGTTCCACATTTGAAGCTCGCGGCTACACGGCTTGGGACCCCACCAGTCCGGCTTTTATCCGGCGCGGCACAAACAGCGCCACGCTTTGCATTCCCACGGCATTTTGCAGTTACAACTGTGAAGCTCTGGACAAGAAAACTCCTCTTCTGCGCTCGATTCAGTACATGAAGAAAGCGGTTCACCGCTTGATGAACGCATTCGGCGAAAACAGCGAAGACGCCCATGTGCAAATCAGTCTGGGAGCAGAACAGGAATACTTCCTGATTGACCGCAATTTCTATCTGGCTCGCCCCGATTTGATTCAGACGGGGCGCACCCTCTTCGGTGCGCCTCCCCCGAAGCATCAGCAGCTGGACGACCATTATTATGGCGCGATTCACCCCCGCGTACTGGCGTTTATGGCTGATGTGGAACGCCGCTTGTGGCATCTCGGCATCCCTGCCAAAACACGCCATAATGAAGTCGCGCCCGCTCAGTTTGAACTGGCTCCGCTGTTTGAAGATATTAATCTGGCTGTCGATCACAATATGCTGATTATGGAAATCCTGCGCTTGACGGCGGAAGAACACGGGCTGGTTTGCCTGCTCCACGAAAAGCCGTTCGCGGGCATCAATGGTTCCGGCAAGCACAACAACTGGTCTTTGGCCTGCGATGGCGTCAATCTCCTCAATCCGGGTAAAAACCCCCGTCAGAATGCCATTTTCCTGACCACGCTCTGTGCCATTATTCGCGCGGTCGATATGCACAGCGATTTGCTTCGCGCGGCGACGGCGACGCAAGGCAACGATTTCCGTTTGGGCGCAAATGAAGCGCCTCCGGCAATTATCTCGATCTTCCTTGGTTCCCAGCTCGTCAATGTGCTGGAACAGTTGAGTTCGGAAACTGAAAATGACGGCGAAAAACGCGACCGCAAGAGTATTTTCCACATCGGAGTTGATGCGTTGCCGCCCTTCCCGCTGGATGCCACGGACCGCAACCGCACAAGCCCGTTTGCATTCACAAGCAACAAGTTTGAATTTCGCGCTCCCGGTTCCAGTCAGTCTTGTGCCGGTATCTGCACCATACTGAACATGATTGCGGCGGAATCGCTGGACTGCATGGCGGAAAAAATTGAATCGTTTGGCGGCAAACAGAATATTTCTGCCAAACTCAATTCGCTTCTGGCCGAAGTCTTCAATAAGCACAAACGCGTGATTTTCAACGGAAACGGTTATGATGCCGACTGGATTCGGGAAGCGGCGAAACGCGGCTTGCCGAATGCGCCGGACACACTGGATGCGCTGGAAGCTCTCAAGAAAGAAGATAATATCACTTTCATCGAAAAAACGGGTGTTTTCACACGTGCGGAAATCCGCTCTCGTTATGAAATCCTGATGAATGATTACCGCAACCGCATCCGAATCGAAGGTTCGCTTTCTTTGCTGATGGCCCGCACGATTATTTTGCCTGCGGCTCTGCGGCATCTGAATATCCTCTTGCCGCTGAAATCCTCTCAGGATGCTCCCGCATTCGCAAAAGAAAATTACAACAAAGTCGCATTCCTTGCGGACGCACTGACTACTGCGGCGGAAAAACTGGAATTGCGATTGGAGGAGGACAACGCGGAACGCAACATTTTGTCGGCAATGGCGGAATTGCGCGTCGCGGCGGATCGTCTGGAACACATCGTGCCGGATGATTTATGGCTGCTGCCCAAATATCGTGAGATTTTGTTTATCTCGTGAAACAAGTTCCGAAATCTCCTTTTGTGGTCATGAAAAAGCACGCAAACCCGTCGGAATGCGTGCTTTTTTTCGCCGTTCAAAGAATGTGAACGTATCTCCTCTCAAATGCGAATCAGTTCGTATTCTCGTGTCCCCAGACCAAGTTTCACTGCATGATTCAGCTGGATTTCCCAGTCGGTTTCCGGAAAAAGTGATGTGAAATGGTTGCAGGGCGATTCCGCATTGCGGCGTTCTTCCAACGCAGTATGAGGCAGAACCGGTGCATTCAGAACCGCATCGGAACACGCCTGATCCAGTGCCACTGGGTCAAACGATGCAAACATGCCGATATCGGGCACGATTGCCGCATCATTTTCCGAATGGCAATCGCAATACGGGGATACATCTCGAACCAGAGAAATATGGAACGATGGACGGTTGTTCAGCACGGCGGCGGCATATTCCGCGATTTTTTTATCCAGAAGTCCGTTCGCCTGCCCGTCAATCGCCATGATTGCGTCATGGGGACATACTCCGATGCAGCGGCCGCATCCGACGCACTTTGTGAGATCGATTGAGGCATGTCCGTGTTCCACATGCGGTGCCCCGTGCGCACACGCTTTGGTACAGCGGCCGCATCCGACGCAATATTCCTGCAAAACCTTTGTCAAACCATCATTGTGCATTGCTTTTTTCCCGGCACGGGACCCGCATCCCATGCCGAGATTTTTCAATGCGCCGCCCATCCCCGTCATTTCGTGCGCTTTGAAATGATTCAGCGTAATCAGCACATCCGAATCCGCAATCGCCCGTCCGATGTATGCTTTTTGGAGAAGTTCGCCGTTGGGAACGGGGAGTTCCACATCGTCATTGCCTTTCAAACCGTCGCCGATCAGAATCTGACAGCCGATCGAATAGGGCGTAAAACCGTTCTTATAGGCCGCTTCCAGATGTTCCAAAGCATTTTTGCGTCCGCCCGGATAAAGCGTATTGCAATCCGTGAGATAGGGGCGTGCTCCGCGACTGGACAGGACTTCCACTACGGACGCGGCATACGCCGGACGCAGATAGGCGAGGTTGCCCGGTTCGCCGAAATGAATTTTGACTGCGGCAAAACTGTCCCGAAGCGGCAAATCTTCGATGCCTGCTTTTTTTATCAGCTTGACGAGCTTATCGCACTGTGTCAACCCGAATTGTGTACGAAAATCGGTAAAATAAACTGGTGATTTTGACATGAGAGACCTTTCTGAATAGTTTCGACAGGCAGAGCCTTTTTGAAATTAGATCAAATATCGAATACATTACATCTCCGCAGAAGAAAATACAAGCGGGAAACAAAAAAACACCCATACTTTTTTTGCACTGTTTTCAAATGTCATCCTCACGCATTGAAATACCTCTTTGGGAAATCGCTGTTTTTTTTTCGTTTTTACTTGATTTTTTCATGGGAAATGCTATACTATTTTGAGAAATTGTTTTCATGGGATTCCACTGTCTCCTGAAAACGCTTTCCGGGCTTTCCGACATGCACCGGGGAAGCCGATCTGTCTTATGCAATTCATTTTCGCCGGAGAGATATGATGATGACATTCCGCAAATTCCTCACAACGCTTTTTTCCGCATTGATTCTGTGTTCCGTTCTTCCTTTGACCGCTCAGCAAATCGGTGCCGCATCCCCCCTGACTCCTGAAGTCAAAAAAGCGGATGCCACCGCCACGTTCCGCGCCGGAACGATTTATTCTGCGGAAATTTCTTCGGTGAAACCCGATTTTGAAGAGGAATCCCCTTATGATATTCCTGCAATCAGCAATCCCGCTTGGGTTGAAATCATCGTAAAACTGGATAATGGACGCAGTATCAGCAGATTTGATTATGTGCTGAAAGGCACAAACGGCAGCTATCCCTGCTTCGCGGTTGCAGAGGGCAACAGCCCGTATTCCGTCAATCAGGATAAATGGATCATCCGCAAACCCTCTTCCCTCAAATATTATCGTATGCTCTTCCCCGTCCAGTCCAGTGAATTGACGATTCTGCCGCGTCCCTACGAAACGGCCATCACAACCATGAATCTTCAGCTGAACTACTTCAAATCCAATCTTGCCCCCCTGCCCTTGAAAATCAGAGCCCGCGGCGACCGGAAATTCTCATCTGTCTCCAGGATTCCCGCAACAGGTCTGTACGGTTTGACGGACAAGCAGGTGGATGCCATGCGATAATAAATTCTTCCTCTTCCAACGATTTTGAGCACATCGCAAGATGTGCTTTTTTTATCGGGAAACGTTCAGGTCCGTCCCGTCCCCGGAATAGCATTCCTGATTCGTAACGATTCCGAATGTCCCCCGAAATGTGATTTTCCCGACCTGATACGTCGTTTCAGGCTCCGTTGAACTCAAAATTGTAATGACATCGTGATTTTTCAAATGAACTTGAACTGCCGATAATCCCGGTTCCGTTTCCAGTAGTTCCACATGGGAAATCTGGGGCGGTGCATGTTTTCCGACAGGCTCGTAAACGACCACAAAAGGCTTGTTCCACAAATCATGATCGGTTCTTCGTATCAGGAATGTCGGGACCGGGGTATTCTTCAGAAATGTCAGATTGTGCCGGAAATTTGCGGGGGAGCGCAAGTCGAAAAAGTCGCGTTCAAACTGTTCTTCGGGGATATGGCAGAGCATGGCAATTTCATCTTTTCCGCACGGGATTTCCACTGTGATATTGCTCTTTGTCCGGAATCCTGCGACCGGAGTCAGGTAGTCGTATCCGTAGCCGCTTTCCTGATCGAACTCTGCCGTATTCTCTCCTTTCAGATTATGCGTCAGCCCCGTCCCCATGTTGTGATACAGATAATCATAAGTTTTCCCCTCGCCTTTCGTAACTTTCACGCGGAAAATATCCACAAGGAATCCGCTGGTATCATTGATTCTCACGATGGCATTGACGCGCCGCATATCGGCATTGACCTCTTTGAGCGGCAGTACCGTGGAAATATCGCTGAATTGATGATTCTGCGACTTTCCTTTCACATCATAATCGCCCGGATGCGGCATGGGATCGGCGGCATGAATGGTCAGCGGCATGGCATCATGAGTCCCGATTTCCAGCCCGTTCACTACCACGGTGTTATGTCCTGCGGCCATGCGGTTGAATCTGCGGTGCTGCATATCCCAGTAATTCGGCCCCGCTCCGAAATCGCATCCCAGCACTTCGCCTCGCCCGAAAATCTCCATGGCAAGACCGTTTTCATGAAAATGCCCCGCATTCTTCGGGATGCCGTAGACGCTGTATGCGATGGAATCATACGCCTTCTCTCTCATGTTTCTGCCGATGAACAGCGCATGAGCGGGCGAAATCGATGCTCTCGGCATTGCAAGTGTATTTTCGCTTTTCATGAGTTCCGGCACGAAGAAGAAGAGATTCATATACAGGTCATTGTACAGCTCGCGTTTCCCCGCGTAATGAATCAGCCCCGTAAATTGTTCTTCCAGTTTACGGTCGCCCTTGCTCCGTGCGTAAGCGATCATCAGCTCTGCCTGCAAGGTATAAATGGTCTGATATCCCCCGTCTCCCCACGCGGTTGAACGCCCGTTCGGAAACGCGATACTTGGGAATGCTGTGGCCGCTTTCATCAGCAGTGGATCGCGCTGGAAAAGATCGATGCCCTGTTTCCTGTACCAGAACGCGAACTCAATCAGCTGTTGTATCGCTCCTTGTCCGTACCCTGCCGGAGCTTCCGGCCATAGTCCCGTTTCAGGATCGACATTTGCCCGAAGCACGTCGCAATATGCTCCGTTTGTTTCGGTGGTTCGGAAGAGAAGCTGATCCAGATAGTATCTCCGCCCGTGTCCGTCGCTGAATTTCGCATCATCATCCAATGCCATTGCATACAGGATGGCGGATTCATGTTCATTCAGATTCCAGTTCCCTTCCAGACCGCCGCCGCGCGTCAATTTGTTGTCTATCATCTTGCGAAACATCGTGTTGAACTGCTCGAACGCCCATTTTTTCCCTTTCGGATGTCCTGCCGCCCACTTTTCCTGACCTGGGATTCCGTAAAAATATTCATCGGAAGAAAAATAGACGCTGTCCAAATACGGATAAATCAAATCGTAGGTCAACGGTATTTCCCGGTACCGTCGGGAATCCCCCGGCGTTTCGTAGCTCAGGAATCCCATGCTTCCGCCCTTTTCGTCCGGATTGACCTGCTCCTGCTGCGCGGCTCCGCGGCAAAACACCCAGATAATATCAGCGGCAAATTTCGCATAATCCTCATCCCCGCTCACATAATACACGATTGCGGCGCGGTAGGCGAGTCGCAGAATATCCCAGTTGCATTCTTCGATTACCAGCCCCGTCTTATCCCATGCCGTCGGAACAGCTTTCCCGTCATGGATTTGTGTTACAAATTCATCGGAGTACGGGATGATGTCCTCGATTTTCGGACGAGCCCCGTTTCCGACACGTCCTGCCGCCAGACGCACCGTGGGAAACTCTGCATTTCCGCTTCGTTCGCCGATACTGTTTTTTTGTCCGAATACGCTTTGGTGTAATATTTCCCCGGCACCCAGTTCATTTGCATACGGCTGATAATCCAGCCGGGATCTTTCTTGTGGCGCTCCACGTATGGTTTCACGGTTTCGCGGATTTCTTTCTCGTAAATCTCTTTCGCCCACGGGACTGTCCGGATTTTCTCAACCAGAGCCTCGTGATCTTCCGGTGTAACGAAAATGCGTGGATGTCCTGCCGGCAGTTTCGGGATGCTTCTGTCGGAAACATGGATGATGGCAAGTTCTTCCTTCCCGTCCGTTTGCGTGTTTGATTCCGCACCGTTCACACATACAGCGAAAACGATTATCAAGTCCCGCAGCAAAAGCCGTGTCAGTTTTTTTGCGGAACAGAATGATGCAATCATGGCCCTCATAGTGTATATCCTCTGATTTGAAGCAGTTGAGAAAGGATAAATCAAAAATGTACAAGTTGTGTTTCATGGACGGAAACGAATACTCGTCTGAAAACAAAAGCTCGTCTGAAAACAAATATAGTTCACCGTTTCCCGAAACACATAATAGAGCTGATTTCAAAAGTCATTGGCGGAAAGATTTGATAAGAATCTTCGCACAGTTGGCGGGAATAGTATGAGGCGGCTGCGGGGAAAGTAACCGACGAAAACGCCCCTTCCGGCAAATGCCGAAGAAAATTTCAAGGCTTCCGGCAGGTCTTTTGAAATCATCTCTATAATTTACCCTTTATTTTCGATAAAATCAAGAGTATCCCGATTCTCTTTCGGCGAAATTTAGCTTTTTTGTCTGTTGTCTTCTTTTTTCTTGCGAATGTGATTCACAGATATCCCATAACTTTTC
>DCIG01000065.1:3111-3404 GCA_002315855.1 Lentisphaeria bacterium UBA1732 | reverse complement strand
TTCGCCGGAAATGATGCCCTCACGGCTTGCGTGTTCCGTCAGGTTCGTCTTCTGCGGAGGCGGAAATTCGTATCCGCATTCCGGACATTTCTGATACGCCGCATGAATCAGCGCCAGGCACTGCGGACATTTCTTTGCCGGAGCGTCACCGCCTTTACCAGCGCCGGGTTCTTTTACACGAATCATGTCCAAAGGACCATGTCTCAAAATGTTGCCGCCAAAATCCAAAAAAAGGCAGGACCTTTTTCCTGTTTCGGGAGAAAGCCGAAATCCGCGTCCGGCGCATTGGAGCA
>DCIG01000065.1:1411-3073 GCA_002315855.1 Lentisphaeria bacterium UBA1732 | reverse complement strand
CCCCGGACTTGCTGTCGGACGGAGCATGACCACACAGTCGATGTTCGGCACATCCAGGCCGGTGGTCATCACGGAAACATTTGCGCAGAATTTCAAAGGCGGCATCGGCGTCCCGAAAAGATCAGCCGGGACCTGCTCATTTTTTAGCCGTGCAATGATATTTGCCCGTTCCGGAGCGGATGTTTCCCCTGTCACAACCGCGCATTCTTTTCCGGAATATTGCCGGATTTTTTCTGCAACATTCTGACAATGAGCCACGGAAGTACAGAAAATCAGAACCGTCTTTCGGTCTGCTGTCAGATTGACAATTTCCCGGCAGGCGGCATCTGTTACCTCTTCTTTGTTCATTGCCGATTCTACTTCATCGGCAATAAACTCTCCGGCTCGGATATGCAGATTATCCAACTGTGCTTCTGTTCTTCCGGCTCTGGATACCATTGGCGACAGATATCCCTGAGCGATCATTTCCTTGAGACCCGCTTCATAACAAATCTCATTGAGAATGTTCTCCGGTTTGCAGATCAAACCGCCTTTCAACCGGAACGGTGTTGCTGTCAGCCCAATGACCCGGACATGCGGATTGATGATCTTCATATCTTTGAGAAAAGTTCGATAAGTTCCCTCTCCATCCGCTGGAACCATATGGGCTTCATCAATAATCACAAGATCAAAAGCGCCAAGATCACAAGCCTTGTTATACACGCTCTGGATCCCAGCAACAATGACCTGTTCGTTTGTGTCACGGGATTTCAGCCCGGCAGAATAAATCCCAATGTTCAACTCCGGACAGAGTTTGCGGATTTTTCCGGCGTTCTGTTCCAAAAGTTCTTTCACATGGGCGAGGATAAGAACTCGGCCGTTCCATTTTTCAATGGCATCCTGAGCGATTTTTGCCAGGACAAGGGATTTTCCAGATGCCGTTGGCAGCACCACGCACGGATTATCGTCCCGTTCCCGCAGATGCTTATAGACGGCTTCCACTGCCGCCTGCTGGTAGGGTCTCAATTCCATTTTTCTTCTTTCTTTTATATTTTTGCGTCAATCTGAATACTTTTGCTTGACATTGTGTTGCAAATGCGCTATATTAAATACGAAACCATAGGAGGTATATTATGGCTGCAACAACTGTAAGTTTTAGCGTCAGAATCGATCCAGTCTTGAAAAAACAAGCGGATTTATTTCTTGAAAATGTCGGTATGTCCATGTCAACGGCGATTAATCTGTATCTTCGGAAGATTGTTCTGGAGCAGAAAATCCCGTTTGAAATTTCTCTGCCGCAGTTAAGTCGCGAATCCAGAGCGGCACTTCAGGAAGCGGAAGAACTCAAGAAGCCCGGTGTCGGCAAGGCATTCAAAACCGTTGACGAACTTCGCGAGGATCTGCTTTCATGACTTATGATATCAAGCCCACTTCGCAGTTCAAGAAAGATGTCAAGCGCATGTTGAAGCAAGGTAAGGAGCTTCAGGATATGCTTGATATTGTTGAAATGCTGCAAAATGATATCCCGCTTCCGGAGAAGTGCCACGACCATTCGCTTTCCGGAAACTGGAAAGGCAAGAGGGAGTGTCACATTGATCCCGACTGGCTGCTGATCTATGAGAAATGTGAAACTCTTCTTTTGCTGATTTTGGTCAGGACAGGTTCTCATAGCCAAACACTCAA
>DCIG01000065.1:301-1268 GCA_002315855.1 Lentisphaeria bacterium UBA1732 | reverse complement strand
TTCATGAACAGAAAGCACACCAGCCGCTGCTTGTCATCGGTGAGCGCATAGAGGTATTTTTCAATGATGCGGTCCCGCTCTTGAGAGTTCTGTCGTTTCTTGTTCATACAACACCTCCGGCAGAAAGCGCGGCATGTAACGCGGCATGTTCGCTTCTCGACAGGACTTGAAGGTTTTCCGGACGGTTGTCAAGTTTATCTTGGTTGATGTGATGAACTATTTCCCATGAGGCAAGTTCACGCCCAAGAATCTTCTCCATAATAGCGCGATGTTCACTTTTGTAGCGGTGTGGTCCCGTACAGCCCGGAATGGGAATTTCCCGATATCCATCCGGTGTAACCGTGAAACCTCTTCGCCAATTGGGATGTTTGTCGCCTCTGCGCTTAGAAAGACAGCCGCAGGACATAATTGCTCCATATCGCAAAGATCCAGTTGTGACATATGTTTCGTTCCCACAATCGCAGCGGCACCTCCAAACTGAATGTCCTTTGCGGCTGCCTGAGTATTCAACAACGGTCAGCATGCCAAATTTTTGACCAATGAGGTCTGCTTTATTGGGAGGTTCAATACCACGATGGATTTCTGCTTTGCACTTGCTGCTGCAGCAACAATGGTTGCTTGAATCATAAATCTGATACGGCCATCGGAGGATTTCCTTGCCGCATACACAGCATTTTGTTTTTATTTTCGACATTGTCAAAAGTCTCCAGTTTAACGATACACAGTCCTCCGGGGATGGGCTCAAGCATTTCGAGGTGTATTTTTTTTATCTGACAGTCATCTTTGAAAAGCCCTGCATATTGCAGGGCATCAATCAATGCTTTCCCGCCAACATTGTCAAGATCGCGACGCCGTCTGTCCGGAGGGTAGAATAAACCTTGCATGGAAATTGCCCCCTCCAGCATTGGCGTATCCGTTTGATGAACTATTGCGTTAACGACCTCACGGTACTTTCGTCCGTCCCTGC
>DCIG01000065.1:0-164 GCA_002315855.1 Lentisphaeria bacterium UBA1732 | reverse complement strand
GCAGGAGCGGCTGCCGGAACCGGGGCGAACGATTTGATCTCGTTGGTCATCTCATCGTCCTGATTCTTGCGGCACTTGACCGTGATCTGCAGCGGGAGATTATGCAGTTCCACGGAATCGCCGGGGTGAAGGATCCCGACCGCACGGCAGATCGCCGCCAGATC
>DCIG01000019.1:1683-2975 GCA_002315855.1 Lentisphaeria bacterium UBA1732 | reverse complement strand
TTTCACAAATGACCTCGCAGAAAAAAGATTAATGAAATTACTAAATTTCGCTAAAAAGCCAAATTCAAAACATGAATCCCCCAAATGACATATCCAATTGAAGAAAAATTAGTGATTGCAGTTGCGTCCAGTGCACTATTTCAGCTGGACGAAGCGGATGCTGTCTTTCGCAAAGAGGGAATTCGTGCCTACCGGAAATATCAGCGGGAGCATGAGCAGGATATTCTCCAGCCGGGGATCGCTTTCCCGTTTATACGGCGTTTTCTGGAACTGAACAAGATATTCCCGGAACGTCAGCCAGCCGAGGTCGTGTTGTTATCCCGCAATGATTCCGATACCGGGATGCGCGTGTTTACCAGCATTGAGCATTACGGCATGGGGATTATCCGGGCGGCATTTACCCGTGGAAACTCGCCGTTCCGCTACATCCCGGCTTACAACGTATCGCTCTTTCTTTCGGCGAATGAATCCGATGTCAATGAGGCGATCAAGAGTGGCTATCCTGCCGGGCGGGTGCTTCCCAGTGCCGCAGAAGACAATGAATCCGATTCCGAACTGCGTGTTGCCTTTGACTTCGATGGAGTCATTGCCGATGACAGCGCCGAACAGATATTTCAGAAAGAGGGAATGGAAGCATTCTATTCCTCTGAAACACAGAAGGCAAAGACGGCCATCGGCCCCGGCCCGCTGGGGGATCTTTTTCAAAAGTTGGGGAATCTCCGGACTCTTGAAGATGAACGGGAGGAGAAAGACCCTCAATACAATAGATTCTTGAAAACGTCCATCGTGACCGCCCGTGGCGCACCCGCACATAAACGGGTCGTAAATACACTTCGCGCCTGGAACATCACCGTAGACGAAACTCATTTTCTCGGCGGAATGGACAAAGGGCGCATCTTGGCGACTTTGCATCCGCACATTTTCTTTGATGACCAGCAGCATCCGCATTTGGATGCTGCAAAGAAATTCTCGCCGTCAGTTCACATCCCGTTCGGTGTCGCGATGTCACGGTAATCATCAGAGATGGTTAGAAGTCATTGCTTTTGTTCAGTTTTTTATTTGCAATTTTGATGGAGAAAGGCTACATTAATGGAGATGTATAACCCTTAATTCATGGAGTTTGCAAATGTCGAATCTTCAGCACGTCTTCAATGATGAGTGTCACAGAATTTCCAGAAAAGAAGTCAAAGCGAGCGTAGTTCCCTTGGCAAAGACAGTATCATCCTTGCGGCGTGAGGTCATTGATCTTCGCAAACAACTGAAAGCCGCGCTGGAACGTCTGGACAAAGTCT
>DCIG01000019.1:1421-1567 GCA_002315855.1 Lentisphaeria bacterium UBA1732 | reverse complement strand
AAAACCGGGCTTTCCCGGATGCAGTTCGCACAGCTCCTCGGCGTGAACTATATTTCCGTCGTTAATTGGGAAAATGGTAAAACAAAGGCACGGGAGGAGCAGTTACAGAAAATTGCGCAGGTGCGCGGTTACGGCAAGCGTGAACT
>DCIG01000019.1:0-1262 GCA_002315855.1 Lentisphaeria bacterium UBA1732 | reverse complement strand
TCCTTATGATTTTACAAAAAAGTCATTTTTTGATTTGTAATCAGAAGGATATTATGGCATATTATTGGAAACAAGCTCATCGCGTGGTGCGTTGAGCAGAAAATAAGATCAGTCAGGAGATCAAAATGAAGCACTCGTTCTATGATGTTAAACTCCGCAAGAAAGTTTCCGCCGAAGTAATCGACTTTGTCAGCTATGGCAAAGGCTCCACAAAGCGTTTTGCATTCAAAGCAAAAACTAATGATGGCCGCAGTCTGACCGCATTTGTTTCCAAGGAAGACTGGGAAGCTGCTAAGAAGAAATAATTCCCGTTTCCTTTGATAAAGCCTGTTTCCTTTTTGTGGATTCAGGCTTTTTTGCATTGTTCCGACCTACAAACAAGGTACTGCTTTCACTTCCGAACTCATCTGCAGCTTCAAATTTTTCAATGCCTGTTTTTGAATTTGACGTACTCTTTCCCTCGTTTTGCCGATTACGGCAGATACATCTTCGAGGGTTTTGTTTTGAAAGTAACGGAGATTCAGAACAAGTTGTTCACGCGGATCCAGTCTCCTGATGGAAAGACGAAGCATCTTCAGGGAGTCGGCATCCCCGCACAACTGTTCCGGGGATTTCGCCACCTCGTCCGGAATGATTTCATTGAATGTTCCGTCTTCATCGGCGGATATTTGTGCATCCAGCGAAATGACATAGCTTTTGGAATGACGCAAACTTGTGACCGTGCGTACCGAAAAGTTAAGTGCATTCGCCAGCTCTTCATCGCTCGGCGATCTGCCAAGCTCGGCAGAAAGAATCCCTTCCATCCAGGCGATTTTTGCCATTTTGTTTCCCGATTGAACCGGAATCCGGATCGTATTGGGCTGATTGGCAAGTGCCCGGCGCATGGATTGTTTGATCCACCATGCAGAATAGGAACTGAATTTTGCTCCCTTGGAAGGATCAAACTTCTCCACGGCACGGATCAGTCCCAGATTCCCCTCTGAAATCAAATCCGTCAACGGCAGACCAAAGCCTTTGAAATCATGGGCGATTTTGACGACCAGCCGCAGATTGGAACAGATCAGAGTTTCACGTGCGGCTGCACGGATTTTCGGATTTTTCCCATGAATCTGTCTGGCAAGGCGGCGTTCCTCCTTGCTATCCAGCAGATTTTCTTCCCCGATCTCCTGCATGTAGAGTTTCAGCATGTCTCTGGATTCTGTTCTCTCGCTTGCTTGTGTAACTGCTGTTTCTTTGATTTCTTCGGTCATAAAGTCTCCTTG
>DCIG01000001.1 GCA_002315855.1 Lentisphaeria bacterium UBA1732 | reverse complement strand
CCAAACTTGGGGGCAAGGGCATAATTTCTCCCTCCTGTTCGCAATCCGCTCCATGCCGGTGTATATCATGGAGGGTGTTTATTTCCAAAGTTATTCTGCTATACCCCGCTCTGCAAGCTCAAAATTAGTCCCAAAAATACACGAATAACTTTTCTACGCTTGTCTCCCTCGGTGTATCGTAGAAAGCGCTGTCCCGCAGACTTTGTGTTGCTTTGAGGTCAAGAAGCAGAAATTTTGATTGGATTTTGCGCTGAACCCAGCTTTTGTCAGTTTTGTGGGAAAGTCCAAAAAAAAAGCTATTTTTGTCCGGTTTTCGGAGAATTTTTCGCCACTCCGGAGAATTCCTGCCGGACGGCTGCCCATATGAATGTTTATTTAATCCTTCTTCTCCTCATGCGACCAGCTTTTCCCGCCGGTAGCCATGGAACAGCCCGCCAAGGAACGATACTTCGATTATCCTGCCATTCGGTGATTGTTCATAGGGTTTTTCCATCTTGCCGCCAATCGCCGAATTCGTGGATCATTTCATCGCAAATGGCAGTGAACTTGCGGATATCTTCATCGGAAATATCTCCTTTCAGCTGGGTTAGAAGCTTTTGTCTTGCTTCCAACACTTCATGCATGATTGTCCGACCTTTCTCTGTCAATTTGATCGATTTCAATCGGGCATCTTCAACAGAGGGGACACGGAAAATATAATCTTGCCGTTCCACGGTTTTGAGCTCTGGACAGCAGGAAGGCGAGGCGATAAGCTGTTTCGCCGTTTGAACTAACTCCTTCTTGTTCATCGTGGGATCTCTCTCCTTTCGAGGAATCCGGTTATTTTCGATGATGCTGAAGATACCACAAGTTTTAGCTAAAACTGTGTTCGCATAGAACGACAAACTCAAAAAGAATTGCCTTTCGATAGTAAAAATACATCCAAACAAGATATTTGTCAAGTAGGAAGCGGATATATTATTGAGTTTCTTTCGGCTTGAGCTTGTTTCAATCACTCCGCAATTCGGAACTTGCCCTTGACATCGCTCCTGACGATGCGCGGGTGTTCACTTGTCTCCTAAGAAAAAAGAACTCAGCGGCTGATATCCGGCTTTTTCCATCAGTTCGTCCCAATGATCCGGCAACTCAATCTTTATAGATGCGAAACCGCCTCCGGGAACGCACATGGTCTTGTTGCGGTTCGCATCTCCCGTAACGAGAATGGCGGTTTTGCCTGATGCCATGACGGGAACGGTATCCAACTGAGCCTTGCCCGTCCATGCCAGCCACGGTGGTGTCTGCGTGGTTTCCGCGCCCTCATTGCGTCCGATTCTTCCGATATGCATCCGGACGGAATACGTTGATGGATTGAATGCGCTTCCAGGGTTGGCCCAATAGTTCGCATAAGCGCGTTCCTCCACAGGACGCCGTGCCGTCGAGACGAGCGCATTTTCGAGTTCTTCCTTGGAATGGAACCCTTTTGCCAAATCGCGGGCGACCTCCGCCGTTATCAGGATTGTGCGATAAACAAGCGGTGTTCCGCTTCCAATAGCAAATTGCTGTTTCTCCACGGCATCCCACGCGAGCAACTCCATGATTTTCTGCGGATCAGCAGTGGCCGGAGCCAAATTGTTGCCCCAGGAAAGCGAGGATGCGGCGGTCAGGACACTGTCATTCGCATGGAATCCATGCTGCATGTGATAGGGAAGCCATTTATGCTCCAGCGCAGCTTTTTCATCTTCAACCAGACACCACGGCATCAGGTATCCGAACGTTCCCATGCGGTTTTCTTTGACATGGTAACCGCCGAGATTCAGCATCGCCAAATTGATGAAACGACCGATTTTCGCATTACGCATACCGGATATTTCTCCCTGCGAGCAATCCAGCTCCAACTGCCGTGCAATCGGCCCGTTGATCCAGCAATAAGGCGTCCATGCATGTGTGCTTGCGAGAGTCCTGCGAAAATCTCCGTTTGTCATCGCCTTGGTAAAAGCAATCAGAATCGGCATGAATTCAGGAGGACAACCGGACATGACGCCGTTTACCGCGACGAGACGGGCTGTCACTTTTGTGTAGGATGGTGGGACATCCGCCACGACTTCATCGGGAGCATAGTCGGTATATTTCAGGAACTCGTCCACCCTGGCTATGGTCGGCGGGATGATGGGAAGTCCGTCCGACCAGCCGTTCTGAGAAAAGAACATGTTGACTTCGTCCAGATTTCCCTCGAAAACGATTCCGTCCGTAGGTTTGGCTGTTGCCTCGGCATCTATCTCTTCCTGAGAAAACGGACGTGTCAGCGCATCGACGATTTGCGGCCAAAGGATATTTCGAGTATTTTCCAAAAGCTCCTCGCGCGTATGAGCCGAAAACGCCCCCGGATACTCTGCGACCCGAGGAACCGGAACCCCGGCCAACATTTCAGTGCGTTTCGCCTGCTCGGTAAAACCGGGAGCGGCTATCATCACAGATGGAAGACCTTCGTATTCCGCAGCGATGCACGATCCCGTTTCCTTAGGAGTACAGAGACCGCATCCTCCATTTCCGGAAATGACGGCATTGATTCTCAGACGCTTTAACTCTCTGACAAACTCGTCCTTCTGTCGTCGGATAACGCCCAGCCCCGGCCATGGTCCCGCAGAACCAACTTCGCTCAGGATATAAACCTCGGCATCAGGATAGTGTTGAAGGATCAGGCGCTTGATTTCCGGATGTGTTACCGATGCCATGAAACTGCCACCAACCACTGCGATCCTTTTTCCGTTCAGCGTGGAAAGCCGGGGAGCCTGTTTGATGCTTTTAATAGAGCTTTCCCCCACGGGAGATAATACCGGTGACTTATCTTCGGTTCCAGCCGATCCGGGTAGGATGCAGACCCCGGACTCATCGCAATCTGGTTCCGCAGGAAAAACAGTTCCGCCGACTGCTATAAGAACGGAAGAAAGCACAACATGGATGAATCGCATTTTCTCACCTTGAAGTCATCGTGGAATAAGATAAAAAAATCCCCGTAGAGGTAATTTCAAAAGTTTTTA
>DCIG01000053.1 GCA_002315855.1 Lentisphaeria bacterium UBA1732 | reverse complement strand
GTTTGTAACACTAAACGCAACATTTGTAATACTAAACGATCAATTTGTAAGAGAAAAAGCTCGCTTTATAACACTAAACGCACAGCCAGATGTTCCCTTTTTCGCCTTTGTAACACTAAACGCACTTTTCCTCTACTTAATTTCGCCAGTTGTGCGTTTTCCTTTACAATTCACCTGATTTTCCGAAAAGAATGGTACATTTTCTTGAAAATATACATGATGACACTATATTTATGGGTATGACTGATGAAATTCAACCAATTTTCATTCCTCAATGCAACTCTTTTCCGCCGAATGCTGATTCGCAGGCACGGATTCTGATTCTCGGATCCATGCCGGGCTGTGAATCTCTCCGGGCGGTGCAGTATTATGCACATCCGCGGAACGCATTCTGGAAGATTGCAGGGATATTGTTTCAGTTCGATTCTTCACTTCCCTACGAGGAGCGGCTGAGGTGTCTCCGGGAGGCGCATGTCGCATTGTGGGATACCTTGCAGCAGTGCCGCCGCGCAGGAAGTCTGGATACGCATATTCGGGCACCGCGTCCCAATGATATACCGGGACTGCTGAAAAAATGTCCGAAAATCTGCCGAATCTGCTGCAACGGACAAGCCGCAGGACAATATCTGAAAAAGTTTTTTCCGGAAATCGGCGTGGAAGTGCGAGTCTTACCCTCAACAAGCCCCGCCGCCGCAATGTTTACGTTTGAGCAGAAACTGCAAATCTGGAGAGATGCTCTGACTCTCCCGTGTGAGTGTGAGTAAGAGCAAAATTCTCAGCTCGTTAAGATTTTATTTCCCGGAGGGGGAGGGGGCGGAGTTTTTCGCTGATGGAGTATCGGCATCTGCGGATTTTTGTTCAGAGAGAGCCGGTGCATCCGGGGAGAGTTTTTCCACAAACTCGATATAGTCCAAATATACGACAGCGCTGCTTTCAGTATACTGGCTGTTGCTGGAAACACTCAATGCCCAATCGGAAGGGATTTTTCCGAAGTTGTCTTTCATATCAAGGAGAAGATTGACTTCTTCGGTGTACCATTCCCCCATTTTATCCAGTTTGTTGCGTTTGGTGTACCACGTAACGTCTACAACTCCGTTGTATGTGGATTTTCCCGAAACCTTTGCCGGGGTCTCGGTTTGCCAGCAGTAACTGATACTTTTCTGCGTGAGGCGACCATATCCTGCGAAAATCGCAATGCCCTGGTCGTCTTTCGATTTGATGCGGGCATCCGCGCCTGAAGGAAGAACTTCAGCTTTCCACCGCCAGCGCAAAACAGGGTATTTCTCCAAATCGACATTTGAAGTATCCAGCAGGATTGCACCGGTTGCCTTGTCCGCCGTAATTTTCAAAACCTGCCGATTGTCAAGAGAGGCATCTTTCACAAGCTCATATTTGACATCCGGAGTAAACGGTTTGCCGCGATAACTCCAGTTTTCAGGGATTCCTTTTTTGTTGAGTTTTGAGTTCGTAAAATCCCAATGATACGGAGTTTTCTGTGCCTCTTCTGTTTTTTGAACAGAGGGGGTGGGGGTGTCAGCAGACAGATTTTTTGATTCGGAGGAATCTGCTGCAAACAGAAATGCTGTGAAAGCGAACAAAAACAAAGAAGCCGAAAAGAGAAAAGAGAGTCTTTGCGAGTGAGGGCAGCTAATCTGAAAAATGTGTTTGCTGTTCATTTTTTGAGTTTTTTCCAATTCCAGTTCTGTTCGTATTCTTTTCGTTTTGTAAGGATTTCATCCACATAGCGGCGAGTTGAGTCGATGCTGATGGAATCAATCATCGAGGCATCGGGCATGAGGGGTTTCCAATCATTAGCCCGCTGAACACCGGCATTGTATTCACAGAGAGCAAGAATTTCACAATCCTTGTAGTCTTTCCATGATTTCAAGGCCTGTCCCAAATACCATGAACCGATTTCAATATTCAGTTCAGGATTGGCAAGAACGCCTTTCGAGGGGATTTTTCGTCCGAATGTTTTTTCCCAGTCTTTCACGGCATACTGCTGCATGACCTGCATCAAGCCGACTTCCCCCTTGCTGCCAATGCAGTCCGTATCGAAACGGCTTTCTTTCCAGATTACCGCTTTCAGCAGGCATGGGTCAATGCCATTCTTCTGTGCGGACGCGACAATAAGGTGATCATAGCGTTTTTCCCGGTTGAAAAAGCGGAACGCAAACTCGCCGCCTTTCCAAAGACCAATTGCCAGAATAATGCCGAAAACGGCCGAGAAAAATAACAGAAACGCGACTCTGGACTGTTTCACCAAAACCGGATAAGCCGGATTTTTGGAGACCCTCGTTCCTCCGATACCCTGTTTACCGGTATGGGAAGAGCGGGAAGATTTTTTTCCAGAGACGCGCTTCGACGGCATAGTATCCCCCTTTTAAGCTGATTTTTTACAAAATCAGTCAGAACAATTACTTGCCTGCTTCTGTATCCTGTGCAGGAGCGGCTGTCATTGCGGCTGCGGCAGCTTCTGCTGCGCGCACTTTTTCAGCTTCTGCAAGAAGTTTCTTAAATGTTTCTTCGTACTTGAGTTCCTGCGGGACAGGGATGACACGAAGTTCGCGGAGCTGCTTCATATCAACCGGAGCCGGAGCGTTCATCATCAGGTCTTCCGCCTGCTGATTGAACGGGAATGCAATGACTTCGCGAATATTCGGGGCATCCGCCAGGAGCATCGCCATACGGTCAACGCCGGGGGCGATACCTCCGTGCGGGGGTGCACCGAGCTTGAAGGCATTAATCATGCCGCCGAATTTTTCATCGACGATTTCACGCGTATAACCGCACATTTCAAACATCTTGTACATGAGTTCGGGCTGATGGTTGCGAATTGCGCCGGAGGAAAGCTCGATACCATTGCAAACAATATCATACTGATAAGCAAGAATATCCAGCGGATTTTTTTCCATGATGGCTTTCATACCGCCCTGCGGCATGGAGAACGGATTGTGGCTGAAAATCAGCGAACCGGTTTCTTCATCCGTTTCAAACATCGGGAAGTCAACAATCCAGCAGAACTTGAATTCATCCTGATTGATGAGATTGAGGCGGCGTCCGAGTTCGGTAATGACTTTACCGCCAACGGAATTGACGAGAGCTTTCTGATCGGCAAGGAAGAACAGGACATCGCCGTCCTGAATACCTGCTTTTGCTTCGAGTTCCGGAATTTCATTGCCGGTCATGAACTTGACGATCGGGCTTCTGGTTTCGCCATTTGCCCAAATGATATATGCCATGCCTTTTGCACCGGATTCCTGTGCAAACTTAATCATTTCGTCATAGAAACGGCGCGGCTGCGAATTGCTGCCTGCGGCAATGCCTGAAACTTTGATGGCTTTGACGACACCGCCATTGGCAACGTTCTTGGTGAATGCCTGGAAACCGCTGTTGCGGAAGATTTCCGTGACATCAATCATTTCCAACGGGTTGCGGAGGTCGGGTTTATCCGAGCCGAAGCGATCCATGGATTCACGATAGGGAATCCGGGGGAACGGAGCGGCATTGATTTTCTTGGTAGTGAATTTCGGGAAGATTTCGGTAAGGAGATTTTCCAAAATGGCGAAAATATCTTCCTGCGTGGCATAACTCATTTCAATATCAAGCTGATAGAATTCGCCGGGGGAACGGTCCGCACGTGCATCTTCATCGCGGAAGCAGGGGGCAATCTGGAAATAACGGTCAAAACCGGCCACCATCAGCAACTGCTTGAACTGCTGGGGAGCCTGCGGAAGAGCGTAGAATTTGCCGGGATGAACACGGCTGGGAACCAAATAATCGCGAGCGCCTTCGGGGGAGCTGCTGGTCAGAATCGGGGTCTGATATTCCGTGAAGCCCAAACTCCACATTTTGCGGCGGAGTTCTTCAATCAGGCGGGAGCGCATAACGATTTTCTTGTGGAGATCATCGCGGCGCAGGTCAAGAAAACGATATTTCAAACGCAGAGATTCAGGAACATCTTCATCTTTTGCGACCTGGAAGGGAACCTGTTCCGTTTCGCCGAGGACAGTCATCGCTTCGGCAACCAGTTCGATTTCGCCGGTCGCAAGTTTCGGATTGACTGTTTCGGGGGTACGGGCTACGACTGTACCGGTGAAGCAAACGACGGTTTCAACGCGCCAGCGTTCGAGTTCGCGGTAAAATTCTTTGGTCGGGTCGATAACGACTTGAGTTTTTCCGTAATGATCGCGAAGGTCGATAAAGATAACACCGCCGTGGTCGCGCACACTGTTAATCCAACCGGAAATGCGGACAGTCTGACCAACATCAGATTTACGAAGCTGTCCGCAAGTGTGAGTTCTGAACTCATGCATGAGTAAAGTTCCTCCAAAAAATCGAAAAAAGGAAATGGTGGGCGATGACGGATTCGAACCGCCGACATTCACGGTGTAAGCATGACGCTCTAACCAACTGAGCTAATCGCCCGTTTCATAAAAATGATGTGAAAACAACGTCTGCAAATCTGCTGAATCCAACTGCACCAAAGCGTAATGCTTCAGAATCAAATTGCAGAAACGTTATTATTTATTATATACCATATTCTCTGTTTTTTCAAGTCATTTTTGAAAAAAAGCCTGAATTGTTTCAGAAAAACAAAAGCAGACTTGCTTCTTCACGAAAAAAAGTAAGTGAAAGCCGTTGACAGAGAGGACGAAAGGACTGTTGAATCCGTTTGCAGGTGTTATCCTTTATCTGCGGCGCAAGGAAATCATGGAGGGGACGCCCTCATGGAATACGATGACATCATTCCATCCGCAGGACATTGCCAAGGAGGCGGCTGCATCGAAATCCGCGCCCACATACTCCGGTTTGTGTGCATCCGAGCCAAATGTAATCTGCATTGCCGATTCAAAAGCTATCTGCAAAAGGTCAGGAGAAGGATAGATTTCAGAAGCGGGAACACGCAGACCGCAGGTATTCAGCTCCAAACAAATCCTTTTCTTTGACGCCAGGCGCAGAATGGCGCGGTAGCGTTCCAAAATGTAAGCCGGATTGGAATGGCGGAAGCCGAATTTTTTCGGGAGGTCCGGATGAGCCAGAATGTGAAACTGTTCTGTTTTGACAAACTTATACAGATCATCCAGGTACCATTCCCAAATCTGATCTGCACCGTACTGCTGCCATTCGGCAACTTTGTCGGGATCATCATAGGCGAATCCATGCACATAATGCACAGACCCGATCAGATAATCAAATTTCGGGAGCCCATGACTTTGCGCCTCTTCCAATGCCTGATGCACTTCATCCATACGACCGGGAACATAGTCAAATTCTGCTCCGTAAAGGACTTCCACACCGATTTTGCGACCTTTTCCTTTCAGATGTGAAACCAGCTCCGAATATTGGCGAAATTCCTCTTTCTTCATGCGGAAATCCGCGTCATAACCAGCGGGGGCAGGGAAATGGTCGGATACGCCAAGACAGGCAAGCCCTTTGCGTTTCGCTTCCGCCAGGTATTCTTCCGGTGTGCCTGAAGCATGTCGGCACAAGGCGGTGTGCGTATGGAGATCGGCAAGTCCGAAAAGCGGATTCATTGTTTGAATTCTCCTTTTGACACATCATTGTCTCCATAGGGGAAGGGCAGAAAAGCCAGCGATTTTTCACCGACCGCCGCCGCAAGCTGTGCTCCGATGGTATACAGATAACGGAATCCATCTGAAGCGATTGCCGAAACAAACAGAACCGATGCGGTGTACCGCAAAATTTCACGAGTATCCCAGTATTCCACTTTCTGCTGTCCATCCACACCATCATAGAGAAGCCAGTTGTCATTGGGAAACATCACCAATCCTGAACGGTCTTCGATAAGTCCGGTTTCCATGCCCGTGCGAATGATATGGAGTTTCAGTGAAATTTTCTGGGAAAGTACAAGCGCGATACAGCAGAAAATCAGATCGGAACCGGTTTTGTCATCCAGAACGACACCAAGACAGAAAGATTCCGGACGAAATTCTCGATTTGCTTCCTTAAAAGGGTATTCTTTCTGCAGAAAACTGCTCAATTCGCTGAAATTGCGGGGCGACGCCTTGTTGAAACGGGCTTCCAGCTCATTCCATTGCTTGTCCACAAGGACTTGTCGGTCATTGTCAAACCAGCACAGATGGAGACGCGTCAAGCCTTCAAGAAGAGAAACCGGTGCATCCGGGGGGCAGTCAAAAATGTGCCGGCGCGAACGGGCAGACATGGCGTGACGAATCTGACGGGTGCGTTTGCGAAGACGGGGACTGTCGGATTTGTCCATTTCGTGGAGCGCATCGCTGACGTCCGAGTCATTCCGCAGCAGTTCCGCCATTGCCATGCTGGCAGACTGATCATTGTCATCGTCCATCAGCTCAATCAGAAACTTCACGCTGCTGCTGAGTTCTTTTCCGTTATCCATATTCGGCAAGTTTCACCTGAAATTATTTCTGTCGAACGGGGAATTTCCCGTTCAGGGCATTTTTTGCTATCTGTTTCACGTCTTCCGTGAAATCCGAACGAATAATCCAGCTCAGGAAGTCGGGATGCTCGGCGGCAATGTCTTTCAGCATGGAGCCATTGTAACGCCCGAAAGAGACACATGCTTCCCCGTTGCGCCATTTGAATCTCCCGTTGAGGTCAACATTGTCGCGCTTCATTTCATTGCAGAACTGATGCAGTTCATCCATTGTCTGCGGGAATGCTTCGATGTCATTGGGCAAATCTTCGGAGGCAAGTGCCTGATAACGCTGTAATTCGGCTTCGTAAACTTCCAAAGTGGCCTGCGTATCGGCGAATGCGCCGTGTGCGCCTTCCAATTTCTTGCCGCAGAAAAATTTGTATGCGGCAGTCAAATCGCGGGGTTCCATACGGCGGAAAATCGTAAAGGCATCAATAATGCGGCGGCCATCCAGAGAGAACGGCACATCGCAGTCACGAAATTCACGTTCCAGCATGGGGACATCGAATTTTGTGATATTGTAGCCAATCAGGTCGCAGCCTTCCAAAAACGCCATCAGAGCTTTTGCCACCTGACGGAACGTCGGCATGTCTTTGACGTCATCATCCGTAATATGATGCACCGCAGAGGCTTCTTCTGGAATGTGCATCCCCGGATTCAGCAGACGGTGTTTCTCTTCACGTGTGCCATCCGGCAAAATTTTGATTGCGGCGATTTCCACGATTCGGTCGGCAAAAAGATTGGTGCCTGTCGTTTCGAGGTCGAAAAAAACAACCGGTCTTTTCCCATCGGTCAAATTCATTTTCTTATATCTCCTGAAAAAAGTAAAAGGCGAGTGCTGAATGGAATCCGTTCCAAATCAGAACAATCCGAAGAACCAGCCGTCTTTCTTTTTTGAATTTTGGTCTTTAATTTTTGATTTACGCAGAATTACGAGGTCGGTCTGATCCTGATTGAGGCAATCAAACGTGGTCCCTGAAAAACCTGGGATTCCTTCCGGCAAGACGCGATTCACAAATTCTGTGGCGGAACGCTCCATTCGCATCGGGGGATCGCCGCCATTTTTCGGGAACGTAAATGTGATTTCCAACTTAAAATCGTATCCGGGAACATTCTCGGATTCTGCCAGAAAATAAACATTCTGTCCGCCGATGCCCGCAAGTTCAATCGGTCCCGTATAACGGGCTGTCGATGAAACTTTTTGTTCCGGCAAGGTCATACCCTGCTCTTTCACTGCGGCAAGTATGGGGGCGGCAGAGACTTTCCATGATTCTCCGGCAGCGGCTTTTCTGCTTGTTCCGAGGTAACGCGCTGCATCATCGGAAGGGGCGGAAAGAAGCTGATTCAGAAGTTTTTTTGCTTTCGGGACCAAAGCTCTGATTTCTGCTGTGCTCACGGCGGCTGCACCGGTAACTGGATTTCCTCCAAGAACAGATTCGGCACTGCGGTCAGACCCCACGGGAATATCGCGCAGGTTGACGCCGCTTTCCCGAATGACTGCCGTAGCTCCCGCAAGCGGACGAAAATCCGTTTTCTCTCCGTCCAGAATCTGCTCCATTTCCGTGATTTTGAAGCGGGCGACAAACGGTGAGAGGGAATCGTAGATGATTTCGCCGGACGCGTGAATTTCGTTCGTTTCCTTGTGCTGAGGGGCGTTTGCCAATCCGACAGGTTTCATGGAATAGGTACTTGTCCGGATGGTGTGAAAATACATGACATACGTTTCGCCGATTACAGGCTTTCCGTCAAATGCCAGTTCAACCGGCTTCTCTGCGGCATAGAGAATACCGCAGATGCAGAAGACCGCGACAGCGAAAACGATATGTTGGAAAAAACGCTTCATCTCAAGAGATTCCCGTAAAATCAAACGAACTCAAAATCATCCATGCTGGCAAGCTCTTCGCGGATGAAGTCGCAGGTTTGCGCAAACGCATGGGCACGGTGGCTGATTTGTGATTTGACGTCTTCGCCAAGTTCACCGAAAGATTTTGTATAGCCTTCCGGGATGAACACGGGATCATAGCCGAATCCATTGGTTCCTTTCGGAGCATCTGCGATAACGCCGTTCACTTCGCCTCGGAATGTCGCCACGACTTCGCCTCGATAGGCAAGCGCAATCACGCATACAAAACGAGCGCGGCGGTCCGTAATGCCCTGCATGGCGTTCAGCAGTTTCGTGATACGCTGTTCATTGGTCGCGTCTTCGCCTGCATAACGGGCCGAATAGATACCCGGAGCGCCATCCAGAGCCAGGACTTCCAAACCGGAGTCATCCGCCATTGCGGCGGCATCGGCGAAAGCTGAGGCCTGTTCGGCTTTCTGTCTGGCATTTTCCTCAAAGGTTGTACCGTTTTCGGTCAGTTCTGGGAAATTGCGCAGAGTATTCGGATTGACGAAAACAACCTTGTCCGCCAAATCGCCCAGCATTCCGGTAAATTCTTCAATTTTATGTTGATTGGTGGTTCCGGCAAGAATCTGAAGCATAAGTCATCCTATTCTTTGGTAAGTTTTGAGTATAAAAATTCATAATCTGCGGCCATCTGACCGCAGGAATTGTGCAAATACGGAGCTGAACGAGGTGCCTGCACAGCGTGTGCCAGCGAATCCGCAAGCTCATTTTTCCAATTTTGTGCTTCAAAATCCACGGAAGCACAAAAGCCATGATACTTGGCGCATAGTCCGGGGAGTGAATCGCAGCCGGAAATAACGACAGGCAATCCCAGCGTCATTGCTTCGGACAACGCCAGCCCGTAACCTTCGTAGCGCGACGGCATCACAAACGCATGAAAGAGTGTCATCAGAGAAGACGCATCCGTGCGAAAGCCCGGCAAAGCAATTTTCAGACGCGCATCCTTGAACTCCGAAATCATCTGTTCCAGTTTCGGGCGGTCTTCGCCTTCGCCAAAGATAAGGATTCCCCATTTTTCTCCGGCCGGAACACGGTTCGCAAGTTCCGGCAAAGCCGAAAGCAGCCGATCGAAACCTTTCTGCTGATTCAATCGTCCAATACTGCCAATGATTTTGGAACAATCCATGAGACCGCATTTTTGCATCATTGCATGGCATTCATCCGTATTCGCCGGAATGACCGGCTGAATGCCATTTTCAATCACCTGAATTGCAGTTTCCGGCAGACCGCACATGCGAGCATGAAATTCCGCAGAAGTACGGGACACCGCAGTAACTGCATCCGCCAGGGAAAAGGTCAGCCTGTCCATGAAGAAAAGGCGTTGATACCCGGCACGGTGTTCCGAAATATGAATCGTATTCACCAGCGGAATGTCTGTGCCGAACAGCGCAATCCGCGACAGCAAATTCGGGTGCATCAGATGCGCGTGAACAACATCCGGCTCAAAATCGCGAATTGCTTTACGAAGCAGGAAAGGCAATTTCCATGCGTCTCTTTTTTTCGCATTCAGAAATTTTACAGGTACACCATTACGCTCGAATTGTTCCACAATTCCGGTATTCTCCGGGCGCGGCATCAATGAAATGACCGAGCAGGAATGACCGCGGACCGACATCTGCTGCACCAGCGATGCCACGATTCGCTCCGCACCTGCGGGTGTCAACTCCGTGATGATGTAAGTGATGTTCATTTTCATTCCTGCTGAAGAGCATGAATTTCAGATTGAATGCGATGGAAAATGTGAACTGGACATAAGCCGGATTCTGTACTTGCATAGCAAGCGGCGACCATCTGTCTAAGCGACCAGTACCCGGAACTCAAATGCTGCGAGCAGCAACTCGTTCCCTATTTGGTCTTGCTCCGGAATGGGCTTGCCAGGCAGACACAATTACTCATGTCTCCGGTGGTCTCTTACACCGCCTTTTCACCCTTACCGCACCGAAATGCGGCGGTTTGTTTTCTGTTGCGCTTTCCTTCCCGCGGCTTTTCGCCGCAGTATCCTTCCATTACAGAGGGACTTCCTGCTCTGTGGAGTCCGGACTTTCCTCCCCCGGTCTTGCAACCGAAGGCGGCCGCCGTCCAATTCACATCCTAATACTATACAGCATATCGCTGAAAAAATCAATTGAAATGATGAAAATCAGGACGATAAAGGCGAGAGTGTGTTATCATTGGCTTCTTTTGATGTCGATTGCACTGATGTTTTGGCAATCCGATGTGCAAAATTCCGCATTTGCTTCCACCGCATGATTCTCTGCATACATCGCATGAGAACACTGCTGTCTGATATGGGAAAGAAACAATCCTTTTTCAGCCTTTTTGAACGCCTTTTTCATGTTCTCATTTGATTTTTACGGAAAAACATGATATAGTATAATTCATTCGATCGGGGTATAGCGCAGTTGGTAGCGTACATGCTTTGGGAGCATGGTGTCGTGAGTTCGAGTCTCACTACCCCGACCATTTTTGTATGCTCATCCGTCATCAACTATTGGTTTGACGGTTTTTTATTACCTGCTTAACTCCCTGGCCTCCGCAGACTTGTGTCGCCTTTCCGTTTTCTTTCCGCAACGGATGAGAAGTCCTTTCTGGCTGTTTTTCGATGGAATCCGGTGCCGGAAACCGGCTTTTTCTCTGTTTGTAAAAGTAGCCAACTTTGCTTTTCTCGAATGCTCAAGCACAAAACAGGGTTACAAAAAGTATTCTCGCACCAAAACCGTCGTAAGGTGGCATTTTTTTACCGGGAAACATATCATTTTGAAAAGTTGTTGGTCTAAAATCAAGGTTTGCTCACCTCAAAAGCATTTGTAACGAGTATAGGAAAGCGACTTTCTCTGTTTTTCTCTCCCCCGGTGCTTTCAAATACTTTTACCAGTGAAAAAGGCACAAAAAAAATCGCCACCCGGTGTGGATGACGGTCGTGCATGCTATCAGCGGTATGTGCCAAAGAAATCGTCCTCTTCACGAAAGATGCCACAATACAGGAGAGTATCCATGATAATCCGAATCCACGAAACCGACCTGCAAGGTCGTCCAGTCCGCTGTACCGGAGAATTCTTCTTCGGCCAAACCAACTCCGACATCGTCGAGGGCATGAAGCTGAATCCGTTCACCGCCAGCATGACGCAGGCTGACTTCATGCGCCAGACTTTGGCCGGAATCGGCATTGACATTCAGCTCGCCGATGATCCCGAACTTGCCGCCGAGCAGTTTCTGTGGGCTCTCGTCGGTAACAAGTATGCAGAAATCTATACCAAGGAACAGTATGCGGAGTGGGAGAGGTATTGAGGGGGAACGTTTGGCCATTGCAGGTGTATGTCATGAATGTATCTATGTTTAAGAAAAAGCTATTGTGATAAAAAACTTCGTTTTCGTAAGTTTTTTACTTGTATTTTGAACAAATTGAACTACAGTATATAATGCGTAAGTCTTTTGCAATCATATTTTTTCATTTTCTCTTGAGCAAAGAAAGGATTCCTGAAAAATGAAGTCGTGTTTCTCAAAAACTTCGTTCCTGAGGAGAATCACCACAGTGTTTCTCCTGTCAGCTGCCGCATTCCTCGGTATAATCACTGTCTCAGCACAGGAGAAACAGTCCGGAGGAAACCTTTTCTTGAATATGTTCGCGGCTATTTCCTACAATTCGGGGACACAATCGTCAACGAGTCCTGCAGGTAAATTAGAAACACCTGAAAGTTATAGAGAATTTCCGGCATTGGATTTTAAGCTTATTGGCGAATCCGATGGATACAACAGTGTTGAGGTTAAGGATTCTGAGATTCAAACGCTTTATGTACTTGCAGGAAACGAATTCACAATAGAGGCTCAATTAGTGCAGGGAGATCAATTCCCCGCCAATAATCCGACATGGACAATAGACGGATATGCTGTAAACGGCAATCCAATCCAAAGCGGCCTTGTACAAAAATCAGGGAGTACGCAAACGAAAAAAATTTATCAAGCAAACCCCTCTTATAAATATGGTACTTATGTGATAACGGTAAAAAGCGACTCATACGAACAACCTGTTACTCGGAAGATAGAAGTTGTCGTTGTGGATTTGGACTTAACAGTTGCTGATCCGATTCGTCCAAATGGAACCAGTGAATATGATTCCATTCTGGCAACCAATATCGCAGATGAATCTGAGTCTGGGAAGCCGGATTATGCAAATTTTGGGAAACGGGAAAATGAGACGTCAATAATAAAAGCGGATTTATATGTTGACATCGGAAATTTATCCAAAAGTAATTGCAAGGTCAAGATTGCATATAACGGAGTATCATCAGTATCAGGCACCACAAAAAGGGTCGATGGCAGTAATCTAAAGGATATGTTTGGGAGAAAAACGAAAGATGTGTATTATGATTACACTGTTTTCAAGAAAGGAACACTTCGTGTTTGGACTTCGTCCCCATCATCATCAATTACTTCTTCCTCTGAACGCAAAACTGGAAGATTGAGTGCATCCCAAAGTAGCGGTAATTATTGGGCACCCAATACACAAATTCCTTTATCCACCCTGTTTCCTGAAACTGGTGTTTCTTCTGCCTTTTCTAAACATAAAGATTTGTACTTGGAAGGTATCAATCCCAGCAACAATTATGAAGAAGTAACTGCAACTCTTTTCTACGGGAACACCGCGATAGGGTCAAAATCAATCAAACTGAAAATTATTGAAGGAAAAGTTGTCTTAAATACGAATAATGATTCAAAGTATGATCTTGATGAGAATGACTACAAAATCAAGGATCAGCATGACGGCTTCCAAGGCTGGTACGCAGAAAATCTTACTTCAACATCCGTCAAAAATGATGATAAGTCTTCCTATGGATTTGAAAATCTGTTCCCCGTCAAGCTGATGAATTTGCCGAAATTGCCAGCCGGAATGAAATATATTTTGCAGCTTGAACATGGCTCTGAAGGAATTATTGTTTCTCACCCAGAAAACATGAATAATCCTAATAACATTTTGAGTTACCTTACTGTTGAACGTATTTTAAATAATTTACAGACAATGGTTGACCAAGCAAGCAGCCAAATTATAATAGACAATCATTCCGCGAATCAAGATGTAACATGCTTGTTTGGCGTTTATAAGCCGTTAAATAATTCTGTGACTGAAATAACCGGGGGCATCTCTCTTTATCTATGCCTCGCGAATGCAAATGATGCAAAGGATGGAGTTTTGCTTGATCGTGCAAAGTATACATTCCGCCCCATCGACAAATATTTTGAAATGTGGTCTACCAGACAAAATACCTTGAGCCTGAACTATGCCACCTATTCCAATTTATCGTTTACTAATTGTTATCCTACTGACGATGATCAATATGTGCTTGATTCGATTACTGATCTTGACAGTACATTTAAAATTTACGATGACCCAACGTGCTTGGATGGTTGTAAAGACAGTTATTTCCCTGATCGGAAACCCTTTGCATTAGACAATGGAAAAAACGAAGTAATATTTTCAAATAAAAACAACAGAGATCCTTCGAAAGACGTTTTTCTTTTCCTGCATGGTTTTAATGTAACAGAAGCCGATGCCGTAGACACGAACAGAGTGTTCTTCAGAAGAATGTATTGGACAGGTTATCGAGGTACTTATATCGGTCTTACATGGAACGGCGATTATAATCCGATTGAGTGGGAAGCAATTCGGGATAGTATTGATAGATTATTTTATAAAATACATTTTGATACGGATGTATTCCAAGCATTTCAAACAGCACCTGCCATTCGCAATTTTATTAAATCATTGCCGGAGTCTGTACAGATAAATATAGCAGCTCATAGTTTAGGCAATCTTGTAATGTGGGAAGCATTGCGCCTCCTTAGTTGTGAAAAATCTAATTTGAGAATTAACAATGTCGTAAGTATTGAGGGAGCAGTATGGAGTGATGCATTCAGGAATCCTGCCCCTCTCTATTACAAAGGAAAAAGTGAAAAGAATAAAATTGTCTATCCATACCGCAAAAATCCCCAACCTCCGTATTATAATCCAGAAAACAAAAACGAGGAAATTGAAGTTGCCGCAGACCTGGAAAAACATTCGTGGTCTCACTGGTTTCGACAACCGGAACACAGTGCCCTTGCGGTTGTTGATAACTTTGTTAATTCCACTGCGGGATGGGATTATGCTTTACAGGCAATGAAAATGTGGAACGTATTCTGCGATGGCAAATACAACCATTACAATCGGACATATAATCATTATCGAACTCCGGAAAAAGATTCTTTGCCGGAATTTGCCGCGCTCCTGAAACAGGGACATAGAGTTTCATCGTCTAATGATACAGCAGTTTCAAGGGCCTTAGAGATTATAGCACTTCCCTTGAACAAAGCTATATCTTCTTTCAAAAACGAAGATATGAATATCGCGAATGAAGCTGCAGAGCTTCTTATGGTATACAAAAACAATCTGACAGACCCAATTGGTCTGACAAACATAGTAGGCAATCCGGATATTGAATTTGAGTTGAATCCTTCGGAATTAAAAGGAAAGATGGACAATCTTGTTGATCAGGATGCAACACAATTCGGTTGGGGAGAAAAAGAACACAGTGATATGAAGGATGTTGTCTTTTATCAAATATATCCTTGGTATCAAAAAACATTCAGTAAATCAGCCAAAATTATTCCTGGCAGTCAAAAATAATCCAAAGGCTCAACAAATAACATTTCTCAGGAGATCAACAAATGAAATCTTTCATCAACAAAACTATTTATGTCATCGTCTTGCTTGCGGCTTCTTTTTTCTTGCCATCTGCGGCTCTGTGCGCAAATGACAGCAGCATTGCAGGAGATGCGCGTATGCTGTTGTTGGAAACAATGGTTCATCTTGTTACAGAAAATCGTCTTGCTTCCTCCCAATTCGATATTCAGGGAACTGTAACGGATGTAAACGGAAACCCGCTCAATGGGGTTAAGCTGAATATATCCCTTTCACGTCCCAACACCCGCACGATAGTCAATTCAGACCGTGAAAAAGAAACACTTACAATTGATTCAGAATTTCATGTAAAAAAGGA
>DCIG01000048.1 GCA_002315855.1 Lentisphaeria bacterium UBA1732 | reverse complement strand
CATTTGTAACACAAAACGCTTATAATCGACTTTGTAACACTAAACGCACAACTCAGATTTCCAATGTTGCGTTTACTTTTTCAATTAACTCCACCCCCGAAGTGCGAAAAACAAGAAAAATGATATTGATTTCTTCTGAAAAGATGCTATATTTATATTTTATACCATTTTCAACTGAACATTTTTGAGGTCAAATGCAGAATATTGTCTATTTGATTCTGTGTACAGGAGGCATCGTTTCGCTGCTGACTGGGAAACGGGAGAAATTCGCTTCATCGGCGGGTTGCATCTCAGGAGTTGCGGCACTCGTTCTGGAGTGTCTGCTGGTATCAGGAAAACAAGGAAATACGCCGGGCAGCGTTTTTTTCTTTTTGCCAATCATCCTGATCGGAATTGCCGCTGCATGTCATGCTCCGGGGTATCTATCCGGTCATGCGGGACAAAACACAGGTCGATACTGGCTTTTTTACAACCTGACGCTTGCCGCAATGCTCGCGGTATTTCTGGAAGAGAAATTTCTCCGATTCATTGTTTATTGGGAATTGATGGGGCTTTTCAGCTTCCTCCTGGTGCTTTATGAATCGAAAAAAAGCGATGTTGTGCACGCCTCATGGATTTACCTGCTGGCCTGTGAACTGGGCGGTCTGCTGCTACTCTACGTTTATGCGGCAGATCAGAGTCAGCATGATTTTCCCGAGGGACTTCGTTTCGGACTGCTAGCGGCGGCATTCGGATTAAAGGCAGGTTTCCCGTTTCTGCATGTATGGCTTCCGGAAGCACACCCCGCGGCTCCTGCTCCGGTGTCCGCGCTGATGTCCGGTGCCATGATTCCGTTGGGATTTCTGGGGTTGTTCCGTTTTGCGGTCGTTCCGTCGTGGGGCGGATGGTTCCTGCTGATTTCAGGGATGTGCGGCGCATTTTTCGGGATTCTGTCCGGTATGGCACAGGAAAACATCAAGCGACTGCTTGCATATTCAAGTTTTGAAAACATCGGAATCATCTCCATGGGGTTCGGACTGGGGCTTCTGGGACGGGAATATGATATTCCATTCATGGCGGAAGCCGGATTCGGAGGGGCAATGCTGCATGTTTTAAGTCATTCTCTTCTCAAGGGAAGCCTTTTTCTTGGTGCAGGCAGTGTATATCATGCAGTCCATACGCTCGATATGGACCGACTGGGTGGACTCATGAAAAAGATGCCGGTTACAGGCGGCGCATTTGCCCTGTCGTCCATGGGGATTTCGGGGCTTCCGCCTTTTGCGGGATTTACCGGGGAACTCATGATTTACACAGCGGCCTTCACCGGAATCACGCAAGGAAACGGAAAACTTGTGTTTGTTTCTTTCGCTGCAATCATCGCCCTTGCCTTGACTGGCGGCTGCGCGTGTGCAGCATTTTGCAAAGTGCTTGCTGCAGTTTTCCAGGGAGAACCCCGCTCGAACTATGCAGATGACGAGACCGATGAAAAACGTGTCATGAGTGCGGCAGTGGCGGCTCCCGCATTTCTGGCATTGCTGATACCGTTTGCCGCGCCTTTTTTCAAAGGACTGGCGCGAAGTGAAGCTCTGCAGGAAATCCTGAACAAATACGCCCTGTTTGCCGGCATCATATATGCCATGATTCTGACGGCATTGATTCTGCGGAAAAAAGAGCAGCGGGATAAGCGGTCTGTAGGAACATGGGACTGCGGTTTTGCCAAGCCAACCGCACGCATGGAATATACCGGCACGGCATTTGTGCAGCCGACCGTCGACTTTTTCCACGGGTATCTGAACGAGAAAAAAATAATCAAAAAGCCGGAAGGCATTTTCCTCGACCATGCGTCATTGACACAGGAACGGGAAGATTTCGCAATGCGGGTCTTCTGGAAAAAGATTTTCACATGGATTATCGATGCGGCCTCATGGGGACACCGATTCCAGTCAGGCTATCTCCATTTATATATCCTGATTATGATACTTGCACTGACTGCAATGCTGGTCTGGGGCATTGTCATCGTACCTGCGGGAGGAAAATAATATCATGAATCTGCAAATCATCATGTGGGGCATCGGAGTGATTGAAGCACTGGTATTGTCCCCCGTACTCCCGGGAATCATCAACAAAGTCAAGGCATTTTTTGCCGGCAGAAAAGGACCATCAGTCTTTCAGCTTTATTATGACATCATCAAACTTATGAAAAAAAGAGCAGTGCGCTCAACGACTGCCGGAGCCCTCTTCACCATAGCCCCCATGACAGCACTGATCACATCTGTCCTGATGCTGATTTTACTGCCGTTTGCAGGGAAAGCCTCGCCCCTCGGATTTGCGGGCGATATTCTCCTGTTTCTCTATCTCGGCGGACTGGGACGCGTCCTGACGGTTTGCGGGGCAATGGACACTGGTTCAAGTTTTGAAGGAATGGGCGCAAGCCGGGAATGCCAGTTTGCGATTCTGACGGAAGGTACATTCATGGCAGTGGCCGGAGCCTTGATGCTGATGACGCGGTCATTCTCGCTGGGAGGAATGCTGAATTTCATAACCACATCGGATTACAACCGTTACGGTATCATACTGGTTCTGTTGGCAGTGGCAATGTTTGTGGTGGTGCTGACCGAATGCTGCCGGCTCCCGGTCGATGACCCTGACACCCATTTGGAATTGACAATGATTCATGAAGCAATGATTCTCGACAACAGTGGGGATGAATTGGGAATCATTCACTATGCCGCAAGCCTGAAGATGTGGATTCTCCTGAGTGTGGAGGCAATGATGATTCTCCCTGCCGACATGAATCCTGTGATTTTACTGCTTACGGAAACTTTGACTGTGCTTTTCGGCAGTATCCTGATTGGAACAATTGAATCCGTTACAGCCCGATACCGTTTTCTGAAAGTGCCGCAGTTTCTTGTCGGGAGTACCGCACTGGCATTTATTGCGATGTTTCTCCTTTCTCTTCTGCAAATTCAAGGAGCATGAAGAATGACTTTTATCTCTGAGATTCTACTGGCGCTTTTTCTTCTTGCCGCACTCCGTCTGGCCGGAGCAAGCCGCCTGAAACACTGCATCGCGGTTACGGCATGTCAAGGGACCGTCACTGCACTTTATCCGCTGTTTGTCCACAATTGGGCAGAATTCAGCCATGATACAAATATGCAAATGATACTTCTCGCACTTCTTACATTGGGCGTAAAAGGCTTTTTACTTCCGGCACTGCTTGTCCGGGCCATGCATACGGCACAGGTAAAACGCGAACTGGAACCTTTGGTAAGCTACCCTGTTTCGATTCTGCTTGTCGTACTGTTTGCCTGCGGAGCATTTACACTCTGCGTGAAATATCCGGTTGCCCCCGCGGGGACATCCGTTTTGGCGGCACCGTCCGCACTGATTGCCATATTCACGGGATTATTCATCATTGTGGCACGAAAAAAAGCGATCACCCAGTCCATCGGTTTCCTCTTTTTTGAAAACGGAATCACACTTTTCGGCGCATGTATGAAGCTGGAATATGGATTTCTTGTTGAATTCGGGATTCTGCTGGACGTATTTGTGTTAGTCTTTGTTATGGGAATCGCAGTGTTTCATATCAGCCGTGAATTTGAACATATCGATGCAGACAGGCTGCATCTTCTGGGCGACACGATGGAACCTGCAAAACAGGGAGAGACTGCAAAATGATACAGCTTTTACTCGTTTTTATCCCGATTTTCTCGGCAGTCGCAGTTTGGAGAATCAAAAATCGCCAGAATCGGATGCGAATGCTTCTGGCTCTGACCTCACTGATGCATCTTGTTTTATCGGCAGTCATGACATTCCGTTCTGAATGGAATGCTGATTTTTCGTGGCTTCAGCATTGGCTGTACGCGGATGAACTGGGAAAATGTTTCCTGTTCCTGACATCGCTCCTCTTCTGCATGGTTGCGATTCATACTGTTTTCTGGATTAAGGCGGAACAGGATGCACAGGAAACCCGTGAACATCCCGAAGGACTGCTGAAACTGCATATTTTTGTTTCCGGACTTCTCGCTTTCGAGGGAATGATGACTTTGGTCATCCTGTCTGTCGATTTCGGACTTCTTTGGGTTGCGGTGGAAGCCACGACGCTTGTCAGTGCGCCTTTGATTCTGTTTCACCGTTCAGCACGTTCTCTGGAGGCGATGTGGAAATATCTGCTTATCTGCTCCGTCGGGATCGGTCTGGCACTGTTCGGGACCATGCTTCTGGCAGCGGCAATGCCTCCCGGCGAAGGCGACTTGAGGTTCACTCACGTAACAGGTGTACGCCATCTTCTGAAACCGGTCTGGTTCAAAGCGTCATTTATCTTCATCTTAGCGGGATACGGCACCAAGATGGGACTTGCTCCGTTCCACACGTGGCTTCCGGATGCCCACAGCGAATCGCCCGGCACGGTATCCGCCCTGCTTTCCGGCGCACTGCTCAACTGCTCGCTTCTCGGAATTATACGTTTTTACGAGGCGGCACCTGATGAAATGAAATCTTTCTGTGCGAATCTTATGGTTGCACTGGGAATCCTGTCGCTGGTATTTGCGGCATTCTTTACAGTCCGTCAGCTTGATTTCAAACGTCTTCTGGCGTACTCCAGCGTTGAACACATGGGGCTTCTGTCCATTCTGTGGTCAATCCCGTCCATCCGGGATGCCGCAGCGATTCACATGTACGCACATTCTCTGATTAAGATGGCACTCTTCCTGACGGCAGGAAACCTGCTTCTGGCGTGCGGGACGCGCCGTACTGATCTTCTGGGCGGATTGTCCGGAAAATTACAGAGAAATTCGATTCTCTTTTTTGCGGGAGTGCTCATGATATGCGGAGTACCGCCCTCTCCGATTTTTGCGACAGAACTCCGGCTGATCATGGCATTGCCGCCGATTGCGGGAGCTGCAGTCCTGATTCTGTTGCTGATTATTTTTGCGGCCATGACGCACACCGTTCTGCATCTGATTTGTGGTCCCGACAAAAAAGTTCTGCCGGATGAATCACTCTCCATCCAAGCCGAAAAACTGGTATGGATTCCAGGTGTCATGCTTGTCCTTGCGCTTGCACTGGGCATGATTCAGCTTCACAGCATTCTGTAAGAACCGGGAAAGGATTTTTACGATTATGAATGAATTTCTCTTCTGCACCAATCATACTTTTTTTGCGCGGCAGGCAGTGCCGCTGCATGATTTCCCGGTATTCCGGTCGCTGCTTCTGCGTGAAGTGCCGAACCATGAAGTCGCCGCATTTTTTGCAGTCCCGGAACAAGATGAATTTTTCCTTTATGCCGCACTGCTGAATCCGGAAAAACATGGACTGGATGTCTGCTCAACAAAAGTCGGGAAAAGCTATCCCGCACTCACGCCGGAACTGCCTGCGCTTTCATGGTTTGAACGTGAACTTTTTGAACAATACAGGATTGAACCCATCGGTCATCCCCGCCTGAAACCGCTTCGTTTTCAGTCAGCTCTGAACGGCACTGACAATCAACGGCCGGAAGCAGGTGCAGCACAGTATTTCACGATGCAGGGGACCAGTGTCCATGAAGTGGCAGTGGGGCCTGTTCATGCAGGCGTGATTGAGCTGGGACATTTTCGCTTTCAGTGCATGGGCGAAGATGTCTATTCGCTGGAAATTGAATTGGGTTATCAGCACCGGGGCATCGAAAAAATGCTGGAACATGGTCCTGATAAAAAGAGTGCATTCCTCGCGGAAACCGCAGCCGGGGATTCCTCCATTGCGGCATCTCTTTGCTACCATCGCATTCTGGAAGCCGCGCAGGACATCAGGATTCCGGCACGGGCACAGGCACTTCGTCAGGCGGCTCTGGAACTGGAACGCATCGCGAACCACATCGGCGACTCCGGTGCTTTATCCGGAGATGTGGCATTTCTGCCGACTGCGAGCTACTGCGGACGTATTCGCGGGGATTTTCTGAATATCACGGCGGAATTGTCCGGCAACCGCTTCGGACGGAATTATATTGCCACAGGCGGCGTCCGGTACGATGTTTCTGACGATACGGCGGGAAAACTGCTTGCCAAAGTGAATGCCGGAGAAAAAGAACTGATGAATGCTCTTGATCTGATGTTTGACGAGCCAAGTGTTCTTGACAGGTTTGAAAACACAGGCACCGTAAGCGAGGAAACCGCACGTCAGATTGGGATGACCGGCATGGCGGCGCGTGCATCCGGACTGAAACGCGATTTGCGAATTTCGCTGGGTTCGCCCGAATTTCCGGAACATCTCAGGCAATGCGCAAGCGGCAGGACAGGCGATGTTTTAGCCCGTGCCGCCATCCGGCGCGATGAACTGGAAGATTCGCTTGCCATTGTGAAAAAGATTCTGTCTGCCCTTCCGGAAGGAAAATGCTCAGAAAATCATGCGGATTCGGTTGTTCTGCCTGCTGATTCGATGATTTTCTCGCTGGAGGAAGCATGGCGCGGAATGCTTGTTCACGCGGCAGTTACGGATTCCAACGGGAAATTTCTCCGCTACAAAATCATCGATCCATCGTTCCACAACTGGGGCGGTCTGGAAATGGCTCTTCGCGATCAGCAAATTTCCGATTTTCCGATTTGCAACAAAAGTTTTAACCTGTCCTACTGCGGACACGATCTCTGAAAAGGAGTCAATATCATGTTCAAGATTCTTCGAGCCAGACTGTTTCAGGGATATCGAACGGGAAAATTTCCTTATGCGAAACCGAATCTCCCCGCGCATTTTCATGGATACCCGATTCTTGATGCGGCAAAGCTGACACAGGAAACGATTGAAAACTGTCCCGTGGATGCAATCAAACTGTCCGGCGGCAGTGCAACTCTGGATTTGGGCCGCTGCATTTTCTGCGGGAAATGCGCGGAGCACTCAGATGCAGTTCTCTTCACGAACGAATACCGCATGGGAACAATGTCAAGAGACGGACTGATTGTCAACGGAATACCATCCAAAGCCGATTCGGCAAAGGCGGAAGGAATCCGGCGTTTGTGCGGACGTTCCCTCAAAATCCGTCAGGTTTCAGCCGGCGGCTGTGCCGCATGTGAACTTGATTTCAATGTCCTGCATACTCTGGCATGGGATATGGGGCGTTTCGGGATTCAGGCTGTCGCCTCGCCGCGTCATGCCGACGCACTGCTGGTAACCGGACCCGTTACAAAAAACATGCTCACCGCGCTGAAAAAAACATACGATGCCATGCCGAAACCATGTTTCGTAATTGTTTCCGGCGCATGTGCGATTTCAGGCGGACTTTACCGCGACCAGGCAGAAACGATGAACGGAGTGGAATCCGTACTGCCGGTAGACTGCTATGTGCCGGGCTGTCCGCCGCATCCTGCGGTCCTGCTGGACGCTCTGCTCCGTTTTATCGGGAGCCAGGCAGTCGCTCCGAAAGAATAATCCTCCAATTTCCGTCAAATCACGCCCTTCAACCGCATTCAATCGGGCAAAGATTCCGGTGCTTAATAAAACGCCGGAACAGCCCGATAACGCATCAGAATACTTTTCCGGAATCGTCGGATGTAACCATCAAGTTTTCAGTATTTCCCTTTTCAGCGTTTTTCCAGCGAAGGAACGGCACCTTCGTCAAGCGAGGAATAATCGTCATCTGCTGTGGCTAAGCGAATCCGCTTGGCAAAAATACACTCGGTTTGTGTGAATGGACAGTCTCCGTTTACCAGATTTTCTCCGCAGCTTCCGTTGGATAGTCCTTTGGGGCAGAGTTCAGGACAGACGAAGCCTGTTTCAGATAACCTGCAATTGGAACAGGAACTGCATCCCGCAAGAATCTTTTTGGTCAGGAGACGTTCTCCCGGGGCTGCATCCTGTGAGTGCCGGAAAAGTTTTTTCGACAGGGAATGAACAACTTTTTCTCGGAATGAAACAGGCGGAATCATGGTTGCCGGCAATCCCGGATCGTGTTCGAGACGTTCTTTTTGCAGAAGGTTCTCGAAAAGATAGAAAAGGTTGGGGTAGGGGGCAATTTCAATGCGCCCGTAATAATCAAGATAGGCGGCCCGCCATTCTTCAAACGAATGAAATTCCTGAAGCCCCTGACGAATGCGCTGGAAAACAAGCTCCAGCGTATCAGGATGTGTGGTTCCCGTCAGCTGAACTGCACTGCATCCCAGAAACTTTGCGCCGGCTGCATGAATCTGAATGCGGCGGAGCTGAGCAGCCTGGAACTGAACAAAAGAGTGTTCGCGTTCCCGGCGGAGCAGCTGGATAAAGTCGGGGGAAAGATGCACCCCCGGAACTCGTCCTGCACAGACATCCTCCGCATTTTCAGGTGTAAGAATGAGCATTCGTGCAATGACGGGAATATTGATTTCCCGACGGTAAAGATTCCAAATCAGCTCCTGCAGTTTCTTTGCATCCCAGCCGAATTGTGTCGTGATGAAATGACTGCCGTTCGCAATCTTTCTGAACAGGTGAAACGACTGGGCATAGGAGGAGCATGGTGTATACTGATATGGATTGATGACGGCCCCGAAGGTATAAGGTCCGGGCATTTTTTCACGCAGATCATGCAGGATATTGACGCTTTCCGTAAAAACATGCGAACGTGTTTTTTCCTCATTTTCGTTTGCTGCGGCTTGCCCCGTTACCGCGCAGAAATTACGGAATCCGCAGGAGACAGCGTGCTGAACCATGGTCCTGATATCGTTCAGGGATTGGTCAATTCCTGATACATAGATGATGTGGCGGTCTTGCGCGAATTTACAGAGTTTGGATGCAAAATCCACCGGATCCATAGCATAGCCAGGAGGTGTATTGCAGGTAAATGCAATAAGCGAATTCGGATTTTCCTGCGCATGAATCAGATATTCAAAATCAGCGTATTTGCGTACTGCATCCGAGTCTTGTGTGTCTGCGGACGGTACGGGAAGTTCTGCGATAACCTGGAAATCCCCGCTGTCGAGGCGGCGTTTGAATGTGTTTTCATTGGTGCCGTCGAAATTCATTTCGAGCTGAATGGATTGATGTGTCATTCTTAATTGCCCTCCTCGCTTTCCGAAAAAACTTTGTTCAGGAACTTTGTAACGTAGTCAAGATACTGGCGCGGAGCATCCTCTGTCAGGAAGCGTCCTGCACCGTGGATTGGATGAAATTCTGCATCGGGAAAATACGAACGCCAGCGAGTCATGTCATTGTCGTTGTAGAGCCAGTCGCGGTCTCCCCATAAAATCAGCATCGGTTTGTGCCGCAATACCCAGATTGCAGTTTCAATTTCAATCATGGAACGTGCTGTTTGATCTTCCGGTACAAGCGGAAGTGAACATATAAAATTGACCATCGCTGGCATATTGCGGCGCGACAGACGGAATGTATAGGCGTGGCGTACTGCCGGCGGATAGCGAAGCCCCGGAAACAGTATTTGCTTCATCAGCAGAAAAAAACAGGACGGAATACGCTGAAAACGGAACATCGCAAGCCTGAATGGCAAATGAAAATCCGAAAATGACGGCGCATTCATGACCATGAGCGAGCGAATCGCGGAAGCATGACGCACTGCATAGCCGATTCCGATGGTGGTTCCGCGTCCGTGCATCAGCAGTGAGATATTGTCATGAAGTCCCAGAAAGTTGAGAAAGCGTTCCAGATGACCGATATGGTTCTCAATTCGATAATCATAATTCTGCGGATGATCGGAAAATCCGAATCCCATTTGATCGTATGCAATGACACGAAATCGTTTGGACAGTGCGAAAATCGCCAGACGAAATTCAAACATGCACATGGGACATGCGTGAATCATTACAAGAACCGGATTTCCGGGGGTTCCTTCATCGATATACGTGATGGAATTGTCCTTGTCAACCGCAAAATGTCGGGGAATAAAAGGAAAAAGCTCCCGCGCATCATTGGGGAGCTTTTCGTTTTTATCCTTGGATAAAGATGCCATGATAGACAATTCCAAAGGTTATGAGGTGATAAACGCCGTAAAAGAGGAAATTATTCCTCTGCTGCCGGCTTCTTGTGAATCTTGACTTGAATGCCTTCTGAACTCACGGACATGGAGTCGGCATACTGGAATAAATCAGAGACAAAATCATTGTCAATAATGGATTCCACCGGGCCTGTGAAGAGGTCGGCACGGAAGAAGAACGGAAGACGCCCGATGACAAGTTTGTCAATGTCAAAAGAAAGCGGTTTGTACGGAGGCGGTTCTTCTCCTGCAAAATGAGGATGGAATTCTTCCAGTTTCTTGAAGTTTAATTTGCCGACGATGGTGTAAAGAACCGGTACTTTGCCGAAGAGTTTAATCCATGCGTATGCTGTAACCGTTTCACCATCAATGGTAACTTCCATGGCATCCATACTGACATTGCCTGGAACCAGAAGCGGCATGATATTTTCTTTGATCAGGATGGTCAGTTCATTGGGGGAGAAAGAGCAGGTCGTAGCGCGTTCCCCGGACTGCATGGTTTTGATGCGGGTGTTCAGGATGCCTGTACTGACTGCCGGTTCTTCATAGGTGCGGAGTCCGCCATTGTAGAAAAGCAAACCGAGGATTGTAACAACGATTCCCAGTACAACAATATTGATAACCAGTTGTTTGATGCGTTTCTTGGTGTTCTTGATCAGCGTTTCTTTTTTCGCATTCTGCTTGAGCAGTTTCGGATCCATTGCATCGAGATTCAGTTTTGCACCGCATTTTCTGCAGAAAATAGATCCCATTTGGTTTTCAAATCCGCAGTCTTGACATTTGACCATCATAGTGGCAGGCCCTTTCAATTTGATGGGAAAGTGATTTTTCCGGTTTGCTTGCGTGAAATCAGTTCCGAAGTATAACCGTAAGTTAATAATACATTTTTTAATATATCATAAGACAGAAGAAATATCAAATGCGAAACGTATTTTTTTGAGAAAAAATGAACGTATCATTTGACTATTCGCCAAACTTGATGTATAATGTTATAGAGATGTGATTTTATACCTTAATCTCATCTGTTTTTACAATCGTTCTTCATGGAGTGCATGTTTTTATTTTTGACTCCATTGGGGATGAATGGTATCTCATTAAGTCTTTTTGCGCTTGATTTTCCGGGATGCCGTCAAAACGAACTTGATTTACCTGGAGACAGTCCGACACATGGCTGAACTTGAAATGAACTCTGATCAAACAGAATCGCAGGCTATGTCCTTTGAAACTGCGATGGCACGGCTGGAATCTTTGGTGCGTTCCATGGAAAATGGCAATACGAAACTGGAAGATGTAATTGCCTCATTTGAGCAGGCTCGCAAACTTTCAGCTTACTGCCAGAAGCAGTTGGATTCTTTGAAACAGAAAATTGAAATCCTGACCAAAGATGGTCCAGATGGACAGGAATGGAGTGATTTCCGGCATGACTCCGGCGATGGCAGTGATTTTATCCCCGGTAATTCTGCGGGACTGCGTAATGTTCGCAGGGAGGTGCATCCTGTTCGCGGGGAAGCCGATGATTACGACAATGACAGTGTTCCATTTTGAGCGGATTTTAACGGGAATGTTTGAAGATGCCTGATTTGCCGCCGGATGCCATCACGCCGATGATGAAACAGTATTTGCAGGTGAAGTCTGAAACTCCGCCTGATTCCGTGCTGTTGTTCCGTCTCGGTGATTTTTATGAAATGTTTTTCGAGGATGCCGTCAAAGCATCGCCGATTCTGGAAGTTGTTCTGACGAAGCGTGCCGGTTATCCGATGTGCGGGGTCCCGTATCATGCCGTGGATGCCTATCTGCCGAAGCTGCTGGATGCCGGTGTGAAAGTGGCGATTGCCGAGCAGATGGAAGACCCTGCACTTGCAAAAGGCATTGTCCAGCGCGCAATTACACGAATCATCACGCCCGGCACCATTTTGGACTCCGCATGTCTCAAACCGGGCGATAATAATTTCCTCTGTGCCCTCTTGTATGCGGGGAAAGACGGCTATGGTTTTTCCTGGCTGGACATCAGTACCGGTGAATTTCAGACTGAAGTACTGGATTCTGTGGAAAATGTGGAGAGCGAACTGCAAAGACTTCATCCGCGGGAGTGTTTGATACCTCAATCTCTGTCTGATTCCTGGGCTCAGAAAAATCCGGAGTTGCAAAAGCCTCTTACCGCACATCCCCTGCTGTGGTCCGCTTTGGATGACTGGGCTTTCGGCGGCGATTATGCTGTCGATTTGCTGAAAAAGCAGTTTTCCGTTTCGACACTGGATGGATTCGGACTTCGTGATTGTCCTGTGGCAGTGCGGGCAGCGGGGGCGGTGCTTCATTATGCGCAGGAGAATTTACGGCGCAATACGGGGCATATTGTTTCGATTCGCCGGAATTTCAGTGAAGAATATTTGGGACTTGACCCTGTTTGTCAGCGCAATTTGGAATTGGTGGAGTCGCTTCATGGCGGCGACCGCGAAGGTACTCTTTTGCAGGTCTTGGATCATACTGCTACAGCGATGGGCTCGCGTTTGATGCGTCAATGGCTGCTGAAACCTCTGCGTCAGGTGGATCGCATTGTGGAGCGGCAGGATGTGGTCGGCTTGATGAAAGATGAGGTTTTGACCCGCGAAGAGATACGCGAAACTTTGGGAAGCATTCGCGACTTGGAACGTCTGACTGCCAAACTCAATACAGGTTTGGTGAATGCCCGCGACCTCCTTGCTATGGCGCACAGCCTTTCTGTGCTGCCGGGACTTCGCGTTATCATGAATGCGTATGATTTGCCTTTGGTGGAGCGTTTGCGCTGTGAAATCGGAGAATTTCCTGAATTGACGGAACGTCTTTATGCGGCGATTGCGGATGATCCCCCTGCGCTGATGAATGACGGCGGCTATATCAGAACCGGCTACAACTCTGATTTGGATACCTTCCGTTCCGCAATTACCGACGGCAAAACATGGCTGGCACAACTTCAGGCAAAAGAACAGGAACGCACCGGAATTAAGTCGCTGAAAGTGCATTACAACAAGGTCTTCGGCTACTTTATTGAGGTATCGAAGAGCAACTTGTCGCTGGTTCCCGATGATTATGTGCGCAAACAGACCTTGACCAATGGCGAACGGTTCATTACAGGCGAGCTGAAAGAAATGGAAAGCAAAATCCTCGGTGCATCCGACAAAGCATTGGCACTGGAACGTCAGCTTTTCGATGAACTCCGCGATTATGCTCAGAAATTTACTCCGATGATTCAGAAAACCGCTTCGGCCGTTGCCATGCTGGATGTCCTTTGCGCTCTCGGAGATTGTGCTTCCAAATATCATTATTGCCGTCCCCATGTGGCGGATGATGACCTCCTGCGGATTACTGCGGGGCGGCATCCTGTGCTGGATGCGAAAATGGAACAGGAACGTTTTGTCCCGAATGATACGCTGCTGGATGGCGGCGACAACCGCATGATGATTTTGACAGGTCCGAATATGGCCGGTAAATCCACATATATTCGTCAGACTGCTTTGCTGGTGATTATGGCGCAAATGGGGTCATTTATTCCCGCAGACGAAGCGTATATTGGTCTGGCGGACCGGATTTTCACCCGCGTCGGTGCGATGGATGATTTGTCCCGCGGTCAGAGTACGTTTATGGTGGAAATGATTGAGACTGCCAATATTTTGAATCATGCCACCAGCAAAAGTATCGTGATTCTGGATGAAATCGGACGCGGCACCAGCACATTTGACGGTTTGTCCATTGCCATTTCGGTTGCCGAGTTCCTACTGGATCATCCATCCTGCCGTGCCAGAACTCAGTTCGCCACGCACTATCATGAGATGGCGGAACTTGCCATGACTCGCAGGGGCGTGAAAAACTATAATGTCGCGGTGCGCGAGTACGGTGAACAGATTATCTTCCTGCGTCAGATTGTCCCCGGTGCCGCCGATAAGAGCTATGGTATTCATGTGGCACGTCTTGCAGGTCTGCCCAAGGAAGTTATTACGCGTGCCAAGGAAATTCTGGAAAATCTGGAAGCAAATTCCATTGGCGATGCCGGTACTCCTTCCTTTATTCGTCCGATTATGCACGAACATCCCGGGAAATTCAAGTCCAAGCCTGTGAAACGGCATCCCTCTGCTGATTCTTCGGATGTTTCTGAGGAAAAGCAGGGCCCCGAAGAGGAACAGTTGACCTTGTTTTGATACAAAAAAAATCCGCTGACAGCGGATGTCTTGCACAATCAGAATTTCAGTCGAGGATAATCCGAATGATTTCTTCGGCAATTTCTTTTTTCGGTGCGTAGTCCAGCTGATGCACCGCCCCGTTGCGTCCGAACAGTGTAACCGCATTGGACGAAGAAGCAAATCCCCGGTCAGAGGCGGAAACATCATTTGCGGCAATCCAGTCCAGATTTTTCTTTTCCAGTTTAGCCAGCGCATTTTCTTTCAGATGGTCGGTTTCAGCGGCAAATCCTGCCAGAATCTGGTTCGATTTTTTCATCGCACCAAGTGATTTCAGAATATCTTCCGTGCGTTCCAGTCGCAGAATCAAATCATCATCTTTTTTCTTGAGTTTGAGCGGTGAAAATTCTGCCGGACGGTAATCCGCCACTGCTGCGCACATAATGGCGGCATCCATATCGGGAAAACGTTTTTTCACGGCTTCTGCCATGTCTGCGGCGGAAATGACCGGTACAAATTCTGCAAGACCCTCAGGCGCTGTAATTACGACCGGACCCGAAACAAGCGAAACCGTATGTCCCGCTTCAATTGCCGCTTCTGCCAGTGCATATCCCATTTTCCCCGTAGAACGGTTGGAGAGGAAGCGAACCGGGTCAAGCGCCTCGCGGGTCGGTCCTGCCGTAATCAGAATTTTCACGGACGTCCCCCGAAGAACTGCGATGTATTGCGCAGGGTATGCCGTAATCTGCGGCATTCGCTGCACATGAATAAATCAAGTCCCAAAACAGGCGTTTTGAGCTCGGATAAATAGATTTCGGCGGATTCTCCCTCTTCCAGATGAATCAGGTCCGGCGAATTGTCCGCCAGCATATCCGCAGGTCCCCGCAGAATATGAATCTGCACTCTTGATGTCTCTTTCAGGACTAAATGGTCCACAAGCTCTGTACTGTTGCTGAATGCCAGCCCGATTCCGGTGCGGAATGTATTGTGGGTGATACTGCGGTAATACGCTGTTGACCCGTGCGGTGTTGCGGCTCCGACTGCATCCCCTACGATTTCACGGGCGTACATTTCTCCGTCAATGATGACGCTGTAGCGCAGTGCCGAAGCCGGAAAATGATTGTGCAGGAAAACATCATTGATGCCGTGGCATTCCATCCCGTTGGCACATCCGCACAGCTTGGGCAGTTCAACGTAATGAAGCGTCCCTTCCTGAAGCATGTTCAGCTGCATATTGATACCGTGATCGGGGCAGACCGGCGCAGTGAATGTATCTCGCATGGGAAATTTGAGCTTGCCGGGCCATTTGAGTTCCGCAGAGAAAAATGTCCCGTCCCCGCCGTAGGGCATAATCAGGTCTGCCTCTTCTGCATTCGATGTAACAGTGAATCCGCGCCGTTTCAGTTCATCTTTCAACAGTGTGATATTGCGTCCCCACGGATAGATTTTCATCATGATACGGCCTTCCTTAGTTTTGAGAGAGCGATGTAGAGAACGGCCGCCGCGCAGTTTCCCACGTTGATAGATGCCTTGGCCCCCAGCATTGGCAGGGCGACCGACGCGTCGCAGAGATTCAGTGCGTCTTCGGTAATCCCCAGTGCTTCATTGCCCAGTACGATTGCCATGGGCGAATGATACGGATATTCCCATGCTTCCACCGCATTCGCCAATGGCTCCACCGCAAGAATTTCAATGCCGGGCGTTTCTTCCCGCAATGCCAGAATCGCTTCTTTTGCCGTAGGGAATGACCGGCTGTGAACCGTTAAATCTGTTCCCATGGCTGTTTTTGCGAGCTTGGGATGCGGAGGGCAGGGGGTATAGCCGCAGCAGATGATTTCTTTTGCGCCGACCGCCTCTGCCAAACGAAAAATATTGCCCGTATTGTGTGCGCTTCTCAATCGGTCAAGAATGATGGTGATTTGCGGCCCTGAATCGTTCATTTCCGATGCCCGCTGTGATGGTTCCGTGACGATGAATGGTTTCCGCTTCCGTGCGAATGATGCTGTTTCATTTCTTCGCTCCACGGTGATTTTCGGACAACTTCCGGTGTCAGGAACATTTCCGCCGACGGCTGAATCGTCTTGATTTCCGACCCGACATACTGCTCAATGGCGGGAAGCTGGAATGCCCCGTATTCACACACAAAACTGATGCTGATGCCTTTTTCCCCTGCTCGTCCTGTGCGGCCGATTCGATGCACGTAATCATCCGCCTGTTCCGGCAAATCGTAGTTGACCACGTGCGTAATATCGTCTACATGAATCCCTCGCGCCGCAACATCTGTGGCAACCAGAATGCGGGTTTTCCCTTCGCGGAAGCGGTCAAGCACTTTCAGGCGTTTTTCCTGTGCCACATCACCCGACAGCAGTTCCACATTTTCCCCGTAGGAATAGAGCTGGTCTGCAATCTTCAGGTTTTTGTCTTTGCGGTTGCCGAAAATGATCATGCGTCCCGGATTCTCTGCTTTGATCAGATACATCAGCAATCCCATCTTCTGTTCATCCAGAACTGCGTAAAAACGCTGGTCAATTAAATCGGTTACGACATGTTCCGGTTCAGATTCCACGAAAACAGGCTCCACCATCCACGATTCCACAAGCCGCAGAATATCGTGTTCCAGTGTCGCGCTGAACAGCATTGTCTGGCGGACTCCGGGGCGCGGCAGATGATACACGATGCGCCGTACATCAGGGATGAACCCCATATCAAGCATCCGGTCTGCTTCATCTATGACCAGTGCTTCCGCTTGCGAGAGGTCCAAATCTCTGCTCTTGGTGTAGTCGATGATTCGTCCCGGCGTTCCAATCAGAATATCGACTGGTTCATTCAGCATTCTGCGTTGTTTTTCGTGATCCATACCCCCGAAAATAACGACAATATTCAGCCCTGTGAAACGCGAAAGATTGACTGCATCATCATGAATCTGAATTGCCAGTTCACGGGTCGGAGCAAGCACCAAAGCTCGCGGTGTTCCGTTTGCACGTTCTCCCTGAATCGGATTTTTAAGAAATCGCGTAATCAGGGATGCCAGAAATGCCGCTGTTTTGCCTGTTCCTGTCTGCGCTTTTGCCGCAAGGTCTTTCCCGGCGATTGCATGAGGCAGCGCGAGCTTCTGAATTTCCGTGCAATAAAGGAATCCCAGTACCTGCACTGCCGCTTTGACTTCCGATGCCAGCTCCAAATCCGTAAAACGCATCTTTCCTTCTTCTTCCGGCGGGGGAATGATCGGCGGCATTGGCGGGATTGCTTTTTTCTGTGGTGGCTTATTCTGCTGCGGCTGAACTTGTTTCTGTTCTTTTACCGCAGATTTCGTTTTCTTTTTCTTTTGCGAAATGTTTTCTGCTGCATCCTGCTTTTTCCCCGCCGCGTCTTTGTTTTTCTGTTTCTTCGGGGATGGCGAATTTCCCGGCGTACCGGGGCGTTGGTCTGCTTTCCTGATGTAAGTGGAAGCATCGTGCCGCGGTTGACGGCGTTTCCTGTCATGTTTGCTGACGGACTGTTCAGCGGACTTTTCTGTGGCGGATGAGGTAAAGGAGCGTTTCAGCTCCTCAATCATGGAGTTGATTTTGTTTTTGAGTAATTTGAACACGTGTAATCAGGTATGTTGTACGGAAACGATTCCCTGTTTTTCAGTGTGAAAACAGGAAACAGTTCCCTTTGGTTTTCTTCAAGGTGCAGACACCCGTCTGCTGTTTGTTAATCTGCCGGCTTTGCCAGAGCATTGAGGTCTGTATCAAGAAGGTCGAGCGATGCTTTTTCTTCCAGATTCAGCACATAGTTTTTGACGTCAATCTGATCGGAAATAATGAATTTGCGAATATCCTTGCAATCATTTTCGAGAAAATCCAGATAGGTGCGCAGCTCGAACATTCCCGGCATTTTGTGATAAGAGGCCAGCTGGCTTTCAAATCGTGCTGCATCGAAAAACGCTACATGCTCCGTGTCATATCTGTATGCTTCTGCTTTGCCGAGAATCTGCATCCGTTCGACTTTCGCGTTTTCCAGAGTCTGGGTCTCGTATTCACGGGCTTTGGAAATCGTGGTTACTGCCTCTTCCTGGGCACAGACCACCGACTGGAAGGCTTCTGCCACGCTGATGTTGGTGTTGTCTTGGGGATTGCTTTTTACCGGCGGGTGCGCATCGTGCATATTGACGCTGACAATTCGGATGCCGAGTTCCAGTTCATCACAAGTCTGCTGAATGCGCTGGTGCAGGTTCTTTGCCACGGCTTCACGTCCGGAGGAAATATCTTTGCTGAAATCGGTGCTGGCAAAATAATTGGTCGCTTCTGCCTGTCCGATTGCCTTCAGCGTTTTGTTGACATCGTCAAAATTGTAGGCATAGTCGTAAACATGTTCCGGTGATGCTGTGAAAAATACCGGAAGCGAGACTTCCAGAATGGATACGGGGAATGGTCCTGAATTTTCCGCACGGTCTACTGCCACAAGAAAATTATCTTCAGTCTGATAATGATCCCCTGTCCAGAGGATTACGCGGTAGCCTTCTTTCGATTTGGAGGAGGTCCCGATGGTAACCACCTGCACAATGTCCGTGGGAACACGCATGATGCGCTCGCACGGCCACGGCATTTTGATATGAATTCCTGCTTCCAGCGGTGTTTGCGTGCGGTCAATTGCTCCGAAGCGTTCGCGGATGCCTTTTTCCCCCGGTTTGACTTCTGCAACGCAGGTGAAAATCCACAGGAAGAATATCCAAATCATGACCGCCGGAATAATTGCCTTGCGGAAGAACAGATAAATCCCCGTGCGCGAAACTTCAAACCCGAACTGATAATCCAGCGAATCTGCCATGTTGCGCACGAATCCGCCCGGCTCCGTGAAGAGTGCCAGCAGACGGCTCTCATACACAGGACGCTGTTCTTTCGCATTCCTCGGACGGTAAAATTCAATGATGAAGCTGACGAGCAGTTCTGCCGTGAGAACCGCGCAGCACGCGTAAATCAGCTTGGTCAGTTGTGTCGTCCACCCCGATTTCCCGAAATTGATGAACAATGCCGAGATTGCACTTGTAATGGAAATGATTGCAAAGAAAATCAGCCATGACCCGACCGGACGCAGAAAACGGTATTCGCGGACATGCGACTGTCCCACGAGGAAGATTCCCATGAAAAATGAGAATATTGCCATCATGGCGGTCAGAAATGCCAGATTGATCGGGTTTTTCGGCGTGAGTACGAGCTGCAAAGTATCTTCCGCACCGATGGTCGAGTTTTTCCAGAAATACCACAGTGCCGGCACTGCACACAGGAAAATCAAGGCGGATACAGCCGACGGAATATATTTGTTGAAATTATCCAGCGTATGAGCCGCCGTGAAGCGCACGTCTTCTGCCACATCCAAAATGGAATTGACATTCGATTTCCTGCGTTCCAGAATGCGTTTTTCATCCTCTTCTTCCACCATTCTCCGGTACAGAATCGCCTGAATCAAGGCCGTAATGGCATAAATCAATGCCGTTATTGCCGGGAAAAGCGACAGTGTGAATGTTTCCATGCCTGCCCATTTCAATGCCGGACCTGCAAGAAAAACGATGATGGCAAGAGCCAGTGTGAGCAGAATCGAGATGAGAGCCAATCGTCCCGAAAGACGTGATTTTTCAATGGAGGAATGATAGTTGCCGATATTCATATGCAGATACTCCGTTAGATGTTGCCGTCGCACGAATGCTTTTCAGCATCGGATAGTTCGTTTCCCTCATGATGACGTGAATCTGAATCCATCATTTGAAAAACATCTTGAACCCGATTCAAAACAGCGTGAAAAGAGCCTTGAAATACAACTCATCGGACGCTTTTTGAAAACAGTACCTTTTACTATAATCTGAAAAAAGAGAAAAACAAGCAGAAAATACTTGTTTTTTCATTTTTTTCGAGGAAATCCATTGCCTTTTTCTGTAATTGGGACTATATTAGATAGTTGATTCCAAAAGCTGTTGACAGAAAGTTTTTCAATGCTTCACGGTGTTGCTTCTTTTGAAATCAGCATGGAAGAGACTTTTTTTCTTCTTTCTCTTTCCCCTCAATCTCGCCTCATTTCTTTGACCTGATTTCTGAAATCTGTTCTTCGGAATAACCTCATTTGTGGATGAACTCAATGGACAAAAAAAATTCTGTCATGGACAATCTTCATCGCTTGGAATATCGTCCCGCCTCTGTGAATATGCGGGATAAGCAGGAGCATGGGCATTCGGAGAACTTTGCCGAGGTCGGGAAAAAATCTGACGGTGAAATTCTTGACTTGAAAAAGGCTGCTCCGTCTCTTTCTTTGAAACACACTTCCGGGGACCAATCCCGGCATGAACAGCCCGTTGTGGCCCCTGCTGTGGAATTTCCCCCACCGGAGCCGCCGGCGGAGCAGAAAAAAACTGTTTCCAATGAAGTCCCGCAGAATCTGGAAGAAATTATTTCAGAAGATCACTCCCGAATGTCTTCCCGCTTGATGGAAAGCCGGCTGAATGAAGCCATGAACCGCAGAATCGCGGATTACCGTATGTCGCGTCATGATTTGGCGGTGCGTGTAACGGAAGCGGTTGCCGGAATTGAGCGTGATCAGCAGAAAATGGAACAGTCTTTATCCCGTTTGTCCTCTGTTTATCGCCAGCTTGCCGATTTGGAAGCCGAGTTGAAGAAATCTTGTCCCCTCAGCGAAGAGGATACGGATAAACAGTCCCTTGTCGGCGAAGAGAGCCGCAAACTGGAAGAAATGCGTCTGAATGCGATTCGCCTGATTGCCGGAATTGAAACGGATGCCCCCGAACAGCATAATTCGATTGGCGAGCGGATGCTGCTGCCTGATAATTCTTTTGATTTGGATTCTCTTCGTTTCAGTCAGATTCTTCGGATTGGCATGGGACTTTCTCTGCCTCTCCTGATAACCATACTGCTTTCTTCGTTATTGATTGCCGCATCAATTATTTGTGCGTTTAATGGAGCAATACGGTGGTAAAGCGTGATAAGAGATTGCCGCGGGTGGCATTTTATACTCCGTCGGATTATGGTTCTCATGGTGGGCTCAAACGTCGCCATGGTGTAAGCCGTCGTGTCAAAATGTCCAAAGACATCCCGGATAATCGGGGGTGGGTTGTATTGCGGCGTTTCTTCCTGTTTTTGGAAGTCGTTGCTTTGCTTGGCTTTGGTTTTTTGTTTGGAGTACTGAACCTTTTCTGAATTTTTTTCAAAAAGTCCTTTCCTCAAATTGAAAACGGGTATCTTTCATCTTCTGAGCTGATTTCAATCAGCTCTTCTGTCATGAAGAAAAAGATACCCGCTTTTTTCAGGTGAAACCTGAATCAGCTTGCTTTCAGAAAATCAATCGTTATTTCCCGATTTTGACTTGTCCGATAATCTCCTGAACACTTTTGATTCCGCGTTCATCCAAGTAGCGGTTGATTCCCTCAATGACCTCAAGCGGTGCACGCGGATTCCCGAATGTTGCAGTGCCTGCCGCAACCGCACTTGCGCCTGCCAGCAGAAATTCCACTGCATCCAGTCCGCTCATGATGCCTCCCATGCCGATAACGGGGATGGACACCGCTTTTGCGGCCTCGTAAACCAGTTTGATTGCCACTGGCTTGACTGCCGGTCCGCTGAGTCCTCCTGTGATATTGGCGAGTTTTGGACGCCATGTATTCACATCGATTGCCATTGCCGGAATGGTATTGATGAGTGAAATCATATCGGAGCCTGCATCCTGTGCCGCAATGGCGAAATCTGCAATGCGGGAAACATTCGGGCTGAGCTTGGTGATAATCGGAATCGTCGTTTTGGCCCGTACTGCTGATACCACGGATGCCATGGATTTGGGATCCGTTCCGAATGAAAGACCGCCTTCTTTTACATTGGGACAGGATACATTGATTTCAATTGCCGCGATTGCTTCCCGCTCTGTTTCCAGACGTTCTGCGACCAGTGCATAATCTGCGGGCGATTTTCCCCAGATATTGACAATGACCGTTGCTCCCGTCTGTTTCAGGTGCGGCAGATAGTGTTCTCCTGTGAGAAATGCTTCCACTCCGGGGCCTTGCAGTCCGATTGCATTCAGCATTCCGCCCTTGACTTCTGCAATGCGCGGTGTGGCATTCCCGTGAGATGCCCATGGCGCAATCCCTTTTACAACCAGTGCTCCCAGTGCGGAAACGGGGAAGAAATCTTCATATTCTGCACCGTAGCCGAATGTCCCCGATGCTGTCATGACCGGGTTCTTCAGCGTAAGTGTGCCGAGTTTGACAGTTAAATCAGCCACAATACACCTCCGTGGAAGGATAGACGACACCCTCTTTGCAGGAGCGCGAATAACGCCACCCGTCCGGTGAAGTCGGGTCTTTTACTTTGATGACACATGCGAAGCACGCACCGACACCGCATCCCATGTGCTGTTCCATGCTCACATCGCAGGGGAATTTCAGCGGCGCAACGGTTTTGATGAGAGCGTACAGCATGGGGGCAGGTCCGCATCCGAAAATTTTGGTTTCAGCGGGGAAATCGTTTGTGTGATTGAGCAAAAGTGTGGTTATGAGTCCATGGAATCCTTCGGAACCGTCATCGGTCGCAATTTCCACCTGCCAGCCGAGTTTGCGGTATTCTTCAACCAGAAGAACATCATGTTTGGAACGTGCCCCCATGAAAATAATTCCGGGACGAGGTGTTTTTTTTGCAAGAAACATGGTCGAAACAGAACCGAAACCTCCGGCCGCAATCACGGGAAATACATCATCCTTGTACTGGTAAGCTGTACCGAGCGGTCCTAGAATTCTGCATGTTTCACCGGCGGGTTTCTTTGCCAGTTTCGCTGTCCCTTCTCCCACAACTTTGTAAATCAGCGTTAAATGTCCTGTCTCTGCATCCGCATCACAGATGCTGAACGGCCGGCGCAGAACATGTTCGGTTGTGTCATCCACTTCGACATGGACGAATTGTCCCGGCTTTGCTGATGCCGCGATATGCGGGGCATCAAAAATGATTTTATGATACGAATCCTGAAGTGTGATATTGGACAGCACAGGACATGCGACATCATCCATCATGGCAGACTCCTTGAAAAACGAGCTTGAGAGCCGTTTCTTTTCTCCTTGCGTGAAAACAGCCCGGAAAACATTGGTATTCCCTGTTTCCGTTGCGATGAAGCTGTTTCATCAAGAAAAACAGGGTACGAAAATAGTTCGGGTAACTCATCAATGAGCTGCCCTCTAATATAATATAGTGCTTTTTTGACAGAATGAAAGCTCAAATGTGAAAATCTGATTCAGAATCCGCAAAATGATTTGCATTCCCCCTGAAACGGATTTACTGCACCGTATTCAGGGGACGGAGTGTCTGTCGAATCATTTCTTCCGTAATCGGTCCTGCCCGGAGAATCGTCCAGCTGGAATCTTTTTCGATTTTCAGCACCGTGGATGGCTCTGACTTCGCATCTATGATTCCTCCGTCAATGGTGAGATCGGGCGGTATGGCAAGCGTGGATAATGCTTCCTGCGTCGTATGGGCTGGCGGCTGTCCGGAAAGATTGGCGCTGGTGGAGGCCAGCGGACGGGCATATTGTTTCAGCAGTGCCAGCAGAAAGGGATGATTCGGAATCCTGAAGCCTGTATATCCTTCTCCGTCAGGCACAATCATGGTTAGCGGTCCGGGACAGAATTTTGCCGCGAGAAGATGTGCTGCTTCCGGTAAATCGGGTATCATTTTTGCCATCGTGTCCGTGCTGTCTACGAAAAGTGTCAGCAGTTTGGAAGACGGGCGGCGTTTCATTTCATAGATTTTTGCCCGTGCCGTTTCGGAGTCCGCATCGCAGACTAATCCGTAAACTGTTTCTGTGGGAACGAGGAGGACGCCATCCGGTCGTTTTAAGCGTTCAATCGCCGGGGCAATCGATGCTGTAACAGCAGAAAGACTGGATTTCATTGGTTGTACAAATAAATGATTTCGCCTTCGCGGCAGAGATGATACTCTTCGCGCGCAACTTTTTCTATCGCAGAGGACTTATGCTCCAAATCATGGACTTCCTGCTGCAGATTGGTGTATTCGATCCTGACTCTGTCCAGATTTTCCTGAAGCAGAGTAACATCTCTCCGCGTCTTGACGTATTTCCGATAGACCGGCAGAATAAGAACTACCGAGGCTGTCAGTACGATTGCCAGAATCGCGTATGATGTGAATGTCAGGATTTTTCCCATATCAGTTTTCTCCGCAGGTTTTATCTATAGCTGATTTCAAAAGTCATTGGCGGAAAGATTTGATAAGAATCTTCGCGCAGTTGGCGGGAGTAGTTTGAGGTGGCTACTGGGAAAGTAACCGCCGAAAACGCTCTTTTGGCAGATGCCGAAGAGAATTTCAAATCTCACGGCAGGACTTCTGAAATCAACTCTCTAATATAGCATATTTTGAGATGTTTGTCAAATAAAATGGTACAGTTTTTTTTGTATGCCCGGTTTCGTGGAAAAATCTCGTCGGATAGATTGTTTTCTGCATCCCTGCACGTCCTGCGCTGATTTCAAAAAAAGGAGACCCGCAGATTCCGGATCTCCTTTGTCGCTTTCCTCTTTTCGGAAAACTTATGCAAGTTTTTCAGAAAGATTCTTGCCCGCGCGGAATTTGATGACTTTGCGGGGCGGAATTTCCACAGTCTGTTCAGGATGACGCGGATTGCGTCCGATGCCGCCCTTGCGTTCTTTGATTTCAAACACGCCGAAATCGCGAAGTTCAATACGGCCGCCGGCCATCAGATGTTCGGCGATAATATCCAGTGTGCATTGAACTGCATCTGCGGCATCTGCGCAGGTGGCGCCCATGCGGGATGCAACTTGCTTGGCAATATCACGCTTGGTGAGAACTTTCATTTTTTCGTCTGTCATTTTTGTTCCTTTCGATTGGTCTTTTCCTTCTTGCCGTCGTTTCCTTTCATAAAGCCGGATTGCTCCGGGCAACTTCCGCAAGATGTTGTATTTGTTATGAGTTTTTGTTTTTGAATCAGATTTTATCGGGATATTTCTCTGAATGCTTCTTCTTTTCAGAGATTCTTTCCCTTTGAATTACTGCAGAACTCCGATGGAGGCCAGCAGAACCAGAACCAGGCACGGGATGACAATCAACCCCATGCAGAACTGGAACATATATTCACGACGCCATACGGATGTCTGCTTGATTTCGGCGGAGAATTTGTCCAGTCCGATGACTCCGACGACCAGAATCACGGTGAAAATTGCCGCAATCGGCATCATCACGTTGTTGCTGATGAAGTCCAGTGAATCAAGAATATCGTAATTCTTGCAGTGTTCAATGAAAGCTAGCGGATGTACGAAAGAAAGTACACTGTAGCCCAAAACCGTGATGCTTCCCACAATGATGATTTCTGCCATGCAGACGAGAATGGATTTCTTTCTTGGCACATGGAGTTCCTGACAGACCGTCTGCACATTGGTTTCCAGCAGGGAAATTGCACTGGTCGCCGCGGCGAAAAGCACGAGAATAAAGAAGAATGTCCCCACAATGCGTCCGCCCGGGAAGCTGGCGAATACCTGCGGCATCGTCTTGAATACCAGTCCGACGCCTGCGGTTTGAGCGGCTTCTCTTCCCCCGAATGCCACCACCGGAGGAATAATCATGAGACCCGCCATGAATGCCACAAAGGTATCGAAAAATTCCACCTGATTGACGGAGGAAACCAAGTCATCTTCCTTGCGCATGTAAGACCCGTAGGTAATCATGATGCCCATGGCGATGGACAGTGAATAGAAAAGCTGTCCCAGCGCATCCACTACGGTCATGAAACTGAATTTACTGAAATTCGGAACCAGATAGTATTTGAAGCCGTCGCCCACATTCGGGAGGAACATGCAGTAAATGCAGATGGCAATCAGCATGATAATCAATGCCGGCATCAGAATCTTGTTGAAGCGTTCCACGCCCTTTTCCACGCCGAATGATACCACTACCACCAGAACGGCCATGAATATCAGAAAGTAAATCAGCGGTTCCCAGGTGGAGGTAATAAATGTCCCAAAGTAAGTATTGGCGAATGCTGTTACCTTGCCTTCTCCCGCATCAACCAGATTGTCTTTGGAGAAAGTCGTGATGGGATTGGTTGCCATTGCCACGGTATATTTGGTGACCCAGCCCCCGATGACACAGTAATACGCCACGATGATGACGGGTACGATTGCATGAATCCAGCCGCCGAATTTGACGGACCCCAGAAATGACTTCTTCCCGGCGCAGAGTTCGCGGAATGCTCCGATCGGACCTTTGCCTGTCATGCGTCCGATGCAGTTTTCTGCAATCAGAAGTGCGTAACCGAATGTAAGCACCAGAATAAAATACGTTACCAAAAATGCTGCGCCGCCGTTTTTTGCCGCAAGATATGGGAATCTCCAGATGTTGCCGAGGCCGACCGCTGACCCTGCTGCTGCAAGGACAAAGCCTATTTTGCTTGTGAAGCTGTCTTTATGCTCCATTTTTTTCTCCGATTGGTTGCTTTTCTGATTGCGGAAAACTGCACCGCAATTCTTTTTGTCTGTTTTTTTGTATTTGATAAATCATTGAAATCTTAATATATCACACCTTTACTGAAAAATCAAGGGAAGTGCAGAAAAAAGACTGACAGATAGAACATCGGATCATCTGTGATTTTCTCACCCAATGCCGTTCTTGCCGTCTCCTTGTTGAAAATGTCTTGGCGCATCGCTTGATTTTCATTCGTTGCCCGTGTATTTTATTATATCCTTAAAATTAAAAAAACTGACACCCCTGAATTTCCAGAGAACCTCTTTCCTTCCCTCATCCTTATGTCTGACCCGGTTTACATTGCCATTGACCTGAAGTCTTTCTATGCTTCGGTGGAATGTGTGGATCGGCATCTGAATCCCTTGACGGTCAATCTCGTTGTCGCTGACCCTGACCGAACGGAAAAAACGATTTGTCTTGCCGTCTCTCCTTCGTTGAAAGCCTGCGGGATTCCCGGTCGTCCGCGCTTGTTTGAGGTGATTCAGAAAGTACGTGAAATCAATCAGCGTCGCTTGTTTTTTGCCCCCGGACACAAATTCCGCGGTAAATCGATTTACGCTCCTGTTTTGGCGGAATCACCGTCCCTCGAACTTGATTATCTCATCGCAGTTCCACGCATGGCGCGGTATATGGAGGTCAGTTCGCAGATTTACCATTGCTATCTGAAATATATCGCCCCGGAACACATTCATGTGTATTCCATTGATGAAGTTTTCATCGATGCCGCTCCTTATTTGCGCCTGTATAAACTTTCTGCCCGCGAATTTGCCATGCAGCTGATTCTTGATGTTTTGCATTCTACCGGCATTACTGCCACTGCCGGAATCGGCACAAATCTTTATCTCTGCAAAATCGCCATGGATATTGTGGCGAAGCATATCCCCGCTGACCGGAATGGTGTTCGTATTGCCGAACTTGATGAAATGTCCTATCGAAAAAAACTTTGGAGTCATCGTCCGATTACGGATTTTTGGCGTATTGGGCAGGGGTACGCTGCTCGTCTTGCTTCTCGTGGTATGTCTACGATGGGGGATGTCGCCCGCATGTCTGTTTCCTGTGAAGATTTGCTCTATCGGATGTTCGGGGTGAATGCGGAATTGCTGATTGACCATGCGTGGGGATGGGAACCCTGCACCATTGCCGACATCAAATCTTACAAGCCTGCTTCCAACAGCATTAGTTCAGGACAGGTGCTTCAGGAAGCATACGATTTTGAGAAAGCACGTCTGGTTGCATTGGAAATGACCGATATGCTTTCCCTTGACCTTGTGGAAAAACACCTCGTAACCGATCAGCTTGTCCTCAATATCGGGTATGATGTCCTGAATCTGACGGACACTGCCCGCCGTGAACAATACCATGGCCCTGTCAAAAATGACCGCTACGGACGTGAATTGCCGCAAGCCGCCCACGGTTCCATGAATCTCGAACTCCTGACTTCCTCCACGAAACTCATGACTGAAGCCGCCGCCCGGTTGTTTGACCTCATCGTTTCCCCCGGTTTGCTGATTCGTCGCATCAATGTTACGGCGAATCATGTTGTAAATGAAAATGAGGTGAAGCCTGCCCCCTCGCTCGAACAGCTTGACCTTTTTACGGACGTCGTTGCTCGCCGGAAAGATCAAGAGTCTGCACAGTTGGCTTTGAAAAAAGAAAACAATCTTCAGCACGCCATCCTTGATATTCAGAAAAAACTTGGCAAAAATGCCATCCTGAAAGGAATGAATCTTCAGGATGGTGCTACTGCCCGCGAACGCAATCGGCAGATTGGAGGACACCGAAAATGAATCCCCCCGATGATAAGAATTCTCCTTCCCGCTACGATGACATCATCAATTTGCCGCATCATGTATCATCCAAACATCCTCGTATGCCCATTTATAATCGTGCTGCACAGTTTTCACCGTTTGCCGCTTTGGTCGGCTACGAAGATGAACTTCGGGAGACTGCCCGCCTGACGGAATCTCGCCGTGAACTTGATGAAATGGAAAAAATGGAACTGGACCGTCGTCTTCGCATTCTTGTCTCGAAACTCTCCTCCTCTCCTGAAGTTTCCATCCGCTTCTTTGTCCCCGATGCCAGAAAATCCGGCGGTTCTTATGTCGTCCAAACAGGTTTTCTCCGCAAAATCTCCCTCGCCGAACGCCTTTTGCTCATGTCTGATGGCACGTCCATCCCCATGGATGACATCGTGGAAATCCTCAGCCCATCCCTCGACAATTCCCCCTCGCAAATGATTGATAAATCATCCCATGAAAATTAAGGACATCCCCTTAATTTTGAGTTCCCTTGCACAAAGTCGTTTTACCCCTGTCTTTTTCTCATCACCATCTTCCTGACCAAATCAACCGGGATAACCATGAATGCCAGAAGGGTGCAGATCAGCCAGGAGTGTACCGACAAGGCTTTGACGGACAGAACATCCCCGCCGAAGGTAACAAACACAAACTGAAGCAGAAAAATCGAAAGCATGATGATTAGAAAATTTTTATTCTTGTTCAGTCCTTTCAGCAGATTCAGATGTGTGGTTCTGGCATTGAATCCGTTGAATGTGATTGCCATCATGAATGTCGCAAAAACTGCTGATTTCAGATAAATGATGTCTTCCGTGCCGAAAAGTTCCCTGACTGGCCGCACGAAAAGAATTGCCAGGCAGATGAATGTAATGTAAAATGCGCTCAGCAGAATCTGCACAAACATTTCCTTGCTGATGATATGGGCTGTGCGCGGAATCGGCTTGTCCCGCATGAATTCCCTCAATGCCGGTTCACTTCCGTAGGCGATTGCCGCCAGCGTATCCATGGCCAGATTGACGAGCAGCAGCTGAATAACGGTCATGACCACATTCTCTCCGAACATCGGTCCCAGAAAACAAATCAGAACTGCCGCCACATTGACGGTCAGTTGGAAAATCAGAAACTTGCGGATGCTTTTGAACATGGTGCGCCCGTACAGAATCGCCTTTTCGATGGATGAGAAATTATCGTCCAGAATCGTTATGTCTCCGGCTTCCTTGGCCACTTCGGTCCCGCTTCCCATGGCAAAACCGATATCGGCTTTTTTCAGGGCAGGGGAGTCATTGACCCCGTCTCCCGTCATGCCGACCACCAGATTCAATTCCTGCGCAATCCTGACCAGTCGGCTTTTGTCTGCGGGCAGGGCACGCGCTACGACTCTGAGATCGGGCAGAAGCTCTTTCAGTTCCTCGTCTGTTTTCAGGAACATTTCTGCGGAGGTCATAGCCAGTTCTGTTTTTTCGGTCAGCAGTCCTGCATCCCGTGCGATTGCTTCTGCTGTTTCCTTGCGGTCTCCGGTTACCATGACGACCTGAATCCCTGCGTTTCTCACTTCCCGGATTGCATTGACTGCTTCTGCTCGTACATTGTCGCGTATGCTGATGATGCACAGCAGGGTGAATGGCGCATTCAGGCTTGTTCCCTCCGTTTTTGCCACGGCAAGCAGGCGCATGGAGCGTCCCGACTGCTGGTTCAGATAGCAATTCAGTTCGTCAAGCCCCGTCATTTCCTGACACTGACCGTTTTCATCCAGATATTGGCTGCATTGTTCGATGATTTTTTCCGGCGCTCCCTTGATTAATGTTACAGCTCCTCCCTCTTGCGAAATTGTGATGCTGGAATACTTTTTATTGGAATCAAACGCCTGAAATTCGAGTACCTTGTCTTTGCATAAATTCAGCTGACATCCCGACTCTGCCAGAAAACTCAGCAAAGCCCGGTCTGTGCTGTTCCCGCCGATGATGGCATCCCCGCTGATGGTCGCACTGTTGTTCAGTCCGATTCCGTTCACAATCTCGTTTGCCAGCCTCTGCGGAATTTCTTTCAGGGATGCAAAAGAATGCAGATTCCCTGTCGCAAGTTCCACGACGGAGAGCCGTCCTTCGGTGATGGTTCCTGTTTTGTCGCTGTAGAGCAGATTCAGGCTTCCTGCGGTTTCAAGTCCGTTGATCTTCCGGACAAGCACATTGTCTTTGGCCATTTTCAGGCTTTGCAGGGAGAGCAGGATGGAGGTGAGCATGGGAAGTCCCTCCGGCACCGCGCACACGATAATCGTAACTGCGATGGTTACGGCATCCAGAATCAGGCGTATCCATCCGTAAAAATCCTCCGGCACATTCCCGCCCAATACCGTTTTGAGCAGAATTCCTGCCACAATCACCGCTGCTCCGGTATAGCCGAATGTTGAAATCTGTCCGGCCAGTTTATGCAGTTTGACCTGGAGCGGAGTTTCTCTCGTTCCTTCCTGCACCTCCAGAGCGAGTTCTCCGAATAGCGTCCTGTCTCCTGCCGCCTTGACTTCCATATACGCTTCGCCTTCGCGCACGACCGTCCCCCGGTAAGCGTAAAATTCATTCAGCAGGTCTTTGACTTCGTAGGTATCATATCCTGAAATTGCACGTTTCACAGCCTCTTCGGTTTCGCCGTTCAATGCTGCCTGATCGACTTTCAGGCTCCCCTCAAGAATGACCCCGTCTGCGGAAATTTTATCGCCCGCCTGTAGAAAAATGACGTCGCCGACCGCGATGTCTCCCACATGGATTTCCTTCAGCAGTCCGTCTCGAATCACTTTTGCCGTTTTCTTTGCCTCTGCTTCGGCTTTCAGTGCGGAAGCCTTGTTTTCCTGACTGTTTTCGCTGAAAGACGCGACTCCGTTTGCAATCAGAATTGCGCACAGCACACCTGCCGGCTCGAACCATTCTGCCTGTCCGAGAAAAAACAGAATGACCTGAAAGCAAAGTGCCACCAGCAGGACGAGAATCAGCGGATTCAAAAATCCTTTCAGTATTTTCAGCCAGAGCGATTCCGGCGGAATTTGGGTCAGTACATTCGATCCGTATTTGAGGCGGCTTGCTTCCGCTTCTTTTGTGGTTAGACCTTGCATGGTGTTCATGATGAATTTTATTCTCCCAAATTGTTCTTGTGTCTGTTTTCCGTGTTTTCTTCGGATGAGTCCAGCTTGATTGTGTCTGGTATGTGTTCGGAAAGATTGGAATTAGGTAACAGCAAATCGGGAATGAGCAGAAGCAGATGCTTTGTGTTTTCCTCCCAGAAATCGAGAATCGACTTCGTGTAATCCACCTGATTGCTTCCCTCTGAATCGCCTTTCACATAGATTGGCAGGAGGAAAACTCCGTATTTCAGCAGATATTGCAGTTCATTTCTCACATCCTGATTCCAGAGAGAGACCTTCCCTTCTACGGAATAATGATTCAGAAAATCACTTTGCATTTGGACGCTTTTCAGATCCAGCACTCCATTGCTCAGCGTAAAATCGGCTTCCCCTTCCTCGAAAAATACCGGTTCTGCCCCTGTCGCCGCATTGAATGTCGATGACCCGATTGCGCTTCGCAGAAGTTCACGCACTCCCGTCAGAGGAAGCAGATCAATCAGTTTCGGAATCGCGATAAACGGCAGCAGCAGTATTTGAGTCAGTTGTGAGCGGTTCTTGTTTTTTTGATGCAGTTCGATGGCTCCCCCCTTGACGTGGGTGGTTGCCTTGAAACTCTTTTTCAATGATTCTGTATTGAAGCCTGCACCGGAAATCGTCCCGTCGAACTTGGAAATGATTCCCTTCAGATTCATTTCCTCCTCATTTCCGTTTTCGTCTTCATCTTCCCCGAAATACGCCATGTAGGCGTCAAGCACCTTTTCAAGCTGGAAATCTTCCAGATGATGCTCAATTCTGAATTCATGGTCTTCCGGCATGAAATCCAGAATCGCTTCCATGCTTCCCGAAATATCTCCCGCCACCTTGATTTGATGACACAGTATCATTGAATCGCGAAATTCCATGTCAAGCATTGCAGACCCTGTCAGATAATCCCCCAGATAGAGACCTTTCAGCAGGAACGACAGGGTGAAATCATAAAAACTGATTGGCGAATACGGCTCATCTTCCTCCTGCTTGTTCGGATGGCCGTTGTACTGGAAATATGCGGCGGCAAACGCCGTGTCAAGCACTTCCCCCTGAATAATCGGGTGTTCGGTACTGGTGGGGGGATGCAGGTAGCTTCCTTTCACAATGACTTTGCCGTTCTCATCAGCAAGATAAGCCGAAGCATCCCCGAAAAGGCTGAACTTTTCCTGATCCCACATGAATTTCCCGCTGATTGCTCCCGATAATTTCGGGAATTGATACTCTTCCGGCTCAAGCGATGTCAAATAGAATCGCTTCAGCTTCAAATCCGTGATCCAGTCATGATTTTTGAACTGATTGTACGCATGATATTCTGCTGTCCCCGTTGCGTCCAGATCGTCATAGACAAACGCATGATTTGCGCCATACCCGATCAGTTCCAGAATATCGGAGCCGAGGCTTACCTCGGCAAATGTGAAATCTGCTGTCCCGCGTGATGGCGCGACCTCTCCTTTCCCGGACAGAAAAATGACCGGTCTCCCTTGGAAGTCGTTTGCATCCAGATTGATTTCCTGAAATACCAGCTCCGGTTCATTTTCATTGCCGGTGTCAAGCAGTGCCGTCCCGTTTGCTCCGATTCTGCTGAAAACTCGTTCTTTCTCGTCAATGACGGTTTTTACATCACATGCCAGCAGTTTCCCGGATAGGTTCAGGTTTTTCGCCTCTCCGGTTCCTTTGATTTCGATTTCCGCTGAAGCATTCCCGTCTGACAGCGTGATGTCCCACTCTTTCGGAAACAGCGGATTCCAGAATGTCAGCGGGAAATGCGTCAGTTTCATGGTTACTCCATGGTAGAGCACATCTTTCCATTGATTCAGCTCGAAATCGGGAATCCCGGACACTTCCATTTGCCCGTCTTCCGCATCGATTTCAAACTGTAAATCATGGAGCATCAATTCCGATTCCTGCTCCTGCCAGCGGTAGCCGCCTGCAAATTTCACTCGTTCAAAATCCGGTTCCTGCAAAAACTTCAGTTCCGGTGCATAACGCCGCAGAATTTGCTTCATCAGGTTGGCGGATACGCTCATATCGGTAACTCGTCCTGTCATTTCACGGAAGTTTTTCCCCTCGACGACAATATTGGCTGAAAACTCATCCTTTGCCGAAAGCTCATTGACTGATTGTATTTGCCAGGTGTTGTCGTCCTGTTCGTCTTCGTTTCTGCTGAATTGCCCCTGCGAGAGCAGTTTCAGTTGGAGCGGCGTCTCGTCTCTTTCCGTGAATGAAATATGCTGGAATGTGGAATCGGTATTCCACGTTGCGTTCATCTTGGTGAAGTCGATGAAGAGTGTTGCGTCTGCGGTGTGAGTTACGTCGTTGAGCTGATAATCGTTCAATATCCTTGCGATGGTCGTAAGTGTCCCTCCGATATGGTGGCAGAGCCCGTGCGGCATATAATCGATTGTTCCGTGCAGATTCAGTGTCTTGACGTCATATTTCCCGGTCAGTTTGCCGTCCATCAGTGTTTCCCCCTGGTTCGTGCATCGGAACTGCGAATCACTTACCCGGAACGATGAAATACTGGTGATTCCCTCCGTGGCAAACTCAAAATCGCTTTGAAATTCCGTTGCCGTTTCCTCCTCGCTTTGAACTGTGATATGGGCTTTCCCCAGCAGACTGTTTTTCTCCGGTTCCAGCGAAATCCTGTAGTGTGCGTCCAACTGATGTCCCTGAACGGGGAATGGCAGAAAATCGTGATACAGGCTCAGGTCGAATGACGGTGCTGTATTGAGTTCAAAAATCGCCGCTTCCGGTAGAAAACTGAAAGAGCCGTCTTGGTTGCACAGGAAAGAAAAAGTCCCTTCCTGTTCCGCTTTGAGTTTACCCCCGTTTCCGTCAAGCAGTTCCCCTTGCAGGGCGTTGACCTTGATTTGCCCCGTTAGCAGATTCCATGCCGCATTCCAGGTCCCGTTGACCTCCGGTTTCGCCGGAAATGGCGATGCGGAGAAAACAAGATCGGATGATTTCACGCTCGTTTTGCAGTCGAGACTTAATTGTTCATCCTGGAAATTTACGGTCCCGTCAAATTCCCCGAATGCCTTCCCGATGGAGAGGGCCAGCGGCTCATAGAGAACCGGCGTCAGATTTTCGGTGCTGAGCTTGAAATGAACTCCCGTTGGCGTGAGTTCATCCAGAATCGCCCGGAATTTCGTTTCCGCAAGTTCCACATGCTTGTCTTTTGAGAGAATCACCAGATTTTGCACGTCGGAAACTTCCAGCCGCATTCCCTCATCCCGCTCATGCGGAATCGTGTGGATTTTGCATTTTGCCGATGCCGTTGTGTCGTCCGCTGTGATTACAAGCCCGATTTCCGAGTCCATCACCAGCGGTGTGCCTTGGTCAAATGCGGCGTAAAGCGACGGAATGCTGACTGCGGTCTCATTTCCTCCGAAACTCCGCCTGATGTCGCATCGTTCGAGGATCAGCCTGTCCATTTTGGGCTTTTCGGGGCGAATGCGAGTGAGTGCTTTCAGCTTTCTTCGGATTGCGCGGGAAAAATGTTCGTCTTCCGGTGAAGATGTTTCGCTTTCTTGTGTGAAATCAAGTTCGCTGTCTGCGAGGCGGACAGACTGGATTTTATGAAAACCTTCCCGTGAAAAAAGCCCGTACAGCGTGATTTCGCATCGCCCGATGTTTGCTCGGAATAAATGATTGGAAATCTTTGCTTCCTCAAGAGTTAATTTCCATTCTTTCCAATTCCAGTCTGCATGGTATCCCGATTCGATTTTGAGGTTCAGCAGACATCCTGCCAGTGGAATGCCCCAGAACCGGACTGTGCTTAACGCAGCACCGCAGAAAAGCAGAATCCCGCAGAAAAATACCAGAAAATGGTACAGAACTTTCAGCAGACACTTTCTGCATTTTTTATGAAATTCTTTTGTTGCGGTGTTCATGTCGGGGCGTGATTTGAGTTTGATTCCGTGATTTTGCACTCCTTATAATATAGACGCGATACGCTCCCTTTTCAATAAATCTTTCTTGCTTTTTTATTGATTTAGCTCAAATATGGGGTGGTTCACCTCAAAATATGGTATGATATTGCTCAAATTCAGTAGAGTTTAGCTCTTCCTTCAATTTTTTTTGACTTTTTCCTTTTCTCATGATTTCAGAATCTTTGGATCTTACCTTATCCTTTTTTCCCGTTTCTCCGCACTTCCGATATTTGTAGATTACCCTTTCTTTTGGAAGAAGAAACAGATTTTTCTTGAAATACGTTTGCTTTTTGACGGATAAGGTGTATAGTATATGTCGCAAATCTATGCTTTCTCTGTAATAACGTTACAATATGAGGTGAAATTATGGAATCCAAATCTGCATCAATGAAAAATACCGGAAAAACCGTCGCAAAAAAACATGCCCTTAAGTCGGTGAGAGTTGCGGAACGCGTCTTGTCTGTGGATGACAATTTGAAGCGTCTCTCCAAGTCCCCGATTCCCATGAATTTCGTCAAGAAACACAATGGCGCGTGGAATCATCAGGACTGGCTTGATTTCCTTGCTGAAATTGATGCCAAAGGTTATTCTCCCATCGACCCCGATCGCGTCGGTTTGATTTTGGAAGCAAAAAAAGCATCGTTCCTCGCTCGTTAAATGCTTTCTCCTGTTCCCGTTTGTCCTGTCTGAATATGTTTGAACTTGACATTACGAAAGAATTTTCTGCGGCTCATCAGCTCATCGGCTATCAGGGACCGTGCAGTCAGCTTCACGGCCATAATTGGACGGTTCAGGTCTTTGTTACTGCTGAAAAACTGAACGAACTCGGTTTCGCCATGGATTTTCGTGTCTTGAAAAAGGCGCTTGCTCAAATCTTGGAACGCTATGATCATCATTTCCTGAATGATCTTCCTGAGTTCCGCGATACCAACCCGACCAGCGAAAATATAGCACGTTTTATCTATCGTGATTTGTCTGCTTCCGTTTCGTATCCCGGCGTGAAAATCTCAAAAGTTCGCGTTTGCGAATCCCCTTCATCCGGAGCTTCTTACAGCGAGTGAACGCGTCTCCTGAAAGATGCCTTCCCTTTCCCGTAAGTGCTTCCTGCTAAAAAGCTGATTTCATATCCTGCTTTTTTGAAATTGGCACATAGGTGTTGCTATGAATCCTCTGAAATTCTCCCGTTCCATTTTCTCTGTGTCCGTGCTTTGTGCATTGGCATTCAGCTTGCATCATTCCCCGCTTTATGCCGATGGGGAGGATGGCGTTATCCGTACCAAAATTGACTTTGTGCATGGCTATCCTGTCGTTGTGAAAGATGACACTCCGGTGCAGAAAGAGCCTGCCAAAACGCAGACCGCTTCGCAGACGACTTCCGGCGACATCGTTACCCCGACGGGGCGGATTATCCCGCGCAATTCGCAGATTACCGTAAGCACGCCCGTGTCCGTTGTCGAACCTGAAAAATCTGTCTCTGCGGACGTCCCCGCCAAAACGGAATCTGCGCCTGCCGTGGTATCGCCTGTTGCGACCGGGACTTCCCCCGTTTCCGCTGAAAAGGAGGAATACAAAGACCCGATTATTATTACGCCTGACACTGCCCCGATTGAACGCGGCAGCGGTCCCTTGATTCTGATGGAAAAAACGGATGCCGCGATTCCCGATCCTGTGCTGGTTTCGCCATCCTCAAATCCTGTTCGCACGAGCAAGCCTCAGGCTGGTCCTGTGATTTTGGTCGAAAAGGAAGAAGGCTATATGGATCCCGTGATTGTTTCCCCCGAAACAACTCGGAAAACAGCTCAGACATCCAAGCCTGTTTCGGGTCCTGAAATTATTACGTTCGATTCCGGTTCGCAGGGGAAGATTGCCGATCCCGTGATTGTTTCCCCTGAAAAGACCCGTCAGGAAAAACTGAACTCCACACAGACCGTCGGTCCTCGGATTATCATGTCCAATGACCGTGCAGCCGGTTCTTCCGGTGCGCAGAAATCCACGTATTCCGACCCCGTGATTATTTCGCCCGATATGTCTTCTTCGGATAATGGTTCAGGACCGTATATCTACAATCCCTGAAAATCTTTCCCCTCATTTGAGGTGAGATTTTCTCCCTTGAAATTTCGGGTATCGCGGCATATTTTGCTTCGGATACCCTTTTTTTATCGCCAGACTTCCGGGATTGCCCCTTTCAGAAGCATTTTCTCAAATGGCACCGCGTCTTTTGTGATGACTCCCAGAATCCACCCGTCCGGGAGCATCCAGAAATATTCCATGACGCCCTGCATGGAATCCACGCTGAAAACGGGGCGTCCTGCGATGGGCGTTCCTGCGGCGAGCGCGAAAGCCTCCATGTCGGTTTCAGGCGTGATGCTCTCGGCGAATAATTGATACATCGCGGCGGGCGGCACCATTTCCGGCGGCATTCCGCTTGGGATTGTTTCTGTGGCGTCTGTTTTCTCAGTCGTATTCTGTGGCAGACGGTCGCGTGTTGAGGTCGCCACCCCGTTGGAAAAGAAGATTTCGTACCCGAATTGTTGATGTTTGCGGATGTACGCTTTCCCCGTGTGGAAACTCGTCCCGATTAATATGTCTTCTTGCAGAATCCAGCCCGGTTCTGCCGTTTTCTCCTGAATTTCCTTGCTGTCGCATGATGAAAAAAGCGGGGCAATCAGCATGGCGGCAAGCAGTGCCGGACGGATTTTGAGTTTTTGTTTCATGAAAAATCCTGTTTTTTTGATGTTTTTTCTATAATATAATATAATCCCGCTTGATTACCGTTTTCAAGTGGATTATATTAAAGAAATGATTTTTTTAGGCACTCTGTTGATTGGGATGTAAAATTCCCGTTGAATGGAGCTGTCCTTTACCGAAAGGAGTAAAAGAATGATTCATCCCACTGCTATTGTTTCCCCGAAAGCCGAATTGGGAAAAAACGTCGAAATCGGTCCCTATGCGGTGATCGAGGACGATGTGAAAATTGGCGACAACACTTTTATTGATGCTCATGCCAAAATTTGCCGTTATACGACGATTGGCTCCGACTGCTGTGTTTATTTCAATGCCCTTGTCGGGGCTGAACCTCAGGATCATCGTTTTTACCGCGGTTTGATTTCTTACTGCGAAATCGGTAACAATACGGTCATCCGCGAGTTCGTTACCATTCATCGTCCTCCCTTTGAATTTCTGAAAACCATTGTCGGCAGCCATACGCTCCTGATGGCGTTTGTTCATGTCGCACACGATGTCGTGATTGGCGATCATGTTACCATTGCGAACCACACTTCGCTTTCAGGACACGTCCATGTCGGGGATGGTGCTGTCATGAGCGGTTATGCTCTGATTCACCAGTTCTGCCGCATTGGAGAACTTGCCATGATTGGTCCCACATGCCTGATCGGGCAGGATGTGCCCCCGTTCTGTATGCTGCGTGAAACCAACTTCATTTCCGGTCCGAATACCATTGGTTTGCGCCGTGCCGGAATGAGCAACGATACCCGGTTGGCGATTCGCCGTGCCATCAAAACCTATTTCTTCGAGGGAATGAATACGCACAATGCCCTTGAACAAATCGAAAAGAGCGACCCTGTTTGCCCCGAAGTCGAACTCTTCGTGAACTTCATTAAGCAGTCCAACCGCGGAATCATGCCCGGAAATCCGAAGTATACCGGCGTGAATGATGAACAGCGCGATGCTTTGGAACACTCTGCCACCGCACCTCACTGATTCCCTGCCGCCTCGGAGATAAATGATATGAAATATTTCCTGATTTTGCTTCAGCTCCTTGTCGCATTGTTGTTGACTGGCTGCCCCGGCACTGAACAGAATGCCCCGCTCACGCAATTTGATGAATCGGCTTATTTCCGCACGATTACCTCGAAAATGACCTTGACTCACAGCCGGGTTCGTGGCGATTACACCATCGGAAAAAAAGGTCAATACATCAAATTCCTCCTCAAAAATGTCGATGTTACTCCTGTTTCTGTGGATGAATGGTACATGAATGAAGCCGCAAATATCAACCTCTATTATGCGTTCTGCGAACATGGCAAGGCAAATGAGGTGAAAGAGGAAGACTGGAAAGTCGCCTGGTCGTCTGCTTCCTTGCTGGATAGCAGTCCGAAACGTTCCCGTCGCACTCCGCTTGTGCTTCAGCCGAATAACGGCACGGTGATGGATGTTCCCCTCGATTTCCTGATGACATTGAAAACTCCTCGGAAAATGGCGCGTTACTATATCGCTCTTTACGCTCAGATTTCCCTCAATACACTCAAAACAAAATCCGATGTCTTCGAAATTACGGTCTATCCGAAAGTCGTTGACATGATGGTCGAATAAATCCTTTATGCCTTTCGGATTCTTCCCCTTTTCCCGCTGTCGTCTCTCTACATTGTCTGCATGATGAAACTCGAATTGATTCAATTCCCTGAACCCGGTCGCCATATCCTGAAATGCTGCGGCGATACCATTACGTTCCGGTTGACGGCCAATGGCCCCATCTCCGGGCGTGCTTTCATTTCCACCAATATTGGCACTCCTGCAATCCAGCGTCAGGAGATTGTTCTTCAGGCGGAACGCCGTATGTCTCCCATTGGGCAGGATTGGAATTCCCTCCCCATGCAGCAGGTGAATGATTTTACGTTTGAAATTACGCTGGGGCTTTCTGATGAAGGTCATTTCGAGGCAAAATGCGGTATCATTAATGAAGATGGCTTGACCGAGTGGGTGAATGGTCGTAACATCCATTTGAACGTGATGCCCGCCGCGTATTGTTCCTGCAATACGGTCTACTGTGTTTTCGTTCGCCAGTTCTGCGATGAGATGACCCGTGCTCATTCTTGTTTGCCCGAAGGCGTTACGCAGGAACAGCTTGATTATTTGGATCAGATGGGATATTCTGTGATTCCTGCCAGCGGTACGTTCCGCCGTCTCACGCGATGTCTTGACCACATCATCAATACCTTGAAATGCCGCATTATTCATCTTTTGCCCATTACTCCGACACCTACCACCTATGCTCGCATGGGGCGTTTCGGCAGTCCGTATGCTTCGCAGGATTTTACGGCGATTGACCCCGCCCTCGCTGAATTTGACCGTGCCGCTTCCCCGTTGGAACAGTTCCACGAATTTGTGGAAGCCGTACATGGGCGGAATGCTCGTGTCTTCCTTGATATTGCCATCAATCACACGGGCTGGGCTTCCAAACTTCAGGAAGAGCATCCCGACTGGTTTGTCCGCAAGGAGGACGGTACGTATGTTTCGCCGGGCGCATGGGGCGTTACATGGGGCGACCTGATTGAAATGAATCATGTCAATCCTGCCTTGTGGAATTATCTCGCAGGAATCTTCCTTGTTTGGTGTCAACGCGGCGTCGATGGGTTCCGCTGTGATGCCGGCTACATGATTCCCGTGAATGCCTGGCAGTACATCATTGCCAAAGTTCGCAATGAATATCCCGAAACCATTTTCCTTCTCGAAGGCTTGGGCGGCGCTGTCGAAACCACAAGTACGCTTCTTGACATCGCGAATATGGACTGGGCTTATTCGGAACTCTTTCAGAATTATACCGGCGACCAGATTCGCGGCTACCTCAATTACGCTTGGAATGAATCTTCCTCCAATGGACTGATGGTTCATTATGCCGAAACTCACGACAACAGCCGCCTCGCCGCAAATGGTCCCGTCTATGCAAAAATGCGGACTGCTCTTTGTGCTTTGGCGTCTTCCTGCGGGGCTTTTGGTTTTACCGCCGGGGTGGAGTGGTTTGCCACCGAAAAAATCGATGTCCACGGCAACAATGCGTTGAATTGGGGTGCCGACCCGAATCAGGTTCAGTGGATTTCTCGCCTCAATACCATTTTGGGCATTCATCCCGCATTCTTCAATGGCGCATTTTTGGATTGCCTGCAAACGGACTCCCCCGACAGTGTCGTGATTGCGCGCAGCGACCGCACGTCCAGACATCATTTGCTGATTGTTGTCAATTTGAATTGTGTGAAATCGACGGCGGTTGTCTGGGATTCTTCTTACGCGCCCTTTGATGCTGACAAAGTCTTCGATTTGCTCTCCGGAAGCCGCTTCTCTCTCTTCCGGATGCGCGATCACAAAGTTTCCCTGACGCTTCCTCCGGGGCATGTCGTTTGCCTTGCTCCCGATAATTCTTGGCTCCCGAAAATCGATGAGGCGGAAAATGGTTCCATCCTTGCGGTTTCCCGGAATCTGGAAGAACAGCAGGCTGCCGCAATGGTGCTCCGTGCTTTGGTCGCAATGCGCGGCAGTTCGGTTTTGTTCGCGGATGATGACATCCCCTCTATGGCGAAAATGTTGTTGAAGCATCCGGAATCCCTTCTCCTGAAAATCCTGAATCAGCACTCGGAAATCCCTTACACGATTTTCCTCTTGCCTGTCGATTTGAAGCGCGAAGTGATGATTCCACCGAAATTCAACTTGCTTGTCGTTTCGCCGAAATGGTTCCGTTTCATGATTTGCGATCAGGATCATACGGTTGCCTCCGTCAGCTCGATTCACGACTCTCAAGGCAGATTTTTCGCTTTGCTCCCGCAGCTCCCTGTCCCTGCCGAACACAAGGAATACACGGTCAAGGTCTTTTCTCTGGAAGACGGACACGTCCGGCGTGAACAGTCCGTGATTCTGCAGCTTGCGGAAGACATTTCTCAGGTGCAGGTCTCTTTGACACGTGATGAATTATTCCATCGCGATCGCGTTTATCTCCAGACGAACGGACGCGGCGCAATGTCCCGTTTGTGCTTGTATTTGGACCATTTGAGCAGTCGTTACGATGGGATTCTCCTTGCAAATCTCGACCCCGAAATCCCCGTTGACCGTCATGTCATGTGGCGTCATTTCCGGTTCGGCATGATTTATCGGGCCAGAAGACAGGAAATCACGGGCGAGCTGATCGAATCCTTCCACGTTACCCCGGATAACAGTGCCGTTTGGACGTTCCACGTCCCTGTCGGAAATGCTCGTATCGTCGGCTTGGCGTTGAAAATCAAGCTCATCTATGGAGAAAATGCCGTCCGCATGACGTTCTATCGCACTGCATATACGGAAAGCGGACACAATATCAATGATACCGAACCCGTTACCATTTGGGTCAGTCCCCTTTTGGAAGACCGCAGTTTCCACCAGGAAACGCGTGCCGTTTACGGTCCGCAGGATTCTTTCCCGAAAGCCGTTTCCGAGGTCTCGAAAGGCTTCAGTTTCCGTCCCGCAAATGACCGTATTTTGACTATCCTTGCTTCCTCCGGTCTCTTCTTCCGCTCGGACAAATGGTTCTATATGTATTATCAGGAGAAAGAAGCCGAACGCGGCTTGTATCCCAATACTGACCTTTACAGCCCCGGCTGTTTCATGTTCCAGCTTACTTCGGATGATAAAGTTTACCTCATCGGTCAGATTCGCACCGATGAAAATACCCATCTGATTCATCCGTATCCCGATACTCCTCCTGATTTCAGCTGCGCTGACAATGATATTGAGAGCACCCTGAAAAAATCCTTGAGCCAGTTTATTGTGAAACGCGGCAATCTGAAAACCGTAATTGCCGGCTATCCCTGGTTCCTGGATTGGGGGCGTGATACTCTGATTGTTTCGCGCGGTCTGATTGCCGATCCCTGTTTCCATGATGATGTCCGGAAAATCATTCTTCAGTTCGCCTCTCTGGCGAAGGATGGTACCATTTGCAACATGATTTCCGGCTCCGATACCGGCAACCGTGATACCAGCGATGCTCCGCTGTGGCTGTTCATTGCCGCCCGTGATATGTGCAAAGCTCTTGGCAGTACGGATTTCCTGTCATCGGAAGTCCGTCCGGGTACAACCCTGCTGGATGTCCTGCTTTCGCTTGCGCAGGATTTGATGAAAGGCACTCCCAATGGCATTCGTTTCGACTCTGAAAGCGGCTTGCTGTTCAGCCCTGCCCATTTCACATGGATGGATACCAATTATCCCGCCGGAACTCCCCGCGAAGGGTATCCCGTCGAAATTCAGGCTCTTTGGTTTGCCTCCCTTTCGTTCCTCGGAAAAATCCTGCCCGAAGATCAGGCCGCTCCTTGGATTGCTCTCGCCGCAAAAGTCAGAAAATCGGTCTGTGACCTCTTCTATCTGAAAGATGAAGGCTTCCTTTCCGACTGTCTGCACTGTACTTCCGGGACTCCTGCTTCTGCGGCTGTTGCGGACGACCATTTGCGCCCGAACCAGCTCTACGCCATTACGCTTGGGCTGATTGACGATTTTGAAACCCGCAAGGAGATTCTGCTCGAAACTTCTATGCTTTTAATCCCCGGTGCAATTCGCAGTCTTGCCGATCGTCCGGTGGAATATAAACTCCCTGTTTACGGACACGACGGACGGTTGCTCAACAACCCCGCAAATCCGTACTGGGGTCATTATCAGGGGGATGAAGATACATCCCGTAAACCTGCCTATCACAACGGCACTGCATGGGCATTCATGATGCCTCTCTATCCCGAAGCGTACTGGATGACCTACGGCAGTTTCGGTAAGTCTGTGGCGACAAGCATTTTGTCGTCCATGGCTTTGGCTCTTAACAACAACTGTATTCAGCAGGTCGTCGAAATTATGGATGGCGACTATCCGCATAAAGCTCGTGGATGTGATGCTCAGGCGTGGAGTATTTCCGAATATTTCCGCGTCTGGAAACTGCTTCACCCTGCATCAAAAGGAGACAAATCTGCCTCATGAAAGACCTTTCTTACATTCGTAACTTCTCGATCATTGCTCATATCGACCATGGCAAATCCACCCTCGCTGACCGCCTCCTCGAAGCCACTCATACCATCGAGAAACGCGACCTCGTTCACGCTCAGCTGCTGGATGCCATGGATTTGGAGCAGGAACGCGGCATTACCATCAAATCCCACCCCGTCCGCATGGATTACAAGGCGAAAGACGGGCGTGATTACGAACTGAATTTGATTGACACTCCCGGTCATGTTGACTTTTCTTATGAAGTCAGCCGTTCCCTTGCCGCTTGCGAAGGCGCGATTCTTGTTTTGGATGCCACGCAGGGCGTTCAGGCGCAGACTGTTGCCAATCTGAATCTTGCTATGCGCCATAACCTCTTTATTATCCCGGTGATTAATAAAATTGACCTCCCGGCTGCTGACATCCCGTTGTGCTGCAGCCAATTGGAAGAGATTCTGGCCATTCCGAAAGAAGAGGTCCTGCTCGTTTCTGCGAAAGACGGCACCGGCATTCCCGACCTCCTCGAAGCCATCGTTCAGCGTATCCCTTGCCCGAAACATGAGAAAAATCCGGACAAGCCTGCCGCTTTGATTTTCGACTCCATCTACGATGCCTACCGCGGCGTTGTAACCTATGTCCGCCTTTTCAGCGGTACGCTTCAGCGCGGCACGAAACTCCGCATGTTCAGTACCGGGTTGGAAAGCGAAATCAAGGAAGTCGGTGTCTTCACCCCGGAAATGAAAGCTGTCGCTCAGCTCGGTCCCGGCGATGTCGGCTATTTGATTCCGAACCTGAAATCCCCCTCGGATGCCCGCATGGGGGATACCATCACCGATGCCCTGAATCCGTGCGATGCTCCGCTCCCCGGTTTTCAGGAAGTCAAATCCATGGTCTTCAGCGGTATTTATCCCATCGACACCGCCGACTATGAACAACTGAAGCTGAGCATGGCGAAATTGCAGTTGAACGACCCTGCTTTCCATTATCAGGCGGAATCTTCTGCCGCTTTGGGCTTCGGTTTCCGTTGCGGTTTCCTTGGTTTGCTCCACATGGAAATCATTCAGGAACGTCTTCGCCGCGAATACAATATGGACTTGATTGCCACCTATCCCAGCGTGATTTATCATGTCTATCTGAAAAACGGCACCATGGTCCCCCTTGATAACCCCATTCATCTCCCCGATCCCTCCGAAATCGACCGCATTGAAGAACCTATGATCAATGCGCACATCATGTCCCCAACGGAATACATCGGTGATATTATGAATCTTGTCATGACCAAACGCGGTATTTGCACTAATACGGAAAGCGTGGATGGCCGACATGTCATCATCACTGCCAACCTCCCTATGCACGAAATCCTCATCGATTTCCACGACAAACTGAAATCCATCACCCGCGGTTATGGCAGCATGGACTACGAACCTGCCGGCTATCAGGCGGAAAAATTGGTCAAGCTGGACATCCTTGTCAACGGCGAACCCGTTGACGCTTTCTCCAGCATTGTTCATACGGACTATGCCTATTCCCGCGGACGCGAAATTGCCGAACGTCTTGCCGATGTTATCCCTCCCCAGATGTTCCAGATTGCAATTCAGGCTGCCGTCGGCGGCAAAGTCATTGCCCGTGAAACCGTCCGCCAGTTGCGCAAAAACGTTTTGGCCAAATGCTATGGCGGCGATATTACGCGTAAACGTAAACTCCTGGAAAAGCAGAAAGAAGGTAAAAAGCGCATGAAGCAGATCGGTCGTGTGAATATCCCTCAGGAAGCTTTTATCGCTGTCTTGAAAAACAAGGAACAATAAGGTCTCGTCATGGCTTCTCCTCTCTCTTGGGTTCGCGATTGCTGCGCCTGGTACAAACTCAGACAGGATGTGAAAGGTCTCCGTTCTTCCGTTCACCATAAACTTGTCTCCGATGATGATATTTTATCCTCGGAGGAAAAGGATGCCCTGCGTTTCATCGAAAGCGAATTATCGCAGCTCTCCGGCACGCTTACTGAGAAACGCAATAAATTGAATAACCTCATCGAAGTGTTTGGCGGCATTGAGAATCTTTCCGGGTTCACCCATTGGATGAGAGGCACTTTGGACGTGATTGTCGTTGCCCTGTGCGTTGCGTTCGGAGTGCGTGCTTTGTTCCTCCAGCCGTTCCAGATTCCCACCAGCAGTATGCAGCCCACTCTCTTTGGCATTCATTATATCGATGAAAAACAGGCCGCTCCGTATACCGGGAGCATGACGAAAATTTTCCGCCCGTTTGGTGCTTCCCGTGCCAGACTGATTTCTCCTGCGGACCGCAGTTTTTTCACTGGACAGTTTCAGGTCTTTTCCCGTCCCTTTGCCGCTTCGCTTCCGCTTCTTTTCTATCGTCCCGGAGACTTCTATCTGACCGCGACACAGGTCGGTTTCGGCGGCGGCAAATACGTCTTGCCCGGCAGTGATGCCACAAACAATATCCTTCGCTATTTGGACAATGTCCCGAATGGAAACACCTTATATCAGAAAGACGAACCTGTCGTCGATGGCTGGCTTTCCAGCGGCGACCACTTGTTTGTCGATCGCGTTTCCATTCATTTCTCCAAACTGAAACGCGGCGATGTCTTTGTGTTCAATACCGGGAATCTGAAAGCGAATGGAATGCCGTTGACCGGCTATTATTACATCAAACGTCTTGCCGGTCTTCCCGGTGATACGCTGAAAATTTCGGGGAATACCCTGTTCATCCGCCCGAAAGATGCCCCGGAGTTCAAGCCCGTTTATGAATGGAGCGATGCGTTTCGCAAAGTCTATTCGGGGCAGGGCGGCTATCAGGGACACATCCCCGCCGGTATCTTGCCGGAAAATGTGGAATACACGGTTCCCGAAAATCATTATTTTGCGCTGGGCGATAATACTGCCAACAGCCTTGACAGTCGTTTCTGGGGGGCTGTGCCTGCGGCGAATATTATCGGACGCGGTGCTTTTGTGTTCTGGCCGGTTTCACGCCGTGTCGGACCTGTCGATTTCCGCGATCCCGTCCCGGTGAAAACTTTCACTCCTGACGGTACGACCCAGCCCGCTCAGATGAAATTGCAGTGAAAATCTGCCGTAAGATGCGCTCCCTCTCTTTCGGCGGAAATATGAATCATCAGCTTTCGCTGACTGGTGATTCATTCCCGAAAACCATTGTACGCAATGACATCGGGAAATCATGGTATGATGAACAAGGTGTTTTGAATATTGGGCTGACTGGTTTTCTGCTGAATCGTTCCATCGCTGATTGATGAATGGATGATTCTGTTTTTCTCAGGCAAACTCCTGATTCCAAAACTTTTCTCCAGTGACGTTTGAAATTCTTTCAGTTGCTTCCTTGTTTTACAGGTCAGCCTCAACGATGGTTTTGTCTCCGTATTGAGTTGTCTTGAGTCCCGTTTCTTTCTTTTGATTGAAGTTGAAAGACACGAGATAACCCTTGTTCGCGTGCATGGATTCCAGATAGTTGCAGAGTTGTTCGATGCCGTTGTCGTTGTAAATCTGGCCTCTCCAGATTTTCAGTTCGATGATGAATTCTTCATTGTTGTAGTTGACCACGACATCCATTTGACGGTTGTTTCTGGTTCTTGCCTCAATGTAATAATGTCCCGATCCGTTGATGATTGGCCGGAGATACATCAGGAAACATTTCCTTGCATCTTCTTCCACCCATTTCGGATGCTTTTTTTCAGACGGGAAAATTTCATTGTAGTGCTTGATGAATTGCTCCAGCAGGAAATCCATGTTCAAACGTCCGTTTTGGACAAAGATATTGTCGTTCTGACTGACCGGACTTGAATATTCTCGCTTCTGCATATTGTCTTGATACAGAAAAGCATCGTACAGATAGGTTTCAAAGATTCGGTTTGATACCACAATGTAATTCCCGTTGTCTTTGAGGTAGTCAAACATCAGTGCCAGATTTTGAGCCCGGTCGCTTCGGTTGAGTGCAATGCTTTCCCCGTTGAAGAGTATCCTGCGCAGAAGCAGTGCCAAATCGGGAAAATCCGAAATCTTTTTCGACAAATCGCTCCAAAGCGAGTTTTCTTCTTTCAGCAGCATGTTTTCTGCCGTCAGAAATCCTCTTTTGGTCCAGCATTCCGAAAGACTGGCAAACTTCCCGGTGGTAATCAAATCTTCATCCATAATTTTGCACAGTCTTGATACCAGAAATGGATAACCGTTTGTATCTTCTGCAAGCATTTGTGCTGTTTCGTTGATGTTCATTCCCGTATGATGCTCAGTTTCATAATCCTGCAGCATTCCGGCAATTCCAGAAGCCGTCAGTGCCATGTTGATTTTGAAATCGGACGCAATATTCCACGGACTGTTGTATTGATGATCCCCTTCCGTCCGTATTTTCAGCTTGAGATTCTTGATGTTGTAGACTCCCGCCAGAATCACCGACTGAAATGTCGGGTTCTCTTCTCTGTCCAGGTACATGGCTCGCAGAATCCCTAAAAACTTCAGAAAACTCTCATAGTTGCTGGCTTGATCTACTTCATCGATGATAATGACAATGGGCTTTTCATTTCTTCTGCAGATCTCTTTGATTTTTGACTTTAATTCAACTTGACCGCTGTTTCCGTCTTCCACCGTTTTATGAAAAAAATCAATGGTTTTTGCGGAAAGATTCGTAACAAGCCCGTCAACTGCTTTTTCATGCAGGATCGAGATAAATTTTTGCCCCAGTTTTGTGTCAGTCGAGAAAAATTCGCTTTCAATGGATTCAAACGAAATCGAAAATACTGCATATTCTGGACTCAAATATTTTTTGAGTGCATTCAGCGTTGTTGTTTTCCCGTATTGCCGTCCATGATTGATGCAGAAATAATCCCCGTTGTCAACCATCTTTTTGATTTCCCCGCAGCGTTCTGTCAGGTCAACCATATAATGTTTGTTGGGAAAGCATGTCCCCGTTGTGTTGAAACGTTTCATACATCACCTTTTCTGTGCGGATTCTTCCTTTTTCATTAATATAGCGTACATGCTCGAAGAATGCAAGCTGAAAGTTTGCTTTTCTCCTGAAACTGACGCATTTCCCTCCTTGTCTTGTAATTAATTTGCGAAAATTTGCAGAATCTGCTTTCATTTTTGACAGAACATGGTATATTATTGAGAATTTCATTTAACTTTTACTCATACAATGTTCCCGGAGTTTTCCAATGAAACACATTAAAGTCGGTATTCTTGGTTTCGGTACGGTCGGCGCAGGTGTCGCCGATTGCCTTTTGAAAAATCGTGTTGTCATTTCACGTCGTATCGGCGTGGATATTGAATTGACTGGTATTGGCGATTTGGACACTACGTCGGATCGCGGTGTTTCCATCCCGTCTGGCATCTTAACGGATGAAACCGAATCTGTCATCGCAAAAAGCGACATCGTTGTTGAATTGATTGGCGGCACGACGGTGTCCCGCAAATTTATCCTGTCTGCTCTCAAGCAGGGCAAAGCTGTGGTTACGGCGAATAAAGCTCTCCTCGCCGATTACGGTCCCGAACTCTTTGCTGCGGCAGAAGCCGGCGGCGGTACGATTTGCTACGAAGCCAGCGTTGGCGGCGGCATCCCCATTATAAAAGCTCTGCGCGAAGGTTTTGTCGGCAACCGCATCAACCGCATCTATGGCATCCTGAACGGTACTTGCAACTATATCCTGACCCGTATGGAACGCGAAGGTCTTGGGTTTGAAGAAGTCCTGAAAGACGCTCAGCGTCTCGGCTATGCCGAAGCAAATCCGTCTTTGGATATCGATGGTTTCGACACCGCGCACAAAGCTGTGATTCTTGCCTCGCTTGCCTATGGCGGCTGGCACACCACCGATGAAATCTACGTCCAGGGCATTCGCGACGTGTCTCTGCTGGACATCCGTTTCGCCGAAGACCTCGGCTACAAAATCAAGCTCCTCGGCATCATCAAGCAGAATGCCGATTTCCGTACCGAAGTCCGCGTCCATCCGACCTTGATTCCTGCTCATGCTCCGCTTGCCGGAATCAGCGATGTTTTCAATGGTGTCATGGTTAATGGCGATTTCGTCGGCGATACTCTCTTCTATGGACGTGGTGCAGGCCGTGCCGCTACCGCAAGTGCCGTCGTTTCGGATATTGCCGATGCCGCTCTGAACCTGGCTCAGGGCATTCAGCAGCGCATCCCCGCCTATCGCAAGTCCGTGGAAAGTTCCGGCATGGTTTCCATGGATGAAATCGTTACCGGCTACTATCTCCGTATGCTTGTGGACGACCGTCCCGGAGTGCTTGCTCAGGTCGCAAGCATCCTGTCCAACCGTAAAATTAGTGTTTCCCGTCTCGTTCAGCCGGATGATTCCGACAAAGACGGCCGCGTAACCATTGTCGCTGTTACTCACGAGACCCGCGAAAGCGAAATGCAGGCCGCCGTGAATGACCTTGAACACATTGATGCCATGTATGGCAAAGTCTGCGTTCTTCGCATGGAGGAAATCTGAACATCATGAGCCACACTGTCGAAAAAATCGGCGGGACCAGTATGTCCCGTTTCGGGGAAATCATGTCGAATGTCATCATCGGCAGCCGCACCCCCGATAAAATGTACAACCGCGTTTTCGTGGTTTCCGCCTATTCCGGAATCACAAACCTTTTGCTGGAAGACAAGAAAACCGGTGCTCCCGGTGTGTACGGTCATTTCATGCTGGGCGACAATCTTTGGCCCATCGCCTTGGAATCTGTTCGCGCGAAAATGCAGGAATACAACCATTCTTTCGAAAATCTCGGCCTTGATGTCGATGCCGCAAATGCGTTCATCAACAGCCGGCTGAATGACATCCATACTTTCCTGTCCAATTTGGAAAGTATGCGTTCTTTCGGTTTCTCCCGTCCCGATGACTACCTCCCCATGACCCGCGAATTTCTCGCCGCCGTGGGCGAAGTCCACAGCGCGTACAACTCCGCTGTGATTCTGAAAGCAAACGGCATAAATGCCCGTTTCGTTGACCTTTCCGGCTGGCGTTCCACCGAGTCTCTTACCCTCGACGAAGCCATTATGAACGGCTTCCGCGATGTCAAATTCGAGGAAGAACTCCCCATCGTTACCGGCTACGTGAAATTCGACCCCGGCATCATGCTTCGTTTCGACCGTGGCTACAGCGAAATCACCTTCAGCAAAATCGCCGTCCTGACCGGTGCCGCTGAAGGCATCATTCACAAGGAATTTCATCTTTCCACCGGCGACCCGAAACTGATCGGGCTGGACAAAGTTCAGATTATCGGACACACCAACTTCGATATCGCCGACCAGCTTTCCGACATGGGCATGGAAGCCATTCATGCCAAGGCCGCCAAGGAAATGGAAATGAAAGGCATTCCCATCCGCGTGAAAAATGCCTTCGATCCGGAGCATCCCGGTACCCTCATCAGCCGCGGCTACATCGCTCCGAATCCTCGCGTCGAAATGATTTGCGGGCGAAACGATTTGGTCGCACTCGAAGTCTTCGATCCCGAAATGGTCGGCGAACCCGGCTACGACTACCGTCTCACCAAGCACCTCGCGGACAACGACATCAACTACATCGCGAAGACCACCAACGCCAACACCATTACACACTTCGTCCTTCAGAAAGAAAAATATCTGAATGACTGTGTGGAAAGCATACAGCGTGATTTCCCCACTGCCGAAATCACCCTCGAAAAAGTCGGCATTGTCTCCGTAATCGGTTCCAATATGAAAATTCCGGGCTTCCTTTCCCGTGCCGCAAATGCCCTCGCGTCCATCGGCGCCAACGTCCTTGCCATTGACCAGACACTCCGTCAGGTCAATATCCAGTTCGTTGTCGAGCGCAGTAACTTCGAGGCTGTCCAGAAAGCGCTTCACCACGAATTTGTGGAACAGCAGGCTTGAGCTTGCTTCTCTCCTGTTTTGATTTGACCATCTGCACACAGAAAGGTTTCCCCGATGAGTGATTCTTCCGTCAAACGCCCCAACTGGGATGAATATTTCATGGAAATTGCCAAAGTCGTTGCTCTTCGCAGCAACTGCACCCGGCGCCATGTCGCCGCCGTGATTGTCAAAGACAAACGCATCATTTCCACCGGCTACAACGGTACTCCGCGGGGAATCAAAAACTGCAATGAGGGCGGCTGTCCCCGTTGCAACTCCAATGCCCCCTCCGGCACTGCTCTGGAGGAGTGCATTTGTTCTCACGGCGAGGAAAACGCCATTGTTCAGGCCGCCTATCATGGGATTTCCATCAAGGATGCCACCATGTACACCACGTTTTCCCCCTGTCTGCTCTGTGCGAAAATGATCATCAATTCAGGAATCAAGGAGGTCGTTTACAACGAAAATTATTCGATTGATTCCACCTCCAGCCGTATCTTGCGGGAAGCAGGTGTTATCCTGCGTGCCTTGCCTCGCAAATCTTCCTGATTTTCTTCGTGAAATTGCTGAATGTAAGGAGTTCGAGCAATGAAAAACCTGAAACATCTTATCACCGTGGTTCTTTGTTGCATGGTCGGCACTTTGGCTTCCGCCGCCGATTCGTCCGGCGACACTGCTTTGCTGGACCGCTTTGAAAACAGCCTCATGGATGTGATGGCGATGTTTGAAGTTGCACACGACAGTTCTGCCGGTTCGGATATGCGGAAAATGTTCAACGATGCTCTTACGGATTTGCAGGCTCAGGCTTCGGCTCTTCAGAAAGCGATTGATCCCCTGAATCTTGGTCAGGACATTGCGCCTGTTGCCCATGTCGGGCAGGTCGGTTCTGCGTTTCGCATGTCCAGTCTCAACATGCTTCAGCAGGAGACACGCACCTCTTCCCCCTCAAAAAACAGCAAACTCGACAATGCTCTTTCCGACAAGCTGAGTATGACTTCCGGCGGCGGTTCCATGAACTTCTCCGAGCGAAGCGGCATGATTTTCCGTCTCCTTTCCAACGATGTTCAGGCATTGCGCGAACTTGACTTCCGTATGCGCAGCGGCAGGTATTCGGTTTCCCCTCAGTATACCCACATCCTCCCTTACTTGGAGTTCAAGCGCGAATACCTCAATTTCCGCATGAATTTCAGCCAGATTGAACGCCTCCGCGATGATCGCAACTGGGTGAACGATCAGGAAAAAATCTTGATTCGCATGAAATCGCTTGCCGGAAAAATTCAGCCCGTTTTTCATGCCTATTGCCCGGAGGAATCGAAAAGCGTCAGCCTATCTTCCTGCATGACGGCTTTCAACACGATTTTTCACGATAATTCCAGCCTCGTCCTGTCTTCCGGTACTTTGGGCTTGGAAACCGGTCTCCCCTCGAATGGCAGAAACAGCACGGGCATAGGTGTCTCCGTTTCCGAGAATGATTTATTGTTCAAAACCCTTTCCACCTCAATCAACAATGCTCAGACTGGCAGTAAGAAAGACAAGAATACCACAGCCGCTGTCCGCGAGAACAAGCGTGATGATTCTGTGAAGAAAGCCGAAGCCGCTTTCGATGATATGCTTGTTTTCTTTGAGGCTATGGACAAGATTGACTGGCGCACCTGCGAATTTAGCAGTACCCCCGCAAAACGTGCTTCCGCGAAGGAAGCTGCCGCCTCGTCCAAAAGCAAATCTTCTGCTCCCGCGAAGGAAAAATCCTCTGCCGCCGGCAGTGGTATTGTGATGGATTCTTCCGGCGATGTGAAGTGGGAATAATATCACCTCGGATACGCTTGAAAAAAGTCGTTTCCTGTATTATATTATTTATCCGGTGGATGCCTTTTTCCATGAAAAGCATCCTGAATCTTGAGTTTTTCTACCATATCACATAATCAACTCTTTTAAAACAGGAGAACACTCCATGTCCAAAATGATTTCCGCTTTGCAGAAGGTTCGCAAAGAATATGCTCCCAAACTTCCCCCCGCGCTTGCCAATGGCGCAGCTGTTCAGGTCTCCAAAGGCGCTCCGCTTGCCGCTTTCGCAGATGCCGACAAGATTGCCGCTCTTTTCCCGACCACCAGCAATATGCCCGACCTGAAGTTCACTGCTGGCGGACAGCCTTCCGGCAAGCCCGTGAATGTCGCCGTGATTCTTTCCGGCGGTCAGGCTCCCGGCGGACACAATGTTATCGCGGGTATCTATGACGGCATTAAGTCTCTCAATCCTGCATCCCGCATGTTCGGTTTCAAAGGCGGTCCCAGCGGTCTCGTTGACAATAACTATGTCGAAATCACCGATGATTTCATGGCGGAATACCGCAATACCGGCGGATTTGACATGATCGGTTCCGGTCGTACCAAACTCGAAAAAATCGAACAGTTCGACAAGGGTGCTGTCAACTGCGAAAAACTCGGTATCTCTGCTCTCGTCATCATCGGCGGCGACGATTCCAATACCAATGCCTGCCTGCTTGCGGAATACTACAAGGCCAAAAACGTCCCCGTTCAAGTAATCGGATGCCCGAAAACCATCGACGGCGACCTCAAGAATAAATTCATCGAAACTTCTTTCGGTTTCGATACCGCCAGCAAAGTTTACAGCGAACTCATCGGCAACATCTCCCGCGATGCCAATTCTGCCAAGAAATACTGGCACTTCATCAAGCTCATGGGACGTTCTGCCTCTCACATCACCCTCGAATGCGCTCTGAAGACCCATGTCAACGCCGCCATTATCTCCGAAGAAGTCGCCGCCAAAAAGCAGACTCTCGCCGGTATCGTTGACAATCTCGCTCAAATCGTTGCCAGGCGTGCGGAAAACAAGGAAAACTTCGGCGTTGTCCTCATTCCGGAAGGCCTGATCGAATTTATCCCCGAAATCAAGGTCCTCATCAGCGAACTCAATGACGTCCTGGCCGCAAATGCGGATGAATTTGCCGCAATTGCCAAGCCGGAAGACAAAATCGCATACATCATCGGCAAGCTCTCTTCTGACAGTGCCGGTGTCTACAAGCAGTTCCCCGCCACCATCCAGCTTCAGCTCTCCATGGACCGCGACCCCCACGGCAACGTTCAGGTTTCCCAGATTGAAACCGAAAAACTCCTTGCCCGGCTCGTCGGCGACCGCCTGAAAGAAATGAAAGCGGAAGGCAAGTATGTCGGTAAGTTCGGTACGCAGACTCACTTCTTCGGCTACGAAGGCCGCTGCGCCGCTCCTTCCAACTTCGATGCGGACTATTGCTACAGCCTCGGTTACAATGCCGCCGCCATTATCGGTTCCGGCGCAACCGCTTACATGTCCTATGTCGGCAACCTCTCCAAGCCCGCTTCCGAATGGACTGCCGGTGCTGTTCCGCTGACTGCCATGATGAACGTCGAACACCGCCACGGCGAAGACAAGCCCGTCATCAAGAAAGCTCTCGTCGAGCTTGATGATGCCCCCTTCAAGGAATTTGCCTCCAAGCGCGACATTTGGGCGGTCGAAACTTCTTTCGTTTATCCCGGCCCCATCCAGTACTTCGGCCCCGCCGAAGTCTGCGATGCCAAGACCGAAACCATCATCCTCGAACACAAGTAATTCATCGAATATAGAAAGGCGCAGTGCAAATGCCCGCGGAAACTGATTCCAAAATCGATGTCGCTCAGGTGGCCGAACTCGCCCGCTTGAGCCTCCCCGATTCCATGATTTCCAGACTCCAGACTGAAATGGAGCAGATTGTGAATTATGTGGAAATGCTCAATGAACTTGATGTTACCGGCATTGAACCTACCGCTCATGCTGTGGCTCGCGTCAACGTGATGCGCGATGATGTTTCCGCAAAGCCTTGCTCTCGCGAATCTATGCTCGCCAATGCTCCCGCTACCATCGAGGAGGAACTCGTGAAAGTCCCGCAGGTCCTCCCCGGCGAAGGAGTCGCATGATGAGTATGATTTCCGGTATGACTATCCGTGAAGCCGTGGAAGCTCTCGCTTCCGGCTCCCTCTCTTCCTCTGCTCTTTGCAGTGCTTATCTCGAACGCATTCAGGCGGTTGAACCTCGCGTGAAAGCCCTGCTTGCAATCAACCCTGAATCCGTGATGGCGCAGGCACAGGCTTCTGATGTCCGCCGCGCCGCCGGGCAGCCGTTGAGCCCGTTCGACGGGATTCCCGTTACGCTGAAAGACAATATCTGCTCCTCCGGCGAACAGTGCAGCTGCGCCTCGAAAATCCTTCAGGGATTTACTTCCCCCTACGATGCTTTCGTGGTCGGCAAGCTGAAATCTGCGGGCTGTGTCCTCATGGGACGTGCCAATATGGATGAATTTGCCATGGGCTCTTCCTGCGAAAACAGTGCCTGTCAGAAAACCGCGAATCCATGGAATCTGAAGTGTGTTCCCGGCGGTTCTTCCGGCGGTTCTGCCGCTTCGGTCGCCGCGTGTGAAACCATGGCGGCTCTTGGTTCCGATACAGGCGGCAGTATTCGCCAGCCTGCCGCATTCTGCGGGGTGGTCGGTCTGAAACCCACCTACGGGCGTGTTTCACGAAATGGTCTTGTGGCGTTCGCTTCCTCTTTGGATCAGATTGGACCGTTTACTCGCACCGTCTGGGATTCTGCCGCTCTCTTCTCCCTCATTGCCGGGTTTGATGAGAAGGACTCCACCAGCCTCCCGCAGGATTCCTTTGATTTCGCGGGCGATTTGACCTCATTTGAGAAGAATCCCCGCCTCGATGGTATGAAAATCGGATTGCCGAAGGAATACTTCGAGGTCGAAGGCATGGATGACGGCGTGAAGCAGGTCGTCATGGACTCCATTGCACAGTTCAAGTCGCTTGGCGCGGAATTTGTCGATGTCAGCCTCCCGCATACGAAATATGCCATGGCTTGCTACTACATTATCGCCACGGCGGAAGCAAGCGCGAACCTTGCCCGTTTCGACGGTATTCGCTACGGTTACCGCAGTCCCAATGCCACGGACATCAATTCGACCTACGAGAAATCACGCGGCGAAGGTTTCGGTCCGGAAGTCCTGCGCCGTATCATGCTCGGCACCTATGTGTTGAGCAGCGGTTACTACGATGCCTATTACCTCCGTGCTCAGAAAGTCCGCACTCTGCTCCGTCAGGATTTCACGGATGCCTTTAAGCAGTGCGACATCCTGCTTACTCCGGTTACGCCTGCGGTCGCATTTGAATTCGGCGCGAAAGCTGACCCGCTTCAGATGTATCTGTCCGATGTCTTTACCACGGCTCTGAACCTTTCCGGCAACTGCGGAATCAGCGTCCCTGCCGCACTGGAACCTGCCTCCGGTCTCCCCGTTGGCATTCAGCTGATTGCTCCGCCGATGGAGGAACAGCGTATCTTCCGCGCCGGTCATGCTTTTGAGCTTGCCCGTCCGCAGAAAACTTTCCTGGCTCCTTTGAGCTGATGATTTTTCAGCACCTCTGCTGTTCGGTGGAGGTGCTTTTCTTTCGTCCCTTATAACGTCAGGTGGATTGTTATGCCCGGTCTCAATTCGGATCAAATGCAGCGGATGGCGGCAAATGCCGCTTCCTCTCTCCGCATCCTTTTTACCGGAGTCGCAATGGACTCCGCTTCCTTTGCAGGTCTTCTTTCGACTGCGTTGCGGACTCTTTCCGGCGGTGCTTCCGGCGAAGTTTGTGCTGAAGCGCTCAACCGTCTGTCCTCGGTCTGTCAGGTGCGTTCCTTTGTCCGTCAGCTCGATGCCTTGATTTTTGAACGCCTCGGTGCTTTGTGCGGTTCCGCATTTTCTGAGAAGCCGGACAAAATTCCGCCCGATGCTCTCTTCCATTATCAGCACGCCGTCCGTCTTGCCGAAATCTGCAAAACTCTTTTCCCTGCCGCCGCTGAAAAAATCAATCAGGAAATCGCTCTTCAGGCGGATTCCCTGCCTTTGGTGCGTCCTTCCGCCGCTCATTTAGACTCCGTGCAGTCTTCGTTCCTCCGAATGAAGCTCCCCGCTCTGGGAGCTGTACTGGAACAGCAGAACGGTTCTGCCGACCTGTTTGCTTCCTCCCGCATATTCCGGCATCATCACGGCACATTTACCCCTCTGAATTTGCCCGGAATCCGCAAGGTGGAGGAATTTTACGGCTACCAGTCGGCTCGCCGTATGTTTTACGACCATTTTGAGGCATTTTCTCAGGGAAAGGAGAATTGGCCTCTTCTGATCTCCAGTCTGCCCGGCCTCGGCAAAACCCAGATGACCATTGCCTATGCCCGGCATTTCCCCGATATCGTCCTCATTGTCCCCGACCCCGATGACATTTCGCACGGACTGGAAGATTTGGTGAATTATCTCACTCCCATAACCGGTCATAAGTTCATGATTTTCTTCGATGATATTGATGTGAATCAGACCGATTGGTATTATTTCCGGACCAATATCGGCGGTACATTCTCTCTTCCCCCGCATATCGCCGTTACGGTCGCCTCAAATCAGGCGTTTCCCGCCAATATTTCCAGCCGCGGACGCGGTTTCACTTTCCCCATGTTCGATGAGATACGCTGTCAGGAGATGATTTTGGATTTCCTGCTGGCAAAGGGGATGCACGACCCGAAATCCGAGCTTGTTTCCGTAATCGCCGCAGACTATGTCAGCGAGTTCGGACAGAAGAAATTCGAGGAACTTTCTCCCCGTACCCTCGTGCGCTACCTCGATCACTTCCTTTCCGATCAGGCGAAACGCCGTCTGCTGCTTGAAACTGCTTCCGGCAAAGTGATTCCTCAGCCCGACCCGCAGGTCTTCTATGAGGAAAATGTCAAATTGATGTGTGCCATCCACGGTCCCGGCGTGATGGAACAGTTCCGCAAAGAGGCTCTCCATGTCTGATGATTCTCCGGTGAAGATTTCAGAAATGCCGTTTCCTTGCGTTTCTACGCGTTTTGACGATGGGGAAACGATAAACCTGTTAGATGATGCGCATTACATGCGAGCTGCCCTTAAATGCGCGCAAATGGCGTTTGATGCGGGAGAGGTCCCCGTCGGTGCTGTCGCCGTCCGCGACGGCGTCATTATCGCCAAATCATGGAATCAGGTCGAAATGCTGAAAGATGCCACGGCTCATGCCGAACTGATGCTCATTTCCTCCTTGCCGCAGGTCATCGGCGACTGGCGTATGGACGATGTGGACATCTACGTTACCAAGGAACCGTGCGCCATGTGTGCCGGAGCCATGGTGAATGCTCGTGTCCGCCGTGTGATTTTCGGAATGGCGGACGCTCGTTCCGGATGTGCCGGCTCTGCGCTGGATGTTACGGGGTTCCCCGGAATGCTTCATCAGGTTGAGGTGAAACGCGGTGTCCTTGAAGACGAATGCAAGTCCGTCTTTCAGGAGTTCTTCCGCGCCGTCCGTGCCGGACGCATCGCAAAAAACAGTTCTCCCCGCCGCTGACTTTCCCTCACTGCCCCCTCGAATCATTCTCTGCGCTTTCGCCTTGCTTTTCCCTCACTGCCCCCTCGAATCATTCTCTGCGTCTTGTTTTCCCCATTTCCCCTCGCATCCATCATGCTTTCTCCTGTCTCCCTGTCGCTTGAAAATGGCACTAACTGTTTGGAAATGTTTACTTTTTCAGCTCGTTTGCTTGATTATTGAGAAATTGGATGGTATATTATTGTGTCGAAATGAAAAAGCATGGTGTCTGCCTGCTCCCGAAGCGCGTCCCGTGGTGAGCACAGGCAGAACGTTTTACCTCGTAAAAAGAAAGGTCCCGGTATGGATTGCGTTATGGTGTCCCGCCGCAAATACTTTACCCTGATTGAGCTGCTGGTCGTGATTGCTGTGATTTGCGTTCTGGCGGGGATGCTGCTTCCCGCATTAAGCCAGTCCCGTCAGACGGCCAAAAAGGCACTCTGCCTGAACAATGAGAAGCAGCTCGGCAACTACATCCTCGTCTATGCCATGGAGCACAAGCAGCAGCTGGGCGGCATTGTGGGGAACTACCACTACTGGTACGGCAATATCGTACTCGCCGCAGGCGGAAAATACCGCAACAAAAGTGATGCCACCGGCTTTGAATCCAGCTACGCGGCATGTGAGGATAAGTCCCTCGACAGAGTCGGGCTGTCGGTCAAAAAACTGTTCCGGTGCCCCTGCGACCCCACAAAAGGGACCGCAAGCTATGCCCGCAACGACACCCCAAATGGTGGTACGCTGAAGAAGGGAAAGGGCAGTCATGCCTCCTCGTCCCAGCAGTCCGCCGACCGCCTCGTCTGGGCGAGAGTAACCTCACTGAAAACTCCATCTGACCTCATCCTGCTGGGCGAACGCTGGTCCGACGACCATATCCCCGGCAAGGTCTTCGAGCAGGAAAAGACCTCAGCTTTCCACCTCCGCCGCTACCGCAACGACAGCCCGGAATCGGCGGTTACGTGCGATGATTACCGCTCACGGCATAACGGATCTGCTCCGGTGTGGTATATGGATGGTCATACAACCGCAAGTGATTATCTGAAAACGGTTTGCAATAAAATTAATTATGCGCAGTACAGCTCACCTGCGTATGGCAGCTGGTCCGATGACCCTGCAAATAAAAGATGAGGTCAAAACGCAAATTCTGACCTCATTTTGAAGTGATTTTACACAAGTATCAAAATCTGATGCAAGTGGTTGAATTTATGCTCACTCTACAGCAGAATCAACGAAAAAATGATTCTGCTGTTTTCTGCTCTCTTTTTTCTGCTTTTTTTTGATTTGCTGTAAGTTGTTGAATTTTACCTCACACTGCATCAGTGGTTGAGCTTGATGGCATAATGAGGTGAAATTCGATTTGTCATTTGAAGAAGAGATAGAGTGTAAATACTGCAATTCCCAATATGATACGATACCAGCCAAAGAGCTTGAAATCATGCTTTTTGATGTAGTCCATAAACCATGCAATCACACCCCAGGCCGTAAAGAACGCTGCAAGAAAGCCAATTGTTAATGCAACCCATTGATTTGCAGTAAAGTTAGCTCCGCTCTTGACAAGCGAAAGCAACGTAGCACCAAACATCGTGGGAATGGCAAGGAAAAACGAAAACTCCGCAGCGCAGGATCGCGTACACCCTAAACACATGGCACCCAAGATGGTTACGGCGGAACGCGATGTTCCGGGAACCATGGCGAGACACTGTGCGAAACCGACTGCAAGTACTTGAATCCAAGACATTAAGACGATTTTATCAGCAGAATTTCCCTGACTGCGTTTTTCGATCAGTCCTGAGAAGACCAGCACGATACCCCACAGCACAAGCATTGACGTAACTACTGGTAAATTGAACAGTTTCGCTTCGATGAAATCATCCAAAAGGAAGCCCAGCACTGCTGCGGGAATCACTCCGGCCACAATGCGCAACCATAACGGCATCATAGACTTAAAGCCGTCAATTGTCCATTTTGAAGGAAAGATGATTTTGCGGAAATGAACGAGCACGGACAGGATGGCTCCGAGCTGGATAATGACCTCAAAACGCTTGGCAAATTCCGCATCTCTCATCGGGAAAAAGGCGTCCACGAGAATCATGTGGCCGGTGCTGCTGATGGGGAGGAACTCGGTAACGCCCTCGACAATTCCCTGTATAAGTGCCTGAATATAAAGAAGAAAATCCATATTAAACGACCTGAATCATCAGCTTTTCTGACCTGAAAGGAAGATACCTTTGAGGTTCATCTTCAGTGCGCTGGGGGAGGTTGAGGCGGCGATACCGACTTCTTCGGTGATGTCGCCGTTGTTGATGAGGTCAAGGATGGCCATATTGAAGGTCTGCATTCCGGATTCGCGTGCGGCTTCCATGGCTTCGGGGAGGCGTTCAAACTCGCGTTTGGAGATGAAACGCTGAACGACGGGGTCGCAGATCATGACCTCGACGGCGGGGACAACGCCTTTGCCCAATGCTTTTGGGAGCAGACGCTGAGCGATAACGGCCTTGAGGTTGGAGCTGATGGATTCGAGGATGGTGTCCTGTTCCTGAATGGGGTAGAGGTCGAGGATACGTCCGACGACCTGAGAAGCATCGGAGGCGTGGACGGTACTGATGACCATGTGTCCGGTATCGGCGGCCTGAAGAGCGGCTTCAAAACTTTCCTTATCGCGCATTTCACCGACCATGATGACATCGGGAGCCTGACGCATGGCATGAGTCAAAGCACTGTAGAATGAGGGAGAATCAAGCCCGACTTCGCGCTGTTCGACGAACGATTTGCTGTCGGGGAACTCGTATTCAATGGGGTCTTCGATGGTGATGATGTGTTTCGTGAAAGCGAGGTTGATGTGCTGAACCATAGCGGCGAGGGTGGTGGATTTACCGCTGCCCGTAGTACCGCAAACGAGGATGATTCCGCGGGGTGTTTCTGCGATTTGGCGAAGCACAGTGGGGAGACCGAGTTCTTCCACGGAGAGGATCTTGTTTTTGACATAACGGAGCGTCATGCCGTTCATGCCGCGCTGGCGGTGAGCATTCACACGGAAGCGACCGAGATTTTCGACGGCATAGGAGAAGTCGGCATCCCCTGTTTTGTCGTATGTTTCTTTCATGCGTTCATCGGTGATTTCTTTCAAAAGTGAAGTCATAAACGCTTTATCGGTAACGAAATCGAGGGGGACGAGGGTCCCCGCCATACGGAGATTGACCTGAGCGCCTTCTTTCATGAGGATGTCGGAAGCTGCGTTTTCGACGGCCTGTTCGAGAATCTGGTGGAAGATAGAGATAATTTCGGAAGCCATGTTGAGGTGTCCTTTGTTACAGAGATTTATTCATTGTAAAGAGTTGAGACGATTTTTGTGAACGCGTCGAACTCCGGGAGGAGGAAGCGGCAGCGTTCGGATTGCGGTGCGATGAAGAAAGGACCATCGAACCGGAATTGAGCAAGATAGTGAATCCAGTACCTGAGGATTGAAGCAATCATGCGGTATCCGTTGTCGGCATTGTAAAGGAATACCAGCTCTTTCAGCTCCATGCCAAGCATCCCGAAGAGGTCATCGGGCGGAGTGTCGGGTGAAAACTCATCGAAATGGAGTTCCACAGAGAGTTTGACGAAGGGGGACATGGTATTTCTGAGGAAGCAGGCCATACGGGCGGCGGGGGCATTCATCTGAGTTCCGAACGGTATTCTGTAAGGAATGAGCAGGAACATTTTCTTTCGCGTCAAAGCGGGGATGAGCTTGCGGATGATGATTTCCGCATTTTCGATGTGCTCCGGAGAATCCAGAACGGTACGCATGTCAAGGTTAAGCACGGCAGCGGAAACGCCGTACTGAGCAAGCATGTCAATGTTGCGGGATGCCTGTGTACAGAATGAATCGCGAAAACACTCGGCTGCGGAAGTAATCTGACTTGAAAGGCCGGGTTCCATGAGGCTGCCGCAGTGAATTTTTTTGTAATTCTGCTTGTTCAGACGATAAAGGAAATCCTGAGAGGGAGCGGCGAAGCAGTCAAACGGAAGACTGACAGCATTCATTTCGCGGGTATCGAAGACGTCCGCAACGGAGTCCGGATTGGTCCCGGCGCAGGTGTGATTCACCCCGAAAAGAAAATTTGTGTAGTCAAGCCGGTTGTTCTGCATCTTCAAAAACCTGCGTTGTGCAGGTCATCCATGGTGATTTTTTTCTTTTCGTGAAGAGAAAGTCCCATAGCATCCAGCCGGGCGCAAACGTATTTGGCAATCATATCCGCTTCCAGATTGACTTTACAACCGGGCGAGAGGAATTTCAGGTTTGTTTCGCGTTCCGTGGTGGGAATGAGGCTGACGGCGAAATCTTCATCGGTCAAGTCGCTGACGGTGAGGGAAACGCCGTTGATACAGATGGAGCCTTTCAGGACGATGAAATTCTTCAGTTCGGGGGGCAGGGCGATACGGAGTTCCAAATCGGAGCCTTTGCGCCCGAAAGAAACGACATCCGCCGTGGCATCCACATGCCCGCTGACCAGATGACCGCCCAATCTGCCGCCTGCACAAAGGGCGCGTTCGAGGTTGACGGAGTCGCCTGATTTGAGGTCGCCGAGATTGGTTTTGGAAAAGGTTTCGCGCATGACATGAAAGGTCAAAATGCCGTTGCAAACCTGTTCGAGAGTCAAGCAAGTGCCATTGACTGCAATGCTTTCGCCATTGGTCAAATCGGACCAGTGTTTTGCGGGGTCAATGCTGAATTTGCCAGCTTTGCCCTGCCATGCAATTCCGACGAAAACGCCGGTGGTTTCAATCAGTCCGGTAAACATGATTTATCGAATATCCTTTGTATCGGGCATTCTGCCGTAAACGGGTTTTGCGTTGACAACGAGGTCGCCGCCGATTCTGCGCACCTGCATATCCGAGAGAGAGACAGCCTCGGAAAGCGTCAGCGGGTCTGCGCCGTCCATGGCAGTATGACTGTGAAGTCCGCCAAGGAGTTTCGGTGCGATATGGAACTCGATTTCATCCACGGCATGAGCGCGAACGGCAGAAGAAGCGAGTTCGCCGCCGCCCTCAATCAGGAGCATGGTGATCTGTTCTGCGCCGAGCCGGGACAGGAAGTCGTCCCATTGTGCAGGGGTATCCAGTGAAACGCAGGTTACATCCGTGCGGGCGATTTTTTCGGGGTGATGCGAAGCGGCGAACAGACGAGGTGTTTTGACGACTTCGCCGGAGGGGGTACGGGCTGTGAAACGGGGATGATCGATGAGCCATGTATTCGCGCCCGCCAGCACAGCATCCGAAAGCAAGCGAAGATGAGCGACACGTTTCCGTGCGGCTTCGCCTGTAATCCACCGGGAATTGCCGGAGGCGCAAGCTGTTTTACCGTCCAGAGTTTCCGCCATTTTCAGGAGGACATAGGGCCTGCCGGAGACAATCCATTTCATGAAAGGAGCATTCAGTCTGCGGCAGGCGGATTCCTCCACGCCGCAACGGACCTGAATCCCGGCCTGTTCCAAGATGGAAACGGCACGTCCTGCGTGTTTGGGATTGGGGTCGGTACAGCCAATGACAACACGGGCGATTCCGTGGCGGATAATGGCATCACAGCACGGGGGAGTGCGTCCCGTGGTACTGCAAGGCTCCAGCGTAACATAAAGCGAAGCCCCTGCGGCATCCGCAGGATTTTTCAGGGATGCAAAGGCATTGACCTCAGCATGGGGACCGCCGCATTTTTTATGCCAGCCGCGTCCGATTATCTGCCCGTCACGGACAATGACCGCACCGACCATGGGATTCGGGCTGGTGAAACCTGCACCGCGTCCGGCAAGGGCAATCGCTTTTCGCATCATGACACAATCAAAATCCAAAACAGACTCCGGGTTTGCTGGGTGAAAAAGAGAAAACGGGAACAGAGACAGAGAAGGCTGTTTTTCCGTTCCAATGAGCTGATTTCAAAAGTCGTGACGGGAGCTTTGAAAGTCTCTTCGGCATTTGCGGGGAGAGTGTTTTCGGCGGATGCGTTCCCCATAGCCACCTCAAACGATTCATGCCAACTACGCGACGATTTTTTTCAATCATTCCGTCAAAGACATTTGAAATCAGCTCCAAATAATACAATATACTGTTTTTTTTCGGGAATACAAGACTATTTTTGTGTTTTTACTGGACTTTTCGCAAAGAGAGATTACATTAACGTCATCAGACGTGATTTTCGGGGGTAGTCCGCGCATTCCGCAGGAGGAGGGATGCAGATGAAAAGCGTCCGATGATTGAACTGATAAGCTGATTTCGATCGGCTTCAATTTCAATTCCCAAACAACAATGACATGAACTGATTTCGAGGAAGAAACCGGTTCGTAATGAAAGGATTTCATCATGCAGCACTACACTTACCGCACCCATCGCATCTGCTCATCGCAAATCGACTATGATCTGGAAGACGGAGTAATCCACAACCTGAAATTCGCGGGCGGCTGCCCCGGCAACCTGAAGGCAATCGGAATGCTTGTGGAAGGACGCAAGGCAGAAGAGGTAATTCCTCTGCTGGAAAACGTGGACTGCGGAGGGAAGGGGACATCCTGCCCGGCACAGTTCGCGGCTTCTCTGAAAGAAGCCATCGGTGCGAAATAAGCGGAGCCAGACAAGATGCCAATCGACAAGAACAGCCTGAAACGAGACATCGAGGCATATCAGCTCGAACTGGACAAGGTATTTCACCGGGTGAATGAAGACCCCATCTACGATACGCCCAAAAAAGTGGCGGAGGCGATTTCAGACAATCCCAGATTTTTCCCGACTGACCGGAAAATGGAACTGGCGGAAATCCTGTATTCCATTTTGGATCAGATTTACGAAAGAGCCGATGAACTGCCGACAGACGGCGATTTGAGATTCAATCCGCTGCCGGAGGGAAGCTCCATCGAACGACTGCCTGAAACGGAAATGCTGTTCCGCGCATCCATGCCGCTGGAATGGGGGCTGGCGGCGACGTGGCTTTTTCCTGAAATGAAGTGTGTCATGGATGAGTACATCTCCGTATTCACCCTGAAAGAGGCTGAACTGGTCTACGGCATCTTCGATTTCCTGCTGGAACTTTTCCCCGCACAAAACGAGGCGGGAAGCATGGCGCAGGACGTGCTGGAATACTGGCGCGGGCTGGCAAAAACACCGGAGCTTTTCCACAAAGAAACCGAAGAAGAAAAGTCGCGAATGCTACCGGAACTGCTGGCGGCGGCGAAGAAACATAATCTCTTCTGAGTGCATTTGCGGAAACAGCGCAGAAGAGCTGATTTCAGAAGAAAAAAACGCCTGACGGGATTTTGAGTGTCCTGTCAGGCGATTTCATTTTTGAGGAGAGAATGAGGTGAATGCACCTCACTGAATTATTCGGCGAAATTCTTTTTCAAAGCCCAAAGACCGAGGGCGGGATTGCTGATGTAGAAGATTTCCTCGCCGTTGACGGTATTGAAGCCGTCTTTCAGGGTGTCGGGATTGTATTTTGCGGTCATTTCCGCGAGATTGCCGAAGCGGAATCCGACGGATTCGATTTCCTGACGCGAGACACCTTCGCCGGGGCAATAAGTGATGGTGAAGCGGCCTTCGCTTGAGCCATGGATGAGGTGAGCGGCGGCACCGAGATTGCCGCGCAAATCGGCATTGTCGCTGACCGCCTGCAATGTGGCGGGAGTGCCTTTGTAACCGTATTTGCGGATGAGGAGGTCAATCTGTTTGTCTTCGCCAAATTCGCGGAGACCGGGTGCAAGCACGATGAGTTCACCGTCATCCGCAATCGCCATGCGAGTACGGTAGATGGCTTTGTTGCCAAGCCAAGTACTTTTAAATTCGCCGGGGTCGAGGAAGACGACGACTTTTTTCAGAGGCTTGTCCAGGAGGACGAGATTGGTTTCGGTACAGAGTTTTGCTGCCTGAAGGAAAGCATCGGGACCTTCGCCGGAATAGAACCCGCGCATCACCATTTTCCCGGAGGATTCTTCGCGCGCCATGACCGTGAGCATGTAGACGATGGGACGATCCTTCAGATAGGTGTCCACGCCGTAATTGAACAGGCGGCGAACAGGGCTGTCTGCGCGTCCCATGATTTTCTCCATATTGGAGACGGCACCGAGGAAGTGGGATTTATTGATGATGTCAGGACCGCCTGTCCCGACCATGATATTTTTCGTGTAGTTCGCCAAGCCGACGACTTCGTGAGGGACGACCTGCCCGATGGAGAGAATGAGGTCGTAGTCATCGAAGAGGATTTTATTGCACTGAATCATAACCTCATAGTCGAGCTTGCCGCCTGAAAGTTCGCGGAGGAAGTCCGAAGAGGCTTTGCCAAGCGTAACGACATCATTTCGCCAGTCATGGACGCGAAATGCGGATTTCGGGATTTTTGTGCCGAACATCATTTCGAGCTGTGCATCGTTCATGGGACTGTGCGTGCCAAGAGCGGGCATGATGTCGATGGCGCAGGATTCGTGATAGTCTTCCCAAATCATTTCGGCAATGCGCCCGGCATAGGAGTTCAGACGGGTGTGGTCTGGAGGAAGCAGAAGAAGTTTTTTCACCGTCTTTCCGCTTTTTTCGATGGTCGCATGAATCATGCAGCGAAGTTCCGCCTCGGAAATGGAGGAAGACGCAGAGCCTTGACCTGCAAAAATACTCATAATGGGAACTCCATAGCATCAGGCATTGTAAGTGCCGGAGACAGTTTTGCCGCTGGTTTCGGTCCATTCGGTGTGGAAAATCTGACCGCGTTCCTTGTCGACGCGCTCGTAGGTGTGAGCCCCGAAGTAATCGCGCTGCGCCTGAAGAAGATTCGCGGGGAGGCAGGCGGAACGATAGCCGTCGTAGTAGGAAAGCGCACTGGAGAACGCCGGAACCGGGACTCCGGAAAGGACAGCCTGCGCAACGACTTGACGCCATGCTTTACGGCAGCGTGCAATCGCGGCATTGAAGAAGTCATCCAGCAGAAGATTGTCGAGGTCGGGATTCTTGTCGAATGCTTCCTTGATTTTTTCGAGGAAAGTGGCCCGAATGATACATCCGCCGCGCCAAAGGAGAGCGATTTCGCCGTACCGGAGATCCCAGTCAAATTCTTTGGCGGCGAGCTTCATGAGCTGGAAGCCCTGAGCATAGGAGCAGATTTTGGAGGCATAGAGAGCCTGACGAACCGCTTCGATGAAAGCCTGTTTGTCGCCCGTGAACGGGACGGTGTCTTCGCTGATGATGGAAGAGGCTTTGACGCGTTCGGACTTGATGGCGGAGAGGCAGCGGGCGAAGACGGCTTCGGCAACAGTGGGGGCAGGAGCTCCCAGGTCAAGCGCGCTCTGGCTCGTCCATTTGCCAGTGCCTTTCTGTCCTGCCGTGTCGAGGATGATGTCGACAACGGGCTTTCCGGTTTCGGGGTCAGTTTTCGTGAAGATTTCGGCGGTGATTTCGATGAGGTAGCTGTTGAGTTCGCCTTTGTTCCATTCGGCGAAGACTTCGTGGAGTTCGCGAGCGTTGAGACCGAGGACTTTTTTCATAATCCAGTAGGCTTCGCAAATCATCTGCATGTCGCCGTATTCGATGCCGTTATGCACCATTTTCACGTAGTGACCGGCACCATTCGCACCGACCCACTGGCAGCAGGGCACGCCGCCGGAAACTTTCGCGGAAATCGCCTGAAATACGGGCTTGACAAAAGGCCATGCTTCGGGATTTCCGCCGGGCATGATGGAAGGACCATTCAGGGCACCTTCTTCGCCGCCGGAGACGCCGGTACCGATGAAACGAATTCCCTTGGCGGAAAGATCGTTTGTGCGGCGGATGGTGTCCTGGAAGAAGCTGTTGCCGCCATCGATGATGATGTCGCCGGGGGCGAGATGGGGGACGAGCCGGGCGATGAGTTCATCGACAGGTTTTCCGGACTTGACCATGAGCATAATGCGGCGCGGGGATTCGAGATTGGCGCAGAGTTCTTCGATGGAGTGGCATCCGATGAAATTTTTGCCGCTGCCGCGCCCAGAGAGGAAAGCGTCAACTTTTTCCGTATGACGATTGAAAACGGCGACGGTAAAACCGTTGCGTTCCATATTCAAGACGAGATTTTCGCCCATAACGGCGAGACCGATCAGACCGATGTCAGCTTTTTTTGACATTGTAAACAAGACCTTGTTATTTGAAGAGTTATGATGTGATTGTCTGTGAGAAGAATCAGCGGCGGACACGGGCATTGCCGCTCCAAATGCTCCAGACCTGCTCTTCATCGGCAGGCTGCGCATAGTCGGTCAGGAACGTGGTGGCAAGAGCCCCGGTCGCCCAGCCGAACTGAATCCATTTTTCGGGTTCCCAGCCCTTCAAGACGGCATAGAGGAAGCCGCCGACGAAACCATCGCCGCCGCCGATACGGTCGAGGACAGCGATTTCACGAGGTTCGACGACCTGCCATTCGCCGTCGACGTTTGCGATGGCACCCCAGAGGTGCTTGTTCGCATGGACGACCTGGCGGAGCGTGGTGGCAAACGCCGCGGCATTGGGATAGGCGGCTTTGACGCGGTTGACCATTTCCTTGAAACTGTCGATTTTGTCGGAAAGAGCTTTGCCGCCGGCTTCGGGACCTTTGATTCCGAGGGAGAGCTGGAAGTCCTCTTCGTTGCCGATGAGGATGTCGGCAAGGCTTGCGATTTCCGCGAACGTGGCGGAGAGTTCAGCTTCGCGGCCGACCCAGAAAGAGGCGCGGTAGTTGAGGTCAAAGGAAATCAGAGAGCCGTATTTGCGGGCCGTGCGGGCGATTTCGAGGCAGAATTTGCTGGTTTCGGGAGACATTGCGGCAATCAGACCGGAAAGGTGGACAATCTGAACGCCTTCCTGACCAAAGATGCGGTCGAGGTCAAAATATTTTGCGGAGAGGAGACGACCGACTTCCCCGGCACGGTCATTCTGAACACGGGGACCACGGCTTCCGGTGCCGCTGTCGGCAAGGTTGAACTGGTGACGATAGCCCCAGGGACCGCCCTGTTCGATTTCGGGACCTTCGTAGTCCATGTGGCGGCTTGCGAGGTTATCCTTGATCATGCGGGCAACAGGGCTGCCCTTGACAAAGGCTGTGAGGACTTTGACGGGGAGTCCGAGGTAAGACGAAATGGATGCGACGTTGGTTTCCGCGCTGGTAACCTGCATTTTGAATGTATCACTGCAGTAGAACGGCTGTCCATCGGCAGGGGTGAGGCGAACGCCCATGCTGGTTGCGACAAGCATGGCATATTTGGCATCTTTTCTGAGCTGCATCGGCATGATGAGAAATCCTTTATGTTTGAGCTAATCTCGAAAGTCCTGTGTCAAGTGTGCGAAAGGTTTGAAAAAACTTTCGACGGAGACTTCTGAAAACAGCGTGTTTGAGTGCAAAATCAGGCAAAGAGGATAAGAGACGGGCTTCCGAATAACGGAAAAAAAGCGAAAGGACTCTTATCATCTTTATAACTAAATATAATATTATAGCACCATAACGAATTTTTTTCAAGCTGAATATGATAAAATATCACAGGCAGGATGAAATATTTTCACAAAGAGCGGAGGAGGACGGAGGAATATGAGATGGTTGGTTATGGAAAGAAAAGAAAGAATCCCCCGCAAGTTCATGGACTGCGGGGGTGTGAGGCAGAAAAAGGAGGGAAAAGAAGGCCGGAAGTTACTTCTTTTCGATGTGTTCGTGTTCGGATGTGCCGGGGGCACCGACACTCCATCCCGTATTGCCCATTTCGCGGAGTTCTTTCCAGTAGTTTTCGCCGGCAAAGAAAAGGACGTTGAAGTGATTGGCTTCGTCAATTTCGACCAGTTTTTTGGGACCCATGGCATCATCGAAAATCTTTCTGCCGTTCCGGTAGGGGATGATCTGGTCCTGATGTCCATGATAAATCAGAACAGGGACGCTTTTCTTACTTAAATATTTTGCGCTTGGAAATTTATCGCCCCAGAGAGAGAACGGGACAACCACCTGCATGGCAGAGGCATAGGGCGCACAAAGAACTACGCCGCGCACCGGATAATGCGCCGCAAGAAAACTGCTGGGACCCGTACCGACCGAATACCCGACAGGGATGATGCGGTCAGCCGGAATTTTCAGGGTTTGCGTGAGGTAATTGTAGGCGGCCAGAATGTCTTTTTCAGCCTGCTTCTCGCCGGCACTGCCCGTGGAGCCGCCGTATTCCGCGTAGTCGTAGGTGAAAATGCTGAATCCGCGCATGGTATATCCCCAAATCGTGCCGCGGGTGGAGGCCAATGTCTCGCCGTTGCCGTGGCTGTAGATGATAACAGGGAGATCAGGACGTCCCTGATGCCAATAGGCATCCAGTTCCGCTTCTCCGGATTGGAGCGTCATGTTTCCGGTTTTGACCCCGGTGTGAGGAGCGGGGAATAAAATGCTGTCAATGATGGTGGAACAGGACGCGCAGAGCGTGAGCGAAAAAGCGGCAATGCAGTAAACCGTAATGCGAATGCCGCGTTTTTTCCAAAGTTTTTTGCAGAAATTCATAAGAACGTGATGGGGTTAAGAGTGATGGAGTAAAGATGATGGGGCGGGATTAAACGAGCCTGGAGGCGATGAGGTCGCCGGATTCTTCATCGACGGTCAGCATGTAAGTGCCGCTGCCGCTGATCCAGCCAGTCTCTTCATCCAGGAAGACCATTTCTTCGCCATTGAAGGTAATGCTTGCATCTCCGAAGCCCTTGTCGAGCAGGGAAACATCGTCTGCAACATCCAGAACCTTCCAGGAATTTCCTTCTTCAAGTCCTTCACAGGTAAGATTGAATTCATTAGAAGCAGTGAAGGCTGCTTCAAAATCATGATCAATCTTAAGGCCGGTTGTGCCGGCAGTTCCGGAAATATCCCAGTTGACATCGTAGAAATTCAGATTTTCGGAGCCAAGTCCGACTGAAGAATCTTTGTCAATCGTGATCTTGCTGACAGAGATAATGTCGCCGTTCACTTGACCGACAAAGCCTGTAAACTTCAGTTCGCGTTCGCCGGTAACCAGTGCGGAACCGAACTGACCGTTGCGACTGTCGATTTTGAAAGACGTTTGAACAGGATTGGCAGGAGTGCCTTTCAAGGAAATGGATACATCTCCATCCACTTCCGTATATGCATACCCTCCGGCATATACATAGTCGCCGAGTACCGCACCATCACTGTAGTCAATGGTAATTGTGACATTACCGGTTACTTTGACTTTGCCGTCCTGGGTACTTGCGACCTTGGAAGAAGCGGATGCACCATAGATATAAGCTCCTTTGTCCATCTGGAAATCACCGCCGATATTCATCGTGATGTTACCGGTGATGGAAGAGAACTCTGCACCGGAGGCCCCCTGAACCATGGAACCACCGATAATTGCAGAATTCACACTTCCGCCATCGATGCTGATCGTAGTATTGCCGATACGGGTTTCACTTCCGCCGGAAGCAATCATAGAACCTGCCATCACAATTTGGACAGATGTTTCATCCATAGCAGAGCAATTGTTCAGAGTCAAGGTATAATCACCCTGAGTGGTCAATGCACCTGCAACGCGATGTCCGCCGACAAACCGGGATGCTTTTGTGTTCGTCAGAGAAACAGTATGGTTTTCAAGAATGGTATTTGTACCTTTGATGCTGGCACCGCCGAATACACCACGCTGAGACCCTGCAAGTGTGGAATCCGTTACATTCAATTTGATATTTGTTCGCGTGCCTTCCTGAACAATTCCCGTATATTCGTTGGTGTACAAGTGTCCAAGTACAATGGTTGTGCCGCTGACCGAAATTTCTTTGCTGCAAGCGGCATTCTTTTCTCCTGCAAAAACGTTGCTACCCAGAATGTCATTGTCAAGGGTAATTGAAGTGCCGCTGTTGTAGATGATGCC
>DCIG01000046.1 GCA_002315855.1 Lentisphaeria bacterium UBA1732 | reverse complement strand
AAAGATGTTTCCGTCTTTCGCTGGAATAATACCGAACCTCTGCCGGAGATGAAGTGATGGACGATAAAATCGCAATGATGGATATCCTCTCAATCCATACAGCGTCCCCGTTCAAGGATCTGTTTCCCATCCGTGAAACGGTCCTGAACGAAATCGCAGAGGATATGAAGGTCAACGGCTTCGACACGGCGCTTCCGATTGTGATTTGGGGCGGTCATAAAGTCACAATCGTGGACGGTCATACCCGGTATGCCGCCGCCGTAAAAATCGGGCTGGGAAAAGTCCCGGTCAAAATAAGAGATTTCGCATCCGAAGACGATGCTCTGAACTATGCCATCAAATCCCAGCGTAACCGACGCAATCTTTCGGATGCTGAATTGGTAAATTGCGTCAGGGAGCTTGATCGAAAGAAAAATGCGGGGCGGTATCAGAAATTAGCCCCAAGTGAGGCTGATTTAGGAAAAAGCGCATTCTCCACAGCAAAGAAGCTCGGTATTTCCCGCACGAAAGTGGAAAAAATACGTTCCATCAATAAACACGGGACCAAGGAAACCAAGGATGCGATTGCTTCCGGGAAAATGACCATCAACAAAGCCTATAATCAGACGATGAAGGAACGCAAGGCGGAAAATGAGGCAAAGTCTCCGGAAAAGCCCCCGGCAGAAATCCGTGCGGAACGGATTGAGGCAATGGTCAAGACCATCACGGAAAAGGCAAGAAGACAGTTTGAAGCCGAGGTTCAGGAGTTTCCGGAACTGCGCTATACGCTGGATGAGCGTAACGGCCTTGATGACAGACTGTCAACCGCCATTGGCAAACTGATTGAGGAAATTATCCCTCTTGAAACCGAAGAAAACAACACTGATGAGGAGTGAAAAATGAACAAAAGCACTACAAATAATAATCTTCCGCTTGTCGAGGTCCCTGTTTGGACATTGAAAACCGCCGAACCTTTCTGCAAACTCTTTCCGATCAAAAGCACAGTTCTTTCGGATATCATTGAAGATATGGCCACAAACGGATTCGATTTCAGCCGTCCGATTGTGGCGTGGAACATGACCGTTGTGGATGGTCATACCCGTCTTGCCGCCTCGAAGAAGCTGATGTTCAATTTGATTCCTGTCATTCTCAAGGAATTCAAAGATGAAACAGAAGCTCTGGAATATGCCATCAATTCGCAGGTCAATCGCCGAAATCTGACCGATGCGGAACTGATTAAATGTATGAGTGCTCTTGATCAGAGAAAAGCAAAAGGCGGAAACAAATATCTCAAAGCCTCACGTGAGGCTTTGGGAAAGACAGCTCAAAAGACAGCTGACTTGCTTGGTATATCCCGCGCGAAGGTGGAACGAATCAGAACTGTATGCGACCATGCTTCCGATGATATCAAAGCCGCTGTTTCCGAGGGGAAAATGTCCATCAACAAAGCGTACAACAAAACCATGGAAACCTGGAAACAAGCAAATCAAGAGGAGCAAAACTCTCATACGGAAAGCCAGCTTCAGTCAATGAAAGCAAACAGAATCCAGGTTCTTCGAAGCAAGGTTTCCAAGTTCGCAAAAAAACTCATTGAGGATGAAATCCGGATATATCCTGAAATTATCCATTCCGAACAGGACAAAAAAGAGCTTTCCAATGCTTTGTCTTCTGAACTGGCAACTGTAATCAACAACAACATTATCCCGGCATCACAGCCGAGCAACTGAAAGGAAAAACACAATGAGTCTTCTCCAAAATATTCAAACCGGACGCGAAAACAAACCGCCGCGCCTCATGATATTCGGCCAGGAAGGTGTGGGAAAAGCTCAGCCGCTTACCGCAAAAGTTCTTACGCCTTGCGGGTGGACCACGATTGGTTCGCTGAAAGTCGGAGATGAAATCACCGGCCAAGATGGACTTCCGCACCGCGTGATCGGAGTTTATCCCCGCGGAAAAAAAGAGATTTTCAAAGTCACCTGCCGCGATGGTGCAACAACGGAGTGCTGCGATGAACATCTTTGGTTTACCCAAACAAGAACGGAAAGGGATCACGGTATTGCCGGCGCTGTACGGAATTTGAAAACAATCCGAGCAACATTGCGTTACGGGACGCATTTCAATCACGCAATTCCACGCGTGAACCCCGTGGAATTTTCCGTCAATCCAGCTCTTCCAATTGATCCGTGGCTCCTCGGCATCTATCTGGCAGAAGGCAATTCCGATACATCTGCGGTTATTGTAAATCAGGAAAAAGATGTTCAGAGACGAATTGGGGAGAGTCTGTCCGAAAACGATATGGCGGTTTTCTATGACAAGGCCGTCCGTATCCGGAAAAAGTCTTTTGGGAGCAATTCATCAGACTTTCTTGCGGCATTGCGGAAATTCGGCTTGGATCAGAAGATCAGCGACACAAAATTCATCCCCGAATGCTATTTGCTTGCAAGCATTGAAGACCGTACTGAACTGCTTCGCGGACTGATTGATGGAGATGGATTTGTTGGCAAACCCGGATCCATTGAAATCTGCACCGCAAGTCCCCAGTTGGCAAAGGATATCATCTTTCTTGCAAGATCCCTTGGAGGTTCTGCAAAAGTGACCGTTCGGGACGGAAGATATGTGGATAAAAATCATAAGAGGCATCATGTCAAGCCGTCTCACAGAATTTATCTTTCGTTCACCAACGGGCTGATTCCCGTTGCATCAGAAAAACATTCGGCAAAATGGAAAAAGCCGGAATGGATGATCCGGAATACGATCCGCTCGGTGGAATCGATTGGGGAAAAGGAGTGCGTCTGCATTATGGTTGATGCCCCTGATGAACTGTATGTAACCGATGATTTCATCGTTACACACAACAGTACCTTCGGAGCCTCTGCGCCGAATCCGATCTTCATCCAAACCGAGGACGGTCTTGGTGAAATCGACTGCAAAAAATTTCCGCTGGCAACCAAAGTGGCGGATGTGATTGCCGAACTGACGGCACTCCGCGATGAACCGCACGAATTCAAAACGGTGGTCATTGACTCCGCGGACTGGCTGGAACGTCTGATTTTCGATGAAGTGTGCCGTGAATACGGTGTCCGCTCCATCGAAAAAGCGGATGGCGGGTTCGGCAAGGGCTATGTGGATGCGCTTGTTTACTGGCGCAAAATCATCAACCTTCTGCAGGAACTGCGTGATAAACGGGATATGATGGTCATTCTTGTCGCCCATGCAAAAGTCGAACGTTTCGAGGACCCGGAAAATGCCGCATACGACCGCTATACGCCGCGTCTTCACAAACATGCCGCCAGCCTTATTGCGGAATGGGTCGATGCCGTGC
>DCIG01000032.1 GCA_002315855.1 Lentisphaeria bacterium UBA1732 | reverse complement strand
AGCGTATTTTATTGGGACACTAGTGGTTAAAAAAATATTTTTCCTAATAAGGACTTGAAAGACACGTGAAGCGGAAGTATAATTATTTATCATAATTTATCGTGAAACCATAAAGCACAACACAAGCGAATGAGTTTATTTGCAGCGAAACATGAGTGAATGAGCTTATTCAAGAGGAGAAAACCAATGTCCGTTTCCAAGAGATTCAGAAAACCGATGCTGACCGTATCCGCAGCGGCGGCACTTTCCATCGGAAGCAGCGCGATCGCGGCAGACAGCGAATTATTCGAGCCGACCATGAAATCACTCCAGGAGAATTTCCAGATACCGGAATGGTACAAGGACGCGAAATTCGGAATTTTCGCGCACTGGGGACCGCAATGCCAGCCGGAAGCCGGCGACTGGTACGCCCGCGAAATGTACATCGACGGGAACTGGAAATCGAATTTTCACAAAGAAAAGTACGGAGACCCGAAAACTTTCGGCTTCAAGGATATTATTCAGGAATGGCACGCGGACAAGTGGGACCCGGATTATCTGGCCGGTGTCTTCAAGATGATGGGAGCGAAGTTTCTGGTGTCGCTGGCGAATCACCACGACAATTTCGACCTGTGGGACAGCAAATATCAGGAATGGAACTCCATGGACATCGGTCCGAAACGCGACATCGCCGGAGAATGGAAAAAAGCCTGCGAAAAGGCAGGACTGCACTGGGGGGCAAGTGTCCACGCTTCGCACGCCTGGTGCTGGTATGAAACGTCCCGTCCCTACGACGGTCTGCTGACCAAGGCAGACGGCAAAGGGACCTGGTGGGGCAAGCTGGGACTTGATCCGCAGGAACTCTACGCGCAAAAACATGAGGCTTCGCCCGATAACCGCCACTGGGACTGGGACCCGAAACGCGTGGTTACGCCGGACAAAGAATACCGCGACAAGTTCATGAAACGCCACAAACAGCTGATTGACGACTATCATCCTGAAATTCTGTATTACGACGACACCGTAGTGCCGTTCTACCCGACCCTGAACGACGGCGTGGAACTGACCGCGTACTACTACAACCAGAGCCTGAAATACCACAACGGGAAACAGGAAGTGCTGGCAACCGGAAAGATTCTCAAGGGCGACCAGACCAAGGCACTGGTGTGGGACGTGGAACGCGGCGTGCCGGGCGACATCGTAACACCTTACTGGCAGACCGACACCTGTCTGGGCAACTGGCATTATGAACGCAGTGTCTACAACCGCAACGGCTATAAATCCGCCAGCACCGTAATCTCCATGCTGATCAACATCGTCAGCAAGGGCGGCAACCTGCTCCTGAGTGTACCCATCCGCGGAAACGGCACCATCGACGAAAAAGAACTGGCAGTCTGTCAGGAAATCGGCGCATGGATGAAAATCAACGGCGAGGGAATTTACGGGACAAGACTCTGGAAGAAATACGGCGAAGGTCCGCAGGCAGACGGTCCGCAGGCAAGACTGAACAATCAGGGATTCAATGAGGGACAAGGCAAGGCCGCCACAGCACAGGATTTCCGTTTCACCAGCAAGGGCGATACGGTATATGCCTTCACGCTCATGGTGCCGGAAACCAATACGGCAATGACGCTGAAATCATTCGCAGACAAGAAAGTAAAGTCCGTGAAACTGCTGGGCGCAAACGCCGCCCCGCAATGGAAACAGAACGAAGACGGGACACTGGAAATCGTGTCGCCCGACAAAAAAGATTTCAAAATCGCTCTGTGCTACAAAATTGAGTTCTGAGGGAAATTTATCCTTTCGACAGAACGATACAGCAAGCTCCGTCCGGCTGAATAACACCGGGCGGGGCTTTTTTACACGGGGGAGGAAAGAGGGGGGAATCAGATAAAGGGAGAGATTTTCTTGAAAAAAGGGGGAAATGGTGATATTGTATTCAGATACGGCAAAAAAAGCCGCAGAAACGATGTCAATGAGTTCAAAAAATCAAGGAAAACAACGGATTCAAGGGAGAGACCATGCCCGGAGTAACGAAACGCGCCTATGAGGCGGCAGTGGAACTGCTGTCGCGGCGTTTGCTGTCGGAAGGCGATTTGACGGCGAAACTCTACGCGAAACAGGCGTGGACCAGCGCAGAAATCCATGCGGCTGTCGCGGAATTGAAGCGAATCGGAGCCGTCAACGACGGGCGGCTCGCAGAATCCATGATACGATTGTACCGGGACAGAGGTTACGGACCGGCAAAAATCAGGCTGGAAATGCGGAAACATCATTTTCCGGACGAGGCAGTCAATTACGCCATGGCAGGAGGCGACGAGGCCGAATATCTGCCGGAACAGGACGAGGCGGACAACGCCGCAGAAGCATTGCGGAGGAAAGAAAGTCAGCTGAAAAGAGAAAGCGACCCGATGAAACGCAAGGCGAAGGCAGTACGATTCCTCATGGGGAGAGGATTCAGCTGCGGAGATGCCGTGAAGGCTTACGGGAAATGGCTGCAAGGGCAGGAAATCAGCGAAGACGAGGGAGGAGACGAGTACGAATGAAGCTGAAAAGAATGTTATGGAAAGTGATGCCGGCGGCAGTGATTGCAGTGGCGGCGTGTTTCGGGGCGGCATCGTGCGGGAAGACGCAGGAACAGCCGCGCAAAACCGTAGTCATGAGCCTGGGCAAGCCAATCAACACGCTGGACCCGGTACTCGCCGCCGACACGGCAAGCCAATATGTTTCGGGAGCATTCTACGACACCATGCTGCAATACCGCTATGATTCGGGGGACTACAAGCTGGAACCGTGTATGCTGACAAAAATGCCGGAGATTTCCGAAGACGGGTGCTCGTATACCTGCACATTGAGAGACGATTTGTATTTTCAGGAGGGAGAGGCGCACAAGGGGCTGAGCAAAGAACAGAGGAAAGTAACGGCGCGGGATCTGGTGTTTTCGATTTTGAGGCTGGCGGATACGCGGCTGAGGTCATCGGGATTCTGGCTGATTCGCGGCAGAATCAAGGGGCTGGATAAATTCCGTGCGAAAACCGAAGCGGCGGCGGGCAATGATCTGACGCCCTACGATGAGCCATGCGAGGGAATGGAGATTGTCAATGAACGGACGCTGATTTTCCACTTGGAAAAGCCCGATCCGAGGTTTCTGTACGCACTGGCACTGCCGTATACGGCGGCAGTGTCGCGGAGAGCCGTGGAGTTCTACGGGGAAGGATTCGCAGACCATCCGGAGGGCTCAGGGGCGTTCAAGCTGACGCGGTGGGAGAAAGACTACGCCATCGAAATGGCGAAAAATACGGAATATCACGGAGAGTCCGACGGACGAATACTGCCGGCATCGGATGCCATCACGTGCTACCTGGTGAAACAGCCGATTGCTTCGTGGCTGATGTTTCTGCAAGGGAGACTGGACCTGTATGTGCCGGATTCGGAGTGTTTCGAGGCGGTGGTGAACAAGGAGCTGGAACTTTCGCCTGCCCTGCGGGAGCGGGGAATCAAACTGCTTTCGCGAATGCAGCTGGAGACCAATTACATCGGGTTCAACTTCGCCGACCCGACACTGGGGGGGAACGTGCATCTTCGGCGGGCAATCTCGCTGGCATTCGACAAGGGCAGACGCATCGTGCATTCGGGGAATCGTTTCACGGAAGCGGCAGGTCCCGTACCGCCGGGAATCCCCGGGGCAGAAAACGAGGGGACGCAAGGGAAATTCGGACGGCACAATGTGGAAGAGGCCAAACGAGAACTGGAACTGGCAGGTTATCCCAACGGAATCGACCCGAAAACGGGGAAGCCGCTGGTCATTTCATTCGATCAAACGGGAAGCGATACCTTCTACCGTCAGACGGCGGAACTGATGGTCAGCGATCTGGAGGCAATCGGAATTGAAGTGCGGGCAGAATTCAACACGTGGCCAAGGTTTGTGCAGAAGCTGAAAACGGGAGGCGTACAGATGTTCCGCTATTCGTGGACGGCAGACTATCCCGATGCGGAAAACTTTCTGCAGCTTTTCTACGGCGAAAATGCGGGGTCGTGCAACCGGGTGAGCTACCGGGATGCAGTGTACGATGAAATGTACCGGAAATTCATTGCGGAAACCAATGCGGAAGAATATGAAAAACAGGTTCATGAGCTGACCAGATACCTGCAAGAACAATGTCCGTGGATTTTTGAATCACACACGAAGTGTTTCGTGATGACGCATTCGTGGCTGTCCGGGTATCTGCCCCATGACTTCGCATTCAACCGCTGGAAATATCTGGATGCAGACGCGGATGCACGGGAAAAAGCAGTCAAGAAGTTCAAACCGTTCACGATGAGCGAGCTGGTGCATCACGAGTAAATGATGATGGGAAATGAGGGGCATCCCCGCCTGCTGCTCAAAGATGCGGTCCGACAGCCTCTTTCTGAAAAAACCGGGAATAACTGTGTTCACCGGTCATAAAAAAATATTTTTCCCTTGACAAGAGAAACGGGCGGTGCTATATTTTAGAGGCTGACTGTACTTGGACGTAATGCAGTTGGTCAAGCAAGGGTGTCATACCCTGAGTACAAGTTCAATTCTTTATGGAGTTTCCAAAATGCAGGATACATTATACAAACTTCGCGAAAATTTTCATGCGGCACTGATTTCCCTGCTGTCCATGATATTCATAACGGCGGCAGTGTGCATGACAATCGGACATGCCTGGACCGCAACCATGGCAACTCAGAACTGGCATACGCAAATATGGCCGGTCATTGCGCTGGCATTGGGATTCTGGGCAATGGACCGCTGCAAAAACTACGGAGTCCTGGTAGGGCTGGCGTTTCCGAGTTTCTTCGCGGCGGCTCTGGGACTGTACTGGAGTAGTTCGGATTCGGTGGTACTGCGCACGATTGCAATTTCGCTGAGCGTGTTTTTCCTGCTGCTGGACTTGCGGATATGCGTTCACATGGTGTCGATTTATCTGGAAAAACGCTATGGCATGATGCTGGCAAAAGTACTGCCGTTTCTGTTTGTCGCGGCGTGCGGATGCGCCGGATTCGAGATGGGGTACAAAGATGTGTACGGGACGAAATCCATTCACGGAATGATCTGGACCCTGCTGGTGTGGGGAGCGGTGGTGCTGATCTGGCGTCCGTCGCTGGTTCTGCGCACCCTGGGATGGCTTCTGTCCTGCACAATTTACCGCATGAAAGTCTACAATGTGGAAAACTATCCCGACATCGGTCCTGCGATGCTGGTGGCAAACCATATTTCATTCCTTGACTTTCTGTTTATCCTGTGCCTGAAACCGCGCAAAGTAACATTTCTGGTGGATCACCGCTTCTATCGTTTTCCGGGACTGAATCTTTTCTTCCGCTGGAGCAAGGCTCTGGAAGTACCGGAACGCGCAAGCACCAATAAAATGCGGGAACTATTTGATTCGGTGCACGATATTCTCAATTCTGATGGTGTGGTGTGCATTTTCCCGGAAGGCGTGATTTCGCCGAACGGCATGGCACATGCGTTTCGATCGGGGATTACCAAACTGCTGCCGCGCCCCGATATTCCGGTGATTCCGGTAAGACTGGGACTGCACTGGGGCAGTCTGCTGACGATTTTCCAAGGGAAACTGCGTTTCATCAAGCCACGTCTGCTTCCGATTCCGGGAACCGTAATCGTAGGCGAACCGATTCCGCAAAACTGGAGCGGCTTCCGAATCTGGCAGAAAATCGCCGAACTGGGAGCAGAGGCGGAAATGAAGCCGATTCACGGAGAGAAAACAATTCCGTACCGATTCCTGCGCAGAACGTTACAGCATCCTTTCGATGTAACATTCAAGGATGCAGATGCCGAAAACGGGGCAAAGAATCTGGAAGTGCTTGCGGCCTCCATGATTATGAGCAAAAAACTGCGTAAAATTCTCGCCGAACGGGGAGATGACGGACAGTTTGTGGGAGTGCTGCTGCCCAATAAGGTGATTTCCATTGAAGCACTGTTCGCGGTACAGCTGGCAGACCGTGTTCCGGCCGTGCTGAACTATACCGTAGGCGATTCCGTCATGGATATTATGTGCAGCAAAGCAAAACTGAAGACGATCATCACCAGCAAAGTGTTCCTCGCGAAGCTGAAAAAGGAGCCTCGTCCGGAGATGATTTTCCTGGAGGATCTGCCGAAACTGATTACGAAGACCGACAAATATACTGCACTGGCGAAAATCATTCTGTATCCGCACCAAGTTCTGATTCGCGATATTGCGCCGAAACACGGCACAGACGTGATGTATCCGGCGGCACTGCTGTTCTCCAGCGGGTCCACAGGGACCCCGAAAGGCGTGATGCTTTCGCACCATAATATCACGTCGGACATCTGGAGTTTCTGGAGACAGCTGAACTGGCACTACAGCACAGACCGAATCATGGGCAATCTGCCGCTGTTCCACGCATTCGGCCTGATGGTGGGGCTGAGTTTCCCGTCGGTAACGGGGACGCAGGTAATTCTGGTAACGAATCCGCTGGACGGAGCAGGAATCTGCAAGACCGTGAAAAAAGACAAGGTTACGATGCTGATTTCGACACCGACATTCCTGCTGAACTATATGAGGCACTACAAGCCGGGTGATTTCGACTCGCTGCGCATGATGGTAACCGGCGCGGAAAAGCTGCAGAGGAAAGTGTATGACGACTTCAAGGCACTCACCGGCAAGAGCATCATCGAAGGCTACGGCTGCACGGAAATGTCGCCGATCGTGTCGCTGAATATCCCTGACGACTTCCTCGCAATCGGGAAAGAATCGGGACCGTTCGGCAGTATCGGCGTGGCAATGCAGGGGATTGCATCGCGTATTGTGGACGTGGACACGGGTGAACTGCTGGATGCCGGCAAGGAAGGTCTGCTCCAACTGAAATCCGCCTCCGTGATGATGGGGTATCTGGATGATCCGGAAGCCATGAAGAAGGCGATTACGCCGGATGGCTGGTATAATACCAATGACATTGCATCCATGGACCGGGACGGCTATATCCGAATTACGGGACGGCTTTCGAGATTCAGCAAAATCGGCGGGGAAATGGTTCCGCATGAGCTGATTGAACAGAAGCTGGAAGATTTGTTCAATCTGGATGGGAAAGTGGCAGTGTCCGCACGTCCGGATTCCAAGAAAGGCGAGCAAATCATCGTATTCTATTCCGATCCGGCATTCGATCCGCAGCAGGCAGGCAATGTCCTGCGTGAAAACGGATTGCCGAACCTGTGGATTCCGCGTCCTGACGCATTCTTCCTGATTGACGCAATTCCACTGCTGGGAAACGGCAAGAAAGATTTGAAGAAGCTGAAAGAAATGGCACGCACGGCGGGGACGGATGCGGCCAAGCAAGCGTAAAAGAATAAAAGAATATGTGATTCGACCTCCTGTTCCGGAATGAGCAGGAGGTTTTTTCATGGAGAAACAAGGGAAATTTTGCCATAAAGAAAACAAGGTGGTCAAAAAACAGGAGACAGTATTTGCAATCTGAAGCATGACGGGTTATATTAGTGTTGAAATTGTAGAAACAACAACATCCATTCCTGATTCCGGAGGGAACAACATGAAAAAACTGCTTATGAGTATTTGTCTTTCAGTTCTGTCGGTTTGCGCATTTGCGGGAGACTTGCCTGATATGGGCAAGGATTTCCGAGCCGTCAACGGGCAATATCTGCTTGATGGGAAACCATTTCTGGTGCGTGCCGGAGAACTGCACTATACGCGTATTCCCCGTGAATACTGGGATCATCGCATTAAGATGACCAAAGCACTGGGAATGAACACGATCTGCATTTATCTCTTCTGGAACTTCCATGAGCAGGTGCAGGATCAGTTTGATTTCAGCGGAGACAAGGATATTGTGGAATTTGTGAAGCTGATTCAGGCGAACGGCATGTACTGCATTCTGCGTCCCGGTCCCTATGTATGCGCCGAATGGGAAATGGGGGGAATCCCGTGGTGGCTGCTGAAAAAGGATGATTTGCAGGTGAGAACTTTCCGTGATCCGCTGTTCAAGGAACGCACACAGAAGTATTTGAAAGAGGTGGGCAAACGACTGGCCCCGATGCAGATTCAGAACGGCGGAAACATCATCCTGGTGCAGGTGGAAAATGAATATGCGTGCTTCGGAAGCGACGGCGAATATATGGCCGGAATGCGGGATGCACTGCGCGAGGCGGGATTCGACAAAGTCCAGCTGATCCGCTGCGACTGGAACTCGAATTATCAGAAGTACAAACTGGATGATGCGGCAATCTGCCTGAATTTCGGTGCAGGCTCGAATATCGACAGTCAATTCCGCGGAATCAAGCGGAGTCATCCGCAAAATCCTCTGATGTGCGGAGAATACTGGACCGGATGGTACGATAACTGGGGACGCAGGCATGAAACGCGCAGTGTGGACAGCTTCATCGGCAGTCTGAAAGACATGCTGGACCGTAAAATATCGTTCAGCCTGTACATGGCACACGGAGGAACGACGTTCGGACAGTGGGGCGGGGCCAATTCTCCGCCGTATTCCTGCATGGTGTCTTCCTACGACTACAATGCTCCGATTACCGAGGCGGGCTGGACGACCGATAAGTTTGACGCAGTGCGCAACCTGTTGAAATCCTATCTGAATGAGGGGGAAACACCGGCTGAAATCCCGGCACAAAATCCCGTGATTGCAATTCCTCAGTTCCAATTGACGCAGGCGGCGCCGCTATTCAAAAATCTGCCGGAAGCGAAGAAGTCGGAAAAGATTCAGCCGATGGAAAAGTTCGATCAGGGATTCGGCCGGATTCTGTACCGCACCACATTGCCGGCTTCGGATTCGGGCAAGATGCTGAACATAACGGAAGTCCATGACTGGGCGGCGGTTTATATCGACGGCGAACAGACCGGCATCGTGGAACGGCGGCTGGATGAAAAAGGTCTGAAACTGCCGGGATTCAGCAAGGATGTTCAGCTGGATATTCTGGTGGAAAACAACGGACGCGTGAACTATGCCGGAGGAATCATCGACCGCAAGGGGATTACGAAGTCTGTGACGGCGGGCGACCGGGAAGTAACGGGCTGGGAAGTATACAATTTTCCCGTGGACAGTGCATTCCAGACCGCGAAAAAGTATGAGGCAGTCACGGCACCGGTAAAGGGTCCCGCATGGTACAAAGGCACGTTTACGGTGAATGAACCGGGCGACACGTTCCTGGATGTTTCGACCTGGGGCAAAGGCATGGTGTGGGTGAACGGGCATAATCTGGGACGGTACTGGTTTATCGGTCCGCAGCAGGCTCTGTATCTGCCGGGATGCTGGATGAAAAAGGGCGAAAACGAGGTTGTGATTCTGGATTTGCTGACACCGGAAGCGACAACGATGTCCGGTCTGAAAGAGCCGGTTCTCGATAAGGTCCGCAAGGCTTCAGCGGCAATGACGCACCGCCAGGAAGGTCAGAAGCTGGATTTAAGCGGCGAAACACCCGCAGTAACAGGACGTCTGCCCAATAACGACGACTGGCAGCAAGTGAACTTCGAGAAGCCGGTGAAAGGGCGTTACCTGTGTCTGGAAGCCCTGAGTGAACAGAACGGGAATTATTTCGCCTCTGCCGCAGAACTCACCGTAGTGGACGAGAAAGGCGAGGTTGCAGACCGTACTTTCTGGAAAGTGCTGTATGCCGACAGTGAAGAAGTGGATGATGCCAACAACAATGCCGATAAACTGATTGATTTGCAGGAGTCGACATTCTGGCACACGGATTACTCGGACAAGAAGCCTGGATTCCCTCATGCGGTGGTGATTGATATGAAAGAAAGCAAGACTGTAACGGGATTCCGTCTGCTGCCGCGCATTGATAAGAATGCGAACGGGCGAATCAAAGATGTTCGATTCTATGTCAAAGATGAGCCGTTTAAGTTCTGAACAAGGGGAAAAAATCCCGGAGGTGCGGGCTTCCGCGCCCCGGAACCGGACAATCCGTCTGACGGAAGAGGAAACAGAGCGGCTGTCGGAAAAGATTTGTCCGATGCCGTGCCGGAAAGTTTCTGCGGATGAGGTGAGCGACTGCGTGATCATGGGCGATATGCTTGCGGTGATGGAGTTTCTGCCGGATTCGTTTGCGGATGCAGTGTTTCTCGATCCTCCGTATAATCTGACCAAGGATTTCAACGGGAATGTATTCCGCAAGCGGGGCGACGGGGCATATTTCGAATATCTGATGTCGTGGCTGCCGAAAATCGTGCGACTGATGAAAGAGAATGCGGCAGTATATCTGTGCTGCGACTGGAAATGCACGGCGGCGTGTTATGAGGCACTGCGGGAATGCGGGCTGAATGTGCGAAACCGCATTACATGGCAGCGAGAAAAGGGGCGTTCCGCAGACGACAACTGGAAGAATGCCTGTGAGGATATCTGGTATGCGGTCAAGGGAGACGAGCCGATTTTTCACGGGGATGCGGTGCGCATGAAGCGAAAAGTCATCGCGCCGTATCGGACTGACGGCGTACCGAAAGACTGGAACGAAGAGGGAAACGGGCGTTACCGCCTGACCGGAGCATCGAATTTCTGGGACGATCTGACCGTGCCTTTCTGGTCCATGCGGGAAAATACCGACCATCCCACGCAGAAGCCGGAAAAACTGCTGGCAAAGCTGTTATTGGCAAGCACAGAGGCCGGGGGAGTTGTGTTTGATCCGTTCGGGGGAAGCGGAACAACCGCAGTCACGGCGCGAAAGCTGGGGCGGAAATTTACAAGTATCGAACAAAGCCGTGAATACTGCTGTCTGACCCTGAAACGGCTTGAAATGGAAGAGACGGATTCCGCGATTCAGGGATATGAAGACGGGGTTTTCTGGGAACGAAACAGTCAGCCCCCGAAAAAACAAGAGAATCATTCTATTTCTGAGGATGATGAGCTGTTTTTAAAGTGAAAAACAAAACACAAGCATGAAATAAAAGCTCAATAAACATACAAGGAGACAAGTTATGTTCAGAAAAACTTTCTGCATGGCGGTTTGCACCGCATCTTTAACGGCATTTGCCCTGTGCGCCGGGGTGTACGGCGCGGCGGCAGGTACAGCCGAAACGAAGCCCGCTGAAACAGCAAAAACTGCGGATTCCGCACAGGCGGTGAAGACCGCGACAACAGCGACAAAGCTGGAAAATCCTGAAAATGTGAAAGGATACCTTTTCGCATATTTCCGAGGAGAACGCGGCAGCGAATGGGAACAGATTTACCTCGCGGTCAGCAAAGACGGCTTGAAATGGCAGGCACTGAACGACAGCAAACCGGTTCTGCAAAGCACGGAGGGGGAAGGCGGTGTGCGCGATCCATTCATCATCCGCAACCCTGAAAATGATAAAATCTTCCTGATTGCGACCGATTTGTGCATCGGGAAAAACGGGGACTGGAGCAGAGCTCAGTACCGCGGGAGCAAGGCGATTATCGTGTGGGAGTCCTCGGATTTGATCAACTGGAGCAAGCCTCGCCGTGTGGAAGTCGCGGTGAGTGAAGCAGGCTGTACCTGGGCACCGGAAGCGTTTTGGGATTCTGACCGCAGAGAATTTCTCGTATTCTGGGCATCCATGACCCCGAAAGACGGGAAAACGAAACAGATTATTTACAGTTCGCGCACGAAAGATTTCAAGAACTTCTCGCCTGCCGGACTGTATATCGAAAAAACGAATCACATCATTGATACGACCATCGTAAAAGACAAGGGAAATTATTACCGTTTCTCCAAGGACGAAAGCAGCAAGGCCATTATCATGGAAACGGCGACTTCACTTGCGGGACCATGGAAAGATGTGCCGGGCTTCCAGAAACTTCAGGGATACGAAGGACCGGAATGCTTCCGCCTGAACGACGGAACGGGACGCTGGTGTCTGCTGCTGGATTATTACAGCAAGGGTCAGGGGTACAAACCGTTTGTTACAGACGATCTGGCATCGGGCAAATTTGTTCCGGCAGAGGATTTGCTGAAGTTCCCGCACCGCTTCCGTCATGGCAGTATTCTGCCGCTGACCCAGCAGGAATACGATGCACTTGTGAAACAATGGGGAATCGGGAAACAGGAATAAACAATTCCAAATATTCCAATGCATTACGATTGACAAATGCTCCCGGACTGTATGACAGACGGGAGCATTTTCACTGATTGGGGAAAGAGAAAAACTGCGTTTCGGGTGCAGTCCGATGAAACGGGGTCATTTTTTCAGAAGATAGTCAACGACTTCTTTGCTGTAAGCGAGGAACAGCGGGTCGAGGAGAAGGTCGAGATTGCCTTCAAGGACGGCGGGCAGATCATAGACCGAAATCACACCGAAACGATGGTCGGTAACACGATTCTGGGGGAAATTATAGGTGCGGATGCGTTCACTCCTGTCGCCCGTGCCAACTTGCAGACGCTTGCTTTCCGCATGTTTGCCGGATTCTTCACTGCGGATGCGTTCGAGCAAGTGGCTTTTCAGAATGCGGAGTGCGATTTCACGGTTGCGGATTTGGGAGCGTTCCTGCTGGCTGGCTACGACAAGACCGCTGGGAATGTGATGGATTCGCACAGCTGAATCGGTTTTATTCACTTTCTGCCCACCGGGTCCGGAGGAATGAAAAGTGGAGATTTCCAAATCTTCGGGCTTGATAACAATATCGTCCAGCTCATCAGCTTCCGGCAGTACGGAAACCGTTACCGTGGATGTGTGGATGCGCCCCCCTGCTTCCGTAACCGGTACGCGCTGAACACGATGGACACCGCATTCAAATTTCATGCGGGAGAAAATATCGGTGCCGGAAAGCTGAAACATCACGCCTTTCAAACCGCCAAGTTCCGACTGGTTCATGTCCAGCAGTTCATATTTCCAGCGGCGGAGTTCGGCGTATTTCGTATACATGCGGAAAAGCTCCGAGGCGAAAAGAGAGGCCTCCTCCCCGCCGACAGCAGGCTTGATTTCCACAATGGCGTTGCGGCTGTCCGCTTTGTCAGGGGGTACAAGCAGGAGCAGCATTTCCGTGGCGGATTGTTCGGCTGCAAGTTTCTGCGTTTCGATGTCCGCTTCAATCATGGAACGGAATTCGGAATCGGATTCGGATTTCAGAAGTTCTTCGTTTTCGGCGAGATGAAGCAGAGACTGTTTCCATCCGTCGTAAACCTCGAAGATGTGTTCCAGACGGTTGCGTTCCCTCGACAATGAGGCGGCACGAGCAGGGGAAGCATAGATGCCGGGATCGGACATCGCTTCTTCGATTTCCTGATGCCGTGCGTGAAAAAGACTGATTTGCCTGGAAATATCGTCAGGTGTCATGGGAACGGAGAGAAAGGATGATTATATGTGCTAAAAAATAAGCCCCGCCTCACCAAACGGACCATGAATGATGTGTCCGAACGCGGTAAACGGGGCGATACGGAAAAACCGTGTGCAATGGGCTTGTCTGAAAAGTCTGCACGGTATTCTGAAGAATATCAGGCAATGACTTCGGAAACCGGCTCCAATTACTTTGCGTAACGACGACGGAATTTCTCAACACGACCGGCAACGTCAACGAGTTTCTGTTTACCGGTGATGAAAGGATGGCATTCGGCGCAGATACCGACTTTCTGCTCTTTGCGTGTGGAATAGATGTCCCAGACTTTGCCGCAGGCGCAGATCACCTTGGCCGGACCGTATGCGGGATGGATGGAGTCTTTCATTTTGTGAATACCTCGTGTTAATATATGTTTGGTTTGTTTGATTCTGGCGTACCAATGATTCCGTAAAGGAACAGGTAACTATTACTATACACCGATTTTCCGAAAAATCAACTCCATTTGACAGATAAGCCTGATTTTTCAGGAAAATAGGCGAAAAAACACAGAAGTAAAGAAGAAATCAGTCGGCGGTCTCTTCTTCATAGCGGCGCATGAAAGCCTCGTGTTCGGAAGCGACGGAGTCCCATTCGAGCGTGGCTTTGGAAATGTCGTAATCAAGAGCTTTGCTGCGTTTTTGCAGGGTGGCGAAATCGGTTTGGGGACCGGCATTCATCAGCTGTTCGTTGATTTCCGCCTTTTCTGCTTCCCCCTTTTCAATGAGCTGCTCCAAACGTGCAAGCTCGCGTTCAAGACGGCGTTTTTCGGGAAGCAAAGCGTTGCGTCTGGCGGCTTTGATGCGGCGGCGTTCTTTCTGATTGAGTTCCTCTGCGGCATTTTTTGCGGCGGCGGCTTTTGCGGCGGCGCGCTCGTCTTTCTGCTGTTTTTCGGAAGCCTGACGTTCTTCCTCGGCGAGTTTTTCCTCGTAATAATCGAACCCGCCGCAGTATTTGCGGATGCGGTCGCGGCGCATTTCCAAAATGGTGGTGGCGGTGCCGCGGAGAAATTCGAGGTCATGGCTGACAAAACAAACCGTTCCGGTATATTTGGTCAGGGCATCCTGAAGAGCTTCACGGGCAGAAATATCAAGGTGTGTGGTCGGTTCGTCCAGAATCAGAAGATTCGGAGGATTGACGAAAATACGGGCAAAGCAAAGACGGATTTTTTCACCGCCGGAAAGGACTTTGCAGAGCTTCATGGCAGAGTCGCCGGAGAATCCGAATGCGCCGAGAATTTCGCGGATGCGGGACGGGGGAGTATCGCCTGCAGATGCCTGTTTGACGACATCGTAGGCACATTGTTCCGGAGGCAGGAGTTCCGCAAATTCCTGAGCCTGATAGCCGATGACGACGTTATGACCGATATGGACTTCCCCGCCGGTCGGTTTGAGCGTACCGGCAATCATGCGGAGCAGCGTGGTTTTGCCCATGCCGTTGTAACCGACAATACCGAGTTTTTCACCGTTTTCGACCGAGAAGCTGAGGTCGCGGAAGATGAAGCGTTTGCCGTCATAGGTGTGTTCGAGTTTCTCGACGGAACATACCTGAGCACCGCAGCGAGGGGGATCGGGAATGCGGATGCGTCCCTGAAAATGCAAATCTTCGGGCTGTTGAGGTTCTTCGTCCATCTTGTCCAGCATCTTAATCCACATCTGGACTTGAGCGGCTTTCGTGGCTTTGCAGCGGAAGCGTTCGATGTTTTCCTTGAGCTTGTCGCGTTTTTTCTCGTTGTTTTTGCGAATGGATTCGGCAAGCGCAATGCGACCTTCGCGCTCCACCATATATTTGTTGTAGTTACCGGGGTAACGGGTAACTTTCCCGCCGTTGATTTCCAGCGTCAAATCGGTCAGCGTATTCAGAAGGAAGCGGTCGTGGGAAACCAGAAGCAGGGTCCCGGTAAAGGTTTTCAGCTGTTTCTGAAGCCATTCGACTGCCGGAATATCCAAATAGTTGGACGGTTCGTCCAGCAGGAGAATATCGGGATTGCCGAGGAGCACACGCGCCATTGCGGCACGCATCTGCCATCCTCCTGAGAATGACGAAATCGGGTTGTGGAAAGTATTTTCGCTGAAACCAAGCCCGGCAAGAGCTGCTTCTGCGCGGTGTTCCGAATCATAGCCGCCAAGATGTTCAAACTGAGTCTGAAGACTGCCGAGTTCATTGAGTGCGGCGGTGTTTCCGGAATCATCCTGCAAGATTTTTTCCAGTTCGTGAATCCTCGCCTGAATACGGGGCAGTTCACCTCCGGCAGATGCCGCAAAGGATAACACATCTTCCTGCCTGGTGGAAATGGAAAGCTGCTGATGCAGAATGCCGATGCGGAGTTTGTCGGGGATGAGAATCGAACCTTTGTCCGGGGTGATTTCCGAACAAATCATGCTGAAAACAGTGGTTTTTCCCGTCCCGTTCGGACCGACGAAGCCAATACGCTCGCCCCGGTTGATGCGGAACGAGACATCATCAAGTATCGTCTTGCCGCCAAGAATTTTGGAGACATTCTGAAAGTCAATCATGGGCGGCAGACGAGTTGGACAGGTTCACTGCGGAAGATGAATCAAGCACGGCTCGAACTCAATCTTCATCGGCACTCTTGAATGCTTTTCCGCGAATGCGGCGGCGTTCGAGAGAGGAAAGATATTTTTTGCGGAGACGGATATTTTTGGGAGTTACTTCGACATATTCGTCATCGCTGATGTATTCGAGAGCTTCTTCGAGAGAGAGCTTGGCGGCAGGTGCGATCTTGAGGTTGCGGTCGGACCCCGCGGCACGCATATTGGAGAGTTTTTTTGCTTTCTGCAGATTGACTTCCAAATCGTCATCGGTGCAGTGTGCGCCGACAATCATGCCTTCATAGGTTTCCACGCAGGGATCAATGAAGAACGTGCCGCGAAGCTGAAGCGCGTCAATGGCGTATGCTTCGGCGCGACCGCGTCCCATGCTGACCATAACACCGTTGATGCGGCGGGGAATATCGCCTTTCAGCGGTTCGTAGTGGTCGAAACGGTGGGAGACAATGGCTTCTCCGCAGGAAACGTTCATGATTTTGGTGCTGAGCCCGATAATGCCGCGGGTGGGGATGTAAAATTCCACAAGCTGGCGACTGCCGTGCTGTTCCATTTTGAACATTTCGCCGCGACGGAGCCCCACGATTTCAATCACCTTGCCAGCGGAAGTGTCGGGGACATCCACGGAAAGAAGTTCAATCGGTTCCTGCTGAATCCCGTCGATTTCCTTGATGATGACCTGCGGCTGTGTGATGGTGAGTTCGTAGCCTTCACGGCGCATGGTTTCAATGAGAATGGCGATATGCAGGACGCCGCGTCCGCTCACTTTGAAGCAGTCTCCTTCGGTTTCTTCCACACGGAGAGCCACATCACGTTCGGCTTCTTTCAGAAGTCTGGCACGGATGTGACGACTGCTGATGAATTTGCCTTCCTGACCGAAAAGCGGAGAATCGTTGACGCGGAACATCATGGACAGAGTGGGTTCATCCACTGCAATCGGGGGCATGGCTTCCGGTGTCCCGGCATCGCAAATGGTATCGCCGATATCGATGTCAAGAATGCCGACAACGGCGCAAATATCGCCGCACTGGACCTCGGTAACTTCCTTGCGGGAGATGCCTTCAAAGGTAAAGAGCTGTTTGATTTGAGCTGTACCGATGGTGCCGTCGCGCTTGACGATGCTCAGCGGCTCATTAATGGAGAGGGTGCCGCGGTGAACTCGTCCGATGCCGATTCGTCCGACGTAATCGTTGTAGTCGAGTGTGGTAACCTGAAGCTGAGAAGGACCTTCGTTGGTGGGCGGCGGAGGAATGTGGTCGATGATGGCATCCATGAGGGGAAGGATGGAATCACGGGCGCCGTTTTCGAGATCGGTGGTGGCCCAGCCATTGCGTCCGCTGGCGTACAGGACAGGGAAATCCATCTGTTCTTCGGAAGCATTGAGATCGATGAAAAGATCGAAAACTTCGTTCAGGACTTCCGTGGGACGTGCATCCGGGCGGTCAATTTTGTTGATGATGACAACCGGCTTGAGGTTGAGTTTCAAGGCCTTGTCCAGCACGAAACGTGTCTGGGGAAGCGGTCCTTCTGCACTGTCAACGAGCAGAAGGACACCATCGGTCATATTCAAAACGCGTTCGACCTGACCGCCGAAATCACTGTGACCAGGGGTATCGATGATATTGATTTTGGTGTTACGGTAATTGACACTGATGTTTTTCGCAAGGATGGTAATACCGCGTTCACGTTCCAGTTCATTGCTGTCGAGGAAGCACGTGTGCATTTCCTGATTGTCGCGGAAGAGTTTAGCCTGACGGATAATTTCATCGACGAGGGTGGTTTTCCCGTGGTCGACGTGAGCGATAATGGCGATGTTTCTGATATTCTGCATAAGCGGATGAATTGAAAATGGGATACATGCTGAATGCTGTGAGTTGTCTTTTCAAAACCGGCTTTTCAGTCAACAGCCGGAAAAGACATCACAGTGATTCAAATGGCATCCTTTAAGGTTATCAGAGAATCTTTCACCGGTCTGTAGATTTCGGATGAAAAGAATATCATCTTTGTTTTCGGAGTTTCTTTTGCAGATGAAAGATGATGTGAGGTATTTTCCGGCGCAGAATCATGTATGAAATCCTGCTGAAAAAGCCTGCTCAACTGTATTTGTCTGCTGATGAAAACGAGAAAAAATTCTTCAGACGCGATGAAATAATCTCATAGGAAAAAAAGGTTAAATAATAATATAGCATAAAAAAAAGGAAATGCCAGCAAAAGAGACTGTTTTTCAAAAGGATAATGCGGAAAAAAGAAGATTCTCAGGCAGATGGAATCATGTTTTTTGCCCCGGTGATGTTTCCGAAGAGAAAAACAGAGGATGCGCTTGCAGAAAATCGGTTTGGGAAAATACCGCTTTTCATGCAGCAGACCGGACGTGCAAGGTCAGGATTGCGGAAGAAGGTCTGAGGCAAGTACATTCCAAAGAAGCGCTGCCGAAGAACTGCGAAGCCAGCCTTCACTGTTGTCTTCAAGGCGCACACGAATCCAGTCCATGCGGTTTTCCTCAATGTGGACTTCCTGTCCCGGTTTAAGGTACTGTTCCACTCGTCCGGACTGTTCGGACGGCAGACTGTACAAGGGGGCGTTGCGCGTAATGACCACGGCCTGTTTTTCGGGGGATTCCGCAGAGATCTGAGCCGTCAGCATGGCGGCGCAAATGAGGACGACAAGCCCGCCTGCACCCATGAACCACCGCCAGAGACCTTTGCGATTGCGCAGAAGCATGGCTGTGGAAATCATAATCAGCATCAGCCCGATGGCAGTTCCTGCAAGCCATTCGTCAGTACGGAACGAATCGCGAATGAAGAGGAAGAAATCACCGGGGGATTCGACCTGATATTTCATGGGGAGCATGAGTTTGCGGCGCGTGAGATTCAGGTTGCCGGTAATATCGGAATCGCGGGGACTCAGCCGTTTGGCCCGCTCAAAACAAACCATGGCGCGGGGATATTCGCCTAATTGATAAAGGCAGTTGCCCATGTTGTAAAGAATGGACGGCGATGGCGTGGCAGGCTTGTACTGAAGCGCATAAAACTGCAAGGCCTGTTCAAATTCGCCGGAATCGTAAGCCGTTTTTGCTTCGGTCGCATTCTGGGGCAGTTTTGTTTCGGCGGAGAGTTCATCTGCTGCTTCCGTTTGGAACGGGAGAAACAGGAAAACGAGGAAGATAAAGTATTTGCGAATACCTTTGATGAGAGACATTTTGAAATCCTGATCGAGTTTATCTTTCAAAGACGGCATCCATGCGGCATCGGCCAGGGTGCGGAGTTTTTCGGCAAGTTCGGGAGATTCCCGCTCAACGGATTTCGCGGTTTCGTTCAGTGGTGTTCCGGGCGAAAGTGAAAGCATATCATTGAGATAGGTGCATAGCTCGGCAGCAGGTTCGCCGGCCAGATCGCGGGGCGAAGAAGCGGTCAGCTTTTTGAGAAGTCCGGAACGAACGGCGTGAGCCGAACGGCGTCTGCGGGCAGATTCATCAGCGGATATGACATTTTTCCTGACAAAGGAAAGAATGCCGAACACGAGCGTACCGAACCCCGTCAGCAATGCGATGACAATGAAAACAACGGTATTTTTTATGAGGGGGATGGAGACCGTGCTGTCAATATCATCATGCAGATAAAGCATGGTTTCGGGAGCTGTTTTCGCACGGGCTGAGCTGATTGCTGAGGAAGAATCCATGGGCTGAGCATTGACGATGGCAGGTCCGGATGCACCTTTCAGAATACCCTGTGCTTTTTCGATGGCAATGGATTGATGAAAATCCGCAATGGAATACTGTTTCGTTTCCGGGTTGAATGTGGAGAATTTGAGGGAGAGAGGATAGTTCCCCTGTTCCAGCGGGATGAGCGTATAGCGGATTTCGGCACTGCGCCCCTGCTCGACGGTTTCGGGAGGATAACTGCGGAACATATCGGGTGAAAATGCCGGAGGCGTCAGTGTTTCGGAATTTTCAATGCCGGGGAGGCGTATTTTCAACGTGATGGGTTCCCCGACACGGTAAGGAGCGGGGGAGAGTTCGATTTCAGGCTTGGCGGAGGTCATCACGCCGATATAAGGTGCATCGGCAGGCGCGGCAGGGAGAGGGAGAATCGTGATATTGTCCAGTGCATCGGATAATTTTTTCTGAGCGACAACCGACTGGAAAAAACTGTCGGTATCCAGAATAACGGCGGGAACAGAGACTGACAGTTTCAGTTTGCCGGTGGAGAGGGCGCGGAGTTTGGTGATGAAATTATAGGTGATGAATGTACCGCGTCCAATGAGCTGGTGTCCCTGTGTAACAGATTCAAAATTAGGAGCTTCCGGATTCGTTTTGCGATAATCATGGAAGCGGATGGTCATATCGTCGGCGGCGGAAATAACGGGATATTCTTCAAATTGCATCCGATAAGGACTGCGAATGAAAGCAGTTATCTGCAAGGGAATTTCTTCGCCGATGAAATAGGATTTGGGCGTATCACGGTCTGAACCGGGGATTGTGATTTCCGTGAATGCAATGGTTTTCGGGTCCAAACGGGCTTCGGAAGCTGTCGGCGGAGCACTGACTGTGAGCTGAACCGGCTTGGTGCGCATCGCAGTATTGTCCACATTGACATCAATTTCGGGAATGGTGAACGTGCCGGATTTGGCGGGCGTGAAGACGCAGCGGAGCGTATAGCGGGTGGTGCGGCGGCCATTGACGATGGACATGCTGGAACTGCGCGATACGACATTGCTCCATTCAATGCCGGGGACATTCGGGAGTGTGCCGCGAACCGTCATATTGGATGCGTTATTTGCCGTAATCAGGAGTTCCGTCTGTGAGCCGGCAATCGGATTGGTTGGATTGATGGAGACTTGCAAATTATTTCCGGAAGAACTTGAGGCGGAGGAACGCGAAGCGGATGCCTGAACAGAAATCTGAATGGGGCCTGTTTCCGTATGAACGCCATCCACGGAAATCTCAAGGGACGGGATGGTGACGACACCGGATTTCGTGGGGGTGAAGGCGTAACGGAGCGAATAAACGGCAGTACGGCGGCCATTGACGATGGACATGCTGGAACTGTAGTCGGGGATGTCGCTGTACCAGCGGATTCCTGAAACGGCAGGCAGTCCGTCCACGACCGAAACACGCGCGGCATCAATGGCCGTGATGACGAGTTCTGCGGGCGACCCGACGGTCGGGGTGGTAGGCGAAATATTGACCTGAACATCAGCGGCAAAGACGGAAATGAAAGTCAAAATGCAGATAAAGAGCGAGAGAATGAATTTGAACGTGAAATTCTTTTGAGAAAGAGAACGAATCATAAAATCACCAGTCCTTTTCCACTCTGCCGCTGAAATCGCGGCTTTGCGGAATCATGAGCTTGTCGCGGAGATCCTTTTCATCTTTTGCCATGGCATTCAGGATGGCTTCCGCTTGTTTTTTATCCAGTTTGTTATCTTGTTCGCCGGATTCTTCGGCGGCTTGAGCTTGCTGTTCCTGCGGAGACGGCTGGTCTTCGCCCTGCTGACCATCCTGCTGATTTTCAGAATCCTGCCTGTCATCCTGATCCGCTTTCTGCTGATTGTCGGGATTCTGTTTGTCCTGATCCTGCTGAGGCTGATTCTGCTGCAGGGCGTTCAGAGCTTTTTGCAGGTGTTCTTCGGCTTTTTCGCCATTGCCCTGCTGCTGTTCCTGACGGGCTTTCTGAAGTTCCTCTTTTGCTTCCCGGGCGGATTCTTCCTGCCTGGTCTGATTCATTTCGGAGGCTTTTTGTTCCAATTCGGAGGCAGTATTTTCCGCTTGTTCCGTCTTGTCCTGAGCAGATTTGTTTTGTTCCTGATTCTGCTGAGGACGGTCTTGTGACTGCTGAGATTGCTGCTGCGACTGTTGATTTTGCTGTTCCTGATTTTGGGATTGCTGAGGATTCTGCTGGTTCTGCTGATCCTGCGACTGCTGATTGGGCTGCTGCGACTGCTGTCCCTGCTGTTGATTTTCCTGCTGCTGCTGATCCATTGCCTGCTGAGTTTGCTGTTTCGCCTGTTCCTGAAGTTTTTTCAGTTCTTCGATTTTCGTTTTCAGGTTTTCGGCGTTTTTACGGTCGGCAAGCAGGATTTGCTGATTGCGAATTGCCGAATTGTCCTTAGCGTTGCTGCGCATACTTTCGCAATAAAGTTCTTCCGCACGATTCAGCGTGGAAAGTGCCTGAGCGACATCTTTCAGCGCGCCGTCAAGGTCCTGCCCCTGCACCTTCGCGAGAGCATTCTGAACAGAGGCACGTGCGTCAAAATGAGAAATGACGCCGATATTCTGGTAGGAAGAAGCGCGGACGAGGGGTTCTTCGCCGGAAAGCGAAATCGCCTGTTCGTAATTCATCTGCGCTTTTTTGTCGTCTTGATTGACCTGCTGTTCCTGCAATCCTGCATTGAAAAATTCGGCGGCGGTGAGCGGTGCGGATTCTCCCTCTTCCGGTGCATTTTCCATGGTCGCGGTATCGTTTGTCTGTTCAGCAGTTTGAGCCTGTGCAGACTGTGCGGGGACAGCGGCTTTCGGGGTCTGTGCAGACACCGGGAGTGCGAGCAGGGAGAATGCCAGAATCATAGAGGCAGTGCGGGGCTTGGTTTCCGGCAGGCTGAAGAAAATCAGGAGCAGAATCAAAGCCGCCGCCAGCGGATACACCGGACGTTCGATGGGGCGGAACATGGAGTTGTTGTCGCTGGATTTACGGTCAAGCTGCTGAATACGGGATTCGAGCGGAGATATGCCGGAATCGGCTGTGGTGGAACGCACGTAAATACCGCCTGTGCGGCGCGCCAAATCGGCAAGCTGTTCCTCGTTAAGCATACTTTTAACCGTGTTTCCGCCGGCATCCGTGAGAATGCGGGTTTCCCCTTTTTCATCTTTGACACGAATTACGGCAGGGACGGACGGATCGCCGATTCCCGCGATGAAAAGCGGAATGCCGGATTCTGCAAGGTCGGAAACAACCGAGGAACTGCGGCCTTCGAGTTCATCACCATCGGTAATGAGGATGACTGCTTTGTGGGAACCTTCTGCTCCCTTGAACGCAGTAACTGCGGTTTCGAGGGCTTTCTGAATATTGGTCCCCCCCAAAGGAATGGAGCGGGTGTCAAGATCGTTGACAAGCTGAACGAAACTGGTGCGGTCCATGGTGAGCGGGCAGGACAGGAATGCGGTGCCTGCAAAAGCAATCAGCCCGAAACGGTCTCCGGGATTCTGTTTGACCAGTTCGCGGACAAGCCATTTGGCATGTTCCATGCGGTCGGGTTTGACGTCGTCGGCAAGCATACTGCGCGAAACGTCGAAAACAACCAGCAAATCTCGACCGGACGAGGATTCTTCCATAATACGTTTTCCCCATGACGGACGGGCGGCGGCAATCACGACCAAAATAACAATGCAAGCGAGCAGAATCATCCTGAAGATACGTTTCCCGTTTGAGAAATCGGCAAATTTTGAAATGCGTTCCTGAGTGCCGAAAAGTTTCAGGAGAAGTTTCCTGCGGCGGACATCACCCGCAATCCAGAAAGCGGCAAAAACGGGCACAATCCATAGCAGATTCCACAAGATGGAAGAATGAAGAAACGACATGTTAAAACAATGACCTCATATCAGACGGTTCGAGTTGGCAGACACATCCCGAAAAGGGAACTTTTACCGGTTGTCTCATTCCTTTGCGGGAAAGGGGCAAAGACTTGAGACATCCAATGCCATATTAGACAAGAAAGAGGCGGGGAAGTTCCCTGAATCTGCAAAGTTTCGGAGAAAAAGGTTCATGGCGCGGCGTCAGGACAAGGCTGATTGTCCGTCCTCTGAGGCGGCTGTCAATTTGCGGCAAAGCTCTTTGAACTGATTGCCGCGGTCCCGATAGTTGCGGAACATGTCCATACTGGCTGTGGCGGGCGAAAGCGCGACTGTATCGCCGGGTACAGCCGCCTGAATGGCTGCGGCTGCGGCATCCGCGAAACTTGCACAGTCTGTGCAGGGAATGACTTTTTCGATTGCCGCCCGGATTCGGGGAGCGCATGTGCCGAAAAGGAATGCCTGTTTTATGTATTCCGAACAGGGCAGGAGTTCCTTGAAGTCCATATCTTTGTCCAGACCGCCCAGCAGCAGAATCGTGCGATGAGAGCCGCCCAGAGCTTTCAGGGCGGCATTCACGGCGTGGGGATTGGTCGCTTTTGAGTCGTTGATGAAGCGGATGCCGTTTACTGTGAGAAAATGTTCGAGACGGTGCTCGCCGGAGGTGAAGTTTTTCAGCGCGTTCAGGACGGCGGGCAGGAAGACTGCTTCTGCGCCCTGAACAGCCGCAAGCAGTGCCAGTGCCGCCAGCGCATTTTCGATGTTGTGTTCACCTTGAAGTTTCAGCTCAGATGCGGCGACAATCGGGCGGTCCTGATACATCAGGATACCACCGGTAAAATGAAAATCGGCAGATTGAGCCCCGGAAAAAGTCTGAAATCCCGGATGATCGGGGAGAAAGCGGGGAACAATGCCTGTGAGATTGGCGTTGATGACGCGTGATGTGCCCGGATTGGCAAGAAGTTTGAATTTCGCGGCGGCGTAAGCCTCCATGGTCCCGTGGCGGTCAATGTGGTCGGATGCCAGATTCAGGAACGCCGCTGCGGCAGGTGTCGGAATCCGCATGGTTTCCAGCTGGAACGAACTGACCTCCACAACCGGAAAATCCAGCCGGTCATCCAGACAGTCGATAGCCGCATCACTCATGGCATAGCCGTTATTGCCGCAGGCTTTCGCCCGAAGTCCGGCGGCACAGAACAGAACGGAGGAAAGTTCCGTTGTGGTGGTCTTCCCGTTGGTTCCGGTTACTGCGGCATAGGATTTTCCGCAGTGTTCGAGGGCAAATTCGAGTTCGCCCGTGATTCTGGCGGCATGTTGTTCCAAAACGGAGCGAACCGGATTGGTTTCCCGGAAGCCGGGGCTGAGAATCAGCACGTCGAATTGCGGCAGGGAAGATTGCGGTGTGAAGCCGTAAAAGATGTTTTCCGGCGGATAAGGCAGAGAACCGGCAAAAGCCCGGAGATCGGCGGTGTCATGCTCATCAAGAAGTGAGAAACGAAGTCCGAGGCGGGCGGCAAGGCGGGCGGCGGCGCGACCGCTGACCCCGCATCCTGCAATCAGATAGGTGGCTGAGTTGTTATTCATCTTTGGGGTATCGTTTGAAATTGGCGGAAAGATCGAGGTCCTGATTTTGGAGAATGGTATGCAAGTCATCATTGTCGAGGTTGCGGTACATCATAACCGCGGCAAGACGTTCCCGGACTGCTTCCTCGGCACCGGGCATATCCATCATGGTGTAGGTATCCGCAAGCATAATCAGCGGAATAACCGACAGAGGCCGGAGTTCCATGGCTCGTTTCAGGTGAGGCACCGCAAGATCGGGATGACCGTTGTGAACGTGGGCAAGAGCGGCATAATCGTGAATCAGTCCGTAGTCCGGAGTACTGGAACTCGCAAAGAAAGACAGATACCGGTAGATTGAACCGGGATCGTGAAGCGATGCAAAGGCAAAGGCCTGGGAACGGAGATTCAGCGTGGATGAATAAATCGAGGCGGCCTCCAGATAATGTTTCGCGGCACTCTGCATATCGCCGCGTTCTTCCTCCTGCGAGGCGATTTTCGCGAGGATTTCCGCACGGAGATTCCCCGCGGCGGAAAATAATGCTCCGATGGTGAAAGTCAGACCGAGCAGACGCATTAGAATCCGGACACTGAGACCGGGCGGCGTTGCCGCATAAAGAAGACGGGTCGCACGAGTCTGAATCGCACGGATTCGGGAAGGAGGCGTCCAGAAAGGCGCATGTGCCGCTGAAATGCGTTCATGCCACAGAATGCCGAGAAACACCATGGCAATGAGATTGGTGGGCCAGCGGTAGAGAATCAGGTCGAATTGTGCATGAATGAGCATCCCGACCAGACAGAGCAGAGCAAGTTTGACCTCGGAAGAAAGTTCCCGAAAACGGCGGAATCCGTGCAGAATCGGTTCGCCCAGCAGATACAGCCATGCCAGAAGTCCGATCAGCCCGAACGATGCCGCCATGTAGAGAAAATGGTTGTGCGGGTGATCGACCCGTGCCGCAGAGTAGCGCATGGTGAAAAAATCAGCTGTGCGGAATGGCAGATATTCGGTCTCGAAAGACGGTCCTCCGTAACCGCATAACGGCCGCTGAATAATCATATCCATCGTGGTTCGCGCAAAATAAAGGCGTTCATCCCGCGCCAGATAATCGGTGAGTTTATCCATGGGCATTTTGATTGAAAAAACGATACTCCCGATCAGTGCAAATCCCAAAATGCCCAGCAGAAGACTGAGACGGAACTTCTGCGGGACATAGAGGAATGCGAGGCAACCCATGACAAGCAGAATGGCAAGCGCCGCACCGCGCGACTGCGTCAGAAAAACCATGAGCAGTGTAGCGGCGATGATGACGGAAGCCGTCAGAACACGGAGAACGCGCGGAATCTTTTTGAGACGCCAGCACCAAAGCACCGCGAATGGAGCCGTGGCGGCAAGGTACGAGGCATTCCAGTTGACATTTTGCGGAAGCCCGAATGCGTGCCAGTGCAGTCCGTAGTATTCGATGTAACTGAATATCGCGTCATGAAGCCACAGAAACGAAAGTGCAGGCGTTATCATGGACAGAAAACCGCTTGCAAAGCAGCACACGGAGAGGGGAAGCAGTGTCGTGAGAAAGAGCAGTCCCTTTTCCTGAAACATGTAGGTTTTCTGGTGGATTCCCATGTGATAGGCGGCAAGCCCGAAAAGAATCAGATATGCCAGACGCAGACCGCTGGGCAGATGTTTCCATGAGAGAAAAAGTTTCATGGGGTGAAAAAGCATCAGCCCCGCTATCAGGAGAATAATGGTGCCGGCCTCAAAAAACATGACATTCCATTGTTCCACGCAGAAAATCATGCCCGGATAAACCAGCATGATGAGCAGGAAGAAAATGATAGGCAGGAATTTGTCGGACTGGAAGATTTTCACCACGGCACCTTCAGGATTGAATCAGTTGGCGGAGATGAGCTTATCCACGGCTTCGGGTGATGGATTGAGCAGGAGAGCTTCCGCAGCGGCGCAAAGTGCCGGATTGAATTCATCTTCGCGGGTTTCCTGCATGGCGGGATTGATGATGGCAAGATTCAGTCCGTTTGCGGAAGCGAGGCGCAGGAAGACATGATTCAGTGCCGGACGAATCGTTTCATCGAATGCCGCGGAGATGGTTTCGATATCGCCCGCGATGGAGCATCCTGGGAAAAGGTTATGGAGCTCGGCGGCGGCGTGGAGAAATTCGGTGCCGGATTCGGGTGATTTTGCGGAAATGGGGGTAATACCGGGACACAGGACGATGTCTTGTTCCTTGTATGCTGTCTGGCTTTTCAGCAGAGTAATGGCGCGGGAAAGAATGGCGACACGGTATTTTTCCGTATTCGCAAGGCCTTGCTCGTCCTCTGCGGCAACCATGATGCTTGCGCCGAGACGATACAGTTCTTTTGCCTGTTCGAGGATTGCTTCATCACCGTTTTTCAGAGAGATGGGGCCTGCAATGCTTTTGCCCTGCATGAACCGGAGTGCGGAGCGGATGACCTCCCAGTCGGCAGATTCAATCATGACCGGAACTGCGGCAATATCGGGTTCACTGGCGGCATTGCACAGGAAGTTTTTCATGGCAATGGGGGTGTCAAGTTCAGGAGCATCCATATTGACTTCAATGATGGCGGCCCCGTTTTCGATTTGGGCGGATGTCAGATCCAGCGCATCCAGCAGGTCTTCTTCCCCCGCAACTTCGCGAAATTCTTCGGAAACAACCGAGTTGCTGCGATTGCCGACACAGAAAACTCCGGAACCGGAAACGGGCGCGAATGCTTCAAAACCAGACAGACGGATAACCTGCTCCGGTCCGGCTGGCTGGCGAGGCGCGATTCCTTCCACAGCTTCTGCGATGGCTCGAATGTGAGCCGGAGTTGTGCCGCAGCATCCGCCGACGATATTCAGCAGTCCGTGCTGTGCGAAGTCCAGAATATGCCCTGCCATGATTTCAGGTGTCTGCGTGTATTGACCGGATCCGTCGGGCAAACCGGCATTCGGGTGAGTGCTGACCAGCGTGGAGGCCTTTGCCGCATATTCTTCGATGACCGGGCGCAGTCCATCTGCCCCGAGTCCGCAGTTGCAGCCGATGGAAAGCAGATTGCGGGCATGTGAAGTGGAAATCATGAAGGCTTCGGGTGTTTGTCCGGACAGCAAACGGCGGCTGGCGTCACTGAATGAACCTGACACCATAACGGGCAGTTCCCGCTCGCAAATTACCATGGCGCGGTCGGCGGCATAAATCGCCGCCTTGCAGTTCAGCGCATCGAAAACGGTTTCTATCAGGATGATGTCCACGCCGCCGTCAATCAAGCCGCGAATCTGTGTGGTGTATGCGTCGGCGAGTTCGTCAAATGTTACCGTTCGTTTGGTCGGGTCCATGATGTCCGGTGAAAGGGAGGCCATGCGCCCGGTGGGTCCGACACTGCCCGCGACCATGCGCGGCTTGCCCGGTGTCAATGCGGTGAAACGGTCGGCCGCATTTCGTGCGACCTGAGCGGCGGCGAATGCCAGATCGTACACGTTCTTTTGCAATCCGAATCCGGCTTGAGACAGGGCATTCGCATTGAAAGTGTTGGTTTCGATGATGTCGGCACCGGCTTCCAAATAGGCGGTATGCACCTTGTCTACGAGGTCGGGGCGGGTGATATTCAGCACATCATTGTCGCCGAGCAATGAAATGGGATGATCGGCAAAAGGTCCGGCGTTGAAATCGGACTGCTCCGGCTTCCGGGCCTGAATCATGGTTCCCATGGCTCCGTCCAGAATTAATATTTTCTGTTTTGCGAGTGAATGTATTTCAGAAATGGTCAGCATAGTCTTCGCCGCTCCCGTTGAGTGTTATTACACCGGAACATCACACGGAATGTCCCTCTGTTGTTTTTTGTGATGAAAGAATATAGCATAAAAAAGTCAAAAAGCAAAGGCCGCGGCAGGACAAAAAGAATTTTTTTTGAGTTTATCGAAAGATTATAGAATATTTTTGATTTGCATTATCGTTTATTACAGGCTATATTACTTTCTTGTCTAACCTTTTCCTTAAAACTTTTTAAAGGACATAATCATCCATGAAATGTAGTTACGAGCGACTTTGGCATAAGCTTGAAAAAGCGAATATTACCAAAACTGACTTTCAAAAAAGAATTGGGATAAGTGCAGATATAATGTCAAGGATAGAAAGTAATGAGGATATTACAATTACTGAATTAGGAAAAATAATGCAGTATCTTCATTGTTCCTTTGATGATATTGTCCAATTTGTTTCAGATTCCGGAGAATCTGTATTTCCCCATAGATGTGATGGTTTACGCCTTGCAACGGTTTTTAGCGGTATCGGTGCAGTTGAACATGCTTTGGATAGGATGCAAATCAAACATAAAATTATTTTTGCATGTGATAATGGAGATATAGATATTTTGTCTCAAAAAGTACCTAATAATCTTCAGAAGATTGAAGAAGAATTTATTGGTCTTAAAAAAACGATTTCTTGTATTCAAGTTCAGTCTAAAGAAGATTCTGAACATAAAAGCTCGTTGGAAAATGATTTGCACAATACCGAATACAAGTTTACTGAAGCAAAAAATAAGATAAATTTCTTCGAAATTGCAGAAATTGATGCTCTTTTATGTTCAATTTTACAAAAGATTACTGAAATGAAATCAATAAAAAAGACGAGAAAAAACGAATATCTTTCATTTTCTAAAAGTCTTTCAGAGGTACATGGGGAAAATCGCAAACTTCTTGTATTACAGATTATGCTAAATGTAATAAATGACTTTAGTAAGGATAATTCTATCTCTACTCTTTCCGAAATATTCCCGGTTGAAATCTCTTTTTCAAGCAGAGATTCTATAGATTGGAATGCAATCTATGAAGATTTTTCTCGTTCTTATTTTTTATTTGAGAGCATCTCCGGGAAAAAAATAATCAAGGCGTTTAGTGATATTGCAGAACGACTTTCGATGCTTCATGAAAGAATTACGACTTTCCATATTACTAAAAAACTGGCATTATTAGATGATTATAAAGAAAAAAAAGCATATATTGATTCTCTCTATCAAAATCAAAAAAGTCATAATAAGGTTCGTGAGAGTTATTTGGCAAATTATCCTTTGAATGATGAACATTTTCATTGGAATGTTTCTTTCCTTGACGGGAAGCAATATTTTGAACAGGTTGATCTTTTTGTAGGTGGAAGCCCGTGCCAATCATTTAGCCTTGTTGGGAAACAGAGAGGTCTTGAAGATACGCGTGGAACACTTTTTTATGAATATGCAAGATTAATACAGGAAATACGTCCAAAAATATTTATTTACGAGAATGTTAAAGCAGTTTTAAGCAATGATTTTGGACGGACTTGGGAAACAATGAAAAATGTTTTTACATCCCTTGGATACAATTGGAAACATGCTGTTTTAAATGCAAAAGATTATGGAATTCCTCAAAATCGTGAAAGACTTTTTGTCGTTGGTTTTAGAAACGATTTAAAGCTTGTCTGTCCTTTTAACTTTCCCAATCCAATTCCATTGAAAAAAACGATGCAGGATTTTTTAATTGATAATGTTTCAGGACAATATTATCTTCCTCAAAAAGGAGTTGATTTTGTTACTATGGAAAAAAACCTTGAAAAAAGATATACTCAAATAGATGGGGATGTGCAACTATGTCAAAAGAAAAACCAACAGTTCAACTGGCATGGGGATTTTGTTTTTGTTGAAGAAGAAAAAGCAAAAACGGATATTATTAAAGATTTAGATAAGTATTTTTTATCTGAAAAAGTTATTAAGTATGTTCTGGCAACTGGGACAAAAGGATTTTATTCAAGACCTCAAACTGATTTGAAAATTGCACGTCCTCTTTTAACAACAATGCATAAAATGCATCGGGCTGGAGTTGATAATTATGTAACAACGGCGGGAAGACTGCGTAAATTAACGCCACGGGAATGTTTACGTCTAATGGGATTTTGCGATAGTTTTAAAATTGTTGTTTCAGATACTTCAATTTATCAACAATCGGGGAATTCCATAGTAGTTGATGTTCTTATATCAATTCTGCATCAAATATTCGAGAGTTACCCATCTATCCTAAAAGGAGAATAAAATGAATTCACTAATCATTCACGGAACTCATTTTTCAATTATCGATACGAAAGAATATATTACGCTCGCGGATTCTTTTGTAATGAATAAATTAGGTGATGGGCATGGAGAGGCGAAATTGTATGTTGGAAACGAATCACATGATTTATTGGAATTTTGGGGTAGCTTTTCCTGTAATTGTTTTTTTCTGAAATCCGATTTTAAGAAATTTTTGCTTGACGCGTCAGATGAGTTTTTAAATCCTCAACAGAATTATATTGATCGAAATAAGTTAAATAAAAACTTTTACGAGGGTAATCAATTTGTTGATTCCCTATCTTCGGAAATATTAAAATTCCAAGTTTTTCGTGTAGGTGTAAGACCCCCACGTGTATATATTAATTCCTCTTCAGCTTATTACAATTTAATGCGTAATATCGGACTTCCCAATATTTCTTATGTTTCTGTTTTGAAACTAAAAAATGATGAGGGGGAAATATTCTTTTATTTTAAAATGTTTTTAGATTATCATAATTCCTTTGATGACAAGATTATGGAACCTGATGAAATTCAGGCTGAAAAACAGGTGCAGGAAAGTGAGCACACTCAAAAAGAAAAACAAAGAATTTTACAGGCTCGTGTCGGTCAAGGTGAATATCGATCAAGACTTTTGCTTGAATGTCCTTTTTGTCCTTTTACAATGGTCAACGATGAACGTCTTTTAATTGCATCCCATATTAAACCCTGGAAAAATTCATCAGATAAGGAGAAAATTGATCCGAAAAATGGATTTATGTTTACTCCAACTTATGATAAACTTTTTGACAGAGGGTTTATTAGTTTTACTGACGACAAAAGACTTATTGTTTCACCTTGGCTTTCTCCCATGAATCAAAAAAGACTTCATATTTTTAGCAACATAATAATTAAAGACTTACCTATTGATGAAAAACGTAAAAAATATCTTGTTTATCATCGTGATAATATTCTCAAAAAGTAATACAGAATTTTTTGTGGGGAAATATGTTTGTAAGTTGTGAACAAACAAATACACTTCCAGCGCATGACATCGCGCCGGGAAATATGACGCTTGAGGAACTTGATGCTGCGGGTTTTATCGCGGCTCCGGGTGAAAATGAGGCGTCATTCCGTGCCCGTGCCGGCCAGATGCGGCGAAAATGTGCCGAACTTGCAGGCAAGCCGGAAGACGGCATCGAAATGAGCCGGATTGTTGAGTTCAATGTCGGCGAAATTGAACCGATCAACCGTTCTGCGCTGGATGATGCTGCCGGATTGACCGAACCTCTGTTCGGATTCCGGGCAGACTGGGTCCCGGCGTTTTTCCCGCGAAAAGGTCTTGGACTTTTGTGGGGCGGCTGTACCGTGGAAACGGAAGACGGCGTGCCAGTTTTTTTCCTGCGCAGAAGTTTTCGCAACCGCAGAAAATGGTTTATTTACGGGCGGGCGGAACTCCTGGCGCACGAGCTGTGTCATGCGGTGCGCGGTTGCCTGAAAGATGAACCATACGAGGAACATTTTGCCTATATGACGTCCTCCAGTGCGTTTCGGCGTTGGACCGGAAACTGCTTCCGCCATGATTGGGATGCGATTGCGTTTACCGTTCCCGTTTTTCTTCTTCTGATTATGCAGCTGATTGTGTTTACCGGGGTTGCTCAGTTCCCGCTGTGGCCGTTCTGGATACTTGCGTTTGTGTTTCCCGCGTTTTTGCTGGGGCGGAATATCCCGGAACGCAGAACTTATTTCCGTGCAAGGCACAAACTGTCCGGAATCGGTTTTGAGAAAGCGGAAGCGGCATTGTTCCGCATGACCTCGCCTGAAATTCGCAAAATTGCGTCAATGGATGAGGCTGACCTGAAAAAATGGGTCGCGGGAAACGCGGAAAAAGAACTGCGGTGGCGAATGATTACTGCAAGATTTCAAACAAGCAAGGAATGACAGATGAAAACGATGGCATTACGCGAATTGACGGAGTGGCTGGACGGGCTTTTGCACGTGAAAGACTGGACGGAGGATTGTTCCAATAACGGCTTGCAGTTTGCAGGGGCGGAGACCGTGCGCAAGGCGGCGTTTGCCGTGGATGCGTGTGCGGCGACGTTTGAGAAAGCGATACAGTGCGGTGCAGATATTCTGTTCGTGCATCACGGTATATCGTGGGGCAGCGGCTTCCGGCGCATTACCGGGGCGGATGCCCGCAGAATCACGAAGCTGGCGTGTCATCAGCTGTCCCTGTATGCGGCGCATTTGCCGCTGGACGCACACCCTGAACTGGGACACAATGCGATTCTGGCATCGATGATCGGTCTGGAAGATTTGAAGCCTTTCGGGTCATACCATGGGCGTTTGATCGGATTGCGCGGCACATTGCCCGGTATTGGAAGCACAACGGAGCTTTGCAGAATTTATGAGCAGAAACTGGCATCGGAAGGCCCTGTTTGCCAGCTGATTCGCCGGAATGTCCCCGTGAAACATATTGGGATTATTTCCGGCGGCGGGGCGTGGCCTGAACTTTTCGATGACTGCGAAAGATACGGGCTGGACTGCCTCGTAACGGGTACGTTTACGCATGAGAGCTATCACCCTGCACTGGAGGCCGGAACCGCAGTGATTACGCTGGGACATTACCGCTCGGAAACGCCGGGCGTGCTGGCTGTAATGGAACAGGTGAAAGAAAAATTCGGAATTGAAACGGAATTTTTGGATTTCCCGACGATGCTGTGAGGTTATGCCATGTATATGAGTCAGTCGGTAGCGTTGCAGACGCAGAAAGACGCGCGGTGCCTGATGCCGGTTTTGAAGCGGGCAGTATTCGACCATGATACTGCTTTGCCGGACGATTGGACGCAGGAGGATTTTGCGGAGTTTGAGAAAGCCGTGCATTCTGCCCAGCTGGATGCGCTGGCTCTCCATTATTTCGGGAAACAGCTCCCCGCGGATTTCTATGCGAAGTGCACGAAGGAAACACTGCTCTGCACCGGACAAATGCTCCAGTATGAGGCTGAATTAAAGCGAATGACAAAGATGATGTCCGAAGCCGGGATTGACATGGTTGTATTCAAAGGCGGCGATTTGGCTTATCGGTGTTATCCGGTATCGGCGATGCGGCGTGTTTCGGATTTGGATATTCTCTTTCGCAAAGAGCAGATTCGGGATGCAATGGAAATCCTGAAAAAACTGGGCTGGACTCAGGATGGCGAATATCAAACGGAACACCATTTTTGTCCATTGCATAAATGGGGACATTTGGCAATCGAACCTCACTTCATTGTACCGGGATTCCCCGCATCCGTGCAGGATGACCTGTGGAAACACACCAGACTGCTTCCGGACGGGGGCAGGATTTTCTCGCCTGAAGTAACTTTTTTGCTTGTGATGATTCATCTGGAAGATTCTCGATGGGGTTATTTTTCGCTGTTGAAATTCCTGCTGGATTTTGCATATCTCCTCCGGAAAGACCCGCCGGATTGGCAGAAACTGCATGAGCTGGAGTTGCAATGGGGACTTCCCGACAGTCGGTGTCTGCTCAAGGCGTTTTCTGATTTTTTCCCGGAGAATCTGTATCCGCAGGAGCCGGCGATTGATCAGAAAATGGTCGAACTTTTCCGGTATTTGACCACTCGGATAGACCTGTATCCGGAGGATGATGCCAGTATTACCATGCACCGGAGCGACATTTTGTCCAAATCCTGGATTTTCAGAACATTCCGCTGTTTTCATCCGCGGAATATGCGGGCAAAATATAAATTGCCGCCGCACGGAGTGTACGGCGCATTGATTCAGGCATACGGAAAAGACATTGCCTCGAAGTTCATCAAACTGACCGGCTATGCCGCAAAACAGAACATCAATGCCGAACAGATGCAGTACCTTGACTCCCTGGAACAATACCGCAAACTGGCGCACAGCCGAAAATAGTACATCATCAGAACTTCCCCCTGAACGACCGTCTTGCGGGTATCGTGTCTGCCTGACAAATGTTTTTATGCCTGCCCCTCTTTCAGCCGGATCAGCGATTCGATCAGCTCGTTGACTTTCTGCCGGTCTTTGACCGCAGAAACCCAGCGTTCGGGAATTGCATTGACCCCATAATAAGCACCTGCAATCTGCCCGAAAACAGCACCGATGGAATCTGCATCGCCGCCCAGATTGACCGCCGCAATCAATCCGTCTTCAAACCTAAAATCCCGTTTTTTT
>DCIG01000072.1 GCA_002315855.1 Lentisphaeria bacterium UBA1732 | reverse complement strand
CCCGAAGGGAAATACACGACGCAGTATTTTGAGTTCAAAGAAGTGGAAAAGGTGAAAGTGCCGAGCCGCATGTACATCTTCGACCCGGTGGAAGGAGCCATGCTGCTGGTACTCCAGGAAGCGGAAATCAATACGCTGGATGATTCGGCATTTGAACGCCCCGTAACGTTTGACAAAATCGACTAAGGAGAGAAAAGTATGACATCCTTAAAGAAAGCAGTAATGATTCTTCTGGCGGCAGCGGCAATGAGCCCGGTTTATGCCCAAATTCAGGACGAAGTGAAGCAGAAAAGCCTCGAAAACCTGAGCGAACTGGCAAAAACAGTCGGCATGTCTGAAAACCGGAAAAACATCATATTGAAAGACGGGACCGTCCTGAAAAACGCGTACATCCTGAGCCAGAAACCGAACGGAGTCAATATCGCCCACGATGACGGAGCATCGTTCTTCCGATTTTCCGATATGCCGCCGCAAGTGCAGAAGCTGTTCCACTACAACCCGATTCAGTCGGCTTCGTATGAAAGAAGATTCCAACAAAGTCAAAGAGAGGCGACCCTGAAAGAAGAGGCGGACCGCATCAAACGCGAACAGGCCATGAAGAAAGCCGCCACCCAAATCAAGGATGAAAGAATCATGAAACAACGCACTTTCATTCAGAATCTGGAACTGCAGCTTGCAGAGGCCCGGCGCAAAGCCGCAACCATGGACAAACAAATCGAAGAAAACCGCAAAGATCAAGTGAATCTGTCCAAAGCCAAAAAAACAACCGCTTACGTGTGGGGAGGGGGGCTGTTCCGCCGGCCTCATTTCCGCGACATCGCGGCGCACAGTCAGGGCAATCAGGCACTTGCCGGAACCGTCAATGATCTTCGTCAGGAAACCAAAACTCTGGAACCGAAACGGGATCAAATTGAGGTGGATATCATTAATCTGGAACTCAGAATCGAAGCAGAAAAGAATTCTCTGGAAAAAATGATGAAAAAAGACCCGCTTATCGACTTCGACTTTGAAATGCCGTGGTAATCCATCGGATATATTCATCCGAAACAAGCGAAAGCATTTATTCCCCTGTCTGAATGTTCAGACAGGGGTTCTTTTTTTGAAATCCGGGTGCTGCGGGAACAAAAAAACGCCGATTCCATAAGGAAGCGGCGGAAAAACAGGTTTTATTAAAAAAGCTAAAATCCAATGATACTTCCAATCAGCTTCTTTGGAAATCAGCTTAAGACTGTGAGGGAATTTATGAAAAGGCGGTGAGAGTTTTCGCGAAACGGAAACGAATCAAGGAATCATAAAGACCTTACAATCATCGTCATTCGGCAACGGGGACAACATTGTCAGCCTGGAGCCCATTCTTGCCCTGACCGACAGTAAATTCAACAAGCTGTCCTTCTTTCAGAGTACGATAGCCATCGCTCTGAATCGCGCTGTAGTGGACAAAAATGTCCGCAGCGCCTTCACGCTCGATGAAACCATATCCTTTTGTGTTGTTAAACCATTTGACTTTGCCTTTTTCGCGTTCGTCCATGAGAGTTTGACCTTTATTTCTTTTCCTGAATGTTGAATGTTAAAATCCGATAAAACTGCTAGGAAAAAGCAGGAACCGGAAGCTAAAACTCAAGTCAGAAACTCAAAGATTAAGTTTAAAACTCAAGTAATAGTATAGTTAAAAAAAGTTTTTCTCAATAACATTATACGCATTTTCACGAAAAAAAAAAGGGTAAAAAGAAAAAAAGTGGAAATTACTTACATGAGGAGCTGATTTCAAAAATCCTGCGTGGAGCTTTGAAATCCTAACGGCAATTGTCGGGAGATGGTTTTCAGAGACGTTTTCAGGAGGGAGAAAGAAAAAATGCCGCACGGGACGAGGCCATGCGGCATAAGAAATTCAGATGAGGTTAAGTCAACAGACAACAGCGAGTGTCATCCGAGACTATAAGCCGATGATTTGTGAAGTCAGCACCAATCAGCGGTAGTTCGCCCATTTGGGATCGTTCTCAAAGACTTCCTTGTAGAAATCTTTCAGCTTGAGATCGGCAGCGGCATCTTCATCCAGCACAATCAAGGCGTTTTCGTGGAACTGAAGAGCGGTGGAGCTGATCATAGCAGTTACGGGACCTTCAATCGTGGCGGCGGCAATGGCGGCTTTGCGCTTGCCGGTGATGAGCTGGAGAACGCGTTTGGCATCCATCACAGTGCCGACTCCCGCAGTAAATGCACGACGAGGCATGGATTCGGGCGGGGTGAAATAGTTCTTGTTCTGTTCGTAGGTGGTGTTGGTGAGGTACGCGACATGGGTACGGCTGGTGAAGCTGGTGCCGGGATCGTTGAACCCGATATGCCCGGTCTGACCAATTCCAACGAGCCAGAGATCAAGACCGCCGGCTTCGTCGATGGAGGCATCGTAACGTGCGGCTTCCATTTCTTCATCGGAAGCAAGACCATCGGGGAGATGAGTATTGCGCTTGTCAATATTGATGTTGCTGAACAAATGCTTGTTCATGAAATAGTGATAGCTCTGGTCGTGATCCGGAGCAAGCCCGACGTATTCATCCAAGTTCCAGGAACGGACCTGAGAGAAATCGACTTTTCCGTCTTTATTCATTTGAGAGAGGACGGCATAGACGCCTTCCATGGTAGCACCCGTAGCAAGACCGAGCTTAAATTCGGGCTTGGCATTGATGGCATCGGCGATAATACGAGCGGCAAATGCTTCGGCATCCGCTTGAGTTCTGCAAATTACAACATCCATTTTAAGAATCCTTTATTTCGTTTTTGGATAATCGTTATCATGAGGGGGAATGAGGGAACAGGGTCAGCAGAGTTCTTTGGTGAGGAGCTCAGTGATTTGTTCATGCCATTTCTGAGCAAGGCGGCCATCCTGAGCTTCTACAAGGATACGGACCTTGTTTTCCGTACCGGAATAACGAATGACCGTGCGGCCGGTGCCTGCAAATTCTTCATTTGCTTTGGCAATCAAATCATTGTATCCGGGGATGTCATTGAATGGAATCTTGCGAGCGATATTCAGTCCGGAAAGGACCTGAGGATATTCGGTCATGAACTTGGCAAGCTCATGGAGAGACTTGTTCTGTTCTTTCATCACCTTGAGAACGCGGAGAGCGGAGACGATACCATCGCCGGTGGTCGCGTAATCACGGAAAATCAGGTGTCCGGACTGCTCGCCGCCAAGTGCGATGTCCTGTTCGCGCATACGCTCAATCACGTAGCGGTCGCCAACCGTGGTAACTTCCGTTTCAATGCCGTATTTCTTCATGGTATCGATCAGGGCAAGGTTGCTCATGATCGTAACGGCGATTTTGTTGTTGCGGAGACGGTTATTATTCTTCATATCAATGGCGCAAAGACCAATGATGCGGTCGCCATTGACGATTTCGCCTTTTTCATCGCTGAAAATAACGCGGTCAGCATCGCCGTCAAGCGTAATACCAACATCAGCGCGATATTCCCTGACAAGCCGGGCAACGCGTTCGGGATGAGTGGCACCGCAGCCATCGTTGATGTTTTCGCCATTGGGATTGACGGAGTCGGTAATGACTTCGACGCCAAGTTCACGCAGGATGGAGGGGGCGACGACATAGCTGGCACCATTCGCGCAGTCCAGGACGGCACGAATCCCGCGGAGCCCGGTATTGCCAATGGTCTGCTTGGCAAAAGAAATGTAACGGCCACGGGCATCATCCAGACGGAATGCTTTCCCAATCTTCGAAGCAGAAACGCCGGGGATAAATTCCGACATCATCTGCTCGATTTTGGCTTCTTCCTCATCGGGGAGTTTGAAACCATCGCTGGCAAAGACTTTCAGACCATTGTCCTTCGCAGGATTGTGAGAGGCAGTGATCATAACGCCGCAGGAGGCATTCATGGATTTGACGAGGTGAGCAACGGCAGGGGTGGGCATGGGCCCAACCTGAAGCACATCCATACCGCAACTGACCATACCCGCAGTAAGAGCTGTTTCCAGCATATAGCCGGACAAACGCGTATCTTTCCCAACCACAGCATTTGCAGGACCGTTTGCGGCAAGCATTCTGCCAAGTGCTTTACCGAGATTCATGGCGGTTTCCGGAGTAACGGGATGTTTGTTCGCTTCTCCGCGGATACCGTCCGTACCAAAAAGTTTTCTTTCCATACAGGAATTCTCCTTAAGTTAAAAGGGAATTTATATTATTCTTTAAAATAGCATTTTTTTCAACATTTTTCAAGAAAAAAGGTCAAAGAAATATGAAAAAAAGGAAAAGAGTTAATTGAAAAAGGGTGAATTGCAAAGGTAAATGCACCTTTTGAAAATTTGATGGGAGAAAAAGTGCATTTAACTTTGAACAATGTACAAATAATCCACTTGTCTCAAAAATAGTTCTTGATTTTTTCTGAAAACGGTGTATATTAATTAGATTTTGTTTTATTACTGTAATTATCCTCATTCCAGGAGTTTGCAAGACATGAATCTTATTTCCGAAATGCCGAGGGAGCAGCTGCTGAAGCTCGAACAGGAGTTATCGCGTCAATACGATGAGTGGTGTTCCCGTAACCTCAAGCTTGATATGTCGCGCGGTAAACCGGCCAGTACGCAACTTGATCTTACCAACGGCATTCTGAACAAACTTGCCGATTATTTCTATGGCCGCCATTTGGATGCACGAAACTACGGCTGTCTTGAAGGTATTCCCGAAGGCCGTAAATTTTTCGCTGATCTCCTCGGTCTCCGTGAGGATCGGATTCTCCTCGGCGGAAACTCCAGCCTCAATATGATGTACGACACCATCGTCCGGCACTGGATTTTCGGAACGCATGGATGTACTCCGTGGGGCAAGCTCCCGGTCGTCAAATTCCTCTGCCCGTCTCCCGGATATGACCGTCATTTCGCCATTTGCGAAGATTTCGGCATCGAAATGATTACCATTCCCATGACCCCGACGGGACCTGATATGGATATGGTTGAATCGCTGGTTGCCACTGATGACTCCATCAAGGGCATCTGGTGTGTGCCGCTGTACTCCAATCCGCAGGGTATCTGCTACAGTGATGAAACAGTTGAGCGTCTGGCCTCCATGAAAGTCGCCGCCCCTGATTTCCGCATCTTCTGGGACAATGCTTACGGCATCCACCATATCTATGAAGAATGCAAGGTGAAAGACATTTTCGCCGCCATCGAAGAAGCCGGAAATCCCGAACGCGTCTATTATTTCTTCTCGACTTCCAAGATTACATTCCCCGGTTCCGGCGTGGCTCTCCTCGCCACCGGCCCCGAAAACTACGCGGAATCCAAAAAGCACATGAGCATCCAGACCATCGGTCCGGACAAACTCAACCAGATTCGCACCATCCTGTATCTGCAAAATCCCGAAAACGTCCATGAGCACATGCGTCTGCTGGCGGAAAAGCTCCGTCCGAAATTCGATCTCGTGCTGAATACGCTGAACCGTGAACTCGGCGGCACCGGCCTTGCCAAATGGTTTTCCCCGAAAGGCGGATATTTCATTTCTCTCGATACGCTTCCCGGATGTGCGAAAGAAACCCTCGCTCTTGCGAAAAATGCAGGCGTTGCCATGACCGGAGCGGGTTCCACATTCCCGTATCATCACGACCCTGCCGATTCCAATATCCGCATTGCGCCGACCTATCCGCCGCTTGATGAATTGAAGTCTGCCATTGAGCTTTTCTGTCTTTGCGTCAAGCTCGCCAGCGTGCGCCATTTCCTCGAAAAAAGTGCGCAGTAATTCATCCCGTGAGGTGTCGAAATGCCGTATGCCAGCGATTCTCTGACCAGCCTGAAGAATCCCAAAGTCAAATACGCCGCGTCTCTTCGTGAACGCAGAGAACGCGATGCGCTTGGTGTTACCCTGCTGGAAGGCTACCGCGAACTCTTTCGTGCCAATGCCGTTGGGATTACGTTCCGCGAAGTCTTCTACTGCCCCGAACTTTTCCTCGGCTCCAATGAAAATGCTCTGCTGGATGATCTTTCCGGCCGCGGCGCCATGCTGTACCGCTGTTCGGAAGATGTCCTCCGCAAACTGGCTTACCGCGAACGCCCCGAAGGTCTGATTGCTGTCATCGAAATCAAACGCAAAACGCTTGCCGACATCCCGAAAGTCGAAAACGGTCTTTACCTCGTGGCGGAAACCATTGAGAAACCCGGCAACCTCGGTTCCATGCTCCGCAGTGCGGATGCTGTCGGTGCTACCGCCGTCATTGTCTGCAACAAACAGACTGATTTCTTCAATCCAAACGTCATCCGTGCCAGTACCGGTGCCATTTTCTCCATGCCTTTGGCGGAGGCGACTTCCGAAGAATGCCTCACATGGCTTCGTTCTTTCGGGATACGTACTCTTGCCGCGACCCCGCACACCACGAATAACTTCACCGATTCCGACATGGCGCACGGCGTTGCAGTCGTGGTCGGCGCGGAACAGTTCGGTCTGACCGATTACTGGATGAATTCGGCGGACATGAAAGTCGTGATTCCGATGCTGGGGCTGATGGACTCCCTGAACGTGGCGACTGCCGCAACGATTCTGTTGTACGAGGCGGCAAGACAGCGCGGCTGGAAGTCATCTTCCGCAAATCAGCTTTGATGGATGCGAAAAAACGGGGGTTCAAATCCCCCTCTCTTTGTCCTGATGCTGATTTATTCCTTTTGGCAGTCGCATCTTTCTGCTCTTCTTTCTCTTTTGCGGGTATCTCATACTTTTTCTTCGTTTTTACTTGAAGTTTGATGAAAAAACGTTTATATTTTATAGAGAGCTGATTTCAAAAGGCATTGACGGAAAGATTTGATAAGAATCTTCGCACAGTTGGCGAACGTAGTTTGAGGTGGCTGCTTGGAACGCAACCGCCGAAAACGCTCTTTCGGCAAATGCCGAAGAGAATTTCAAAGCTCCCGGCAGGACTTTTGAAATCAGCTCTAGAGTATTTTGATACTCTTCTCTATACTGATACTACTCCGTTTTACGGATGAACTGATTTCATAGCTCTCCCCCGATGTCTTTTGGAATTGGTTCCAATGTTTTATTTAAGGAATCGAAAGATGGAACAACTGAAACGAAACACTCCCTCCACTTCGCCCGTCCGCGTTGTGCAGTTTGGCGAAGGCAATTTCCTCCGTGCTTTTATCGACTGGATGATTCAGAAAATGAATCAGAAATCCGGGTTCGACGGGCAGGTCATGATTGTGCAGCCCATCCCCTCTGCCGGCCCGATGGACATGGCTCAGGTCATCAATGAGCAAGGCGGACGTTACACCCTGATTCTTCGCGGGTTTGCCGATGGCAAGCCGGTTCAGTCCCGCGAGATCATCGACTGTGTGAATGGCTGCCTGAATCCTTATGCGCAGTGGGCGGAAACCATGGAACTCCTCAAGGTTCCCACCGTGCGTTTCGTCTTCTCAAACACCACGGAAGCAGGCATCGAATACAAGCCCGAAGCCTACACCCCCCGCAAAGTCCAGACCACATTCCCCGCCAAGCTCGCCGCGCTGACCTTTGAACGCTTCAAAGCCGGTCTCCCCGGCCTCATTTTCATTCCTTGTGAACTCATCAACCACAACGGAAGCACGCTTCGCAAATACATGCTTCAGTATGCCGCCGACTGGAATCTCCCCGCTGAATATTCCGCGTGGCTGAACAATGAATGCCGCTTCTACAATACCCTCGTGGACCGCATTGTCGCCGGGTATCCCCGCGAAGAAGCCGCTCAGATGGAACAGGAACTCGGCTATCATGACCGCCTCCTCGACTGCGGCGAAATATTCCATTTCTTCGTGCTGGAAGGCGATCCCTCTCTCGAAGACGAACTCCCGCTTTCCAAAAGCGGTTTGACGGTTCGCATTGTTGCCGACCAGTCTCCCTACCGCACCCGCAAAGTCCGCTTCCTGAATGGTGCGCACACCGCCGACGTTCCTGCCTCGATTATGGGCGGGTTGACCTTCGTCGATGAGATGATGCGCGATGCCGATTTCGGGCAGATGACGCGCCGCTGCATTTACAAGGAAATTGCGCCTACCGTTCAGCTTCCCGATTCCGAGAAGATTTCCTTCGCTGACTCTGTTGTGGAACGTTTCCTGAATCCATTTGCGCATCACAGACTGATGTCCATTTCTCTGAACTCCGTTTCCAAGTGGAAAGTCCGCGTTCTGCCCAGCCTGAAAGACTTCGTGGAGATGAGCGGCAAACTTCCTCAGGCGCTTGCATTCTCGCTGGCGGCTCTGGCTCGTTTCTACCGCGTGGATGCTGCCGGACAGAGCAAACTGGGCGATGTCGCATGGTCTGTTACCGACTCTCCGGAAGTCGTGGCGTTCTTCGCTTCCATTGCGCCTCTTCCGGATGCCGAATACGTCAGGCAGATGCTGGCGAAAACGGATTTCTGGGATTGTGACCTGAATACCATCCCCGGACTGACCGACTTTGTTACCGCCAAACTCGCCTTGATTGAAGCCAAGGGCATTCGCGAAGCCGTCCGCTCCATTCTCGTTGACTGATACGCAGTGCATCCCGTTCCCATGACCGCTGAATGAACTTTCCCGTTCGCGCGGTCATCCTCCGGGATGCTTCTGTCTCACACAGAAAGCATAAGCCTTACTATGAAATCCATGGTCATTGACCCCGCCGACAATGTGGAAATCCGCCTCGAAGGCGAACTCGCCGGTCATAAATTTGCGCGCCGTGCCATTCATGCGGGCGAAAACGTCATCAAATACGGGATGCCCATCGGTCATGCCACTGCCGAAATCGCTCCCGGTGAACACGTCCATACTCACAATATGGCGACCAACCTTTCCGGCGTTGCGGAATACTCTTGGGATTCCCCTCATTTTGAACAGAAGCCCGTCCCCCCCGGTGAACCTCCTTATACTTTCATGGGCTACCGCCGTGCGAATGGTCATACCGGTGTCCGCAACCACTTGTTTGTCGTCCCTACGGTCGGATGCGTGAACAATCTGGTCCGCCGTCTGGCGGAGGCCATCAACCGCGAACTTCCCCCCGGCGTTGACCCCGCGCTCCCTCTTGAACACCCCTACGGCTGTTCCCAGCTGGGCGATGACCACGAATGCACCAAGCGCATCCTTGCAGGGCTTGTGAAACACCCCAATGCAGGCGGTGTGCTGGTCGTCGGGCTTGGCTGCGAAAACAATACCATTGCCGGATTCCGTCAGGCTCTTGGCGAATTTGATTCTTCCCGCATTCGCTTCCTGGTCGCGCAGGAGGAGAACGACGAATTTTCTGCCGGTATGGCGATTCTCCGCGAACTTGCCGAACAGGCTTCTCATGACAAACGCGTGGAAACTCCTGTTTCCGCTCTCCGTGTCGGCCTGAAATGCGGCGGCTCCGACGGCTTTTCCGGACTCACTGCAAATGTCCTTATCGGGCATTTCAGCGACTGGCTCACAGCGCGCGGCGGCACTGCCGTCATGAGTGAAGTCCCGGAGATGTTCGGCGCGGAAACTCTTCTGATGGAACGCTGTATCGATCGTCATGTCTTCGATGAGTGCGTCTCCATGATCAACGATTTCAAACGCTATTTCATGCGCTTCAACCAGCCTGTCTGCGAAAATCCGTCCCCCGGCAACAAAGCCGGCGGTATTACCACGCTCGAAGACAAATCTCTCGGCTGCACACAGAAATCCGGACATGGTCCTGTCGTTGACGTCCTTGAAACCGGGTGCCATCCTGTCCGCCACGGGTTGAATCTCCTGACCGGGCCCGGCAATGACATGGTTGCTTCCACGCTGCTTGCGTCGGCGGGGGTGCAGATGATCCTGTTTTCCACGGGACGCGGCACGCCTTTCGGCACGGTGGTTCCTACGCTGAAAATCTCGTCAAACAGCTCTCTGGCCGCCCGCAAACCCCATTGGATTGACTTCAATGCCGGGGTCATGCTGGACGGCGTGGACGCCGATTCTGCGTTCCGCGATTTGATTCTGCGTACCGCCTCGGGACAGCTCGCCGCCAACGAGAAGAACTCCGATCAGGAAATCTCCATTTTCAAGGACGGCGTTACGCTGTAATTCGTCCCTGCTGCTCCCATCTCTGGTGAAGACAGCTCTTCCCAAGCCTTGCAATATCTGCCATGTTGCAAGGCTTGATGTTGCCTGTCTCTACGACTCTCCAAGCCTTGCGTCCTCAAAACACAAGGCTTGTTTCTTCAAAAATAATTGACATCTTTTTCCTGGAATTTCAAGAAAATGTTCATAGCCGCCTCGAAAATGCACTGATAAATAAACGATTCTACAAAAATGATGTTAGATTTTGTAAAATACTTTTCAGATTTTTAAGCAAATCACTTTGAAAAAATGGGAAACGGGTGGTATATTATATGCCATCATGAAAACAATGAAAACAAACTGCACATACAGCACTCGATTTAGTCCGGTTCGCCCTTGGGGATTTTTTCATCCCAACAGGGTTCCGTTTTGCTGTGCATTTTTGTGAACGAATCTGATATTTCAGTTTGATTCGCCATTCTTGCAGTCTTCAGCGCATTTCGGGACCCGTAATCACCGGAATGCGCTTTTTTCATGATTCAAAAATGTTATCATCGCCGCAAGGGAGAAAAAAATGAAGCGAAAAGAAGAAAAAATGATGTCGCCGGATGCGCTGGCGGCAGACATGAGTGTTTCCCCTGAAATACGGGAATCCATTCAGCATCACAGGGAGGAAATCAAGGACATCCTCGACCGCAAAAACCGCCGTCTGATTGTCATAGCCGGTCCCTGTTCCATCCACAATATTCCGGCCGCCCTGCAATATGCGGAAAAGATTGCGGCTCTTTCCGGGCAGGTTTCGGACAGCATGAAGATTGTGATGCGCTGTTATTTCGAGAAGCCGCGCACCACGCTTGGCTGGAAAGGTCTGATTTACGACCCCGACATGGATGGAAGCGGCGATATTGCCTCCGGAATCCGCAAGGCCCGGAAACTTCTCATTGACATTGCGGCGATGGGGGTGGCGACCGCAACGGAACTGCTGGACCCGTCTGTTGCCGTGTATTTCGAGGATTTGATTTCGTGGAGCAGCATTGGTGCTCGCACCGCGGAATCGCAGATGCACCGCCAGATGGCGAGTTCGCTGGACATGCCCGTGGGCTTCAAAAACAGCACCGACGGCAATTTGCAGATTGCCGTGAATGCCATTTGCGCGGCGATGGCGCCCCACAGTTATCTTGGGATTCTCCATGACGGCAGCTGCGGGATTGTGCGCAGTCAGGGCAATCCGTATTGCCACTTGGTGCTTCGGGGCGGAGCCTCCGGCGAGAATTATTATCCCGTGTGCGTGAAGGAAGCGGTACGGAAGCTGGAAAACACCGGACTGCCGTCCTGCATCGTCGTGGATTGCAGTCATGCCAATTCGCACAGCGACCCTGCGCGCCAGCATCTGGTGTTCGAGAATGTCGTGCAGCAGAAACTTTCCGGCACGGACAGCATTGTCGGGGTCATGCTGGAAAGCAACATCCTCCCCGGAAAACAGAAACTCGAACCCGGCCGGATGCCCGATCCCCGCATTTCTGTTACGGATGGCTGCATCGGTCTGGAAGAAACCGAAACCCTGATTCTCCATGCGGCTCAAATGCTGCGCAATCGAGTTCAGACCGTCCCTCGCATTCATCGTCCGCAGACGGCATATCTGGGCCCCGATGGCACATTCACCCACCTTGCCGCGCAGAAAATTTTCCACGACGATGTGGAATATCTCCCCATGTCCGGGATTTCCGCCGTCTTCAAGGCTGTGGAATCCGGCGTATGCGACTACGGGTGTGTGCCGGTGTCCAACTCTTCGGAAGGCGTCATCAACGGCACGCTGGACCTGCTTGCGGCGACTTCTCTGAAAATTTACGCCGAAACAAGCGTTTCCATTCAGCAGTGTCTGCTTTCGGCTGTCCCGAAAGAAAAAATCTCGGTAATCATCAGCCATACGCAGTCTCTTGGGCAGTGCCGCGCCTATCTTGAGAAAAATTTTCCGGACATCGAGACCATCGCTGTTTCCTCCAATGCCAGAGCCGCAGAACTCTCCCTGAACACCCCCGATTCCGCAGTCATCGGCGGCGCAGGTCTGGCGGAACCGTATCACCTGAATATTCTGGAACGTTCCATCGAGGATGACAAGGATAATTCGACGCGCTTCCTGATTCTTTCCAAAACCGCAAACAACAATTTCCCGCATACGAAATGCTGTATCTGGTTTATTGCGAAAGAAAGATTCGGTGCCCTGCATGATTGTCTGGAACCTTTCAAAAAAGCCGGGGTTTCGCTCTCCATGATTGAAAGCCGCCCCATCCGCAACGGGAAAAGCCAGTACCGCTTCTTCGTGGATATTGATGAAGCGTTCGAGTCGCCGAAAGTCATTGCCGCGATGGAAGAACTGAAAGAGCTCACCTTGGAACTGCACCTCCTTGGCAGCTTCCCCGTTTTCCCGTAATCCCCTCGTCCCGGCTGCATCAAGGCATAGGCATCGCGCGTCTGCCATCCCTGCAAAACGCCTGAAAATCATCTGTTTTCCGAAAATTTGACTTGTTTTTTCCGAAAATGATGATATTGTTTTACAAAAAGGGTCTTTCAGAAACGGATTCAAAAAGCCGTTCTTGGATGGATGCCTCTGCTTTCGTGCGGAGTCCGGAAAACATCCCTTGAAATCTCTCCCGAAAGCTGTATTTTCCTGTCTGACTTCATCTTTTCAACCGATTTTCTGCGTATCTGTTGCGGAGGAACAGTATCCGGGGAATCAAAAAACGAAGCTGATTTCACAAACTCATCAGCTTGCTTCATGAAACCAAAAGGGGACCTCTGTTCCGGATGAACGAGATTCCCCCGAAAAAAAGGAGTATGACGATGTCGCGTTTTACATTACCGAGAGACATTTACCACGGCAAAGGTGCCTTGAGCAACCTCAAAAACCTCAAAGGAAAGCGGGCTGTCGTCTGTGTCGGCGGCGGCTCGATGAAGCGGTTCGGCTTCCTGGATCGTGCGGTCGCTTATCTGAAAGAAGCGGGCATGGATGTCCGCCTGATTGAAGGCATTGAATCCGATCCCTCCATCGAAACGGTCATGAAGGGCGCAGAGATCATGCAGGCATTCCGCCCCGACTGGATTGTCGCCATGGGCGGCGGGTCTCCCATTGATGCCGCAAAAGCCATGTGGATCAAGTACGAATATCCCGATATGTCGTTTGAAGACATGTGCAGGGTTTTCGGCTTGCCCGGACTCCGTGCCAAAGCTCATTTCTGCGCCGTCTCGTCCACGTCCGGCACTGCCACCGAAGTAACCGCCTTTTCCATTATCACCGACTATCAGAAAGGCATCAAATATCCGATTGCCGACTTTGAAATCACCCCCGATGTGGCGATTGTGGACCCGGAACTCGCCGAGACCATGCCGAAAAAACTGGTCGCTCATACCGGCATGGACGCCATGACTCACGCCATTGAAGCCTATGTTTCCACCGCGCATTGTGCTTTCACCGACCCGCTGGCGGTCTTCGCAATCAAGATGATTCAAAGCGACCTGATTCCCAGTTTCAACGGCGATATGGCGAAACGTGACGACATGCACTATGCGCAGTGCCTTGCCGGGATGGCGTTTTCCAATGCTCTGCTGGGAATCGTGCATTCCATGGCGCACAAAACCGGCGCGGCATTTGCGGATTTCGGCGCACACATCATCCATGGTGCGGCGAACGCCATGTATCTGCCGAAAGTCATCGCGTTCAATACCAAAGACCCCGCCGCCCTGAAACGCTATGGCGAAATCGCCGATTCTATGAATCTGGGCGGCACCTGCGATGAGGAAAAAGTCCGGCTGCTGATTGCCGCTCTTCGCAAAATGAATGACGCTCTGAATATCCCGCAGTGCATCAGGCATTATGGCAAGGACAGTCTGCCCAGCGAACAAGGCTTCGTCCCGAAAGATGTTTTCACGGCCAGACTGCACGACATCGCGGTGAATGCCGTTGCTGATGCCTGTACCGGTTCCAATCCGCGTCAGCCCTCGGTTGCGGAAATGGAGAAACTTCTCCTTGCCTGCTACGAGGATACCGAAGTCGATTTCTGAGCAGAATCGCATTCCGTGTTGACACGTGAGGGTATCTCTGTTCATTCGGAATAGAAGTTTTTTATGGGTGTGCAGAAAAGACGGTTTCGGAACTTTTGAAGAAGCTGCTTGAATCGCAACCACTCAAAAAGAACCACCCCGGACTTTGTTCAGACAAAAAAGACAGCGTTTCCAATGAATGGTGATACCCTTGAATCAATGCGCCTGACAAAAATAAAGTCGGTGTTTTGACGGGCGCATTGTACCTGCACTTTTCTCAAAAGATTCTCAGGAGATTTGGTGAATTGTAAAGGAAAACGCACAACTGGCGAAATTAAGTAGAGGAAAAGTGCGTTTAGTGTTACAAAGGCGAAAAAGGGAACATCTGGCTGTGCGTTTAGTGTTATAAAGCGAGCTTTTTCTCTTACAAATTGATCGTTTAGTATTACAAATGTTGCGTTTAGTGTTACAAAC
>DCIG01000022.1 GCA_002315855.1 Lentisphaeria bacterium UBA1732 | reverse complement strand
CCTGACTGGAATTTACCCGATCAGCCGGACCTTTTCGGGGATTTTATCTGCTGAATTTTCCCCGGACAGCAGTGATATTCCATAACTTTTTGAAAATTTGACAAAAAAGGGTTCTCCGACGGTTTATGACATAACGCATAACGTTTTCCCACAGGAAATTTCCGGCAGCTGATGGATTTTCAATTTGAAATACTCCCGATCCCGAAAGCCGTAAGCCCGGCGGATCTTGTTGTTGAATCCCTCCGCCATCCAACTTGTCCCGGATCGTTCTTGCCATGGCGGCAACGTAAAAAATTGACCGACAGTGATTTCTGCCACTGTGTTTTGCTTAAAAACAATCGGTGCAATGCCGGCCTTTTTCAATTCCGTCTTTGGTTTTCCTGTGGTTTTTTCCGAACTTGTGTCATAAACCGTCGAAGAACCATGCATTTGCGGGATCAGCGTTTTATCCATAGATCAATGCAATCGGGCGGACAATAACGAAAGAAAAACCATCCTACTTCGCGCGCAGAAGTGCATCGACAATCCGCTCTGCGGTGTGCCCGTCCCACAACTCCGGGCGTTGCGGCATCCGCGTTGAATGCAGGACCTCGTGATAGGCAGCACGGACTTTTTCCACGTCGTTTCCGACCAGAATGGAGGCTCCTCCGTGTTCCCGAAGCGTCACCGGGCGTTCCGTATTCCAGCGCAGGGTCAGGCAGGGGGTTCCCAGCACACAACACTCCTCCTGTAATCCGCCGGAGTCCGTCAGCATCATCCGGGCCCCCATATTGAGCCGGAGCATGTCATGGTAACCAAGAGGGTTCAAAAGCACGACGCTGGCACGCACCTTGTCCCACAGACCAAAGAGTTCCAACTGCTTCCTCGCCCGCGGATGGATCGGCCACAGAAGCGGCATATCTTTTGTCACCTCGTCCGTCAGGAAATCGATCAGAGGTTTCAGCGTCTCGATTTGGTCGACATTGCTGGGACGATGCATTGTCATCACCGCAAAACCGTCATCCGGGAGCGCCGGAATATCGCGGGAGTCCAACAATTCTCGTTTCACCAGTTCCGTCACGTTCCGCGCCGCCACTTTGCTGCGCTCTGCCTCCAGTGTATCGATCATGATGTTTCCGACGAAGGCGATCCGGTGAGATTGTACGCCTTCTGCCGTCAGATTGGCACTGGAGATACGGTCCGGCGTCAGCAGCAGATCCGCCAGGCGGTCGGTCACGAGACGATTCACCTCTTCGGGCATATCCATATCCCCCGAGCGCAAACCGGCTTCGATATGCGCAAGTTTCACATGTTCCTTTTTGGCGACGATGGAGCAGGCGCAAGTGGCGTTGACGTCGCCCACCACCACGATCCAGTCCGGTTTTTCCGCTCTGACCACCTTCTCAAATTCAATCATCGTACGCCCGACCTGTTCGGCGTGGGATCCGCTGCCGATATTGAGATGCACATCCGGCTCCGGAATGCCGAGATCGGCGAAGAATGAATCACTCATCCTCACGTCATAATGCTGTCCGGTATGGACCAGAACGTGTTTGACCTCCTGATGCGTCGCCAAAGCCCGGCAGAACGGCGCGATCTTCATAAAATTGGGACGTGCCCCAACAATACTGATGATTTTCATAAAAAAACCTTTTTTTAAACAGATTTCATTCCGCTTTCACGGCTGCCCTGTAAAGATTCGTTATTTTCCGGAGGTTATCTCGCCTACTGTTTTTGCGGTTATTCAACAATAATCGTCTTCATCGCCGGGGATGCGGGGCCTTGGAGCGTTCTTTACTTCAGCACCGGAACAACCGTCCAGCCGCCGGCAGATTCTGTGAACTCTCGGCAGGTGAAGCAGTAGATCACGACCTTCTTGTTCTTCAGCCACGCAGGATCTTTTTTCGCCTTGCGGAACAGATTGATGCGGACCGCTGTCGCCGCAGAACCTTTGACTCCGATGCGGTCAATGGGCATTCCCAGCCGGAGCGCGAGCAGTTCCGCCAGCCCGGCATCGGATGCGAGCATGTCGCCCCCCGTGGAAAACACCAGTGTGTGACTATCCCCCATCAGCAGCACAGGAGCGTTTTCGGCGATGGTTTTCCCGACCACGGTCTGCATCGGGAGTTCCTCGGTTTCCGGCGATGAGGCATTCAGAGATTTGGCGAGATCGCCCGAAATCTTCTCTGTCCGAGCTGTGACGACGTACTTTTCGGAGTCTTTCAGAGGGATCAGTTTTGCCAATTCATCGGCGGCGATGGCGATTCCGAAGGGACTCCAGTGGGCATCGGTCCGGCAATAGCACTTTTCTGCGTCGGCATTTTGGAACGCATCGCTCAAATCCAAAACTTCGATGCCCCTGGCCCGCAATTCGCCGTAGAAAGGCTTCAGGTACTGCATGGCGTCACCCTTCTGAAGTCCGGTGAAAGGTTTGACGGCGGCCTTGGGCGGAACCGGCACCAGGATCAGCCTGATCCCGAGTTTTTTCAAGCTGTCATGGAACTCTGCAAGCGCCGTGACCGGGTCCTGATTCCGCTTGGCGACGGAGACATTGATAACGTTTCCGTTGGCGAGGGGGCCCCGGGAAAGATGCTCCAATTCGTTTCGGCTGTAGAGCCAAGTGTTGGCGTCCTTCATGGTGATGGTCCCGGGAACGACCTTCTGCAACGCCGCAGATGCGGCATCCGAAAGTTCCGCGGCACCCAGAACGGCGGAAACGGCCAGCGTCAACGCAAACAACAGTTGTTTCTTCATTTCAGTTCTCCATATAACGGATCCTGCAGGGTCAAGGTCTCATCCTCGAACTCGCTGCGGTTCCAGCTTCCGTATTGTTTTTCACGGTTCGTATCCAACCACGGCTCGAGGCAGATTGTCACCGTATCGCCGACCCGGAGGTTCGCCGCCGCTGTCCAGACGTTGTTCCGCATGCTGACGGCATAGACCAGCGCCTGCGTGTTTCCTCCGTCAATACTGCCGAGATGCAAACTCATGACGTGGTCCGAATAGGGCGCAGAATGAGGACGAGGCACCCCGCTCACCGCAAGGATCGTCGCGGTGACGGTCCGGGGCGCCGCAAGGGTCAGGAACGTCGCCTCCTCGGTCTCCGGTTTGGGCGCGTCAGCTGTCTGCGGGATGGGCATATCCAGCATTTTCCAGTCGCCGTTGACAAGTTCGCGGATGGCAAACTCCCAAACCACGACCTTCTTTCCCGCCAGCCGGTCGCGGCCGCGCTTGAGTTCTGCGGCAAGCAACTGACGGGTGGCAAAGGCTCCCGCATCGTTGCGGACGATGGCGTCCACCGGGGCGCCCAACTGGTACCCCAGCGCCTCCGCAAGACCGCTGTCAACGCCCCATTTCATCGCTTCCAGAGAGAAGATATTGGCGAAACTGTCTCCTAAAAGCAGGACTTCCGACTGCCGGGAAGTCCCCACGCCGAACTTCGGGTTGCGGACTTTCTCCGCCTTGAAATACCTTTCACAGTCCGGCAGACGCAGCATCGCGGCGATGTCGCCGAGATTGGTGACGGTGACGCTTTGAACGGGCGTTGCCTTCGGTTCCGCGCCGTTGATCGCCCGGGCAAGGACGCAGGAGGCGGAGAACATTCCCTCCGGAGTCCAATGGGTATCAGTCTTGAGGTAGGGCTCCTGACCAGCTCGCCTCATCTCCGCAAAACAGGGAGCAAGGTCGAGGACGGTGATGCCCTCCCGCTCCATGGCGGTCTTGAACTCCGACCACGAAGCGTTCTGCAACGGTCCGGGGGCTCCGGAGAGTTTGTCTGGATAGATCATCGGCTTCACCGGGACCGGCATCAGGATAAGCCGGATACCGCGCGCCTTCAGCTGGCGGTTGAAATCCAGGATCGCCTTTCCCGGGTCCGGCTGAACGCCGGAAAGCGCGCGCTTGTGAAGTTTCTCCTTGCGCATAAAACCGGGATTGACGAGGTACTCGTAATCGCCGGAGAAAAACAGCCATCCATCCTTGCCTACGATGACCTTCTCGTTCCCGACATGGAAAACGCCCGTCAGGAACCGCTGCGCAGGCGTCAGCAGTATGTGCCTCAGGAGCGAAGTATCCTCGATGGAGGTCTCATAGGCATTGATGGTCTTCTGCACCGTCTCCTGCTTCCGCCATTCACCGAAGGGCTGGTGCCAGAAGAACTGCACGCAGGGATAGATCCCGATGAACAGCAGGAAAAAGATCGTGAGGAACCACGCCTGTGCACGGGTGACCGTGGTGTTACCGATCTCGATGTTGGCGATCTCTTCCCGGGAGAGTTTTTTCTTCATTTCAGCCATGATGCTCTCTCCTTAAAAGATAAAATAGATGAAGGGGTTGTAACTCTGGGTCGTCAGCGCCAGCAGAGCAAGCAGGAAGACGAAAATGCACCATGCGATCTTCTTTTTGTTCAGCGTCCGGGTAAAATCCCAACTTTGGGGCAGTCCCCAGATCACGACGCCCGCGAGGATGAAGTTCAGCACGTACCACGGTGCGTAGATCAGTCCGCGGACCACGGTCCCGGCTCCGGGGTTCGCCGCCCAGCCGAACATGCACCCGAGATACCGCCACGCATCCGGCAGGGTATCCGCGCGGAAGAACACCCACGCCACCAATACGATGAAAAAGGTGATGACCAACTGACAGAATTTCGGGAGTTTGCTGTAAATGCTTTCCTTCCCTTGGGAGCGTTCAAAGGCGAGATAGCCGCCGTGAATGCCGCCCCAGATCAGAAAATTCCAGCTGGCGCCGTGCCACAGACCGCCCAGCAGCATGACCAAAGCGAGGTTGATGTAGGTGCGCACTTCGCCTTTGCGGTTGCCGCCAAGCGGAATGTAAAGATAGTCTTTAAGCCAAGTGGAAAGCGAGATGTGCCACTTGCGCCAAAACTCCGTGATGGAAAGCGATTTGTAGGGCGAATCGAAGTTTTTCGCGAAGACGAAACCGAGCATCAAACCAAGTCCGATCGCCATGTCGCTGTATCCGGAAAAATCGAAATAGATTTGAAATGCATACGCGACCGCGCCATACCAGGCGTCGAGCGTTTCGACGACTCCGGCATTAAAAGTCGTGTCGGCGATCTTGCCGCAGGGATTCGCCAGCAGGATCTTTTTACCCATGCCCAACATGAAAAAGGTGATGCCGCGGGTAAATTTTTCAAGCGTATGCGTCCGGTTTTGCAACTGATCGGCGACCTCCTGAAAGCGGATGATGGGACCGGCGACCAACTGCGGAAACATCGAAACGTAGCAGGCATAGTCGATGAAATTACGCACGACTTTGGCATCGCCGCGATAGACGTCGATAACGTAACTCATGCTTTGGAAGGTGTAGAAACTGATCCCCAACGGCAACACGATGCGGAAAATAGCTTCGTATTGCCAACTTTCCGCTCCTATGGCGGACATTAAGGCGTTGTAATTTTCAACGCCGAAGTTGAAATACTTGAAAAAGCCGAGGATTGCGAGATCCGTGATGACGGAAAGCGTGACAAAAAGTTTCTTTTTCGCCGGAAATTTTTCCATCATCCGCCCGTTGGTGTAGTCCACCGTGGTGTTGAATAGCATCAATAAGCAGAAGTACGGGTTCGCCCAGCCGTAGAAGAGGTAACTGAAGAGCGTCAGGACGAGATGCTTCCATTTTCGCGGCACGGCGTAATATCCCAGCAGCGCCGCCGGCAGGAAAAAGAACAGAAAAAGATAACTTGAAAAGACCATATGCCACCCGTTGCATGAATTTTGTCAGGATGTTATCCTGGAATCAGGGAGCGCGATTCCCGCATCTTCTGACGAATAGAGAGACGGTACGAAAAAAGACCGGCTTGACATAACAAGCTCCATGCGTCAGAGATTTGTCGATAGGGCCTCCGCCCCGATATTTTCAATCGCAATGATTTTCTTTCTCCAGGCAAATATTTTTCTTTGACGATGCAAAGGTATGCCCCTTTGATGTTGTTGACTCCGACTTGAGTTTCCTTGGGAAGTTCCGTCTTCAACGCTTCTCCCTTGCGTTCACCTCCGCAATCACGCCCGGTATGTTCGCCAAAGGAGTATAAATCTCGTTAGCGCCCCGGACAAGAGTACATATCCTTATTTACAGTACACTCACTTCATGGAAATTGCAAGTGTTCATATGTTGTCGTTTTCCCCTTTTTGGTGTGGATCCCGTCACCTGCGACAGCGTGTCCGCTGTCTTTCAGGATGCCGAGATCGACGAAAAACGAATCACTCATTCTCGCGTCATAATGCTGTCCGGTATGGGCCAGAACGTGTTCGACCTCCGGATGTCCCGCCAAGACCCGGCAGAACGGCGCGATCTTCATAAAATTGGGACGTGCCCCTACAATACTGATGATTTTCACGAGAAATTCCTGCTTTTGAACTGATCTCAATCCGCTTACAGAAAAATGCCTCCGCGCTTTCTGCGGAAAGCGACAGATTACTTTTTATTTTCCCATTTCCAGCAATGCCATTCGGAATTGCCTGTCTGGGAAATTACTTTTGCCGGGACTCCGGCCGCCGTAGTATGTTCCGGGACATCTTTGGTTACGACCGCACCCGCGCCGATTCGTGCGTTGGCTCCGATTTCAACGTCTTCTACCAAACAGACCATCGGGGCGATCCAGACGTTGTCGGCAATTTTTGCCGGTCTTGAAAAGGTGGTTCCGATGTTGACGAAATGGGACACGCTGACGTTGTTGCCGATAATCGTTTTCCTATTGATTAAGGTACCCATCCGGTGGGCAATATAGAAACCGTAGCCGATCTTGGTGCCGCAGGCAATGTCGATTTTGCACGCGAAAGAGGTGATTTTATATATGATTCGGGCCGGCCAGTAAAAAATGCCGTGAGTGTGGGCGCACAGCCGGAACCAGAACATTACAGAGGCAAAGGGAGTGAAAAATGCCCTCAGAATGATTTTCGGGAAACTGATTTTCCGCCCGTAGATCCGGTAAAGGTCGCTTTGCGCCAGGATAAGGCAATCCCGATAGTTTTCGGCGATGGGGACGGTTATCTCCGAACCGTTTTTCAGCTTAAATTTTTCGTGTTTCATATCAAACATTTCCTTCAAAAAAGTTTTGTATTTCGGACACTTGAAGTACCTTTTGGCAACTTTTCTCTGTGTCAGGCTGGTCACCCCTGTCGGACAATTTGCGCACGGTCAGACTTCCGGGGGGATGCTTTATTTACACCGGTAGATCTCAATCGATGATATGATCAGCGGAATCCTTTCTGGGCGTCGCAGAGAGAAGTCGAACTTTTTGCATTCCGCCGGAAAGAAGAGATCGAGGGAAGTCTGTTTCGTTTTTTCCACAGAGATCTCTATGGGAATATTGTTCGTCTGGACGATCAGATGTCCATGCGATTGAAAAATGATCCGGACCACGTGCGCAGAATGATCTTTTTCTTTGTTTTCGTCAATGGAGAACTGAAATTCGGAATCGGGACCATAATGGTTCAACGATAATGCGCGGTCGCCGTTGATAAGTTTCCCGGCGGTCTCCTTCTGACACCCTTTTACGGAAACCATTTTCTGGATCTGTCGCGGCTCAAGCTCTTCCACCTGCACAAGCTGCCGCACATTCATCCGGATCGCTTCCGGGAAAACAGGGGCGGACTCATACCACATATTCGGGTACATAATCAGGATAAGCGTTTTTCTTCCCTGCAGGATCTGCGGTTTTGCAACACAATGCCTCAATATGCTCAGTCCGATCCCGTTCTGATAAAACCATGCCGGGATGACTCCTGTTTTTTGGGCGGTGTAATGAGGAATGGACGCTCCCTGCTCCTTATCCGGATATACTCCGAATGAATTGCTGCAAAAAAGGAAAGGTGAGGCAATCTTTGCATTTGCAGGAAATGGCAGATTTGTTGCTTTGCACAAAACCACAGGGAATCGCATGATTTTTCCGGGATCATATTTCGGGTTTCCGGCAGGGAAACAATAACGGTTCTCATTTCCTGCCGCTCTGTATCCGCCTTCCGCCAGAACAAACTGGTCCGTATCCCCCCGGTAGTGATATCGTTTCAGCACCGAGGACAAAACATCCGAAACGATAACGGATGTCCCGGTAAACGGATGGGATTTCCGCGGGACATGGTAAAAATAGCTCAAAAAGAATTCATTGTAACGCGCCCACATCTCGGGCAGCGGATCCACGACCTCAATATCATTTTCCAAACAGGTTTTGTACACCTCCATCCAGAACGGATTCTCCGTGTATTTTTCCGTGGAAAGAAATACTGCAGCGGACAATTCCCCCTTTGAAGGCACTCGCAGCAGGATCAGGTCGATGTTGTTTTTCCGCAGATAATCCCGATAGGGCAACAACGCCCGGACAAACGGTTTTCCCTCATCACGCACCGCCCAAAAACACGATGGCGTGGCGAAAAAAGCGCCATTGATCCACTCCGCCCTTTTCTCTTTGTTCCACGCCGCAATTTTTTGAATGGTTGGATAATACTCCTTCTGCCAAGAGCGGAAGGAACCTCCATGTTCCTTCAGAAGCCCGTCAATGCGGGCAAGTTCATTTTGGATCCTTTCCTTTCGTGCAGCCGCCGCGGCGGGATCGGCTTCCGAAGGGGTGAGGGGTGCAGGCAAATCAATGATTTTCGGCACCGTTCCGGAACGAACGTCTGTTTTTGGCAGACCGGAACTTTCCGCAAAGTCCAGCACATAGTACATCGGAGCCTCGAAATTCTCGATGCTGTCCGACAGCTGGATCTGCTTCATGTACTCGGGGAGTTTGTCGTACTCGACAGCCGTCACAGTCAGTTTCTGATCCGGCTTGAGAATGTTTCCGGGGATCAGCTGTTTGTTTTTCATGATGGGGGCCACAAGTATGATTTGTGCCGGTTTTATGAAGTCTTTTGATGGGGAAACGGCAAATTCAACTGCGTAGAGACAATCGTCATAATCATTTCTCTGAGGATCCGGGATAACGGAGACCCGGGTCACCGCTCCGGAAAAAGAGACGACCGGAAGGTGTTGCAGGTCGGTTTGCCTGACGAAAAGATTCGTTTCCGGGTTTCCGGCATTTGCAGACACTACCAAAACGAACGGCATCAACAGCAAACCAAGCAAGAAAAAGCAATTATTTGTCTTATGGAACAATCTCATTTTGGGGAGCTCCTGTAAAAATAATGATTTTGAAATAAGGGCCTATTTCCGTTCGGCAGTTTCTGCAGCTGAAATAATTGCTCATTTTTCGACCATTCTTCGTTGATGAAGTTAATATACTCCTTGGTGAGAGATTTTGAAAGTCCTGTTGCATGACATCACGACAAAAGAAAACGTATAGATAAACCAAAGCCCCCCGCTTACACCGCTCGCGGGGGCAGTTGGACGGCGGCACGCCACCGAACGGCAGGCTACAATCACCGTCAACCAAAGATAATATAGACGCTTTTGAAGGTTTGTCAAACTCAAAAGAGGACATTCCGGTTGCTAAAAACGTGGTGATTTGCAACAAAAGTCGTCGCAAAAACGTGGATTATTCTGTCAAAAGTCGTCGCAAAAACGTGGGATTTTGTGATTTTCAGCTTGTTTTATTCCGGAAGCTATGCTATATTACCCCGTAAATAAAACCAGGAGACAAACTTATGGAACGCTTCGCAATGGATAAGTTGCTGGCTTGGAAAAAGAGCCCGCATCGGAAACCCTTGCTGCTCCTTGGAGCAAGGCAAGTCGGAAAAACCTGGCTCCTCAATGAATTCGGCAAGCGTTATTTCAAGAAGATCGCAAGCATCCGATTCGACAAGAATCCTGTTATGCACGAGGTTTTTTCCAAAGATTATGATGTTTCCCGGTTGCTCTCCGCATTGCAGTTGGAGGTCGGATTCAAGATTACTCCGGAGGACACGCTGATTATTTTCGATGAAATTCAGACCTGTCCGGCGGCCTTGACTGCGCTGAAATACTTTTGCGAAGACGCGCCGGAATATGCGATTGCCGCCGCAGGGTCGCTGTTGGGCATTGCGGAACACCAGGGAACCGGATTTCCCGTCGGCAAGGTCAACCGGCTTTATCTGTATCCCATGACGTTCGTCGAATTTCTCAATGCCACCGGTCATGAACAGTTGGCTGCATTGATCGCCACGGGCGACTGGGATATGCTGGGAACATTTCATGATAAAATTGCCGATCTCCTGAAAACCTATTATTTTATCGGAGGAATGCCGGAAGTGGTAGCATCCTTTGCCGAGGATCACGATTTCCAGCAGGCACGTCAGATTCAGAACCAGCTTCTTGCCGATTACTCGGATGACTTTGAAAAACACGCATCCAAAGCCGTGGCAGCCAAAATCCGGATGATCTGGGATTCCATTCCGAACCAGTTGGCAAAAGAGAACAAGAAGTTCATCTACGCTGACGTCAAAAAAACGCTGCGTTCCAGAGATCTTGAGGACCCTATGCAATGGCTCCTGGCGGCGGGAATGATTTATCAGGTTCATAACGTGTCAAAACCATCATTCCCTTTGAATGCCTATCGGGAAGATGCGTTTAAGGCATTCTTTCTGGATATCGGGTTGCTTGTAGCCAAGTCCAATTTGAGCGCACATACAATTTTGGAAGGGAATGCGGTCTTCCGGGAGTTCAAGGGAGCATTGGCCGAACAATACGTCCTGCAGCAGATTGTTGCAGAGTTCGATACGGTTCCCTACTACTGGGCGGCAAAATCGCCTACTTGCGAAGTTGATTTTCTCATGGAATGGCAGGAAAACATCATTCCTCTTGAGGTAAAAGCAGAGCAGAATCGTCAGGCAAAAAGCCTGAAATTCTACTGTAGAAAATTCCGTCCATCGCTGGCTGTCCGGATTTCCATGGGAAAATATTTCCGGCAAACCGTTGCAGATGCCGAAAGCAATCCTGACGGATATACCCTGATTGACCTGCCATTATTTACAGTCCGTCGACTTCTCCGAGAATGCGAAAAGTAGTTCGTCAGGAAGTTTATCGCATCAAACGTCTTTTGACAGATGCCGAATATGAAAAATACAAAAAATTCTTTGGAGGTATATTGAGATGGAAGGCGGAAATGTGAATGAATTTTTGGATAGCATCACATATCAGGATACTGCGGTTCTTTTTCGAGGGAAGAGGTACTGTTTTAATCCAATTTCACCGATATCTGAAGAATCTCAATATGCTTGGGATATTTACATTTGGTCGGGGAAACACGATGAGGACGAAATTCCAGTAGCATCGTTTGCTGGGAAATCTCCAGAAGAATGTCTGAAAAAATTTCTTGCATCTCCAATTTGGGATGGTAAGACATTCTGGGAAGCGGAGCAGGAGATGACGTGGGTCGATTGGTGATGGATCGTCTAATTTGATGGGGCAGATCGCCATGCCAAGATCCCGGTTGTTTCGGCAGCCGGGATTTTTTGTTTTTCAGAGAATTTTTACGGGGTTCCATCGGATGTTTGTCCAAGAGTGTAACGAATCGTTACCCCTTTTTTTGCGAGAGACCAAGAGGGACGGCGTCCTTTATCGCAATGCGTCAAAATTCCGTGATAAAACAAAGCAAAAACTACAGAATTTTGTGACAGAAACCCGCCAAAAGTTCTGAATTTTGTGATTTTGAGTTGAAAATACGCCTTTCATACCGTATATTATCTCTTGGCGTAGAACAATTTGGAGATAAATACATGTATTTTAAACGAAAAGTCGATGCTTTTCTGCAAAAATGGCGTTCGGATGCCGACCGCCTGCCTTTGATTGTCCGGGGCGCGCGACAGGTCGGAAAAACCGAAGCGATCCGTCATTTCGCCTCATCCTGTTATCAGCATGTCGTTGAACTTAATTTGGTGGAGGAACCGCAGTATCAGTCCGTCATCGAGGAGGGGTACAAGGTCGAAAGCGTCATCAAGCTGATCTCCCGCATCAATCCGGATTTCCGCTTCGTGCCGGGGGAAACGCTTATTTTCTTTGATGAAATACAAGCCTTTCCGGATATCGCAACTACGCTCAAATTCTTCAAGCAGGACGGTCGTTTCGATGTGATCTGCAGCGGGTCTCTGTTGGGAATTCACGATAAACAGGTGGAATCGCATAGCGTTGGATACAAAACGGATTATGATATGCGCTCTTTCGACTTTGAAGAGTTTCTCTGGGCGATGGGGTATCCGGAGGAGATTGCCGAAGATATGCTCCAGCACATGCAGTCGCTCAAACCTTTTTCCAGTGCGGAAATGGCAAAGTATTCCTCGCTCTTTATGGACTACATCCTGCTGGGCGGGATGCCTGCCGTCCTCAAAGAATTTGTCAAAAGCAAGACCTTTGAACGCACGTTGACGATCCAAAAGCAGCTTCTTCTGGACTATCGCGGGGATATCCGGAAATATGCCGACGGCATCGAACAAACCCGTATTATGGCGGTATTTGACCACATTGCTCCCCAGCTTGCCAAAGAAAACAAGAAATTTCAGTTTTCGCAGGTGGCGAAAGGGGCAAGAAGCCGGGAGTACTTCGGTTGCGTGGAATGGCTGCTGGATGCCGGAGTCATTTCCATGTGTCATTGTCTGAACTTTCCGGAACTTCCGCTGACGGGGAATTATGATGAGACAAAGTACAAACTGTACCTTGCCGATACAGGACTTCTGATCGCCATGCTGGATGAGGAAGCGGGAAACGACCTGCGCAAAAACAAGAACCTCGGAATCTACAAAGGGGCACTTTATGAGAATTTTGTCGGGGAAGCGCTTTCAAAGTCCGGTTATGAACTTTATTACTACCGGCGCGAAGACGGAACGCTCGAAGAGGATTTCTTTGTCCGGACAGCGGAAGAACTGCTGCCTGTGGAAGTCAAGGCAGGCAATACCGTTTCAAGATCCCTGCGCAATCTGATTTCCTCCGATCATTACCCGGCGATCAAGCACGGGATCAAGTTCGCGCATGCCAATATCGGGAAAACGGAAACGATTACCACATTCCCGTATTTCTGCGCATTCCTGCTGAAACGCTATCTGAAAGAGCAATGACTTTGCATATCTTGATATACATCCAAATGGTGTTCGCATTGGATATGTACCTTGGCATCACGACAAAAGGAAACGATCCGGCATCGGCCAGTCGTGGTTCCCGAAAAACTGGACCGACAGAGACATCATACGGGCAGGAACTCACGTTGCCGGATTGAAAGGAAATCGGCACGTCCCGGATGGCATCGCAGTCTACGGAGTATATAAAGGCGTCCGCGTGGGAATTATCCGGACATACGGAAAGATTTCAACCGTTTTTCCGGACTCAAATCAGGCTTCTGTACTCAAAAATAGGAGAAATAAATAATGAGTATGAAGGACGAATACGCCGCGATTATTCTTCAAAGAAAAGAGGAAGATGCAAAATGTCTTTCCGAACTGCCGGATTATTGGGAAACATCGCCCGCAGTCAAAGCGGAAATACTGCTTTTTACACGCGATTTGCAGAAAACAATTGATTTTCTTGATCACGACATCACGGAAGATCAATTTTCCTGGATGTCGGAGGTCTTTGAAGAGATCTCTGCCAAGCTTCAAAGTTGGGCGTTTATTGACGCACTAAATCGCGCTGCCGATCGTTTCCCGGAGGAATGCAAAAAATATTGCATTTGTCCAATCATCGAGTTTGCCATTGGACAACTTTCGGACGAGGTATATAGCGAACGCTTCCCTGATGCAGATTGCGAGAGGTAAAATCGCTCAAAATCCATTAATCAAGCAGGGAATTTGAAACTTTTCCTTGCATCACCAATTTGGGATGGTAAGACATTCTGGGAAGCGGAGCAGGAGATGACGTGGGTCGATTGGTGATGGATCGTCTAATTTGATGGGGCAGATCGCCATGCCAAGATCCCGGTTGTTTCGGCAGCCGGGATTTTTTGTTTTTCAGAGAATTTTCACGAGTTTCCATCAGATGCTTGTCCAAGTACACCGTTTTTCAAATCAGTGGGGAAAGTGCGATTTTGAGGCGAAGGGCAAAGAAAAAACGCCGGGCTTTTTTGACCCCGGCGTTGGATATTTGGTAGCGGGGAATGGACGAGGCGGAGCCGAGAGCGTGGAGCGAAGCGACAGGCAATCGCCGGCAAAAGCCACCGCTTTTGCTACGGCGATGAAAAAGAGAACGGCGATTTTTGCCGGAACGGCAAAGAAAAAACGCCGGGCTCTTTTGAACCCGGCGTTGGATATTTGGTAGCGGGGAATGGAATCGAACCATTGGCCTTCAGGTTATGAGCAGCTCAAATTGAGCTCAAATTGTCGTTTTTGCGCACGGTTTGCACATCGACTTTCGCATTGCACGTCGTAGTGCACATGAAAAATTATTATGGAAGCATCTGCAAACGAGGGAAGTTTTTTCATTGGAGATACCGCGATCCGGCGGGAAAATGTCGGATGCGGGTTATTCGTTCCGAAACCGGGGCGAAAGTGACCAATCTTCCGACGGCAGAGAAGGTGGTGGCGCTTTGGTCAAAAGAAACAACGACCATTTCCTCGTTGACGCGCAAGGCCGACGTCCTTCGCGAGGTCGCCGAAGTCAAAGGATTGATACACCGGAGCGTAGTCCCGATCACCGAGATCGAAACCGCTTTCTGGGATCATCCCGACGCTCCCGAGGTATCGAAGCACCATAAAAAGAACTATCATTGTGTCATAAACCGGCTGATCGCCTTTGCTCAGCGACGTCAGATCAAGAAAGTCGGCGACTTCACCGAGGACGACGCTACGGCGTTTCTCAGCGAGAACTGGTCACGCGGTATCGCGGCAAAGACTTACAATGCCTCCATCGATATTCTACGTAGTGTTTTCCGGTTGCTCAACAAGGACGTGAATCCCTTCGCCGGGTTCAAAAAGAAACACGCCGTTTCCGAAAACCGAGAGGCGTTTTCGATTGAAGACTTGCAGAAAATATGGAAAACATTGATCGCCGACGATTACTTCATCCTCCACAAAGAGGAGATGATCGTCCTCTACAAACTGGCGCTTTATACTGGAGCGCGTTGCGGCGACCTTTGCCTGATGAAATGGGAATCGGTCGATTTGCAGAACCGTCTCATCCGCTTCATTCCTCATAAGACGGCGCAAAGCAGCCGTAAACAAGTGGAAATTCCGATCAACGACATCTTGTTCGAAGCGTTGATGTCGCTTGACAAGGATGATGTTTACGTGCTTCCTCGTGTGGCAGAAAGATATAAAAAGAATCCTGGCGGGATCTCACGGGATACAAAGAAACTTTTGGAAGCGGCTGGATTGACACCCAACGTCCCAGGAGAGATGCATCGTTTGCGTCAAGTCTCGCGTCTAGGTTTTCACTCTTTCCGGCACTCGTACGTGAGTTTACTCATCAACAGCGGAGTCAATCCCTTGGTCGTCCGTGATCTCGTCGGTCACACTACAGTAGATATGACCGCACGTTATACCCACGTCGCCATGGAAAACAAAATTCAAGCGGTTGATGTCCTGCCGGTATTGGGAATTGGCAAAAAAGTGACTTCAATGTCGGATACACCAACTATCCGTCAGCAAATCATCTCTGCACTCGAACATATGAACGATCGAAAACTGCAGACTGTTTTAGACTGGATTCTAATGAGAGAAGCACACTAATGAACGCTGCTCCGTTCACGTGATGATGAAATTTTAACGAATCTTTCAGTATGAAGGATTTTTCGCTTGCTTTTTATAAATGAGAGATGTATTTTAACGCAAGGTGGGTTCTGCTCATATAAAAGTTGAACTCATCGGCTGTTTGAAAACCGATATATTTCAGCAAATACACTCTGAAACCGACCAAGTTTAAGATTTTTTGCTATCATCCTAGGTGAAATGTATCCGGTAGGATTGTGTCCTCACATCTTGCCGGGCGTTCTCTAATATGATGATAGCAGGTTCTTGGTCGGACCTCAGAGTGTAGTGTTAGGGAGCGTTCGGCTTTTTTTTGCCCTGCGCCCCCCCCACAAAAAACACCTTTGATCACTATTGTCCGATGGGCGAACAATAGTGCAGAAACGCAAAAGCGGAAAGGGGGTGAAAAAATGTCGTACAAGAAACCTGCAATTCTCGCTCAAAATGATTCCATTGGCGCATATGCAGCGGGGTGCGCAACAAAGTGCAGCAACTACAGTTGCCACTATTGATGATCCTTGCTGTTTATTAGGCTATTCCCATATAGAGTAGCGTACATAAACGACAAGCGACCATCCGGGTTCTGCCATTCTTAATGGCAGAACCTATTTTTAAAAATGTTTCAGATATTTGAATTTAATAACTATTTTCTGATACGTGCAGGGATATCCGATAAACTGAACATTCACTAGCTTTGAGATATTTTGATACACAATCAACACTTGGGATAACAATATGTTTTACAAACTGAAATTTCATACGATTTTTAGACAACTTGATAATATTGGTTATTTAATTTACCAGAGACTTCCCTTTGATGTCGATAGGGTTGTTGATGATATAGGTGCTGTCTTTTTGTCAAATCTTGATTATTCGCCAGTGTCCATCAAGGATATTTCTAAGAAACTGATATTTTTATTTTCTGATGTCTCAATCCAAGAAATAGAAGAAGACCTGCAAAACTTTTTCGACGATTTAGTCAATGAAGGTTTTTTGCATAGCGGGAAATCCTATGAAGAATGTTTGCAGAAAAAAGACAATTTTGATTACTCCGTATCTCAAACTGAAGCATTAAAATCGCTGTCCTATGACAAAACAGGCAATCGTTTCAGCACTCAAGAATATTTAGAAAATTTGTTCGCTCAAAAGCCAAAATTATTCAAATGTCAAATAGAAATAACAAATAAATGCAACGAAAGATGCATTCATTGCTATATTCCACATGGGTTCAAAATCCACACCATTGATGAATCTATTTTCTACAAAACACTTGATGAATTAGGTCAATTAGGTATCGTATCGCTAGGAATTTCTGGAGGAGAACCGATGTTGCATCCTAATTTCAGAGATTTTATAATTGCAGTAAAAAAAATCAATGTAAATATAACTATTTTAACTAATTTAACGTTGCTAACAGATGAACATATTGAGCTTTTTAAAAATAGTCGCGTTACCATTATTCCATCTTTATATAGCCTGAACGAAGCTCATCATGATTATATTACACAACTACCGGGATCGTGTAAAAAAACAATAGAGGGGATATTGAGATTACGAGATAATAATATTCCTGTTCAAATCAATTGCCCTTTGATGAAAACAAATCAGATGGATTATCTCGAATTAATTAAGTGGGCAAAAAATCTCAATATTTTAGTAAAAACAGATGATTGTATCATTGCGCGATCCGACCGAAGCACTGATAATTTGGAAAACAGAATTGACTTAGCCGACATTTCAACAATTGTGGATAATTTACTTGAGCAAAACGAGGTATTTAAAAAAGTTATTTCGGCAGATGATTACGAAGATCAGTGTAAAAAACTTTTTAATGACGAGCATGGGAAATGGTGTGGAGTTGGTATAACATGTTGCTCGATTGATGCCGAAGGAAACGTGTGTCCTTGTCCCAGTTGGGCAGATTACAACTGCGGTAATCTAAAAAACAATTCTTTGATAAATATTTGGCAAAATGCCGAAAAATTTAAATATATTCGGTCTCTAACTAAAAAAGATTTCATTAAATGCAATACATGCGAGGATAAAGCTTTTTGTGCCGTTTGCATGGCAAAAAATGCAAATGAAAGTCCTACAAAAAGTCCTTTAGATGTATCCGATTATTGTTGCAAACTTGCTCACATAAACAGACTTAGCATAGAACGTTGGAGAAAAAAAAACGTACCTGGGTACAAGAGTTACCATAAGTAACTGCAAGTTAAAGACACGGCTCCAATAATCGTAGTAAACGCCTTAGAAAGAATCATCCTTTTGCCGACAGTTCTCTGTCGGCATTTTTCTCTCTTTTGGACTGCAAGATGCAGGATGTCATGCTTTGTCATGGTATGTAAAATATATTATGGCAACGACAGGAGGTTTTATATGTGGAATTTTCTTCGACACCCCATTCAAACAGTAGAGAACGGGCTCCGACAAAAGCTACAGGCGGTGAAGCCCTATGGCATAGCGCTTGCGGTCTATCTCGTTATCCTTGAGATCACAGTGGCGATCGGCGTCGTCGCTCTGGTCAAACTGGCATTTTTCAACTGAAAGGAAGAGCACTTATGATCTTGGACAACGATAAAATCAATCAGGTATTCCACAAGGGAAGCGACAACTTCACGCAGGAAAAACTCGACGAGACGATGGGTAAGGAAAAGCAGGCATACGACAAAGCGAACCATCTCGGCGGCTTTTTCGAGGAATTCAAATTGTTGTGGCAGTTGCTGAAGGACTACAAGTCGGGCGCTTACCGCGACGTCCCGTGGAAATTCATCGCCGCCGTCGGTTTCGCGATGCTCTACTTGATCAACCCCCTCGATCTGATCCCCGATTTCGTCCCGGTCGCCGGTTATCTCGACGATACGGCGGTTTTCGGATTGGTGGTCGCCACTTTCAAAATGGAGATCGAGAAGTACAAGACGTGGCTTCAAACGAGTACGGCGACGATCGTGGCGTCCGTACCGGACATGCCGTTTGCCCCCGGTGACGGCGGCGCGTACAATCCCTACCGGCTGCCGGCGGATTACCCCGCACCGCGCGAGATCTTGAAAGTCCACTTCCCGAAGCACGCCGATGAACTCTGCTTTGACGGTGGTTGGGGTTACACGCAGGAAACGGCGACTGTCGTCAACACGTTCGATCCCGAAGTCAACCCCGATACGCACTTCGACGGAGTTTCGCTTGAAAGTGTCTTCATTCAGAAGCGTATTTGGGAAGAGACCGACTTCGCTCGCAAGGAAGGTGAAAAATTCTTCGGGGTCGACGAGCGGAAAATTTCGCAGGCGCTGGTCGAAAAAGACGGTGCGCTTTTCGATTACGTCAAGGTCGAAGTCATCGCCTATCCGGAAATAGAGTGGAAGAAACTGAAAGCAGAGTGGGAGGCTCACAACGAATTCGCCGACGATCCCGCAGGTAAGGCGGACAATCTCAAACGCAAAGAGGCGTGCAAGATTACGTTTGTCGACGAATTCTGGTTCCGGATCGACAGTTTTTTCGACAACTACGGCGAATTTGTTGAAGATGATGACGACGCCGATGACGGCAAAATCATGGACTGACGGAGGCTTTTATGCAGACATGCAGTATTTTCAAGTCGGAGATCATCCCCGCCATTTTCAGCGAGATCAAACATGCGTGCAAGCGCGTCAAGGCCGCGTGGCGCAGATGGGACGATCTTGAACAAACCCATTCTGAACGATTTGCTTATTTTGTTGAAGACGTAGATGATGGCTTTATTAAGGTGAATGCCATCAAATACAAGCTGGATGGAAAATATTCAATGTTTATGATTGAATCCAATCGTGGAAAAAAATTACACATTGATATTTTCGCTATCGAAAATATGGATCAACATGACAAAGACAATCTTGAGAAGCTCAAAAAATTAACCAAACTGGAGCCGGTTGACTGGGAATGACGATACTTCTTATACTTCTTTTCAGAATGTTCTGGGCACGTTGGCAACAAAGGAAGGTCTTGCATGGATAAACCGAGCGAAGCATTGATGCGCAAACTGCGACTGATCGCCGAAATCAAAAAAGGTAATTACCCCAATGCCGAGAGTTTCGCGATAAAGTTACAGGCGCGCGAAGGGGAAGACGGCGAGCCTTTCGGCTGCAGTCGCCGGACAATCGCCCGCGATATTCAGACTTTGATCAATGTCCACAAGGCGCCGATCGAGTATGATCCGTATCATCGCGGATATTTTTTGCGCGACCCCGAATGGGAATTTCAAACGCCGGTTCTGGAGGAGGATTTCATCGGGATGATGCTGATTGGCACCAATCTGGCAAAAGATCTGCTCCCGGAGCCGCTAAAACAGCAAGTCGAAAATTCCGTCGCGCAGACGCTGGCGTCCAACAACGCCGAACTGCTGGGAAATGCCACTTTGGACGGGATGTTTTGTGCGTCGGCGCTGGAATGCGAGGTCGATCCCGCAATCTTTCAGACGGTTTTCGATGCGTGGCGGCAGAAAATGCTGCTGCGCATCGTATGCCGTAACAAAGAAGCCGATTCCGGCATTGAGATCGAACCGCACATCCTCGCCTTTTATCGCGGTGCGTGGTACATTAAAGGGTATCTCGCCCATACGAAAACGAGGTGTCTTTACGCAGTTTCGCGCATCGTGCAGGCAACGCGCATCGCCTACGTTTTTGAGATGGACCGGAAGCTTCTGGAGGAAACGCACGAAAAAGGGCTCTTGGGCGGAGAAAAGATTCCGCAAGTAAAGCTGCAGTGCGACAACAGCATCGCCGACGATATTTGCGATCGGCAGATGCTCCGGGGGGCAAAGATCGAAACGCAGACGGATAGCTCGCTGCTTGTTTTGATGAATAATGTCGCGAAAGAGGAGTTGATCCCGTGGATCCTTGCGCAAGGCGGCAAAGTGCAGTTGCTTGAGCCGGAATTCCTTCGTGAAGAAGTCTTGATTGCCGCACAGTCACTCGAGGCGAAACATCGAAAGAAATCTTCAAGGAAAGCCAACAAATGATTTGCCGTGCCACCATTTGACACACCAGCCTTGATATATTAAGCGAATGAAAGACCAAAAGAAGGATAAAACGATGAAAACAGATCGGGAAAACACGGTGATCCGCCGGGAAATGCTCTTTGATCTTTATTACCGGCTGCAGTTGGCGGACGAAAAATTCTGCCAAGCCGGAGAAAAGTGGCTGACGGCATCAACGGTCGGCGACGGCCGCGACCGTTTCAATGCCGTTGCAGCACTCCGTGCTCTGGCGCGCGCGCTCCGTATTCTGGCGCGGGACTGGCAGTTTGTAACGGACAGCAAAGATGTGATCTTTCCGGCCGAATTAGACGATTGCTTTTTGGAATCTCCCCGTGCGGACGAGGAAGTTCAAATATACCTGGAAAGACTTCACGCGATCACCAAACGGATGGACTATGAAGTTCAAAAACAATTGGAGCAACTGGAAATGCAAGAAAGAATGAATGCGGAGGCTGAAAATGAATAGATTGAGATTCGGCGCCCTTCTTATTGCCGATTCCGGGCTGGCAGGGGTTTATCTCTCGCACCGGATCGTATTGAGCGTTCCGGCTGCGGGGAGTCTCCGCGCGATCAGCATGGAAAATTTCAAACCGTGCCGCGTATTTACCCGAAACGGGGCAGCGGTCGCCTTTCCCGATGCGATGCTTGCCATTGCCAACGGCAAATTTACCAATTCCGTGCAAATGATCGGCAGCGTCCTCAAAAACACCGGAATCACATCCACCGAGGAACTGGTGTCATTCATGTCGAAATATTTCGACGCAACTTTGGAAAAATTCG